>NZ_JBPXKC010000023.1:0-287 GCF_054558355.1 Aquirufa sp. OSTEICH-129A | reverse complement strand
ATGCAAATGGCAATACAGCTACTACGTATACAGGCGCTAAAACAATTACATTCTCAGGAGCGAATGCTTCACCAAGTCCAGCGACGACACCAACGGTAGCGGGTACGAACTTTGGTACCGGAACCAGCATGACCTTTACAGCGGGTGTGGCCTCAGCAACCATGATTTTGTACAAAGCAGAATCAGCTACGGTGAATGCGAGTGATGGTACAATTAACTCGAACACAGGCGGAACTTTGAATGTGACAGTTGGTTCATCGACGATGACGAAATTGGCAGTAAGCTTA
>NZ_JBPXKC010000022.1:0-303 GCF_054558355.1 Aquirufa sp. OSTEICH-129A | reverse complement strand
GTTCATCGACGATGACGAAATTGGCAGTAAGCTTAGCTAGTCCTCAGATTAATGGCACAGCCTTTACAGGAACGAATACCTTAACTGCACAAGATGCTTATGGTAATACTGCTACTGGATTTGATGCTTCGGCAAACAATGTAACGGTGACTAATTCCTTAGGAGGAACGGTGACGGGTTTAGGATCTGGAGGAACCAATGTATTGAATCAAGCTGGAGACTTTACAAGTGGAGTAGCTAATTTAACTAGTGATGGAATGATTTATACGGGTACCGGTGGTGCTGGAACCTTTACATTCACTC
>NZ_JBPXKC010000002.1:0-593466 GCF_054558355.1 Aquirufa sp. OSTEICH-129A | reverse complement strand
CTAACGAGTCTAATGAATGAAGAGATTAACATTAAAACCCAATTAAAATTGGGGGATTAGCTCAGCTGGCTAGAGCACCTGCCTTGCACGCAGGGGGTCAACGGTTCGAATCCGTTATTCTCCACCAATTAATTATCCTCCCTCCTACTTCAACGGAAGTAGAACATAAGGGAAACGATGTAGACCAAATGAATTTATTCATGGAAGTTTACACAAGGTTCTTTGACATATTGTGAGAATAAAGTAAAGAGTAAGAGCAAAAATAGATAGCGATTGCCTTCGGGCATGAAGATATTAGAGAGTAAGTGAAATAAGGGCGTATGGGGGATGCCTAGGCTCTTGGAGGCGACGAAGGACGTGTTAAGCTGCGATAAGCTTCGGGGAGGTGCACAAGACCATTAATCCGAAGATTTCCGAATGGGGCAACCCACTAGATTGAAGATCTAGTATTCTATTTAAATAGAAGGCAAACCTGCTGAACTGAAACATCTAAGTAAGCAGAGGAAGAGAAAACAAAAGTGATTCCGTAAGTAGTGGCGAGCGAACGCGGATTAGCCCAAACCAGTGTTGTTGCGGCAAGACTGGGGTTGTAGGACTTCGATATCGATGATATAAATGAACGAGAACTGTCTGGGAAGGCGGGCCGTAGAAGGTGAGAGCCCTGTATTGGTAAGTTTATGTTATTGTAGGAGTATCCTGAGTAGGGGGGGACTGGAGAAATCCCCTTTGAATCTGCCGGCACCATCCGGTAAGGCTAAATACTACCAAGAGACCGATAGTGAACGAGTACTGTGAAGGAAAGGTGAAAAGTACCCTGAGTAAGGGGGTGAAAAGACCCTGAAACCATACGCTTACAAGCGGTCGGAGCCCTTTCGTGGGGTGACGGCGTGCCTTTTGCATAATGAGCCTACGAGTTACTTTCACTGGCGAGGTTAATCACATAGATGTGAGCAGCCGGAGCGAAAGCGAGTCTGAATAGGGCGCTTAGTCAGTGGGAGTAGACGCGAAACTTTGTGATCTACCCATGAGCAGGTTGAAGCTCCGGTAAAACGGAGTGGAGGACCGAACCAGTTTACGTTGAAAAGTATTTGGATGACTTGTGGGTAGGGGTGAAAGGCCAATCAAACTGAGAAATAGCTCGTACTCCCCGAAATGTTTTTAGGAACAGCCTCGGGGTCAAGTTTTAAGCAGGTAAAGCTACCGATAGGACTAGGGGGAGTCAAATCCTACCAAATCCTGACGAACTCTGAATGGCTTAAAATATACCCGGGAGTGAGGGTTGGGGTGCTAAGGTCCCAATCCGAGAGGGAAAGAACCCAGACCAACAGCTAAGGTCCCAAAATCTTTACTAAGTTGAACTAAGGAAGTCTGATTGCAGTGACAGCCAGGATGTTAGCTTGGAAGCAGCTATTCATTTAAAGAGTGCGTAACAGCTCACTGGTCGAGCGAGGCGGGCATCGATAATAAACGGGCATCAAGTAAAGTACCGAAGCTTTGGATTATATTTATATACTGGTAGGGGAGCATTCTGATTGCGGCGAAGGTTGAGCGACAAGCTTGGCTGGAGCGATCAGAAAAGCAAATGTAGGCATGAGTAACGATAATGAGGGCGAGAAACCCTCACGCCGAAAGACTAAGGTTTCCTCAGCTATGCTAATCAACTGAGGGTTAGTCGGGGGCTAAGGGTCTAGCGAGAGCGACAACCTAATGCACAACAGGTTAATATTCCTGTACTTACTTATTGGGCAAATAGATGACGGAGAGAATGGGTTACCAGATACTGACGGAATAGTGTCTTTGAGAGGCGGCAGCAATGCCAAAACGAGTGTAGCGAGTGATCTTCCAAGAAAAGTCTAGGCGTGTATAACTAATAAGTAACCCGTACCGTAAACCGACACAGGTGGTCGAGAAGAATATTCTAAGGCGCTCGAGTGAATCACGGCTAAGGAACTCGGCAAATTAACCCTGTAACTTCGGGATAAAGGGAGCCTCGAGTAATCGAGGCCGCAGAGAAATGGCCCAGGCGACTGTTTAACAAAAACACATGGCTTTGCAAAATCGAAAGATGACGTATAAGGCCTGACACCTGCCCGGTGCTGGAAGGTTAAGGGGGGATGTTAGCTGCAAGGCGAAGCATTGAACTGAAGCCCCAGTAAACGGCGGCCGTAACTATAACGGTCCTAAGGTAGCGAAATTCCTTGTCGGGTAAGTTCCGACCTGCACGAATGGTGTAACGATCTGGGCACTGTCTCAGCCGTGAGCTCGGTGAAATTGTAGTAACGGTGAAGATGCCGTTTACCCGCAACGGGACGGAAAGACCCCATGAACCTTTACTATAGCTTAGCATTGAGTTTTGGTACTGGATGTGTAGGATAGGTGGGAGGCTGTGAGCCGGTGTCGCTAGGCATCGGGGAGCCAACGTTGAAATACCACCCTTCTTGTACTGGAATTCTAATCCCTGAATGGGAGACATTGCTTGGTGGGTAGTTTGACTGGGGTGGTCGCCTCCAAAAGAGTAACGGAGGCTTTCAAAGGTTCCCTCAGCACGCTTGGTAACCGTGCGTAGAGTGCAATAGCAAAAGGGAGCTTGACTGTGAGACCGACAAGTCGATCAGGTACGAAAGTAGGATATAGTGATCCGGTGGTTTAGTATGGAACAGCCATCGCTCAAAGGATAAAAGGTACTCTGGGGATAACAGGCTGATCTCCCCCAAGAGCTCACATCGACGGGGAGGTTTGGCACCTCGATGTCGGCTCGTCACATCCTGGGGCTGGAGAAGGTCCCAAGGGTTCGGCTGTTCGCCGATTAAAGTGGCACGCGAGCTGGGTTCAGAACGTCGTGAGACAGTTCGGTCCCTATCTGTTGTGGGCGTAGGAATATTGACAGGTTCTGACTTTAGTACGAGAGGACCGAGTTGGACTGACCGCTGGTATATCAGTTGTTCTGCCAAGGGCATAGCTGAGTAGCCACGTCGGGACCAGATAAGCGCTGAAAGCATCTAAGTGCGAAACTGACCTGAAGATGAGTATTCCATGAAGGGTCCGTGTAGACGACACGGTCGATAGGCTACAGATGTAAAGGCAGTAATGTCAAAGTCGAGTAGTACTAATTACCCGAAAGCTTACTTTTATAAAAAAATGCAACGACTGTTTATTTTATCTCACAATATGGAAAAAGGCTAAGCCTTGCAAGATTTATGGAGCCGATAGGACGGGTGTTCACCTCTTCCCATCTCGAACAGAGAAGTTAAGCCCCGCACCGCTGATGATACTGGGATCAAACCCGGGAAAGTAAGTAAGCTCCAAGTTATTATTATCAAGCCCGCTAGATTCTAGTGGGCTTTTTTTATGCCAGACAGGAATGAAGAATGTAGAATGAAGAATGAAGAATGAAGAATGTAGAATTAGTGGTATAAATGGCTAGATTTCAAAATACTACCAATAATTTTAAGCAGCTCGTCTAATCTAATTTGTAATTCCTCTTATTGATAAATATTCGACTCCCTTAAAAGTCTTATCCAATATCCTGTTTCCCTAACCTCTTTATACGCAATATGCATTTTCGCATAAAAATCCCTCCTAGAGGACCCTCCTACCGCCTCTTCCACATTTGCCCCAATGGATGTTCCTGATCTTAAAATTTGCTTACTTAACACATATTCTTTTTTATCTAGTTGAATTTGCCGAACAATTCTTATAACTAATAAAGCAAACTGAAAACTTTTAATTTGAATGATATTGTCAGATTTCATCTGTTTTTTCTTCAAATATCTACTAAACCTTACTAAATAAAATCTACTTTATTGATATTTACTACCAAAATCCTTATAATCACTATCCCTTACCATTCTACATTCTTCATTCTACATTCTACATTCTTCATTCAAAGGTTAATCCCAACGAAAAATGGGAACGAAGCATGAGCGAAGCGGCAGGCGCATTTTTGACCGAGTGCGAATAGTTTAGCCCTGCGTCAAAAATTAAAGCCGTATGCGGAGTGATCATCGGTTCCGCAAAGCGGAATTCGTCTTAGGATTAACCGTATTTTAAACTAAGTTTTTTTGTTTCTTTTTTTCTCCCAAAAAAAAATACCTTGACATTAGATATAAAGAAGCGTTTAATTTAAACTGTAAAAATAGAATTACAAATTCTAATTATCTATTATTCGACATGACCCTACGGAACATGTCGAACAGCCAGTTTTCGATTTTAACCTTTAAAATGGAATTACAAATTCCAATAATCTATTATTCGACATGACTCTGCGGAACATGTCGAACAGCTAATTTTTTTTCTCCAATAATAGAAATTCCTTGATAATTATTTTGCAACACTGTTGCATTGATTATTTTTCTTTTTATCTTTGCAACACTATTGCAAACTAATAACTTATGAATCGTCTAATTTATTCCGTTTTCTTTTTGAGTTTGACCTTATTGTCCTGTAAAAAAGATCCAGAAGTAGAACCTACCGATGATAATGAACTTATCACTACGGTGGATCTGGAGTTTACTAATAGTAAGAATGTCACCAAGACTTTCTCATTCCAAGATTTGGATGCTAATTCCATTACTCCTCCCGATAAGTTTGAATCCATTGTGCTAGATGCCAATGAAAGCTACGAAATGGAGGTGAAAGTTTATGATGAATCTAAAAAAACAAAGGTTGATGTTACCGAAAAAATTAAAGAAGACGCAGAAGCTCATTTATTTGTGTTTAAAGTAACTCCGGCCTCTTTATTTTCGGTCAAAGCAAAGGATAAGGATAAAAATAATTTACCACTGGGCTTGAAAAATACAGGTAAAACTCAAGGCAAAGGAATTGGTAAGCTTCATGTAATTCTAAAACACCAGCCACCAGCCAATGGAAAACGGACAAAAACTGGTGACGAAGAAATTGGTTCTACCGATATAGACCTAGAGTTTAAACTTGAAGTTAAATAATTAGGAAAATATCTAAATGTATAAAAGGTACAAACATTTATTGCCAGTAGAGAAAATGGGATTGTTTTTTTCAATCGCCTGTGCCATTCATTGTTTGACACTTCCCATCTTTTTGTTTTTTGCCCCATACATTGCTAGTAGCTTTGCCTTTACTTCTACTTTTGAATGGATTTTGGTCTCTACCAGTTTCTTGTTGGCCTTAATACTTCTCTTTCAAGATTACAAAAGACATCGTAAGCCCTTACCCATGATTTATTTGGGTTTAGCGGTTTTGGTAAAACTGATTGAAGTTTTATGGGCTAAAAACTCCTTTGACTGGGCTTTCGGTCTGTTATTAGGGGTGTTTATTTCAATCGCTTATTGGGTAAATTATCAACATAAGGTCGCCTGTACGTGTAAAATCAAGCACCAAGCCTAGCTTTCCTGTCCTTTTTTGTATCTTTACAGACTATTGATGACCTAATTATTTCAAATCTGTGAGTACATTTCAATCGGCTACTTATCAACCAGTTATCGGACTTGAAATCCATGCACAATTGCAAACGGATTCCAAAATATTTGCCCATGACGCAGTCCGCTTTGGTTGGGAGGCTAATACCTTAATATCCCCTATTAGTTTGGGTCATCCTGGCACTTTGCCATTTTTAAATAAAAAAGTAGTGGAATATGCCATTAAAATGGGAATCGCTATTGGTTCTGAAATTAATGAATGGCAATATTTTGATCGTAAAAATTATTTTTACCCAGATCTTCCAAAAGGGTATCAAATTACTCAAGATAAGACACCTATTTGTATAGGCGGGAAAATAAAAGTCAAATTAAAAACGGAAGAAAAATACATTTCTTTTCATCATATTCATTTAGAAGAAGATGCTGGGAAATCGATGCATGAAGGGGATAATCCATTTAGTTTCATTGATTACAATCGAGCAGGAACACCTTTAATAGAAATGGTTACTGACCCAACTTTGCATTCCTCTGATGAAGCCTTTGCTCTTGTCTCTGAAGTACGAAAATTAGTTCGCTATCTAGGGATTTGCGATGGAAACATGGAAGAAGGATCTTTACGCGCTGATGTCAATATTTCTTTGAGACCTATTGGTACGACTACACTGGGTACCAAAGTGGAAATCAAGAATATGAATTCCATTCGAAATATCCAACGCGCCATAGAATATGAATGCAGTCGTCAAGCGGCTATGTTAGATGCTGGTGAAACCATCATTCAGGAAACACGGACTTTTGATGCTCATACGGGAAGAACTTCTAGCATGCGTGTGAAAGAAACCATGAATGACTATCGTTATTTTCCTGAGCCAGATTTAGCACCTTTGCACATCACTCAGGATTGGATCAATGAAATTAAATCGACTATGCCACTTCTCCCATGGGAGCAAGAACTGGAATTGATAGACCTATATGGCTTACCCGCTTATGATGCCCATTTTTTAGCTGATACCAAAGAAATGGCCTTGTATTTTAAAGAAGCTGCTGCTAACACCAAGGCCTATAAAGCATTGTCTAATTGGTTGATGGGTTCTGTAAAATCCCATTTAAATGAAAGTTTATTGCATATCCACGAATTTGAAATAAGCCCTAAAAGTTTAGCAGAAATTGTGGACCTAGTAGAACAAGGCGTCATTACCCATAACTTAGCGGCTCATCAATTATTCCCACTTTGTATTCAAGTAAGGGATAAAAGTCCTAAACAATTGGTAGAAGAAAATGGCTGGTCTTTAGCTAGTAATAATGATGAGCTTACCAATTTTGTTCAAGAGGTCATTAAAGCCTTTCCTGATAAAGTTAAAGAATACCAAAAAGGTAAAAAGGGGTTAATTGCCCTGTTTATTGGGGAAGTAATGAAGAAATCAAAAGGGAAAGCTGACCCAAAATTAGTTAATCAATTAGTTCAGGAAGCTCTGACACAATAATCTACAGCTATGCATCGTATATGTTTATTTGCTTTTATCTTCTTGTCCTTTGCCGTGAAGGCTCAAGAATTTACTATTCAAGTTAAGCTTAAGCAAATTGTACCTCAACGGAAAATTTATTTGGAATTTCTCAATGGTCGAGGACAAGCTGTTAAAATAGATTCGCTAAGTCCAGATCAAAATAATTCTGTCCTATTTCGTGGGAAAGTAAGAGACAATGGCGGCTTTTATTTGATAAATTGCTATGACATAGCCAATCCTCAAAAAATTATGGTGATTTTGGAGGGCAATGAGCAGGTGCAAATTGAAGCAGATGGAGTCAATATTCCTGATAAGCCAGGGACCTATAGCGTAACTGGAGAGTCCATTAATATTAAAATGATGAACCAAGTGATGGCCATTTCAAAAGGTCTAGAAAAAAAAGTCATTGCTTGGAATGCCGAAATTCAAAAAACACCAGCATCTCAAACTCGAATTCAAAAAGAATTTGAAACGGCTCAAAATCTAGCTCTAAACCAAATTAAAGCTTTAATTCCTCAGATGGGTTCTAATTTGGTGGCACTATGGACTACGAATTTCCTTCCAATCGAGTCGGAAATGCAGACTTTAGAATCGATTGCCGAAACGTTTAAAGCGGCAAGACCCAATCACCCGCAAATCAAACCGTTTTTAGAAAATATCAAGCGGCTCAAGGGTGTTCAAGTTGGCTCAGAAGCTCCTGAAATAAGTTTGCCGTCTCCTTCTGGTGAAAAACTAGCTCTCTCATCTTTACGTGGGAAATATGTCTTAATTGATTTTTGGGCAAGTTGGTGCGGCCCTTGTCGGCGAGAAAATCCCAACGTGATAAAAACCTATGCCCGTTTTAAAGATAAGGGTTTTGAGATTTTTGGGGTGAGTTTAGATCAAGATAGAAGTGCATGGTTAAAGGCTATTGAAACTGATCAGCTGACTTGGAAACATGTTTCCGACTTACAGTATTGGAATTCTGTGGCAGCGCAGGCCTATCAAGTTTCTGCTATTCCTATGACATTTATGTTGGATAAAGATGGCAAAATAATGGCAAAAGGCCTTCGTGGAGCTAGTTTAGATCAGTTTTTAGAAGATTTATTTAAAGGAAAATAACATATGAAAATTGCAATCATAGGTTGTGGAAATATGGGGATGGCATTTGCCAACTCATTTATTCAATATAATTTAGTTAAGAAAGAGGACCTTTTGCTTATCGAAAAAAATAAGGAACGAGGAGATATTCTACAAGAACAAAAAGCAGGGGTTGTAGTAGATACCATATCAGATAAAATATCATTAGTTAATTTAGTCATCCTTTCTGTTAAGCCTCAAGACTATCCTTCCGTTTCGGAAGAGTTAAAACAATATTTGCGTCCGAGTCAATTGGTTCTTTCCATTATGGCAGGGATACCCATCAAAAAATTACAGGAAAGTCTATCCTATCCATTAATAATTCGAGCTATGCCTAATACTCCGGCACTATTGGGTATGGGTATGACCGCGTTTGCTTCTGCTCCTGAAGTGGGTTTATCAGATATTCGATTGGCGGAGAATTTAATCAACTCAACAGGCCGTGCCGTATTTTTAGAAGAAGAAAGTCTATTGGATGCGGTGACTGGTTTAAGTGGTAGTGGACCTGCTTATTTCTTTTATTTAATCAAAAACATGATTGATGCAGGCATAGCAATGGGCTTTGATCCTTCCATGGCATCGTTATTAGTTAAACAAACAATGTTAGGCTCTTATCATCTCATGCAAACGAGCGATAAGTCTTTGGATGAATTAATTCAAGCGGTTGCTTCTAAAGGAGGAACTACTGAAGCGGCATTAAAGGCTTTTGCTGAAAAAGAAGTAGGGTTGGGCCTTCAAAAGGGAATATTTGCGGCACGCGACAGAGCTGTGGAGTTGGCTAAATAATTTTAGCTTACATGATTTTATGAATTTAATGCTGTGATATTCATCTATAGGATGATAATTTTAAAAAATTCCGCTTTCTTTAGGGCTTAAATTTATAGTAAAGGGTACTTTTAATTTCAATTTGTTCTATGAGGGTTGTAAAGTACCACATAAAAAAACAGGATATTGATATTCAATCAGACTTGTTTTCAGGCATTTATACTATTTTATCACATACCATTGGTCCTAATCTCAGTCTAGAAGAAGCTTTGGGGGGCTCATTTTGTCGACCGGTTCCTGACGAAGTTTTTGTTTGGAGTTTCATGGTGAAAGACAAGATGGTTGGTTTCTGCTATTTTACCATCTTGACCCATGAAGATTTAGTTATAATTCGATTAACATTATCGGTAGAAAGAAATTACAGGCACATTGTAAAAATGCCTTATCATGATTTTCTTTGGGAGATGATCTTCATAAAATTGAAGAATTTATCCAAAAAAGTGGTATTCTATTCCAATCCCATAAATCCAATTATATATTCGGTTATTCGGGAGTATACCAAAAACTTTTTGCGATATGAAAATAATCTACCTTCTCAAACAGCTATTATTCATAAGATTTATGATCTTTTTGAAATAGAAAGGTTTAGTCGTGTCCGAAAGACTCCATTCAAAATGGAAGAAACTAGTTTGAATTTTGAAACCTTGCGACATAAAAATAAGTATGTCAATGATTTTTTAAACCAAAATCCTGATTACAAGCAAGGAATGGGCTTAATTACTATGGTTCCTGCCACAGTAGCCAATATGATTTATGCGGTGGTTAAAATGGCTAAAAAGCAATTCAATCCCTCGAAAGCTAAATTCAAAAAATAGGTCTTAGTTGAGCAAGTCCATGATTTCTTGAGCAGCTAAAGCTCTACTGATTTGTTCTCCATTGGGGGAGGAGTTGGGATTACTGCTAGCGAATAATTGTTCAACTAAGGCATTCATCTCCTCAGAACTCAATTTTTTTTGTTGGTAACGGATGGCAGACCTATTGGCCATGACTTGGGCTATTTTTTCATTACGGTGTTTACCTAAATCGCTAGCTTCATGTTTTACCTGTTCTAAAATCCCTTCGAGCAGGGATTGGCCGTCTTCCTCTCCTAAACCTGCGGGTATCCCCTTTACCCAATATTTAGTCCCTTCTTCTAGTGCCAATTGAAAACCTAAATAGATGAGGTCTTCTTTGATTTCCTCTAATATTAATTGGTCGGCAGGACTAATGTGTAATAATTTAGGGAAAAGTAATTGTTGAGATGCCCCATTTTTACGCTGCAAATGATCCATAAATTGGTCATATAGAATACGTTGATAAGCCCTTTTTTGATCAATCAAAATGAGACCATTTGACCAGCTTAGGGCTAAGTATTTTTGTAAAATTTGGATGACCTGAAAATTTGTGGAATTAAATGCTGTATTTTCTCTTTGGTTGGCTCTACTCTGGAGAATAGTTTCAGAAGCGTTATTTGAATGTTCAAATAAGGCTGGCTTTACCTGGGGAGCTTGTTGTTCAAATGCCTGAATATTATCTTGTAAACCCTCGTATAATTTTTTCCAGGCATCTTGTACATGTTTATGTGAATTACCCGTACTTGGGGAAAAAGTACTTGTTTTGTTTGATGAGTTTAGATTTGAAGGAACATGAGGAATGTTGAAATTGACATTGGTATCAAAATCCAAGGAAGGAATTAGGTTATGTATGCTTAACGTCTTTCTTACGGCAGCTTGAACAATGGCGTAAATCGACTTTTCGTCGTCAAATTTGATCTCCGTTTTCGTTGGATGAACGTTGATATCAATGTGACTAGGATCGATGCTTAAAAACAAAACATAGAATGGAAATGCACCTTCTGGCAATAATCTTTCATAAGCACTCATCACCGCATGGTTGAGGTAGGCATTTTTAATGAAGCGATCATTGACAAAGAAAAACTGTTCGCCCCGCGTCTTTTTGGCATGTTCTGGTTTTCCCACATAGCCTTTTATGCTGACATAGGAGGTGTCTTCCTCACAAGAGGCTAGTTGTTCTCGATAACCTTTTCCAAATAAATCGACAATTCGTTTACCGAGCTTTTCTGCGGGCAATTGATAGGTTTCTTGTTCATTTTGAACAAAGGAAAAACGAATATTGGGATGAGCAAGGGCTACGTGTTGAAACTCATCAAGAATGTGGCGGATTTCCACAGGATTCGATTTGAGGAAATTTCTCCGTGCGGGGATATTATAGAATAAATTTTTAACCGTAATCGATGTGCCTACAGGATGCTGAATGCTTTCCTGAGTTTTTAGGCTAGAGGCCTCTATTCGAACTAAGGTCCCTAATTCGTCTTGTTCTCTTCTGGTTTTTAATTCAACCTGAGCCACTGATGCTATGGAAGCCATAGCTTCTCCTCGGAAGCCCATGGTTTTGATGCTGAATAAATCTTCAGCTTTTCTAATTTTGGAAGTCGCATGTCTTTCGAAGCACATTCGAGCATCTGTTTCTGACATACCTGTTCCATCATCGATGACCTGAATGACACCTTTGCCTGCATCTTTGATGATGAGTTGGATATAAGTTGCCTGGGCGTCAATGGCATTTTCCATGAGCTCTTTTACCACAGAAGCGGGTCTTTGTACTACTTCTCCGGCAGCAATTTGGTTTGCTATGGCATCGGGAAGTAATTGTATCAAATCACGCATGAGTTAATGTTTTGGTAAAAGGCAATTAGAATTCAAATAAAGCAAAAAAAAGGGAATGTTGCCATCCCCTTTTTTTATAAAATCAGTGTGTGAATTATTTCAATTCAACTTCAGCACCAGCTTCTTCTAAAGATTTTTTCAAACCTTCAGCTTCGTCTTTAGATACACCTTCTTTAACAGCTTTCGGTGCAGCATCAACTACATCTTTAGCTTCTTTCAAACCTAAACCAGTTAAGTCTTTCACTAATTTAACGATAGCTAATTTGTTAGGACCAGCAGCTTTCAAGATCACATCGAAAGATGTTTTCTCAGCAGGAGCATCAGCACCGTCACCAGCACCAGCAGCAGGACCTGCAACTACAACAGCACCAGCAGCAGCTGGCTCAATACCGTACTCATCCTTAAGGATAGCAGCTAATTCATTTACTTCTTTTACAGTTAAGTTCACTAATTGTTCAGCGAACGCTTTTAAATCTGCCATTTTTTGAAAATTTAATTGTTAAGAATTAATTATTTTGTGGGTCTTATGACCCGGTTAAATCTGGTAATTATTCAGGACGCTCTCCTAAAGTCTTTACGATACCAGCTAATTTCTTCTCGCCGCTTGTAAGAGCAGAGATAACGTTTTTAGCAGGCGATTGTAATAGGCCAATAACCTCTCCAATCATCTCGTTTTTCGACTTGATATTCTCAAGTGCTGTTAATTGGTCTTCACCAATATATAAACCACCTTCAATAGAAGCGCCTTTGAATGCAATTTTATCCTTTCCTGCTTCTTTGCGGAAGTCTTTGATCAATTTAGCTGGAACTTTAGCATTTTCTGGGGAGAAAATGATTCCAGACATACCTTTCAATACACCTTCGTTGAATGCAGAATAGTCATTTCCCGTTTTCTCTAATGCTTTTGCAATCAAAGTGTTTTTGAATACTTTGTATTCTAAACCTCTTGAAAAACACATTCTACGGAATTCTGTAGCTTGAGCTACTGTTAAACCGGCTGTACTTGCAATGTAGAAGTACGGAGTTACCGCGAACTTTTCGCTTAACTCATCAATAATCTGATTTTTTTCTTCTCTTGTCATGATTACAATCCAGTTACTGTCGCCTTATCAATAACAATGCCCGGAGACATAGTAGAAGATATATTGATCGATTTAACATATGTACCTTTTGCAGAAGATGGCTTCAATTTGATCAACGTATTAATCACTTCTTGCGCATTTTCAGCAATTTTGCTTGCATCAAATGAAACCTTACCAATAGAGGTATGGATGATACCAGTTTTATCAACTTTAAAGTCAATTTTACCAGCTTTCACTTCATTTACTGCTTTTCCTACTTCCAAAGTTACTGTACCAGACTTTGGATTAGGCATAAGTCCACGTGGACCTAACACACGACCCAAGCGACCTAATTTGGCCATAACCGTAGGCATTGTGATGATTACATCGATATCGGTCCAGCCTCCTTCGATTTTTGAAATATAATCATCTAATCCTACATGGTCAGCGCCGGCTGCTTTTGCTTCCTCGACTTTATCAGGAGTACATAATACGAGAACTCGTACGTCTTTTCCTGTTCCATGAGGTAGGGCAACCACACCACGAACCATTTGGTCGGCTTTGCGGGGATCTACTCCTAAGCGAACATCAATGTCCACAGAGGCGTCGAATTTTGTATAGGAAATTTCCTTCAAAATTTCAGCCGCTTTGCTAAGAGAATACTCTAACGTCGCGTCATATTTTGAAAGGGCTTCCTTTTTTTTCTTCGTAAGTTTTGCCATTACCTTTTTATTAAAATGTTAAATCCTGATTATTAAAATCAGAACGGTTTCTCTCCAGAAACAGTAATACCCATTGATCGGGCCGTTCCAGCAATCATACTCATTGCTGCTTCAATTGTAAAACAGTTTAAATCTGGCATCTTAGTCTCAGCGATTACTCGCACTTGATCCCAAGAAACTGATCCAACTTTTTTCAAGTTTGGCTGAGCCGAACCTGATTTCACCTTAGCTGCTTCTAATAATAAAATAGGTGCAGGAGGAGTTTTTACAACAAAATCAAACGATTTATCTGCGTAATAAGTAATAAGGACCGGCAATACTACGCCGTTTTTATCTTGAGTTCTCGCATTGAACTGCTTACAGAACTCCATGATATTTAATCCTTTCGAACCTAATGCAGGACCGATGGGCGGTGAAGGATTGGCTTGGCCACCTTTGCATTGAAGCTTAACGTAACCAGCTATTTCTTTTGCCATATTAAAACATCGTTTTTAAGTGAATTATTGAGGTTTATCTGCCAATAAGGGTGGAAGCTTCCTTATCTGATGCACCTCGTTTTGATCTTCCAGCGTAACAAACTTTCCAATCCATTCATTCATTTGATAATCAAACAAATAGAATGCCGCTTTTTAAACGGACTGCAAAATTAGGAGATTTATTTGATATACCAAAGCTAATTGTCAATAAATCAATTTAATATTTAAATCCATGTTTCCATTGATTGGGGAGAGCTTGTCGATTTATATATTAATATCGGATTTGCCAGCAAAGGCTAGGTGAGAAATGGATGAGTCACTATCTCCATTATTTTTGATCTAAAATTGGGTCCTAAAACAATAGACATTCGAAATGAGGAAATTAAAATTTAATTTAGGGCTAGGGTAGTTAAAAGGTGGTGTTATTAATCTTTTGAGTAAATATCAAAAAAATAGGGACAGTCCTCCTCTTGTAAATCTATCAAATATTGAAAATGCTATTAGTTGTTTGAAATTCTATTTCGATCAAATTCCAGAGGCCTATTAAAATTTGTCATTTGATAGATTTTATTACTTTGAAAAATTTCAGTTCGAGTATTTTTAATGTAAAAACGCTGGGCAGAATCCGAACTCTTATGATGGAGAAAGTTACCTCGAGTAAGTATTTTTACTCGATAATGGAAACAGTAAATTAATGTTAAAATAATAAACCCCAACCTGATGGCCGGGGTTTATTGAATTATATAAAATAAGGTCTTATTTTTCTACCTGAGAATAATTTAATTCTAAAGGAGTATTTCTGCCGAAAATCTTCACCATTACAGATAATTTCTTGCTGTTTTCGTGAATCTCCTCAACAGTACCTTCAAATGTAGCAAATGGTCCGTCAATAACTCGTACTGTTTCACCTTTGATAAAGGATACAGAAGCAAAATCTTCTACAGCTGCAGATTCATCTACTTTACCTAAAATACGATTAACTTCGGATTGACTCAATGGCATTGGTTTTTTAACAACCACTTTTACCTTTTTAGTTTTTCCTCCTTCAATTTTTGTTTCCTCTACTTCTTCATTCATGGTTTGAAGGAAACCAATAACACCTGGTGTAGAAGTTAAGATGTGACTCACCTCTCCCGCCAAATCCGCTTCAATCATGATATAGCCAGGAAATAGATTTTTCTCACGAATAACCTTTTTTCCTTTTCTGATTTCATAGATTTTTTCAGTGGGAATCAATATTTGAGGAACTGCATCTGCCACGCCTTGACGTGCGATTTCGTTCTCCATATACGTTTTTACTTTTTTCTCTTGTCCTGAAATTGCTCTCAAAACATACCATTTAGTCTCTGCCATGGCTATTTTCGTGTTAAGGATCGGGTTAAGCCCTGTTAAAATGAACTATAAAATAAATCCAATCCAGATTTGAATGCCAAATCAACTAATCCTACCAAGATGGCAAAAATTAGAGAGGCCACTAAAACCAATATAGAACTTGATTGCAGTTCAGAAAATTTAGGCCAAGTAACGTGTTCTGTTACTTCTACCCAAGATTCCTTAATTAATGATGTAAAGTTGCTCATATTTTCACCGATTATTCGGCTTTAAAATTATTACATGGCACGGGCACAAGGATTCGAACCCTGACCAAAGGTTTTGGAGACCTGCATACTACCATTATACTATGCCCGTAGAGGACTGCAAATTTAGGCAAATTTTCCTAATTCGCAAACCTCAGTTTAATTATAAGTTATTACCATTGCGAATATGAGGTAGGTTCTAAGAAACGGCGAACGGTTCTTGAGTGACTATTGGCATATTTTGGGTCATTCGAAATGCGTTTCCATTCTGGATCGGCTGAAAATTTAGCCCAATTTTTATCACGCTCTGCCATGTTTTCAAAGCTTACCATATAACTTAAGCATGGTGTATTTTCTCCTGCTAACACTTCGCCAAAGAATACGCGATGTAAACCTACATTTTCAAATACCTGTAGTTCGGCGTCGTCAAACATGGCTATTTTTCTACGTAAAGCATCTTCATTATAGGATTCATAGGTTCTCCATTCGTAAATTCTACCTTCATTTTTGGTTGGTAAGGTTAAGGCTGGGTGACCCTTAAAGCCTTTGGCCAAATAAGTTGATATTTTTTCAAATAATGGTTTATCCAATCCAACCATGTCAAAGTAGGTTTTGCTGGCTTGCAAATAAGCTTCATCCTTCTCCAAGGCTGCTTTATAACCAGCGTATGATTCTAAGGAAGAAAAAGGAATTGTAACGACCAATATTGCCGGTTCTGGTTTCCCTAAATCTTTAAATACACCCACTTTAGAAACACCATATTTATTTAATGCCGGAATCAAGGCATTCGAAATGTATTTTTCAACAACACCCAAATTACCTCTGAATTTCATTTGGTAGGTTCTTATTTCATAGTATTCTTGGCTGATAGCTAGATGACTTAATAAGATTAGTGATAATAATGTAAGGATCTTTTTCATAGAATAATTTATTTCAAGGTTCATTCGTTTGAGATTTGTCAACTTTCAAAAAGTTGACAAATCTAAGAGAAATTCTATATTTTAGGCAAAAAAAAAGAGCGGGATAAACCGCTCTTTTTCTATATCTAATAAAATATTAGTCTAAGATTTCAGTTACCTGACCAGCACCTACTGTACGACCTCCTTCACGAATCGCGAAACGAAGACCTTTGTCCATAGCTACAGGGTTCAATAATGTAACTTCAATTGTCAAGTTATCACCTGGCATACACATCTCCACACCAGCTGGCAACATGATTTCTCCTGTTACGTCTGTTGTACGGAAATAGAACTGTGGACGATACTTGTTGAAGAATGGAGTGTGACGACCACCTTCCTCTTTTGACAAGATATAAACCTCAGCTTTGAATTTAGTGTGAGGCTTAACTGAACCTGGCTTACAGATAACCATACCACGACGGATATCAGTTTTCTCAATACCACGTAACAATAAACCTACGTTATCTCCAGCTTCTCCACGATCCAAAATCTTACGGAACATCTCAACACCAGTTACAACTGATTTTAAGTTTTCAGCTCCCATACCTAGGATATCTACACCTTCACCTGAGTTGATAACACCTGTCTCGATACGACCTGTTGCTACAGTACCACGACCTGTGATCGAGAATACGTCTTCAACTGGCATCAAGAATGGCTTATCTACGTCACGCTTAGGAAGTGGAATCCAGCTATCTACTGCATCCATTAATGCGTCAATAGTTGCAACCCACTTAGCATCTCCATTCAAACCACCCAAAGCAGAACCTTGGATTACTGGAATGTTATCGCCATCGAATTCATAGAATGAAAGAAGCTCGCGAATCTCCATTTCTACTAATTCTAATAATTCTGGATCATCCACCATATCCACTTTGTTCATGAAAACAACCAATTGAGGTACACCAACTTGGCGTGCCAACAAGATGTGCTCACGAGTTTGTGGCATTGGTCCGTCAGTAGCAGCTACTACTAGGATAGCACCGTCCATTTGGGCAGCACCTGTAACCATGTTTTTCACGTAGTCAGCGTGACCTGGACAGTCAACGTGAGCATAGTGACGGTTAGCTGTTGAATACTCAACGTGAGCAGTGTTGATTGTGATACCACGCTCTTTCTCTTCTGGAGCAGAGTCAATGGAAGAGAAATCTTTCTTCTCAGCTAGACCTTTTTCAGAAAGAACTTTTGTGATAGCAGCAGTCAAGGTAGTTTTACCGTGGTCAACGTGGCCAATAGTACCAATGTTTACGTGGGGTTTACTTCGGTCAAAATTCTCTTTTGCCATGATTATTTAGTTCTTAATTTAGTTATAAAAAGTTTCAAAATGTGCTAATCGAAGCTACTCTTGCGAGTAATTTTGGTATTTTAGAGCCTTTGAGCAGGATTGAACTGCCGACCTCTTCCTTACCAAGGAAGTGCTCTACCACTGAGCTACAAAGGCCTTTACCCTAGGGCCAATAGTAGGTCTTCTGGGCCCTACCAATGTAAAAATCGCCTATGAGTTTCCTCACAGTACGATGTTTATTGAGCGGGAGACGGGGCTCGAACCCGCCACCTATAGCTTGGAAGGCTATCGCTCTACCAAATGAGCTACTCCCGCTGATACTTTCAACACAAAAATTTGGTACTTTTCTGTGTGCGAATGGTGGGGACAGATGGATTCGAACCACCGTAGGCATTCGCCAGCAGATTTACAGTCTGCCCCATTTGGCCGCTCTGGTATATCCCCCTCTTTCTTATTTCAGTGAAACGTTTTACTGAAATAGTTCGCAAAAGTAGCTCAAATTTTGGTATCCACAAACACCTTGGTCAAAAATTTCTAAATTAATTTTATAATAATCTTAAACCAAAGCTAAATGCCTGCACATCTGGTCCTTTTCCCTTCTCAAATAACGGACTTAAATCATAAGAGAAAAATAAATCAGGGAAATGTTTCAAAGCAAATTCCGCTCGCACACCATATCTAATTTGATTAACAAATAAATTGGAGGTCGATTTATATAAATTGTCTGTTTTATCTTCCAAAGCTTTCGTATAACTATCTAGTCGGTATGAAACATATCCCCCCAAACCAATCATTTGAACCGAAGATTCTTTTGAATAGGTCCAATGTGGTATAATTGGTAATGTCAAATAACTAACCGTCATTTTGTTCTTGGAAAGAACGGTTTCGCCCCCATTGGCATTGAGAATAGGTTGAAAAATAATGGCATCATTCCCTTTTTGAATAATTCGATTATGATCAAACATGAAGTTGTACCAATCAAATTGCAAGCCATAACCTAGGTTGAATCTCGATTTTTTGCCACCACCCATTCGAATAGTTCGAGCAATTTCAATCCCTGCATACCTAGATCCTAAGGGTTTCAAAGCAAAATCCGTGGATAAAAGTGGTGCTGGAAATTGGGCAATACTGACTGCGGGTAAATTCCCTGAAGTTCCATTTAATCCCAAATAAAGATTTAAACCTTTTCTTTGATAAAAATTTCGATCTTTTGCTTGAATTTTAGTGGAATCCTTTCCCCAAATTACCCGGGTAACTTCATCACCCTCTTTTACCTGAACTCCATTCCAACCAACATGCACCTCCTCGTTGCCTTCTTTCACATGTATCCCGTTTATCCCCACGTTCACCTGTTTATTGTTGTTTCCTGGGGAACTGGCTCTTATGGTTTTAGTGGTGCTTAGTTCTTGGGTGCCATTAAATCCATTTTGATGTAATTTGATATTAACATTCCTTCCTCCAATGGTAACGACAATGGATGTGTCTTTGTCACTGTCAGCTTGTACCGCCTTACGAATACTTTGCCACAAACTATCTTCTAATACAATTCCATTTTTTGCAAATATTGCTTGCAATTCTTCCTTCAAGGATTTTTTTGAATTACTTGGATTTCCAATAATTTCTTGATTCCGCTTGTCTATCTTTAATAATAAGGAATCTTGCGTAGGTTTGGCCAATAAGCCTGTGCTGAATAGGATAAATCCTAAGATGAATAGATTTTTCATATACTTAAAATTGAAATGTTCTTTGTACTACTTGTTCGGTTTTGATATACGTATTCGCCACTTGGTGAATACTGTTTTCTAGTTTGGGGTCTCCCTGTTTTAACGTTTGCCAATCTACAGGTTCTCCATCGATAGCCTGTCTTAATTGTTTCACGACACGAGCAAACAAGGAATTTCTTTTTTTGCTAGGCTCCGGAACATAGCTATTTACTTTTTCTTGGTTGTTCGCTTGGCTAGGTTGAATGTCAATTAGTAATTCGACACTTTCTTCTTTCGCCAATAAAGCGGGATTTTCTTTTTCTGTACTTCTATTATCGGCTAAAATAATAGGGTTTGAATTGGGTTTATTTTCTTCAATGAATGGGCTAGACTTCAACTCCTCTGGTATTTCTTTCGAAACCGCTGAATGAATTTCACCTGGACTTATAGCTGTAGCATGCTTTGGATTTTCGACAGTTACTATTTGAATATTATCTTCCAAATTGCCTGTTGTAGCTAACTCATTTCTTGGCACTTGAATCTTGCTTGTCAATTTACTGGATACTTTTTCTCCCACTACCGGTGTATCTGTATTGGATAACTGCCACCAAGTTAATCCAAAGGAAATCAACAGAACTGCGGCCCATGACCATTGCCTACGATGAATGATAAAAGGGTATGCCTTTTTGTTTTTTTCATCAAGCTTCTTCTTCATTTGTTCCCATATAGCACCTGGCACTACCTCTTCATGAGAGTCTAGTTTTTCTCTCCAGTTTTTCTCAATGGAATCCCAATTGTCAACAGTCGATTTTTTCATGCTTGTAATTCCTTTAATTTACTCTGTAAAATTTGTCGGGCTCTTGAGAGCTGCGACTTGGATGTACCTTCTGATATTTGTAACATGTCCCCAATCTCAACATGTGAATAGCCTTCAATGGCATATAAATTAAATATCGTCCGGTAGCCTGGCGGTAATTCTAAAATCAAATTTTGAATTTCCTCCACTCCTAAATGCATTAGTGCATCTTCTGGATGTGCCACATCATAGGTTTCATCAATGTCCTGATCATAGCGATTAGCCGTTTTCCGAATCTTCATCAATGATTCATTCACCATGATTTTTCGAATCCAACCCTCAAAACTTCCTTGGCCCTGGAAGTTGTCTATTTTACTAAAGACCTTCATGAAACCTTCCATTAATGCATCTTCCGCATCTGGACCTACACCTAGATAGCGCTTACACACGGCCATCATCTTACCAGCATTGATTTGGTAGACAATTTGCTGAGCTCTCCGATCTTGTTTTTGGCAAGCTTGGATTAACTCTTGTTCGCTCTTGAAGGGTAGTAAAGTTTTACTCAATGATTATAGAACTTATTTGAACGTAAAGATGTGCATTAAACATAAATGGTTGCATGGGTTTGAAAAGATTTTCAAAATTCCTTTCTTTACGCAGATTTAACATGTATGCCAAACTCAGCACCCATTGGGATTTTTGATAGTGGAATTGGAGGCTTAACCCTTGCTCATGCCATTACAGAACTTATTCCTCAAGAACCTATTATTTATTTTGGGGATACCGCCCACTTACCTTATGGAGACAAATCGGCTACCGCTATCCAAGCCTATTCAGTTAAGATTTGTAATTTATTGCTAGAAAAAAACTGCAAATTAATTTTAATCGCTTGTAATTCAGCTTCTGCCGCAGCCTATGATTTAGTGAAAACCTATGTGGGCACGAAAGCGATTGTGGTAAATGTAATTGATCCAGTTATTCAGTATTTGGATCAACAATGGGCGGGTAAAACTCTTGGTCTGATTGGTACGAAGCAAACTGTCAATTCAGGAATTTATGCACGAAAGGCTGAAGCTTTGGGTAAAGACATCCATATTCAATCACTTGCGACTCCATTATTAGCTCCTATGATTGAGGAGGGCTTTTTTAATAATACCATTTCTGAGCAGATTATTAGGGAATATTTGGAACAAGACGTGCTAAAAAACATCGATGGTTTAATCTTAGCCTGTACCCATTACCCCTTAATCAAGTCTCAAATTGACCAATTTTATCAAGGCCGAATTCCAGTCATTGATACTTCTCAAATTGTAGCTCAAGAAATTAAACGTATACTGGATCAACAAGATTTGTCGATTCAAGCAGGTGAAACAGGTTCTAGGCAATTTTTTGTGTCTGATTACACGGATTCTTTTGAAAAGTCTACGCAGATATTCTTTGGAGAGGCCATTAAGCTGACCCAATATCCTATCTGGGATTAATTATTGACCCAAGATTTGACTTACCTTTTGTTTGATTCTCCACTTTGCTATTCTTTCTTGTTGTTCCTTTTTACTTTGACGGAACCATAAAAAAGCGATAGCACCTACTAATAAATAGGGAGCAGATAATAAATATAAAATTCCGGTATTTAAACCTGTCGCAATATTAGTTCGTCCATTTGAAATGCTACTTTCTACAGTGGTACGGCACATGGCACATTGAGCTAAACCATCGAATTGACTTAGCAAGAAAAATAAAAAGAATACAAGTATTAACTTTTTAGACATAATAAGGGGCAATTAATAAGTAAACCAAAACACCTGTTACACTTACATACAACCAAATAGGATAGGCCCATTTCACTAATTTCTTATGGGAATCAATTTGATCTGTTAAGGCATAAAATATGGCCTTCAATACCAATCGAACAACACCGATAGAAAGTAAAATATGAGAAAATAATAGAATATAATAGGTTGGTCTTAACCATCCTGAACCACCAAATTTGGTAGGCTCATTGGAAATATGATAGCTAACATACGAGACTAAGAAAAGGCTTCCTAGAATGAATGCCACACCCATCAATTTACGGTGCAAATCTATATTTTTATTTTTGATAGCAATAAAACCTAAAACTAATATGATGGAGCATGTGGCATTTAAAACGCCATTAATATGGGGAAGGATTTTTGTCCAAGTACCTAAAGGAAGTTTGGTTTGAATCGCATTTAATAAAGCTACTGCTATGGGAATAACCAAAGATAAGATGTTAACTATTTGGTTATTTTTCGGTGTATTTTCAATCTTATATGCTGCCATATTATTTTTCACTTTCGTAAATACTTTTTAATACTTTAATTTCCATCATCAAGCGATCTACGTCTTTTTTATCAGTACCATTGTAGAAACCTCTGATGTGTTTTTCTTTATCTATTAATATTAACCTTTCAGAGTGGATAAATGTTTCATCTGGATTTTTAATTGCCTGGTCATATTCAGATGCATCTGCAAGGGGTACATGAAATCCTTTAAGTGCTAAGGGATAAATCGTTTTCTTATCTCCTGTCAAAAAATACCATTTACCGGCTTTGGCATCAAATCGTTTGGCATAGGCAGCCAATTTTTCTGGTGTATCATATTTCGGGTCCACCGAAATGGATAATAATTTAATATCAGAATCTTGACTAAATGTATCTTGAAGTCTACTAACCTGTGAGGTGATTTTTGGACAAATAGTTGAACAACGAGTGAAGAAAAAGCTCGCGACGTAAATTTGATTGTCCAAAACTTTAGATGAAAATGGAGCTCCTTTTTGATCTACTAACTGAAATGGGGGAATACGGAAAAATACAGTATCCATGTCAGATTCATTCCAACGAGGATTGACCCTTTTTTCCATTTTGACTTCTCCAGTGGTGGAGTCAATTTCTGGAATGTACCTAGGTAATTGAAAATGATTATTGCCAAATTCGTGCAGGCCTAAATATATTAAGACAGGCACTATTAAAATGGTTAATAAAATGCCTGTCTTTTTAGTCATGCGCCAATAAGAGTTTAAGATCTACTAATACAAATGACCACCTTCGTAGATCAATGCGATTAGTAACCATACAACGAAAATAGTAGGTACTAAAACAGCCCAGATAAGGGTTTTAACTTCATGCTTTAAGTGCATAAACTCACCTACTATATAAAAAGCTTTAACGATGGTCATGCCAGAGAAAATGGCTACACGTAATGTATTAGCCGGTAATGTAAAGGCAATAACGAACTCGATTGCTGTTAGAATTAAAAGAATCCAAAAAGTTTTCCAAATCGCAGCAGTTTGTGGAGCTGGAATTTCTTTTTCTGAGGTTTCGTGTGCAGTAACGTGCGAAGCCATATGATTGGTGAATTAAATATTAAACAAGATAAAAGAAGGTAAATACGAATACCCAAACAAGGTCTACAAAGTGCCAGTATAAACCTACTTTTTCAACCATTTCATAATGACCTCTACGCTCATAAACTCCTGTAGCGGCATTAAAGAAAATTAATATGTTAAGGATTACTCCTGAAAATACGTGTGTTCCGTGGAAACCTGTAATGAAAAAGAATAAGTCAGCAAAGGCAGGAGGGCCATATGGGTTACGAACTAGATTAGCTCCTTCTATAGGTGTCATTACTCCATCTACCAGTTGTTTTGCTGCTAAAGATAAATCCTCTGGGCCATGAATGAAGTGACTCCACTCCCAAGCTTGAGAACCTAAGAAGGTGAAACCTCCTACAATAGTCCAAAGCATCCACTTTTCTACATCTTTACGATCTCCACGATGACCAGCTTCAACAGCTAATACCATAGTAACGGAAGATGCAATCAAAATGAAGGTCATGATTCCTACGAATACCAAGGGTAATGCAATGCCATGTAAAAATGGTACTGCTTCAAACACTTTTTCTGGGATTGGCCAGTGTTGTGTTGAAAAGTAGAAATCACTTGGACTTCCTTCCCAAGCTGGCTGACTGAAACGAATCATTCCATAAGTCACCAAAAGTGCCGAGAATGTAAAGGTGTCAGAAAGTAGGAAAAACCACATCATTAGTTTTCCATAACTAGCTTTAAGAGGTTCAGAACCACCTGTCCAGGTTAAATTTTCAGGAACAGAAGGGGCAGCGTGTGCAACTGACATGAGGTAATAGCTTAATTGTTAAACACTAAAAATAAAAATAAATATATCCACAAGGCATCTAAAAAGTGCCAGTAGGTGGAACAAATTTTAATTTGAGTTAGGGCCTTGGCATTGATTTTCATTCGGAATGCAGCTACTAGGGCTACTATCAAAACAATTAATCCTGAGATTAAGTGTAGACCATGAAGACCTGATAATACATAAACAAAGGACCCTGATGGATTACCCACGAAATAAACGTTCATTTCGACCAATTGTATCCATCCGAAATATTGTAATACTAAAAACAATAATCCGAGCACAAAAGTAATAGAAATACTTATTCTTAACGCATTAAATTGGTCTTTTTTTGCTGCCAATAATGCAAAATGCATAGAAGCACTACTTAGGAGTAATACGACTGTGCTTATCCAAAATAAATTAGGCAGCTGAAACTCGACCCAGTTACCCTCTGCTTTACGCACTAGGTAAGCACTCGTGAAGGCCGCAAAGAGCATGATAATAGATACAATAAACAACCACATCGTGAATATTTTTGGGTTCACCGAACGTGTTGCTTTTACTTCTATAGAATTGGTTTCTGCGTTCATGATATTAAATTTTATCAAATAAAAAGGCAATTTGTACTATGAGTAAATAGAAAAAAGATCCAAACATCATCCATTTTGCGGCTTTATCGGTAGGACGCATCATTAAATAAAAAGTTTGGCAAAGGAATAAGGAACCAGCTATTACCGCAATAATCGCCGATTGAATTCCTGTCATGTGCAATAAATAAGGCACAAGGCCCAGAGGTACTAAAAAGATCGTATAAATCATGATGGTGAAAGCCGTTTTCATGTCTTTCTTTCCATCATTAGGTAGCATTTTGAATCCGGCTTTTTTATAATCTGCATCTGCCACCCAGGCGATAGCCCAGAAGTGTGGGAATTGCCAGAAAAATTGTATGGCAAATAATATACCAGGTTCCCAACCAAATTCATTGGTGGCTGCAAGCCATCCTATCATCGGAGGAAAGGCTCCAGGAATAGCTCCAACAAATACTGAAATAGGCCCAACTCGCTTTAAAGGAGTGTATACAAATCCATATAAAATATACGATATGAAACCTATAACAGCGGCTTTCCAGGATAAATACCCTAGCAATCCCAAGGAAATGATTAATATAATTATGCCATAAATTTTGGCTTGCTGTGGACGTAGGACTTCGGTAGGCAATGGTCTTTTTGCGGTCCTTTTCATTAATTTATCATAATCAATTTCTTTTAATTGATTTACAATATTGGCTGCTCCTGTGAGTAAGTAACCTGCTAATGAAATGAGTATGATATGAAAAGTTGTATGTTCAATCGGTGCCAATAAATAGCCAAATGTACCAGAGAAAGCTACCGTAATGGATAGTCTGGATTTCAGTAAAGCTATATATGGTTTTATGCTTGACATTTTATGCTTTTAAACTCGTTTTAATCCAAGTGTTCATGTGTAATCCTAAAATGACGAGTGAAATGGTTAAATGTATAGCTTGACTACCTAAAGGTAAACTGACATAGGCCATTAAAACTCCTGTTAGTAAGGATATACTAAGAAAAACTAATAAGTAGGTACTATAGTTTTTTATTGAACTAAAATTTGATTTTTTTATTTTGTACCACAGTATTAAGTGACCAATTACTAATACCCAAGAAAATGTTCTATGGATGATGTAAATGATGCCTAAGTGGCTAACCCATTCCGATTTAGCATTTTCTCCCCATTGAACAATTACATGGTCCATCTCCTCTCTAACCTGTGTCCCTAATACAATTTGTATTACACAGATAAATAAATTGATTAGCATCCAAGTACGGATAGTCGGACTCACTTCAATTCTGCTTTGTTTTACTTGTAAGGCTTTTAAAAGCAAAAAGAGTACTCCTATGCTCAATAACATGTGTAAGGTCACTACACCAGGTAATAGAAATGAATCAACCACATATTTCCCCAAAACAGCGTTGCCCAAAACGAGTAATAAAGCTAGGAAAGATAAAATGAATTCTTTCTTTCCTGTTTTATAAGCTAATATGGTTGTTATTAATACAAATAAACCTGTTAAAGCACCAATGAGGCGATTGATGTATTCTATCCAAGTTTTTGTTGGATTGAATAAGATTTCACCGTGTAATTTTTCTTTGTAGGTGATTTCGTAATGAAGCGGTAATTCCGATTCTTTGGTTGGAGGAATGAATCTTCCAAAACATTTTGGCCAATCCGGACATCCCATGCCAGATCCCGTACTTCGAACGATTCCTCCTGCTAATATGAGTAGGTAGATACAGAGCAAAGTAACAAAGCCAAATTTATGGAATGTCATGGTTATAGGGAGAAAAAAAAAGATGCATCCAAATGAGATTCATTTCGATGCATCTTTTAGGTTATTGGTTTTTATCGGTTGTAACTCTCGTTCTGAGCCGCTAATAAACTTTCAATTTCCTTTTCTTTTGCAATTTCATCATTCTCTTCAGGTAGATTTGATTCTGGAGTTGCAGAGTGAGGGATCGTTTGAGGGATGAAATCCGCCTCAGAACCTGGTTTACTGTAGTCGTAAGGCCAACGATAAACTGCAGGAATTTCTCCTTCCCAGTTTCCGTGTCCAGGTACAATTGGCGTAGTCCATTCCAAGGTATTTGATTTCCAAGGATTTTGTGTTGCACGCTTTCCTTTAAAAATAGAATAGAAGAAGTTGATAAAGAAAATAGCTTGAGCCGTAAAAGTAATAATAGCGGCAAAAGATATGAATGCATTTAAATCTGTGAAAGCTGCTTGACTATCATTTCCTAAAGCGGTGAATGAATAGTAACGTCTTGGGAAACCAGCAATACCTGTGTAGTGCATTGGGAAAAATACAGAGTATACACCCACAAAAGTGAACCAGAAGTGAATATATCCTGCTGTTTTG
The DNA here is from genome assembly GCF_054558355.1 of Aquirufa sp. OSTEICH-129A. NCBI lineage: Bacteria > Pseudomonadati > Bacteroidota > Cytophagia > Cytophagales > Flectobacillaceae > Aquirufa > Aquirufa sp. OSTEICH-129A. Next base: position 566,296 of record NZ_JBPXKC010000002.1, on the reverse strand, counting down.
TTCATCATGCGACCAAACATTTTAGGGAACCAGTGGTATACCCCAGCCATTAAGCCAAAGAATGATGCAGCACCCATTACCAAGTGGAAGTGAGCCACGACAAAATACGTATCGTGTAAGTTGATATCTAAAGCAGAGTTTCCTAAAATGATTCCTGTTACACCACCTGAAATAAACAAGGATACAAGACCAATAGAGAATAACATGGCTGGTGTAAATACGATATTACCTTTCCATAGGGTGGTAATGTAGTTAAATCCTTTCACTGCCGATGGTACAGCAATAATTAAGGTTAAGAACATAAATACCGATCCTAAGAATGGATTCATACCAGTAACGAACATATGGTGAGCCCACACAATGAAGGCTAGTACAGTAATACCCATCATTGAACCAATCATAGCACGGTAACCGAAAATAGGCTTACGAGCATTGGTTGCGATAACTTCTGAAGTCATACCTAATGCAGGTAATAATACGATGTATACCTCAGGGTGACCTAGGAACCAGAATAAGTGTTGGTACAAGATTGGGCTACCTCCCATATTTGGAAGCGCTTGACCTTGAATATAGATTTCTGATAAGTAGAATGAAGTTCCAAAGCTACGGTCAAAAATCAACAATAATGCAGCAGATAATAATACAGGGAAAGATAATAAACCTAACACCGCTGTAAAGAAGAATGACCAAATGGTTAATGGCATTTTAGTAAATGTCATACCACGAGTTCTCAAGTTAATAATAGTACAGATGTAGTTAATACCACCCATCAATTGAGATACAATGAAGAGAGCCATACTAGTAAGCCATAGCGTCATACCTAATCCTGAACCAGGCATGGCTTGAGGTAAGGCACTTAATGGTGGATAAATTACCCATCCACCCGATGCTGGACCTGTTTCAATGAACAAAGAAGAGAACATGATTACGGATGACAAGAAAAAGAACCAATATGATAACATATTGATAAATCCAGATGCCATATCACGGGCTCCAATTTGTAAAGGAATCAAGAAGTTAGAGAAAGTTCCTGAAAGACCAGCAGTCAATACAAAGAATACCATGATGGTACCGTGCATGGTTACTAAGGCTAAATAAAATTCTTTGTCTAATTTACCAGACTCGTCAATCCACTCACCTAATACAGGTCTTAACCACTCTAAACTCATATCTGGGAAACCTAATTGCAAGCGGAAGATGATGGATAATGCTCCCCCGATGAAAGCCCATAGGATACCAGAAATTAAATATTGTTTTGCAATCGTCTTATGATCTTCTGAAAAGATGTACTTACGGATAAAACCAAGTTCATGATGTTCATGCTCGTGATCATGACCATGATCGTGTCCATGAGCGATAACTTCTTCAGTAGTTGATACGGCTGTTGACATAGGTATTATTTTTTCTAATTGCTTTCTAATTATTTGACACTTACAGCTTCACTAGCAGTACTATCCGTGGCAATCGGTTCTGCTGGAATATATTTACTTGCCTTCGCTTTTAAATTCTCTGGTACCTTAGATAAGTACGCAGGATTCATGGTTAAGAATGGTTTTTGTTCTGATACCCATTTTTTATAATCTTCTGGCTCATCTACGAATACAGTAATAGCCATTCCAAAGTGACCACGACCACAAATTTCTGTACAGTTTAATTTAAAGTTGAAATCACTCTTACCTAATTTAGCACGCATCTCATCCGTAGAAATAGTTGGAGTAAACCAGAACTTCGTTGGCATACCAGGAACAGCATCCATTTTTACACGGTGGAAAGGAAGATATACCGAGTGTAATACATCTTGAGCTCTGATTTTTAACAATACAGGTACGCCTTTTGGAAGGTGTAATTCACTTGCTGTAAAATCGTCAAACGTATTTTTATCTGTAAAATCTAAACCTAAACTGTTGGTTTCGTCAATTAATTTATAGTTAATGTTTCCTAATTGACTATCATCATTACCAGCATATCTAACATACCAGCCAAATTGATGTCCCGTTAATTCGATAACAACCGCATTGCTTGGCGCTTGAGAAGTAATATCTCTCCAAGTTCTCCAACCTGTGAAAACCAAGATGGCCATTACAATCGCTGGAATGATTGTCCAGATGATTTCAAGCTTGTGATTAACTGGATAGAAGGTAGCTTTTCTGTTTTTATTGTTGCGATACTGGAACGCAAAAAAGAACAATAACGAGTTCGTTATGAAAAAGGCAAATGTTACTACTGCCATTGAAATCCAAAACATGGAGTCTGTTTTTACTCCGTGAGCAGAAGCTGCTTCTGGAAGGAAATCAGGTTGTGAATGCAAGAAAGACCATACCCCAGCAATAGTTCCAAACAGCCAGAATAATAAGAATCCAACAGCATTGGTATTATTATGTGAATCTAGAGCAGAATCTGACTCATTTTCACCACTAAGATTTTTGTTTAGCTTCAAACTTTTGCTGATTACAGTAATCGCTAAGATGAAGAATACAACGGATAAAAGACCAACTAGGTAATTCATATGTTTTATTTGTTAGGATCTTACTTAAAATATTAAATATCGTGGTGAACTGCTTCTGGTAAGAATGGGTGGTTTTTAGCTATTAATGAAGCTTTTGTTAATTCATCAGTGATGATGTAAATAAAAGCAGAAGCAAAAATAGTAACCATTCCAAACTCGACTAAACCGTATCCTGCATGGCCCCCTAAAACACCCGGCATAATCATTTGATAGAAATCAATATAATGTCCAACAATGATAAAGAATGCCGCAATTTTTAAGAATATACGAGTTCTTTTTGCGTCACGTGTCATAAGAACTAGGAAAGGGAAGAAGAAGTTTAAGAAAACCATCAAAATTTCTGAAGTTTTATAAATTTTGTTGTGTCCTTCCCAACGCTCTAAGAAATAAATGATCTCTTCAGGCATATTGGCATAGTAAATCAATAAGAATTGCTCAAACCAAACATATGTCCAGAAGATAGAAAATGCGAACATTAACTTTCCTAAATCATGTAAGTGATTCTCGTTAACATAAGCCATATAGCCTTTATCTTTTAATAAAAGGATGGTTAAAGTAATTACTGCCAATCCTGTAACGTGCCAAGATGAGAACATATACCAACCAAACATGGTAGAGAACCAGTGAGTATCGATGGACATTACCCAATCCCAAGCAAACATTGAACTAGAGGCTCCAAATACTACTATGAATGCAGTAGATATGCGCACTAATTGGGTGAATAGATCTGTGCCACCAATTAAATCTTCTTCTAAAGATTTTTTACGTAGTACTGTCCATAAACCAATCCATAGTGCAAAAAATCCAACTAGACGAACGATGAAGAAAGTCTTGTTCAAGTAACCTGCCTTTCCTGCAATGATTTTATCATAATTTTCACTTCCTACTTCTGTTACACCATGGTGCATCCAGTGGAAAATAGCGTCTCCTTTAAAGAAGAATACGGCCAATAAAATAGGTAGGGTGATGTATAAAAATTTAGGGAATGCTTCTGGCACACGTTTCATCACTGAAGACCAACCTGATTTGGTTAGGTATTGCAATGAAACGAAGAACATACCAATAACGGCTATACCAGTAAAGAAAACGGCATTTAACCATACGTTGGCCCAAATACGGTTGGTCCAATCATAATGTTCTTCTGCAGCAGGTTGGTGGGAAACCGCTCCGCCTGAAAGGTGTTCTGAGGCAGCTTCATGTCCTGCTTTTACAGCATCATGACCTGCATTGGCAACTTCGTGGCCACCAGCCTCACCTTTGGATAAAAGATATATTCCAAGCACTAAAGCTACTACTCCGGCAATGAAAGCATAAATAACTCTTTTTTTGCCTTCAGAAGTGAATTCAAAATGCTCTTCAACGTTTGCTGGGGAAAAATGTGAGTGTCCCGCCATTTTATCTGGTATTTTAATTTTTAATAATTGAACTATTGTTTTTGTAATTCATGTACATAAAGTACAATTTTCCAACGATTGGCTGAGGTGATTTGTGAGCCATGAGGCCACATTCTTCCTTTACCATGTGTAATCACGTGGTAGATATGACCATCGTTCAAGGTTTTTAATGCGTCGCTTGAGTATACTGGTACTCCTTTGTACATTTTAGCAACCAAACCATCTCCTTTACCTGTTTCACCGTGGCAGTGCTGGCAATATCTTTCGTATTGTAATTTACCTGCCTCAATATTTTCAGGTGTTGCAGCTAAAGGATTTTTCAAAGCTGCAGCTGAATAGGTAATGCTATCGTTTGGAATAGTTCTTGAAATCAAATCTTGATGTAATAATTCTTTTTGTAAGGAATCATTTCCGGTGAATTTGCTTCTTGCAATCGTACCTGCAACAGGTTGACGCATATTCATGCCGTATGGATTGATTGTATTGGTATCGCCATCTGTTTGAGTCATTGGCTCATAAGCAACGGAATGGTACATGTTTGGAGCAAATTCTGTTCCTGTATCATTGTGGTCGTCACTACAAGAGGACAATAAGCCTAAGGCTAAACCAGCAAATAAAACGAATTGGTATCTTGGATTCAACATTTTGTTATGCTTCTTCGTGAACAATTGTTCTTGGTTAATTATTTAACATTTACTTCAATCGCACCTGAATCTTTCAAGGCTTTCTTGATATCGTCGGCACTTACTTTTTTGTTTTTGTCAACATTGATTGCCATAACAAATTTATCGTCCGTGATTCTAAGATCAAGTAGGTCAGGTTGGTTACCAGGATAAAGGTTATTGGAAATACAAAAGGTTGTTACCAATCCAAATGCGGTAAACAATACCGTACCTTCAAAGCTTACTGGAATCCAGTTTGGTAAGGCAAAAAAGTCTTTACCTCCAATGATCATAGGCCAATCAAAAACCATTGTATAGCTGATCAATGAAAGGGCACATGTTAATCCTAGTACGCCAAATAAGAAGGCTGCAATAGGAAGGCGTGTACGCTCATGCCCAACAGCACGATCCAGTCCGTGAATAGGAAATGGAGTGAATACGTCTTCAATTTTGATGCCTTTGGATTTTACCTCGCTAACTGCGTGCAATACCTCATCTTCATCATCGTATACACCTAAAATGTAGTTAGTTGTCGAACTCATATCGTTTTAATTTCGAATTGCTAATAATTTATTCTTCGGTTTTTTTCGTTGCTTTTTTCTTTTCTGGAAAATTGCTAGACACACCTTTCATTACTGATTTTACCTCAGCCATATTTACAACTGGTAAATATTTAGCAAATAAGAAGAATAGTGTAAAGAATAAACCGAAAGAGAAAATGTAATCTCCAATATCATACATGGTAGGAGAGAACATAGCCCATGATGAAGGCAAGTAATCTCTGTGCAAGGATGTTACGATAATTACAAAACGCTCGAACCACATACCTACGTTTACAACGATAGATAAGAAGAAGCTCACCATTAAGTTGGTACGGATGGCTTTTGACCAGAATAATTGCGGAGAGATAACGTTACATGTCATCATCATCCAATATGCCCACCAGTATGGACCTGTTGCACGGTTAATGAAAGCATAACTTTCATATTCTACCCCAGAGTACCAAGCTATGAAAAACTCAGTTAAGTAGGCAATACCAACCACAGAACCCGTTACCGTGATAACGATGTTCATCATTTCAATATGCTCTATTGTGATATAATCTTCTAATTTGAAAACTACACGAGTGATTAACAATAAAGTTTGTACCATGGCAAATCCAGAGAAAATCGCTCCAGCCACGAAATATGGAGGGAAGATGGTCGTATGCCATCCCGGGATTACCGAGGTAGCAAAGTCCATGGATACAATGGTGTGAACTGAAAGTACCAAAGGAGTGGAGATACCAGCCAAAATTAATGACATGTACTCATAACGAGCCCAAGTCTTAGATGAGCCTGTCCAGCCTAAGCTGAATAAACCATACCAAAACTTACGTCCTTTTGTAGTTGCACGGTCACGAATCGATGCTAAGTCAGGTACTAAACCCATGTACCAGAATAATAAGGAAACAGATAAATATGTAGAAATCGCGAATACGTCCCAAACCAAAGGAGAGTTAAAGTTAACCCAAAGTGATCCGAAAGCATTGGGAAGTGGTAATGCCCAATGAGCTAACCATGGGCGACCCATGTGAGCTAAGATGAATGAGGCAGCACAAAGTACGGCAAAAATGGTCATCGCTTCCGCTGATCGGTTAATGGAGGTTCTCCATTTTTGACGGAATAATAACAATACGGCAGAAATCAACGTACCGGCGTGACCAATACCCACCCACCATACGAAGTTGGTAATATCCCATGCCCAACCTACTGTTTTATTTAGACCCCAAACACCAATACCTTGCCACCAGGTATAGAATAGGCAGTAAGCTCCATAGATAAATACAAGGGAGGATATACCGAAGGCCCATTTCCATTCTTTGGTGGGTTCCCCTTCTACCTGCTTGCAAATATCGTGGGTAACATCGGAATAAGATTTGCCACCAGTAACTAGTTTCTCTCTTATGGGTGATACAACGTGCGACATATTTTTATTTACTTTTTAATACGATTGATTAATTATGCTTCTTTTTTAACGTCCTTGTTACGAACCTTCATTAAGTAAGAGATGTTTGGCTTCACGTTAATCTCTTCGATAACTCCGTAAGCTCTTCCTTCTTTCTCAATAGCTAATAATTTAGAAATTTCAGAAGCAGGATCGTTCATGTCACCAAAGGTAATTGCATTGGTTGGACAAGATTGAGCACAAGCAACCTGGATCTCTCCATCGATTGGTCTTCTTTTTTCTTTCTTCGCTGTCAACTTACCTTCTTGGATACGTTGAACACACATAGAGCATTTTTCCATTACTCCACGTGAACGAACTGTCACGTCAGGATTGATTACCATACGTCCCAAATCATTATTGAAATGGAAATCAAAATCATCAGTTTGGAAATAACGGAACCAGTTGAAACGACGAACTTTATATGGACAGTTGTTAGCACAGTAACGAGTACCGATACAACGGTTATATGTCATTTGATTTAGACCCTCTGTTGAGTGAGTCGTAGCCAATACTGGACAAACAGTCTCACAAGGAGCATTGTTACAGTGTTGGCAAAGCATAGGTTGGAATACAACCTCTGGATTATCTGATGCTACCTCTAAGCCTTTTAAATCTTCCACCTCTGCATCAGAAGAATAATAACGGTCAATGCGCATCCAGTGCATTTCACGACGGTTGATAACCTCTTGACGACCTACTACCGGTACGTTATTTTCTGCCGAACATGAAACCACGCAAGCCGAACAACCTGTACAAGTATTTAAGTCAATCACCATACCCCAAGCATGGTTATTGTATTGGTGACCATTCCAAAGTGTTAAATCAGTAGCATTTTTCTTGCCTTCTGATGTAGCAACAGTCGGATTGAAACGTCCTGATTGAGGATTCTTAACAAATTCTCCTAAAACAGTCTCTTGAATCACTGCCTGACGGGCCATCACCGTGTGGTGAGTTTGAGTCTGAGCAATGTCTTTAGTTTCTCCCGTTGGGCTTAGCGATACGCCTTGAGTACAGGTACCTACGCAAGCACCATTGATCTCTGAAATAAATGGATAGGCATTTACACCCACACCATCTGCTGATTTTCCAGCTTTTGTTCTACCATAACCAATAGCTATAGCAATGGTATCTTGTGCTTGACCTGGTTGAACTAACACAGGTAAACTAACTTCATATCCTTTAGCAGCTACTTTCACTACATCGCCTTGTTTCAAGTTCAATTTAGTGGCGGTAGGTTGCGAAATAGATGCGTAATTATCCCAACATGCTTTAGATACTGGCTCAGGGAATTCTTGTAACCAAGGGTTATTGGCTTGAGATCCTGTACCTAAACCAACTTTTTCATATACTGAAATTTCTAATCCAGTAGAATTAGCGGTATAAGCTTTTGAAATAGCTGCTGCAGCGGCGTTAACATCTACAGAAGGTACCGCACTAGAAATACTCACTGCATTTGGTTGGAAAACTCCATCATGCAAAGCATTTTTCCATTGTACAGCACCAGCTTTTAAAATAGTTGATTCCCAGTTACGCTCTAAATAAGAAGCATAATCCCCATTCAAACCTGCCCAAGTTAAGAAACTTGATTGAGCTTGACGAGTTTTGAAGATAGTCGAAATGGTTGGTTGAGTTAAGGAATAGAAACCTGCTTTTGGTTCTGCATCATTCCAAGACTCTAAGTAATGCGAATCAGGTGCAATGAATTGGCATAATGAAGCAGTTTCATCAGCACGTTCATTGGTAGCTAAACTAACCTCTACTTTTGGTAGTGCAGTAGCCAAAGCGGCACCCATTGGGTGGTTGTAAACTGGGTTGGCATTGTAGAAAATGACAGCAGCAATTTTACCTGCACCTGCTTCTTTAATGAAATTAGCCATTGCCATATCATTACCTTGGCGGTAATTAACAGCTACACCTGTATTGATAGTAGTACCATAAGCACCTACTAAGGCATTGATGGCTACAACTACTTTTTGTACTTCAGGATCATTTGAACCAGCCACAACGATTGAAGCACCTTTAGAAGCAACTAAATCTTTAGCAGCCTTATCTAGGTGATCAATTTTAATGGAAGCTCCTGCTAATGCTGCGGCACCAGTTAATTTGGCAACAGCATTGTATAAGCTAATTACGACCAAACCCTCTTGCGATGGTTTGTAAGCCGAACGGTAGTCGGCATTTGCTCCAGTATTGGATAAGATGGTCTCAAACTGATAATGACGAGACATCTCTTTTTTGCCATCTTTTGCAGAACCTACACGACGGGTTTCTGCCCATTGTGCTGCGAACTCCGTAGGAGCCACCCAAGTACCTAAGAAATCAGCTCCAACCGAAACTATGGTTTTAGCTTTACTGAAATCAATACTTGGAAGAATTCCACCATGTGCCTGTGTTAAGCCGTAAGCTGGGTTAGCATCATAAACAACATGTTGTGTAGTTGGATATTTAGCTGTGAATTCTGCAATCACCTTTTTAGTAGTTGGAGAAAGGATGGTATTAGAAACGATTCTAATTTGACCTCCTTTAGAAGCAACGGCAGCTAATTTAGCTGTGAATTCTTTATCTAATTGAGCCCAATCAGCAGCTTTAGCACCAATTTGTGGACCCTTTAATTTCTCGTTGTCATAAAGACTCAATACGGAAGCGTGAGCTCTACCAGAAAGAACACCTTTCGAAACAGCAGAAAGTTTATTTCCTTCAATTTTGATAGGACGACCTTCTCTAGTTTTTACTAGAATGGAAGCGTATTCACCTCCATCTGTATACGTAGAAGCATACCAGTTAGCAATGGTAGGTTCTACATCTACTGGTTTGTTCAAGTAAGGAATGGTTTTCTTTACTGGAGCCTCGCAAGCAGCTAATGAAACTGCTGCTACACCGAATCCCAACATTTTAAGAAAATCACGACGATGAGTTCCTGAACCATCCACCAGGGCTTCCCCTTTAGAATCGTTCTCCGATGGCATATTGCCAAACTCGTTGTGGATATTTTTTACAAACGATGGTTCATTGGTTAACTCCTCAATCCCTTTCCAATACCTCTTGTTCGAATTTTCCATATAATCTTTCTTATTCAGACTAAAATTGAATCTATTATGACGCGTATACTATTAATAGTGGCACTTAGAACATTCTAAACCGCCAATGTTTTGAACTTTAAGGGGTGTCTTGCTATCCTTATTGTGAACCTCAACCAACTTGTCGTAATAGGCATTGCCTTTTGCATTTACGTCAGTATTGCGGTGACAATCAATACACCATCCCATGGTTAAAGTAGAACGTTGCTCTACTACTTCCATTTTCTCAATTTCTCCGTGACAGTTTTTACACTCCAAATTACCCACATTGGTATGTTGTGAGTGATTGAAATATGCTAAGTCTGGAAGGTTGTGTACACGAACCCATTGAATTGGCTCGTCTTTCTCAAGTGCTTGATAGATTTTTTGAATTTCAGGGGACTCTCTTTTAATGGCATTATGGCAGTTCATACAAATGTTTGCAGAAGGGACGTTAGCGCCTTTACCTTCGTATACACCTGTATGGCAATAGTTACAGTTGATCTGATATTGTCCAGCATGCAATTTGTGAGAGAATTTAATCGGTTGCTCTGGCGCATATCCTTGGTGAATACCCACTCCATAAGCGGCATCGATGGTAGCCTTACCACCTAATAATAAGGCAAAAATGATGATTCCAGTTTTTACTGCTGAGTTCGCGGCTAATTTCTTAGCATTCTCAGCAATTCTTTTCATCAATGGAGCTTCAGCGTCAGCCTCTCCACCAGCTAATTTACTTAGCGTGCTTACGATTGAAAGTAAAGCAATCAAAACGAAAACCATGATTACTAATAAGCCAACTAATAATACTTCCATCATACCACCTGAACTAGCAGCAGCAGCTGGCGCAGCAGCACCCGCAGGGGCAGCACCGGCAGCAGGAGCAGCAGGAGCTGCATTAGAAGCATCAATATAGGCTACGATGCTCTTAATTTGACCTTCTGTAAAGTTAGGGTAAGGAGTCATCGCTGCCTTGTTGAACTTGTTGTAAAGATCATTGGCATATTTGTCTCCAGAAGCAATAACAGCTTGTGGATTATGTACCCATTTCACGATCCATTCGATCGGTCTGCGTTCTCCAATGCCTTTTAAACCTGGACCAACTAGTACATCATCTCCACTGCTATGGCAAGCAGCACAGTTGTTTTTAAACAATGTTTCACCTTCTGCAGCGTCTTGCGCTAAAGTCGCATATGTGGATGCAGACAAAAACAGAAATGAGAAAAGGAACTTAACGAGCGTAAAATTTTTGCGAATCATGTTTGAAAATCTCCTATTTATTCAGTCCGCAAAACTACAATTCGAATTTTTAGGAAACAATTTATTTGCCATTCAATTTCAGTAATTTTTAAGCTTTAGCCTGCTATTTAGAATTTTTCAAAATAAGGCAAAGTTGAAATTTGAATATTTTGACAATTAATTGCATAAAACCCATTAGGCATAAAAAAACCTCCCAAACTGGGAGGTTTTTGGGAGGTTTCGAGCGGATTCGAACCGCTGTAGAAGGTTTTGCAGACCTCTGCCTAGCCACTCGGCCACGAAACCATCGTTTTGGGGACACAAAATTAGGTCATTTTTGTTTAAATGCCAAGTGTTTTTTAATTGTTTGGGGAAGTTAAGGAGATAAAAATCAGTTTTTCAGCTAAAATGAAGCTATTGGCTAATTTTCCACGTGTATTCCTTTTCAACTCTTTGGTTCATTTAAGAAAGGTCCCTGTGATGGAGCATTCTATTTCTATTATGCCCTAGTTAAGGTGAATACAGAAATCTCGGGAGGCATTCCTACGCGTCCAGGATATCCTATATACCCAAATCCGCGATTCACATATAATTGTTGTTTTCCTTCCTGGTATAAGCCTGCCCATTGTTTGTATACATATTGAGCTGGAGACCATTTAAAATCACCCACCTTTACTCCAAATTGCGTTCCATGGGTATGGCCAGCAAAAGCCACATCAATGTCCTGATATTTTTCAGTTACTTCCGCATTCCAATGCGTCGGGTCATGAGACAATAATAATTTTGTACTTGCCTCCTCTGTCCCTTGGTGAGCTTTTGCTAAATTTCCATACCAAGGAAAACGACCAACTCCAATATTTTGAACACCAATCAATGCCAACTTTTCGCCGGACTCTTCGATGATTTTATTTTCATCCATCAATAGATTCCAACCCATCAATTCATGCGCTTTCATTAAATCTTGTAGATTTTGCTTTTTAGCTTGAGGAGTTTTCCAGCGTACATAATCACCATAATCGTGGTTACCTAAAGTACTATAAACCCCTAATGGGGCACTCAATTTGGAAAACATCTGAAAATAGTCTTCCACTTCTGTTGCTTCATTATTCACTAAATCACCTGTAAAAAAAAGCAAGTCGGCCTTCTCCCGCATGACCATCTCTACCCCTCCCTGCACCGCTCTTTTATTGTAAAAACTTCCTGAGTGAATGTCGGAAAGTTGGGCAATGCGCAGGCCATCAAATGACTTGGGGAGGTTTGGGATTTTTAAACTAATATTTTCAACTCGGTAGTCATGTGCACCCGAAAGTATGCCAAAGGTGAAGGTGGCTGCTGGTACGGCCCCTACCACCAATGCTGTTTTAGATAAAAATTCACTTCGACTGATTTGACCTGGTGCAGGTTCGCCCGGAATGATATCTAAGTTTTTATTGGCAAAGGCCCAGCGAATGATGCGGGTAATATCTTCAATAAATAGAAATATAACTACGAATAACTTTGATACCACCGTTATCATGACACTAGCCATAAAAAAAGTACGAACCGTTTTATTCCAATAGCTTAAGGGAAGAAAATTGTATCCAACGATTCCTAGAATGACTAAGGTTGAAATGGACCAATATACCCAACGAATGGTTTGTTGGGTGGATTGACTTTGCTGTTGAAAGCCTGTTTTGAATGCTTGCCAGACATAATAGTCAATGGCAAGTATCAACAAACTCATCAAGGGTATAAATAATAATTTATTCATGTCTAAATTTAGGATAGCAAATAGAGGTAATTCAAGGAATTATCAAAAATATTCTGGACAAGCGGTGTTTAAGCCAGGATAATCCTCCTTAAATTGCTGACTTAACGGCAAATAGGGATATTTTGTTCCCGCATGTACACATATGTTTGATATTTCTATTTTAGGTGGTGGCTGGGTGGGAGTTCCTTTGGCTGAAAATTTGGCTCAAAAGGGCTATTTAGTGCAAATTAGTCAATCCTCTCAAACTCAATCAATTCAGAATAAAGCTATTCATGTTGAGGCATGGAGAGCGGATGTCAATCTTTCTCAACAGGCTTGGGAGCCAATATTACAGGCTAAAATTTTAATTTGGACCATTCCTCCACGTAGAAAGCAGCATGGGGATACATTTTATTTAGATGTTTTAACTGATTTTGTTCGTTTGGTCAATCAAAGAAAATACCAGCAAGTGATTTTTCTTTCTTCCACATCCATTTATAAATCGGAGAATAAAGCTGTCGATGAAGAATCACCCGTAGAATTTAATTTGATGAATCAGGCGGAGCAGTTAATCAACCAAATAAAAAGTCCAGTACTAATTCTACGCTTGGGTGGTTTAATGGGAGGAGAGCGGTATGTAGCCAAATATTACGCGGGTAAGCAAGTGCCAGCAGCCAATCACTTGGTTAATTATGTTCACCGCAGCGATGTTCTACAAATAATTCATGGATGTATTCAGGTTTCATTAGCCGATACATGTAATGTGGTGGCACCTTTGCATCCAGTAAAAGCTGATTTGGTCAAGGAAGAGTGTCAAAGACGGAAGTTGAATATGCCATTAGATTATATAGAAAGTAGCGAACCCATGAAATGGATTAGCTCCCAAAAAATAATCCAGGCATTGAATTATTCATTTCAATACCCGGATCCCATGTCATTTCCGATCGAAAATTAAGCCAAGTTTAATTCTTGTATGGCCAACCATGCCATTAGTCCTGGACCTACATTCAGGGCTTTTTCATCAATGTTAAAATTTGGGGTATGTACTCCATTTATAATTCCTTTTTCATCATTTCTGGTTCCTAATCGATAAAAACAGGCATCAACATGATGCGTATAAAAGGCAAAATCTTCTGCCGCCATCCAAATATCTAAATCAATGACATTTTCTGCTCCCATATATTCTATGGCAGCTTCTTTCATTCGACGAGTCAATTCTGGATTATTTTTTAGAAATGGGTATCCTTTCAATACAAAAAACTCACAAGAACCTCCCATGGATTCAGCGATGCCTTCTGCCAATTTTTTCATTTTAGCCAAACCATCTGCTCTCCATTCTTCGTCCATGGCACGGAATGTACCTTCAATTTTTACTTCATTCGGTATAACATTCGTCGCACCCTCAGCAATGAATTTTCCAAAACTTAGCACCGAAGGGAGTCTTGGGTTTTTATTTCTGGAAATGATTTGCTGCATGGCAATAATAATATGGGAGGCAATCACGATGGGGTCAATACATTGGTCGGGCATAGCTCCATGCCCACCTTTACCTTTGACAGTTAAATACAATTCATCTGCACTAGCCATGTACATTCCTTCTCTAAATCCAACCTTACCTACTGGAATATTGGTGGCTACGTGTTGACCTAAAATACCTGAAGGAGTCGGATTACTTAGTGCTCCTTCTTGAATCATGATGCTGGCACCTCCGGGAGCTTTTTCCTCGGCAGGTTGAAAAAGCAATTTAATGGTTCCTTCAAATTCATCTTTAACAGATTGCAAAATACGGGCACTTCCCAATAATGAAGACGTATGTACATCATGCCCACAGGCATGCATGACACCTGGATTTTGGGATTTATAAGGAACATCATTTGTCTCTTGAATGGGTAGTGCATCCATGTCGGCCCGTAATGCCACCACTTTTTTACTTGGGTTTTTGCCTTCAATGATGGCAATAACTCCAGTATTGGCTATACGCTGTGTCGGGATACCTAATTCATGCAATTGTTTTTCCACATAACTTTGTGTTTCAAATTCATGGAAGGAAAGTTCAGGGTTGGCGTGTAAGTGACGGCGTGCAGCTATATTAGCACTGGCCTGTTGCTCAGCTAGTTCCTGTATCTTTTTAAGTAGGCTCGACATATTAAAATTTAATTTTTTACAAATCTACAAAATATTGCTTCAAAGAGTTTTTTTCTTAACTTTAAAGACAAGGGATGTGTAGGAGAGTATTCACCTTTAATCTTTTGTCCTATGAGTCGGAAAGTTTTAGTTTTAAACCAAGATTATAGTGCATTAACCATCTGTTCTATGCCTAAGGCCTTTTTATTGGTCTATTTAAATAAGGCGGAATTGGTTGCGGAGTCGACGACCGAAAAACTTCATTCTATTTCCCAAACTTTCCCCTTTCCATCTGTGATTCGACTGAACCGATATGTCTATTTTCCTTACAAGGGAGTGGTTCTTAGTCGGCAAAATATTTTTAAGCGAGATGATAATATGTGCCAATATTGTGGCTCGAGGGATCATTTGACCTTAGATCATGTTATTCCAAAATCAAGGCAAGGGCGTACTTCTTGGGATAATTTAATCACGGCATGTAAGTATTGTAACTCAAAAAAAGGAGACCTTACTCCCGAAGAGGCAGGAATGACTTTAAAGCGAAGACCATTTAAACCTTCCTTTGTTATGTTTTTGCGGAATTTTTCTGGAATTTTGGATCAACAATGGATTCCATTTGTCGGATCTAAAATGGAACAAATCGTTTAAGCATGAATATTTCTTTTATTGGTTCTGGTCATGTGGCCTGGCATTTATCGCAGGCTCTTGAAAATGCAGGTCATAGTGTTCAAGAAGTTTTTAGTAGAGACCCTGCTAAAGCGAAAGATTTAGTCAGTTATTTATACAATGCCAAAGTCCAGGAGCACTTGGATTTTTCAGAATCAAAATCCAGTGTATTCTTTTTTTGCGTTCCAGAATTAGCATATCCCACTGTTTTAAAGGAATTAATCCTTCCTAAATACGCGACTCTTTTACTGGTTTCAGGTACAGTTCTTTTATCTGAAGCGTCCATTTGGTATGATCCAGCCCGAGAAAGTACCAACCAGTTGGCTATATTTTTCCCCGTACAGCATTTGCAAAGCGGAAGGAAAATCAATTTGAGTCACATGCCTATTTGCCTAGAGGTGATGGTTGAGGAGACGGAGCAAGTCCTAGTTCAATTGGCTCGAGATGTGACTGATGCCATGTATTTGGTGAATGGGGAGGAAAGAAAGAAAATTTACCTGTCCATGCTCTTGGCAGGAACCTTTACCCAGCAACTCTGGGCAGAGGCTAGTAAATTATTGCACTCCATCGAATTGGATACTTCTTTATTGCAAGGCTTGATCCAAAACTATGTACAATCTTATTTTAAGAATTTACCTGTTTCTAGCCAAATAGAAGCCAGCGCACTACAAGATGGCCGAATGGTATTTGAGCAACAAGGATTTTTGTCAAGCGTTGAACTACAAGAGGTTTATCGAAACATGGTTCAACATATAGTTAAGACTACTTGATCAAAGGCTTATCTATATTCAAAACGATTTGCGATTTGCTGAATCCTAACAGGATAACATCTTTCTTTTTATCGATGAAGATGTAGTAAAGGCTATCTCCTGCTGTATTTTTTTGAATGCTAGGGGGGATTTCTTGTTTTATGGATAAACTGTAATCTAAGGCATCCAACACTTCCTGAATTTTTCTGTCCTTGTTTTGTTGTTTTAGGTCAAGGGCTTTGCCGGATTGGATTCTAATTTGAAATTGCTTGGCAATGCTATCTAGGCCCAATTTATTAGAGGGACTTTCAATAAGCTTTTGAATTTCTTGGCCCCAAGTATCCGCTTTGTTAACAATATCCTGTGGTAGAATTCGCTTTACTTGTCGACTTTTCATTTCTTTTACCGCAGCAGTAGTATCGATGCGCTTGGAGAAATCACAAGATTGAAGCGAAAGGATGCTTGAAACTAGGCAAGAGAAAAGAAGTGTTTTTTTCATGGGGTGAAATTTGTTGTACAAAGGTATTCTATCCAAGCAGAAAGGGCAATGAATTTAATTGTTATCTTTGCGGGGAATTTTAAAAATATTATACGAGTATGTTGGAGCAGCTGGAGGCTATTAGGGAAAGATTTTTAGAGGTAGAGCAACAAATTGCCATGCCTGAAATCGTTTCTGATTTAAAGAAATTCAAAACTTTAAGTAAAGAATACAAAGATTTACAAAAGATAGTAGATCAATACATGGCCTATCAAAATTTACTAAAATCCATAGAAGAAGCGAAAGATGTTATTGCTACGGAGAAGGATGAGGATTTTAGAGATATGGCAAAAGCGGAATTAGAAACATTGGTTCCACAAGAAAAAGAAATGCAGGAGGAGTTGAAGGAAATGTTGATTCCTAAAGATCCGAATGATTCCAAAGACTGTATTCTTGAAATTCGTGGTGGAACTGGTGGTGACGAAGCTTCCATTTTTGCTGGGGATTTGTTCCGTATGTACCAGCGATATGCTGAGAAAATGGGGTGGACTTTTCAAATTATGGATTTTACGGAAGGAACTGCTGGTGGTTTTAAAGAGATTATTGTTTCTGTTCAAGGTGAAGATGTATATGCTAAACTGAAGTTTGAATCGGGAGTACATCGTGTTCAGCGAGTTCCTGCTACAGAATCTGCTGGAAGAATTCATACATCTGCCGCCACGGTAGCAGTTATGCCTGAAGCAGATGAAGTGGATGTTCAGATTAATATGAATGATATTCGTAAAGACACCTTTTGTTCATCAGGAGCAGGAGGGCAGTCGGTAAATACCACTTATTCAGCTGTGCGTGTTACCCACATTCCATCGGGTTTAGTTGTTCAATGCCAGGATGAAAGATCTCAAATTAAAAACTTTGACAAGGCAATGACTGTTTTGCGTTCGAGATTATATGAGATTGAGTTAGAAAAAAGAAATGCTGAAATAGCTGGAAACAGAAAGTCCATGGTGGGTTCGGGAGATCGATCAGATAAGATTAGAACCTATAATTATCCACAAGGTCGAGTAACGGATCATCGTATTGGTTTAACCGTATATAATTTACCCGTGGTGATGGATGGAGAGATAGCAGAATTTATTGAGCAATTACGTATTGCCGAAAACGCAGAGCGATTGAAAGAAGGCTCTATGTAAGCTAATATAAATAAAGTATTGAAACGGCCTTATTCTTCAGAATATGGCCGTTTTTTTATCAATTTCTTGATGAAAAAATAGAAACAAAAAGAATCTAAAAATTGTTAAAACGTCAACGCTGTCAAGGTTTTAAACCTTGACAGCGTTAAGATTTTTAGGCCTTTTCTAATTTGAATTGAAAGGATGTTCCTTTGTCAACTTTTGAGAAAACAGCAATTTTACTGTTATGTGCTTGAATGATGTGTTTCACAATGGATAAGCCTAATCCTGAGCCACCACTTAACTTGGCCCTACTTTTATCCACCCGGTAAAACCTCTCAAATAAACGAGGTAAATGTTCTGCAGGAACTCCAGGCCCATTATCTTTTACCATGATTAAAAATGCCTTTTTCTTCTCCTCCAAATGTACTGTTACCTTACCATCTTGATGGCCATATTTAATGCCATTATCAATTAAATTAACTAATACTTGGCTAATTCGCTGATAATCAGCTTTTACTAGAACGGGGCCTTGATGACCGATGAGTTTTAATTCAATGTTTTTAGTTTTTGCCTTGGCTTCTAATTGTTCAAAAATCTCTATTACCAATGGCTTTAAATCAAGGGCTCTTTTATCAATTTTGATGGCGCCTGTTTCAATTTGAGAAACCGTGAGTAAATCTTTCACCAGGATGTCCAATCCATCGAGACTTTTGGCAGCTTTTTCCAAAAAACGTTTTCTGATTGCTGGATCTTCTTCAGGATTATCCAATAGTGTGTGAACAAAACCTTGTGCGGCAAAAATCGGAGTTTTTAATTCGTGAGAGACATCCGCTAAGAACTCTTGCCGGTATTTGGCCGCTTTCTTCAACTCCTTAACCTCGTCTTCTTTGGTCGTTACATAAGAATTTAACTCCTCTTTCAATAATACAATCGGATTCTCTTTCTCGATTAATTGCTTACGTGGAATAACAGAAAAATTCTTCTTTTTAATCTGTTTGATGCGGTCGTATAATTTATTGACTTCCTTAAAAACTAGATTGTCCAAGGCAAAATAAATGACCGCACTACCAAAAATGAAAGAGCTAATAAAACAGACAAAAAGGATAGTAAAGTCGGTATTGGGTAAAAAGGAAAGAAAAGAGGTACATACCCCAGCAATGACAAAGGCCAATAAAAGGGAAAGGTATCTAGGGCTTAACATGCTGAAATTTTTGTTTTCAAGTTACGATTTAAATTTCTTTTGGGGGATCATTTTCCAATTGTTTTAGTATAATCAGGTTTTACGCACATTTTCGTACCTTTGCGCTTTACACAAAATACCATGGAATTAAATCGCTTAAGTGCCATCTCTCCCGTTGATGGTCGTTACCGAAAACAAACGGAAGTCTTATCTCCTTATTTTTCTGAATTTGGATTAATTCAATACCGTGTTCGAGTGGAAATTGAATATTTCATTGCTTTGTGCGAAATTCCATTGGCTCCCTTACAAAACTTTCCATCGGAAGCGATAGCGGCTTTACGTCAATTATACCAAAATTTTTCCGAGCAAGATGCCCTCTGGATTAAAGAGAAAGAAAAAGAAACAAATCACGACGTCAAGGCGGTTGAATACTTTATCAAAGAAAAGATTTCTGGATTTACGCAATTCGGTGACTTATCAGCCTATTTGGAGTTTATTCACTTTGGATTAACCTCTCAAGATATCAATAATACAGCTATCCCTGTTTCTATTTTGGAAGCGCATCGTGCGGTCCTATTACCTACTTATATTCAAGTTAAAGATCAATTGGCAGCTTTAGCTACTGATTGGAAAGATATTCCCATGTTGGCCCATACGCATGGTCAACCCGCATCTCCTACTCGTTTAGGTAAGGAAATCCAGGTATTTGTTGAGCGTTTAGATAGGCAATTGGAGTTATTATCTCAAGTACCATTTACAGGAAAATTTGGGGGTGCCACAGGTAATTTTAATGCCCACCATGTAGCATTTCCAACAATTAATTGGCCTGCATTTGGCGCTAATTTGTTAGAAAATAAATTAGGTATTCATCGTAGCAAATACACGACCCAAATAGAGCATTATGATAATTTGGCGGCTTATTTTGATGGCTTAAAGCGACTAAACACCATTTTGGTAGATTTGGCTCGGGATATATGGTCCTATGTTTCTATGGGATATTTCAAACAAAAGATCAAAGCTGGGGAGATTGGTTCTTCCGCCATGCCTCATAAAGTTAATCCCATCGATTTTGAAAATGCCGAAGGTAATTTAGCCATAGCCAATGCTTTATTGGAATTTTTATCTGCCAAATTGCCTATTTCGCGTTTACAAAGAGATTTGACGGATTCCACAGTATTAAGAAATGTTGGAACCCCTTTAGCTCATATTTTGATTTCCTTATCTTCTTTGCAAAGAGGCTTGGGAAAATTGGAATTAAATGAATCCAAAATTCACCAAGATTTGGAGGAAAATTGGGTAGTCATTGCCGAGGCGATTCAAACCGTCTTACGTCGGGAGTCATATCCAAAACCCTACGAAGCCTTGAAAGAATTAACTCGTCATCATGGAAAGATAGATCAGGGTGTATTTCAGCAGTTCATTCAAGGATTGGAGGTTTCTGAGGCGATCAAGGCTGAATTATTATTGATTTCACCTTTTAATTTTGTAGGTAGAGACGAAAACTAAAACCATGAATCAACGTTTAGCCCAATTATCTTTGGTGGTGAAGGACTATGATGAAGCCATTGCTTTTTATACACAAAAGCTAGGTTTTGAATTAGTAGAAGACACCATCATGAGTCCTACTAAACGCTGGGTTATCGTGAAGCCAGTGGGAGAGGGGTCTTGCCAATTATTGTTAGCTAAAGCCGCCAATGAAGAGCAGGAGTCTCGAATAGGGAATCAAACAGGTGGTCGAGTTTTCTTATTTTTACTTACCGATAATTTTGACCGTGATTACCAAGGTCTAATTAAAAATGAAGTTAAAATAGTACGAGAAGCAAGCATAGAGGAATATGGTAAAGTAGCCGTTTTTGCTGATTTGTATGGTAATTTATGGGATTTAGTGGAGAAGAATGCTTAGTTTTTTTAGTTTGAAATTTTGATTTACCATATTTCAGATTACATTTGCATCAAATTATAATAGAAATGACTAAAACAACGCACAACAAAAACTGGTGGCAAGGCTAATACTTCCTTGAACAGTTTTGCTGTGTGTATATGATATGTTTTACTCAAGGCTTGCTGTTCCCAGTAAGCCTTTTTATTTTAATTTTGTCGATAGCCTCATGTCCAGTTCAAATAAATTTACCATTCATACCACTAGGAAGACCTTGTTAGCTGATACGTTAACGCCCATTGGTATTTTCTTGAAAATCAGAAAAAATTATAAAAATTCTGTTATCCTTGAAAGTGCTGATTATCACGGTCGTGAACATGGTTTTTCTCATATTGCTTTTGATCCCGTAGCCAGTTTTGTTTTAGATCAACAGCTTGTTACTCAGCAATTCCCCGATGGTAGCGTAGAGACTTTCCGTTTGGAAAATCCGAAAGATGCTGTTAAAGTTTTACAGGATTTTTCTTCAAGATTTTCTTATCAAAAAGAAGTTGGTGATTCACCGATGGCCAATGGACTTTTTGGTCACATTAGCTATGATGCCGTTAGTTATTTTGAGGATATTCATATCCAAGATAAAAATCCAGAAACAGCTATTCCTTCCATTCGGTATTATGTGTATCGTTATGTGGTCGCTTTGAACCATTTCAATAATCAAATGACCTGGTATGCCCATAGTTATTTGGAAGGTCAAACGCCAAATCTGGATGCAGTTGCCTATCATTTAGAAATGCCTCATTATACCTTAGAGCCATTCAAGCGCGTAGGGGAGGAACAGAGTAATTTAACGGAAGCACAAACAGAAGAAATTGTCAATACTTGTATCAAGCATTGTTTGAGAGGTGATGTATTCCAAATAGTACCTTCCCGAAGGTTTAGTCAAACCTTTATTGGTGATGATTTTCAAGTATATCGGGCTTTGCGTTCAGTGAATCCCTCACCCTACTTGTTCTTTTTTGATTACGAGCAATATCGTATTTTCGGCGCTTCGCCTGAGAAACAAATTAAGATTGATCATGAATTGGCAGAAATTCATCCGATTGCCGGAACATTCCGACGAACAGGAGACGATGCTCGGGATGCGGAATTAGCTCAGGCGTTAATTGCAGACCCCAAAGAATCGGCTGAGCATGTTATGCTAGTGGATTTAGCTAGAAATGATTTGAGCCGAAGTGCAGACAACGTGAAAGTAGAAACTTTTAAGGAGGTGCAGTTTTTCTCCCATGTGATACATTTAGTATCTAAGGTGACGGGAACTTTACAAAAAGGGGTGAATCCATTACAAATGGTGGCAGATACCTTTCCAGCAGGAACCCTAAGTGGCGCTCCCAAACACAATGCCATGACAATCATCAATCGACTGGAACCTACCAACCGTCATATTTACGGGGGAGCCATAGGATTTATGGATTTTGAAGGCAACTTCAATCATGCCATAGCCATTCGCACATTTTTAAGTAAAGGGAATACCTTGTTTTATCAAGCTGGAATGGGGGTTGTTGCTAAATCTGTTGTGGCCAGTGAAATGCAGGAGATACATAATAAATTAGCGGCACTCAAAAAGGCCTTAGATGTAGCAGAAAATTTATCATAGGAAGCCATGAAAGTATTAGTAATAGATAATTATGATTCATTTGTATACAATTTGGTATACCTATTGAAAGAGATTGGGGCTGAAGTGGATGTATTCAGAAATGATAAAATTGCTTTGGAAGAAGTAAAGGCATACGATCATATTTTACTATCCCCCGGTCCTGGAATTCCTTCAGAAGCAGGAATTATGCTTGATTTATTGAAGGAATATGCCCCATCGAAACGAATTTTAGGTGTTTGCCTAGGTCATCAAGCCATAGCAGAATCTTTTGGCTCGAAATTGCAAAATATGGGCGAGGTATTGCATGGAGTAACGACCGAATGCGTGGTAACTGATCCAACCGAAAAATTATTTCTAGGTATTCCATCTCGATTTGAGGTTTGTCGATACCATTCTTGGACCGTTATCCCCGAAACCATGCCTTCAGATTTGAAAATTACTGCTGTGGATGATAAGGGATTTGTCATGGCGGAGGCGCATCAGAAATACGATGTTCGAGGTGTTCAGTTTCATCCTGAGGCTTATTTGACCCAGCATGGATTACAAATGATTAAAAATTGGATTCAATAAAACATGAAAGATATATTAAGTAAACGAGTTCAAGGGTATTCCTTAACAGAAGTAGAAGCCAAAGAGGTCTTGTTGCGCGTGGGTCAAGGAGGAATAAATCCTAGTCAAATTGCTGCATTTTTAGCCAGTTATTGGTATACACCTATTCAAGTTCAAGAATTAAAAGGTTTTGTTTCTGCCATGATGGAATTGGCGGTTACCATCGATTTGACAGAATTTGATGCCATGGATGTATGTGGGACTGGAGGGGATGGAAAAGATACTTTTAATGTGAGTACAACTTCTTCTTTTGTGGTGGTTGGTGCAGGGCAAAAAATCGCTAAGCATGGAAATCATGGTGTTTCTTCTGCGGTAGGCTCTTCCACTGTGTTGGAATTTTTGGGTGTTAAGTTTAGTAATGATCCAAGTTATTTAAAACGGAAAATGGAATCTTCAGGCATCTGTTTTTTGCATGCTCCCTTATTCCACCCTGCAATGCGTCACGTAGGTCCTATCCGCAAGGAGTTAGGAATGAAAACCTTTTTCAATTTATTAGGTCCTTTGATGAATCCAGCCTTGGTTACCAAACAATTAACTGGAGTTTATGCCAAGGAAGTGTATGATTTATTTGTACAATTTTATGATGCTGGATCTAAGAAATTTGGTATTGTTTTTGGGGAGGACGGTTATGATGAGATTTCATTAACCAGTTCATTTTTGTTGACAACGAAAGAAGGCGAAACTCGATACTTGCCCGGCGATTTCGGATGTGAAACCTTCCAATCACAAGAGTTGAGCGGAGGCTCCAATGTAGAGCAGTCAGCAGATATGTTGTATAAGATTTTACAAAGACAAGGTAGCCCTGCCCAAACTCAAGTAGTATTAGCCAATGCTGCCGCTGCTTTATTGGTAGCAGAAAAAGTTAGTAATTTGTCGGATGGTTATTTAATGGCCAAAGAATCCCTAGAAAGCGGTAGAGCCTTTCAAGTTTTCAAGAAATTTATCATGGATTAAGATGAGTATTTTAGCTACTATTTTAGATTCCAAAAGGAAGGAAGTTGCAGAGAGAAAGTCGCGTATTTCTATGCGTGAATTGGAAAAAACAGGATTTTTTGCGCGTCATTGTCATTCGCTATCCATGTCCTTAACTCAGCCTGCTTCTACGGGAATTATTGCTGAATTTAAGCGTAAATCTCCTTCCAAAGGAATTATTAACGATCGTTTATCCGTCGAGGAAGTAACCCAAGCCTATGCTGCTGCTGGAGCTGCTTGTTTGTCTGTATTAACGGATACTCCGTTTTTTGGTGGGACAGATGATGATTTTGAAAAGGCTCGTCGGGCCAATCCAAATACGCCCATTCTCCGTAAGGATTTTATGGTGGATGAATACCAAATTGTTGAGGCAAAGGCCATGGGAGCTGATGTGATTTTGTTAA
This sequence comes from Aquirufa sp. OSTEICH-129A, assembly GCF_054558355.1. Taxonomy (NCBI): domain Bacteria; kingdom Pseudomonadati; phylum Bacteroidota; class Cytophagia; order Cytophagales; family Flectobacillaceae; genus Aquirufa; species Aquirufa sp. OSTEICH-129A. Next base: position 541,837 of record NZ_JBPXKC010000002.1, on the reverse strand, counting down.
TTGCTGCTGCATTAAGTCCACAGGAAATCAAGCAATTCGGGACTTTGGCACGTTCTTTGGGGATGGAAACCTTATTGGAAGTACATGACGAAGAAGAATTGAAAAGAAGTTTAGGCGATTATATTTCGGTGGTAGGAGTTAATAACCGTAACCTTAAGAATTTTGCGGAGCAAAATGTTGAGGCATCCAAGCAATTGGCGGAAAAAATACCAGCGACATGCATTAAAGTTTCAGAAAGCTGCATTTCAGGGCCCTCCATCATACAAGAATTGAGGGGATATGGTTATAAAGGGTTTTTGATTGGAGAAAGTTTTATGAAGACCGATGCTCCAGGAAAGGCATTGTCAGATTTTTTAAACCAGGATTAATATGAAATGGAAGGTTTGTGGTATGCGAGACTTGGATAATATCCAAGAAGTGGCCAAGGCCAAGCCAGATTTTATGGGTTTTATATGGGCAGAAGCTTCGCCTAGGTATGTGGGAGAGGACTACATCATTCCTCAAGAAGTTTTGGGGGAAACTATTGCCGTGGGGGTGTTTGTTGACCGGTCTGTTGCAAGTATACTAGCATTGTCAAAACAAGCAGGCTTTAAATGGGTTCAATTACATGGAGAGGAGGGAGATGAAGAGGTAATTGCCTTACAAAAAGCAGGTATAAAAGTCATTAAGGCTATTTCAGTGTCAGATAAGTGGGATTTACAAGGATTGAGTGATTTGCCTGATTTTTATTTATTTGATACCAAGAAAGGAAAGCAAACAGGAGGTACAGGCCAGCGATTTGACTGGAATATTTTAGAAGCTTATACCTTAGATAAGCCCTTTATTTTGGCAGGAGGCTTATCAAAAGAGAATTTGGAAGAAGCGATGGAATTAAGTAAAAAATACCCGATTCATGCCTTAGATTTTAACAGTAAAATTGAAGTCAAAGCGGGATTAAAAGATGTACAAGTTGTACGAGAAATTTCGAAACGATTAGCAGAAAAATAGAGCTATGGCACTTATGTATCAAGTTGACGAAAAAGGTTATTATGGGGAGTTTGGCGGGGCATTTATTCCTGAAATGCTGTATCCCAATGTGGAAGAACTAAGAACGCATTACTTAGATATAATTTATGATCCATCCTTTCAACAAGAGTTTCATGATTTATTGAAAGATTTTGTGGGTAGGCCAACGCCTTTGTTTGAGGCTAAAAGATTATCTGAGAAATACCAAACGCAGATCTATCTCAAGCGAGAGGATCTTTGCCATACCGGTGCGCACAAAGTAAACAATACCATTGGTCAAATTTTAGTCGCTAAGAAATTAGGGAAAAATAAGATTGTGGCGGAAACGGGTGCAGGTCAGCATGGAGTAGCAACGGCTACTGTTTGTGCCTTGATGGGCCTAGAATGTATTGTTTACATGGGAGCTATTGACATAGAACGTCAGGCGCCTAATGTGGCCAGAATGAGAATGTTGGGGGCTACGGTGGTGGCTGCACAATCGGGTTCGAAGACCTTGAAAGACGCAACCAATGAAGCCATGCGCCATTGGATTAATAATCCGGTGGATACACATTACATTATAGGTTCAGTGGTGGGCCCGCATCCATATCCAGATATGGTGGCACGTTTTCAATCTGTTATTTCAGAAGAAATTAAAGCCCAATTGACTGAGAAAGTTGGGAGAAATTACCCTGATTATGTGTTAGCGTGTGTTGGAGGAGGGTCAAATGCTGCAGGAGCTTTTTACCATTTTTTAGATGAACCTAGAACGCAGTTAGTTGCTGCAGAAGCGGCAGGTCAAGGAGTTAGTACTGGACATTCTGCTGCTACGACTTTTTTAGGTAAGGCAGGAGTATTACACGGAAGTAAGAGTTTATTGATGCAAACGGAGGATGGTCAGGTGATAGAACCCTATTCTATTTCAGCCGGATTAGATTATCCAGGTATTGGCCCGATGCATGCTCATTTATTTAAAACCGGCAGGGCACATTTCTACGATATTACGGATGATGAAGCCTTAGTTTCGGCATTGGAATTAAGTCAATTAGAGGGAATTATTCCTGCATTGGAATCAGCTCATGCCTTGGCTGTTTTACCAAAATTACAGGCCAAGCCTGAGGAAATAGTGGTCATTAATTTATCAGGAAGAGGAGATAAGGATTTGGCTACCTACCAACAACGATTAAATTTATTATAGATGAATCGAATTTCAGCAGTTTTTGAATCGGCAAATGGGCCTATTTTAAATGTATATGCCACGGCAGGATTTCCTAAATTGGGAGATACCATGACTGTTTTGGAGGCACTTCAAGAAGGAGGTGCTGATATCATTGAAATTGGAATGCCCTATTCTGATCCTGTAGCAGATGGAGAAACCATACAGCAATCGAATCAAATTTCCTTGGATCAAGGTATGACGGTAGCTCTTTTATTTGAGCAATTGAAGGAGTTGAGAGAGAAAATTCAAGTGCCCGTTTTATTGATGGGTTACATTAATCCGGTATTGCAATTCGGGGTTGAGCGTTTTTGTCAAAAATGCCAAGAGGTGGGAGTAGATGGATTGATTTTGCCGGATTTGCCCATGGCGGAATATGAGTCAGAATATCAAGCTATTTTTGAAAGTTACGGCTTGTTTAATATTTTCTTGATTACTCCTCAAACGACTGACGAAAGGATTCGTCGGATTGATTCAGTAAGTCAAGGTTTTATTTATATGGTTTCCTCGGCCAGCACTACAGGAGCCAAAACGGGTATAAGTTCAGAGCAGGAACGGTATTTTGATCGAATCAATCAAATGAATTTGAAAAACCCAAGGTTAATCGGATTTGGTATTTCTGACAGAGAAAGCTTTTTAAAGGCTTCCTCATCTGCCTCTGGAGCCATCATAGGAAGTGCATTTGTGAAATTACTAGCAAAGTCTAGTCAATTAAGAGAGGATATTATAGCTTTTGTTAGGGGTATAAAAGGCTTGAATTAATTCACAATTTTTTGACTAACAGTTTTTTAGAAAAAATAAATTTTCTATCTTTGCAACCCAAATCAGTGAGCCTTATGTACGATTGGACCGCTAAGCACTGATAATCACCAAAGTTTGAACAAATTATTAAGATGAGTGATTTAATTAAATTAGTTGAAGCAGAAAATGCAGCTCGTAGAGCAGATCATCCTGAATTTGCAGCAGGAGATACTATTAATGTTCACGTAAAGATTCGTGAAGGTAACAAAGAGCGTATCCAGGTATTCCAAGGATTAGTTATTCAGCGCAAGAATTCAGGTGCTGGTGAGTCATTTACAGTTCGTAAAATCTCAAACGGAATTGGAGTAGAGCGTATTTTCCCAATCTTGTCTCCAAACATTGACAAAATTGAAGTATTACGTCGTGGTAAAGTACGTAGAGCTCGTTTATATTACATGAGAGGTAAGCAAGGTAAAGCGGCTCGTGTTAAAGAGAAGAAAAAATAAGAGGTTTGAATTCTTTGATATAGAAAGAGCTGCTCGCAAGGGCAGCTCTTTTGTTTTTGCCCAATAATTAGTTGATAATAAGTTTCACTTTTGTTCGATGCAGGGAAAAAAGAATAAATTTCTAGTTTTTGAGAGAAGTCATATACTTCCCTCAAAAACTAGAAATTTTTAGAGATTATTTGGTTAAGTAGAGTGAGCACGTAATAAATAATTTTTGAAACTAAAGCATAAATGCAATTGAAAGGGAAACTTAGATATTGAGTCACCCATTCTTTCATTTCTACAAATTATCATAGAACACAGGTTGCCATGCTTCACTCTATTTAACCTGAAAAATAGAACATCTTGAAACCACCCAAGATGTTGTAGCAAATTCTATGCTACAAAACTGCCAATTTTATCATGAAATTTTCTTGCGAAAAGGCAATAAATAAAATTGATAAAACGCAACAATCAGCTAATTAGAGATCCTTTTTCCATGATTTTTCTTCGGATTCGACTTAGTTCAGAAGGGCTCATGTTTAGAAAGGAGGCTTTATATTTATCCGGAACTTGCTCATCCAATTCTTTAAATGATTTACAAAAAGCTTCATATCGAATTTGTGTATTTCTGATATGTAGGAAAGAGGTAATTCGTTCTTGTTGAATAAGAATTTCTTGTAAAATGATTCGGCAAACGGTATTTGAAATAGGTAATTCTATGTAGGCTCTTAAGAGATCTTCTTTTTCGATATAGAAAACTTCCGACTTCTTTAAGGCATCAATACTAATTTCACTGGGTCTTTCATTGAAAAAACTATCTGGGGCAAAGCTGAATCTTCCTGGAAGCGTAAACCATCTGGATATGGGCTCTGTCTTTTCCATTTGTTCGACCCAAGAATATTCCCTTAATAATCCGGATGCTAGAAAGTAAAATTTGTTGTTAATGTCCCCTTCGGCTAAGAGGATTTGGTTTTTCTGAAAGGTTGCAAATTTAAAGTAGCGAGTAATTTCTTTTACTTCAGATGGTGGCATTAATTGATAGGAATTTAGGTAGGCTTCTAGCAGAGTTGAAGGCGTCATAAAATTTAAAATTAAAGTTTTGTATAAGAGAGTAGAACTGTATGCAATACATATATAACCGATAAATCAGACTTGATTTTCTTGTGATTAAATAAAGCGATAGGAAAGGTGGTAATTTAATCCTCAAGGAGTAATTGATTTATATCGCATAAGATATAAATCCTTTAGAGGATAGGCAATTTTGAATGTATGAAAGCTACCTATAAATTGAATTTCTTGCGTTTTCTCAAGAAACTGAAAGAAGAAAAAAACATAAGACCCTGATGTCTGTATATTATTGTTAATCAGGGCCTTATAGTGAGAGTTATCATTTGATAACTTTGCGTACATTTTGATTGATGGTATCAGATTCTATTAACCCATCTCTTAAACGTATGATACGGTGAGCATATTGAGCAATATCATCTTCATGGGTAACCATCACGATGGTATTCCCTTTTTTATGAAGTTGGTCAAAAAGATCCATGATTTCATAAGAAGTTTTGGTATCTAAGTTTCCTGTAGGTTCATCAGCTAATAAGATGGATGGCTCATTCACCAGGGCTCTCGCTACAGCTACTCGTTGCCTTTGACCACCTGATAGTTCATTCGGTTTATGGTTAGCTCGATTGTCAAGCCCAACGCCTCTTAGCGTTTCCATCGCGATTTCATTCCTTTCTTTTTTGGAATATCCAGCATAGATTAGAGGAAGGGCTACATTGTCTAAAGCCGACTGTCGGGGTAATAAGTTGAATGTTTGAAATACAAAGCCTATTTCTTTGTTACGAACAGCGGCTAATTCATTCTCGGACATTTCGCTTACATCATGACCATTTAAAATATACTTACCTGTACTTGGTGTATCTAAGCAGCCAACGATGTTCATTAGGGTAGATTTACCAGAACCCGAAGGGCCCATAAATGCTACATATTCGCCTTTATTCACTGAAATACTGATGTTTTTTAAGGCATCTATTACCTCTTCTCCCATCACATAGCGTTTGGAAATATTTTTCGTTTCAATAATTTTGGTCATAATCTCAGGAATAAAATATCTTAAAAATACATCCAATACCTGAAAGAAGTTTCACTTTTCTACAAAAGATACGCATCGTGGATAAAGTAGCGCTAGCAAGGATAAGAGGTTTATTGCTCAATATGTTTTAGCTTTGTTAGCCGTAGATTAAAGTGATGAAATACATACCAGCTTTGGATGGCATTAGGGCCATCGCCATCTTATTAGTGTTAATTTTTCATTGGTTTCCCACGAATCATTGGATTAATACGATCCCTAATGGGCCGGTTGGAGTAACGCTTTTCTTTGTTTTGAGTGGGTATTTGATTACATCCATACTATTAAGTCAGCGAGAGAAACATTCATTTGCGAAGGCATTTGGTAATTTTGTTGCTCGTAGAGCATTACGTATTTTTCCTATATATTACGCCGTATTAGCCTCATTGCTTGTTTTAAAAAAAGTAGGCATTCAAATCGTAAGTGATTTTTACCTACATCCGATTTATTATTGGTCCTATTTATACAACCATTGGTTAGAGCAAAGCCAAAATTGGTCAGATATGCTTTCGCCTTATTGGTCATTATCTGTGGAGGAACAATTTTACATCATTTGGCCGGTATTAATCTTAGGAATAGCCTCTAAAAGGAGTTTATTGGGCCTTCTTTGGGCTACAACCTTGATAGGTTTACTCGCAAGGTACATGTTAATACATCAGTATAGTGGCATCGGGGTTTATATGATTACCTGTGTTGATACGTTCGCTTGGGGTGCTTTATTGGCGTTTTATTTGAGAGAAGGGAAAGAAATACAAGTAAGGGCCCTAGCCAAATGGCTACTTCCATTGGCCTTTTTCGGATTTTTATGGACCTCATTGCTATTATCTGATGCTGATTTAGGTAAACAATTATTTTTTCGAACCTTTACCTCAATTCTTTCTGCTGGGTTAATTTTAGGCGCCATGAGGCCAGGTATTTTGGCTCAATTTTTATCGGTAAAACCCTTAAGGGAGGTCGGTAAAATTAGTTATGGATTGTATTTGTATCACATGGTAATACCTGATTTATTTTATCAGTTGGCAAATCGAATTCACCTCCCTATTCAAGATACATTTCATATCTATGGAATAATAGCCTTGTTTGTGGTTAGTTTTATCTCTTATTATATTTTCGAAAAGCCCATTCAATCACTTAAGCGATATTTTGTTTAAAACATTGGTTGATTATCAGTTTGTTGGTGTATAAAAAGGAAGGAAATTGATATTTTTGCCTAACGCTGGCAAGGTTTTAAACCTTGACAGCGTTGAAATTTTTGAAAGGAAGTTTTTGTCCGTCTATCCAACCAAAGCATAGGGCTTCATCCAATGCTTCTTTGTAAGAAATAGTTTGCTCTGGTGCGCTAATTTTAGCGATTTGAAGACATATACTCGGAGAACTTGCATGATGTAATTCAAGCCAATCACGCCATGCTTTGCTTGTTTTAAATGAAAGGATTTCCGTTTTAGTACTTGTCATTCATGAAATTTTGAATAAATATAAGTATTCTGATTGGGGATGTTTTAAGATTGACCCATAAAAAAAAGCCCCCGAAATCGGAGGCTTTCCCTACTTATTTTGCTTGGATATTATAATCCTTTCGCTTTCTTAACTACTTCGTCAGCAATGTTTTGCGGAACGAATTCATAGTGAGAGAAAGTTAAAGAAGCCGTAGCACGTCCTGAAGACATAGTACGTAAATCAGTAACATATCCGAATAATTCTGACAAAGGTACATCCGCTTTTAGGATAACAGCACCTTGACGAGAATCCATACCTTTCATAATACCACGACGACGGTTTAAGTCACCTGTGATAGGTCCTGTGTACTCATCTGGAGTAACTACGTCTACAGCCATGATAGGTTCCATTAATTTAGCACCTGCACTTTTCGCTGCTTCTTTGTAACCCATACGAGCGGCTAATTCGAAAGATAATGAATCTGAATCGACATCATGGTAAGATCCGTGGAACAAACGCACTTTCATCGAATCCATTGGATATCCTGCTAAAGCACCTGTTTTCATGGCTTCTTCGAATCCTTTTTGAACTGCTGGAATAAATTCACGAGGAATTACACCACCCACAATATTGTTCACAAATTCTAAACCTGGTTTGTCGTCTTCTCTTGGTCCGATTTCAAATACGATATCAGCAAATTTACCACGACCACCTGATTGTTTTTTGTATACCTCACGGTGCTCAGTTGTCTTAGTTAAAGACTCCTTGTAAGCAACCTGCGGTGCACCTTGGTTTACTTCTACTTTGAATTCACGACGCATACGGTCGATGATGATTTCTAAGTGAAGCTCTCCCATTCCTTTGATGATGGTTTGACCAGTCTCTTCGTTAGATTCTACTTGTAAAGTTGGATCTTCTTCGATTAATTTGGTAATAGCTTTTGAGAAGTTATCAGCATCAGCTGTTTTCTTTGGCTCAATGGCGTATCCAATTACTGGCTCTGGGAAATCCATTGCCTCTAATATGATTGGGTGTTTTTCATCAGATAAAGTATCACCCGTTTTGATGTCTTTAAATCCTACTACCGCACCAATATCACCAGCACCTAAGCGCTCAATGGAGTTTTGCTTGTTTGCGTGCATTTGGAAGATACGAGAGATACGCTCCTTATTTCCTGAACGGTTGTTCAATACATAAGAACCTGAATCCAATCCACCTGAATAGGCACGGATAAAACATAAGCGACCAACGTAAGGGTCTGTAGCAATTTTAAATGCCAAAGCCGCAAATGGCTCCGACTCAGATGGTTTTCTAAGGATTTCTTCACCTGTATCAGGGTTTGTTCCTTTAACACCTTCTTTGTCCATTGGAGAAGGCAAGATTGCCATTACGTAATCCAACATCGTTTGAACTCCTTTGTTTTTAAAAGAAGATCCACAAAGCATTGGTACAATTTTCATGGAAATAGTAGCAGCACGTAGGGCAGCTAAAATTTCATCTTCAGTAATTGAGTTCGGATCTTCGAAGTATTTCTCCATCAAAGTCTCATCAAACTCAGCTACAGCTTCTAATAATTTCTCACGGTATTCAGTCGCCTCTTCCAACATATCATCTGGGATAGGTACCTCAGTGAATGTCATTCCTTTGTCAGCTTCGTTCCACTTGATACCACGGAAGTTAACCAAGTCAACCACTCCTTCGAAATGCTCTTCAGCACCGATTGGCAATTGTAATGGCACCGCATAACTACCCAACATTTCTTTCACTTGCTTACACACGTTTAAGAAATCAGCTCCAGAACGGTCCATTTTGTTAACGAAACCAATACGAGCAACGTTATAGTTATTAGCTAAGCGCCAGTTAGTTTCTGACTGTGGCTCAACACCATCTACTGCAGAAAATAAGAAAACTAGACCATCTAACACGCGAAGTGAACGGTTTACCTCAACAGTAAAGTCAACGTGACCCGGTGTATCAATGATGTTAACATGGTAATCTTCGTTACGGTATTTCCAGTTAACAGTCGTAGCAGCGGAAGTGATCGTGATTCCACGCTCCTGCTCTTGCTCCATCCAGTCCATGGTTGCCGCACCATCGTGTACCTCACCAATTTTGTGACTCACACCTGCGTAATACAGGATACGTTCCGTGGTGGTGGTTTTACCAGCGTCAATGTGCGCAGCAATACCGATGTTTCTAGTGAATTTTAAATCGCGTGCCATTTTTAAAGGTTAATTATGATATAAGTGTTTTTACTCTTCGCTAAGATTATCAAGAACTTGAACTACATGGTTTTAACATGTAAACTTTAGGTTCTTATTTAGGGGTGCAAAATTACTGAATCTTAATTAAATACAAAACTTTTTTCAAATGTTTAAGCGCATTTTACAATTGCTTTATCCGGAAGTTTGTTTTGCGTGTTCCAATACCCTCTTGGATTCCGAAGAATTCCTATGTACCAGGTGTCGATTGGAGCTTCCAAGGCCAGGTTTATTCCTTCCTAGGCCCAATTGGCTCAGTCTTAAATTTGATGGTTGGATGGAATATGAAGATGCTCATTGTTTCTTTTTATTTTCAGAAGGAGGTCGAGTTCAGCACCTAATGCACCAAATTAAATACCAAGGTGCCCAAGAATTGGGTCGTTTTCTTGGCTTTTGGTGTGGTGCAGAATTAAATAAGTACAATTGGTCTCAAGAATATGATCTAATCCTTCCTATTCCCATGCACTCCCAAAGGACTCGCTTACGCGGGTATAATCAAGCACATTGTATCGCTGAAGGGATATCTAAAAGTACGCAAATTCCCATTTTATCTCATGGGATAGAAAGGGTGAAAAATAGTCAAACCTTGATTCATCAAAACAGGCAAGATCGATTTCATGCTTTGGAGGATGTATTTAGTGTTTCTAATCCAGAATTGATTCAAGGGAAACATGTGCTAATCGTAGATGACACGTTGACTACAGGGGCTACGATGTTGGCATTAGGCCAAAAAATAAAAACCGCCGGAGCTAGACAAGTGTCTTTTTTAGCTCTGGCGGCTTTGCAATAAGAAAGGAATTATTTATTTGTTCCTGCAGAAATCATGGCACAACGGAAACCGATGGTCGCTGTTGCGGAATCTTCATCTAAAAAGCGACGAGTTCCAGGAGCCAACCAATAAGCCACGTCTGACCAAGATCCACCTTTGTAAACGCGAACCTTATTGTCAATTAATGAATTATTGTTTTTGCTGTCGTAACGACTGGCCTTATCTAATTTTTCGTTTCTACGAACAGGGTTCAAGTCATTGAAATCCTGAAAGGAAAGCGGACGATACAAATCTTGTACCCATTCATTGACATTTCCCGCCATTTGGTATAAACCAAAGTCATTTGGTGGGTATTTATAAACTTCCGTAGTAATAATGGCACCGTCATTTGACTTACCGGCAATACCTGCATAGTCACCACGCCCACGTTTAAAGTTAGCTAGCATGGTTCCTCTCGCCTTTCCTTGAGATTGACGTAAAGATGGGCCATCCCATGGGTAAATTCGTTGGTTGATTTGATTCTCATCTTCTTGCTGAGTACCAATCATAGCCTTGGCGGCATATTCCCACTCTGCTTCCGTTGGAAGTCGATAGGAAGGTAATACTCTGCCAGACTCAATCGTTAAGCGAGCTGTAGTGTTGGTTCTAGTGGTTGCTGCCGTAGCGGCTGTACCAGTTGTAGCGCCTTTTTTAGGCTTCTTTTCTTTGATTTTTTCGCCTCCGGCTAATTGTTGATTAACCGCTGCCGTTCTCCATACACAGTAATCATTCACCTGCTTCCAAGAAATACCTACTACTGGATACATACGGAATCCAGGGAAACGTAAATATTGCTCCACATAGGGATCATTAAAGGCTAAATCGTTTTTCCAAACGGTGGTATCAGGTAGAGCAGATTCGTAAAAATCTTGAGTAGAATCCTTTTGAACGGCATATAAGTATTCGAGGTAATGCACATTGGCAATTTCCGTTTCATCCATGTAAAAGGATTGAACAGAAACAGTTCTTTCTACGTTGTCGTGCATACCTAAAACATCCTCTTCCAAAGAACCCATGGTGAAACGGCCACCTTCAATAAACACTAAATTCGGGCCAGTTAATTGACCGCTGAATTTTTTATCTACTTGAAATCCGCCCTTTTGGTTATAGGAAATGCCGGTAGCAGAGGATTTTGAACCGATATTTACACTGCTAGGTTTTACGCCAGATTTGATTCCGCTTGGACATGATGTCAAGAGAAATACACTAGCACAAATCCCCATTACAATTTTCAATTTAGCAATCATTGATATCTTTTATCGTAAGAATTTGAAAAGCAAAGGTATAAAATTCAATTAATAAGCTCAAAACTAGCCTAAAATATCCACTAAAATAGTATTTAATTCGTCAATACTACTGATTCGGTCCACCTGAAGAATCAATTTGTTCGCTTTTTCCCTCAGCTGACATTGGCCTTTTCGAGCATTAACAAAGTTGATAACCTTCAAAACAATGGAACTGGCATGTTTTTGATGCGTCTCAGATGAAACGAAATGAAGTTTAAGGATATTGTTTTTTAGCAGTATTTTTTCAATTCCCAGAACCTGAGCTTTCCATCGGCATTTAACCAAGTCAATCATATCACTTACTTCTTGCGGCATTTTCCCAAATCGGTCTTCAACTTCTTGGATAAATTTTTGAAGATCTTCCTCGTGGTCTATCTCATCTAAGCGAGTATATAAGGCCAGTCGCTCAGAAATGCTTTGAACATAGGTGTCTGGAATTAAGACTCGCAAATCTGTTTCAATCTGGCAATCTACTTTTAATGTCTCTGCAACTTCCTGTAAATCAGCTTCAAATAAGGCCTTAAATTCATTTTCCTTGAGCTCTTGAACTGCTTCATCTAATATTTTGTGATACATATCATAGCCTAAGTCATTGATAAAACCACTTTGTTCGGCCCCTAATAAATTTCCAGCTCCCCGAATATCCAAATCTCGCATGGCCACTTTGATGCCATCTCCTAAATCTGAAAATTCCTCCAAGGCACTCAATCTTTTTCGAGCGTCGCTTGTCAAATTGGCCAATGAAGGAGTAACCAAGTAACAATATGCCTTTTTATTTGACCTACCCACACGACCTCTCATTTGATGTAAATCCGACAAGCCAAAATTATTGGCATTGATGATGAAAATGGTATTGGCATTGGGGATATCCAAACCTGATTCAATGATGTTGGTAGCCACTAATACATCATAGTGCCCTTCAATGAATCCCAGCATGATTTTTTCCAATTTATCACCATCCATTTGGCCATGAGCTACGGCAATTTTGGCATCTGGCACTAGTCGTAAAATGCGGTTGGCAATGCTCTCAAGTTCACCGATTCGATTATAAACCACAAAAACTTGTCCGTTTCTTGCCAATTCCTCCCTAATTCCGTCTCGTAATAGTTCATCATTTAATACAACCAATTTTGTTTCAACGGGTTGTCGGTTAGGAGGAGGAGTTGCAATGATGGATAGGTCCCTAGCGCCCATCAAAGAAAAATGCAAGGTTCTAGGAATGGGTGTTGCCGTTAAGGTCAGCACATCCACATCCACCCGCATTTCTTTCAGTCGATCTTTTACCTTCACTCCAAATTTTTGTTCCTCATCGATGATCATCAAGCCCAAATTCTTGAAAATTACGTCCTTGTTGACCAAACGATGCGTTCCAATAAGTATATCGGTTTCTCCTTTGGCTACTCGCTCAAGGGTTTCCTTGATTTGTTTGGGAGATTTAAAGCGATTGATGTATTCAACTTTACAAGGAAATGCAGCCAAACGATCATGGAAGGTTCGGAAATGCTGCATAGCTAATACTGTGGTAGGCACTAATACAGCCACCTGCTTAGAATCTGCTACTGCTTTGAATGCAGCCCGAACGGCTATTTCTGTCTTTCCAAATCCTACGTCCCCACAAACCAAGCGGTCCATCGGATGAGGTTTTTCCATATCCGCTTTCACATCTTGTGTGGCTTTGGCTTGATCAGGTGTATCTTCATATAAAAAGGAGGACTCAAGTTCAGCTTGTAAATAGGTATCTGGCGAAAATGAAAATCCGGGCGCAGATTTACGTTTGGCATACAGAGAAATCAACTCTTTGGCAATGTCCTTTACCTGTTTTTTAACTCTGGATTTCTTATTATCCCAATCTGGGGATCCCAGTTTGGACATGCTAGGTGGCGCACCCTCTTTTCCAGAATATTTGGAGATTTTATGTAGAGCATGAATGGATACAGAGAGAACGTCATCATCTCGGTAAATCAATCGTATCACCTCTTGCTCTCCATTGGATGTTTCTATTAGATTTAATCCGGCAAATCGACCGATTCCATAATCAATGTGTGTGACAAAATCACCCACTTGAAGGCTTCTTAATTCTTTTAATGTTAAGGCCTTATTCTTGGAGAATTTGTTTTTCTCTTTAAATCGGTGAAAGCGATCAAATAATTGATGGTCGGGGTAAAATGCAATTTTTGTTTGTTCGTCAATGAATCCTTCACGTAAGGAAATCTGCAGGTTTTTGAATTGTATGGAGGTATTTAATTCATTAAAAATGACTTCCAAACGTTCTAGTTGTCGGGATGATTCCGAACAAATGATGTTTTGATAGCCTTGGGTTTGATTGTCGAGCAATGCTCCCGCTAAGCGTTCAAAATCTTTATGAAAAGCTCCCGGGTTTTTAGAAGCATAGGTGATAGTTTCCGCATTTTTTAAATGATTTCTTTTTCCGTATTCGACTTGGGTAAACTGATTAAGGGATTTTATAAAATCTTTTTTGTTTTCCCAGCGTTCTGTTGGGTCAGAAATGATTTGAATGTCACTTCCTTTGCTTTTCAGTTCTTCGAAAGCAGCATTCGTTTTTTGGAAATAGTTCTGTATAATTTCTAGAAGCATTTCCTGATCTTTCATCCAAATGATGCTATTTTCTGGGAAGAAACTTAGAAAGCTTTCTCGACTTTCCTGAATGAGCTTCGTTTGTACATCGGGAATGAGATGCATGGCAGAAACTGACTGAATGGAAAGTTGGGTTTCTGGATGAAAGGTTCGTATACTATCTACTTCATTTCCAAAGAAATCCAATCGATATGGGAATTCTGTGGCATAAGAAAACACATCCAAAATGCCGCCACGAACGGAGTATTGTCCAGCTTCATAAACGAAATCAGTTCGCTCAAAGTCGTACTCATTGAGCGTTTCCGCCACAAAATTGGGATCTATTTTGTCTCCAACTCGGATAGAAAGCGTATTTTTTACTAGCGATTTTCGATTAATTACTTTTTCGCTTAATGCTTCAGGATAGGTGACAATAAAGGTGTCTTTATGGGATAAATTACTGAGCACATTGAGCACTTCAGCCCGCATCAAAACATTGGCATTGTCTATTTCTTCCCATTCATAGGGCTTTTTGTGGGACATTGGAAATAGCAAGACTTCAGCATCTGCCATCAAGGCTTGTAAGTCATTGAGCAAATAATGTGCTTCTTCCTTTTCTTCGCAAATCAGCAAATAGGGTCTTTTCTCTTGCTTGGAGGCCGCCATCAGGATGGCGTCCAATGAGCCTGATAAGCCTTTTATATGAAATTTGCTCCCTTTAGGGGCATAGTGGATTTGCGAGGAAAGAGTTTGAATAATTCCATCTTGCTGGTAGTGGGCAATAAAATCTTTTACAATCATAATCTACCGAATCAGGGCAGCCAATTTTTTCTTAGGGCTTGCAAAGGTAGGAATTTTTGTATCTTTGTGCATCCACAAAAAGGGGTGCCCAAATATTTGGGCTGAGATTATACCCATTGAACCTGATACGGTTAGTACCGTCGAAGGGATTTTGTAGAGTTTTTAGCGCTGAAAACTCAAAAAAATCATCGATGTAAGGGTTAGCATGTTAAATCAGACAGGATTTGACTCCTTTACCTGTTGTTAAACTTTTCAAAAATGAAAAAGATAACGACAACATTTATTTTAATAGTAATGATTGCTTTGATGGCTGCGCCTGTTTGGGCACAGAAAACCTTTCTATGGGAAGGGATGGTGGTAGACCAAGAAAATGCACAGGCACTTTGGGGGGCTAGTATTCAATTAAAGGATAGTCAACGAGGTACAGTTACCGACCGCAAGGGACATTTTGTGTTGACTAGTACTCAACCCTCAATCAGTATTTCGATTCATTTTGTTGGATATGAAACTCAGATTAAGGAATTGAAATCTTCGGACAAATCCATATCCATTCAACTGAAAAAATCATCTTTCTTAAATGATGAAGTGGTGGTCAAGGCTACACGTGCTGATGAAAATTCAGCCATGGCCTATACCAATGTTGGGGCGAAGGAATTGGCAAAGTCAAATTTGGGCCAAGATATGCCAGTTTTGCTCAATTTTACGCCATCCATTGTGACAACTTCCGATGCTGGGGCTGGAGTTGGCTATACAGGGATTCGTATCCGTGGTTCTGATGCCACACGTGTCAATGTGACCATTAACGGGATTCCAGTCAACGATTCAGAATCACAAGGAACCTATTGGGTAAATATGCCAGATTTTGCAAGTTCGGTAGCTTCTGTTCAAATTCAGCGGGGTGTAGGAACATCTACGAACGGTGCAGGAGCCTTTGGTGGATCTGTGAATATGCAAACGAATACCTTTGAAAAAGATCCCTATGCCGAATTGAATGTTTCTGGTGGATCTTTTGGGACCTTAAAATCTACCTTGAAACTTGGAACAGGTTTAATGGGTGGGAAATGGACCATAGATGGCCGATTATCTCGTGTGGTTTCAGATGGTTATATTGATCGCTCTTTTTCCAATTTGCAATCAGCCTATTTGTCGGCCGCCTATTTTGGGAAGAAATCCTTTTTCCGATTGAATTATTTTATTGGTAAGGAAAAGACCTTTCAATCTTGGTATGGAACTCCGGATAGTCGGGTAAATAACGATGTTTTGGGAATGAAAGCTTATATCGAGCGAAATTGGCTGAGTGAAGCGGATGCTAAGAATTTGTTGGAAAGCGGTAGGACTTTTAATTACTATATGTATCCTAATCAAACGGATAATTATGCGCAAGATCATTATCAATTCTTGACGCACCATAGCCTTGGGAAATATTGGAATTTGGATTTAAATGCACATTATACCTACGGTAGAGGATATTATGAGGAATTCAAGGCTGATGCTGAATTATCCAAGTATGGTTTAGCACCCATCAATTTGGGTTCGGTTTTGCTTACAGGTACCAATTTAGTGCGAAGAAAATGGCTGGATAATGATTTTTATGGTAGCACATTTGCTTTAAATTATGATGCCAATCAAGGCTTTAAAATTACTTTGGGAGGGGCATGGAGCCGTTATTTGGGTCGTCACTTTGGGGAAGTTGTTGCTGGAGATAAATTGCCAAGTTCTTATCTAGGTCATCGATGGTATCAAAGTCGATCACAGAAAACGGATTTGAATATGTTTGTTAAAATAAATTATGCTTTGGCGGATAAATGGCAAAGTTATCTCGACTTGCAGTATCGTACGGTAGGGTATAAAATGCAGGGTACAGCAGATAAAATGCAAGATATATCTCAAATTTGG
Organism: Aquirufa sp. OSTEICH-129A; assembly: GCF_054558355.1. Lineage (NCBI taxonomy): Bacteria > Pseudomonadati > Bacteroidota > Cytophagia > Cytophagales > Flectobacillaceae > Aquirufa > Aquirufa sp. OSTEICH-129A. The sequence goes on along the minus strand of NZ_JBPXKC010000002.1, from coordinate 525,214 downwards.
ACCTATAATTTCTTTAATCCTAAATTGGGTTTGACTCATCAATTATCTGAATCAAACAAAATTTATGGGTCGATGGCCGTGGGAAGTAAAGAGCCAAGTAGGCAAGATTTTATTGATAATCCGGGAACAACCCCTCGTTCTGAGTTTTTGACAGATTATGAACTTGGATTTGAACGAGTGGCCTCGAATTATTCCTTTCAATTAAATGCATACCGAATGCAATATCGAGATCAATTGGTCTTGACAGGTGCGGTGAATAGCGTAGGAGAGGCCATAAGGACGAACGTACCTGAAAGTTATCGCATGGGAATTGAAGCAAGTTTGAATTACCGATTATCCCGTCATTTTAATTGGCAAGCAAATTTAACCTTGAGTCAGAATAAGGTATTGAATTTTGTAGAAAGCATTCCTGATTATGATACCTATGGGGTTAAATTGGTCAATCATGGTACCACTGATATTGCTTATTCTCCTTCGACTATTGCTGGGAGTCAACTGACTTATACTTGGAAAGGCCTAGAGACGACCTTATTGACTAAGTATGTGGGTCAGCAATTTTTGGACAATACATCAGATGAGCAAAGAAAATTAAAAGCGTATTGGACACAGGATATTCGCTTAACTTATCCAATAAAGACTGCTTGGGCCAAGCATTTACAAGTTAGTTTGTTGTTAAACAATGTCGCCAACACCCTGTATTCATCCAATGGCTATACCTATAGCTATGTGTATGAACAAAAAGTAGTTACTGAAAATTTCCTATATCCTCAGGCGGGATTTAACTTTTTACTAGGTTTATCCCTTCGCTTGTAGAAATATGAAATAAAAAATCCCCTGTTGATTTGAACAGGGGATTTTTTTGAATTTAAAAGAATTTATTTCCCCATTAATTCCCAAGTCCAACCCATTTTGGCTAGTCGGTAACGTAAGGAATACCATAAAACGCCAAATCCATAGATGGAGCTGCGTTTGAAATTGATGGACGAAGCCTCTTCAAAATATTTGGTAGGGCAAGTAACTTCTCCAACTTCAAAGTTTTTCCAAAATAATTGAAGTACCATTTGATTGTCAAAGATGAAATCATCGTCGCATTCATGAAAGGCAACTGCTTCAAGTGCTTCTCTGGAAAAAGCACGATATCCGGTATGGTATTCAGAAAGTTTTTGGCCGATAAGTATATTTTGATACAGGGTTAAAATACGATTGGCGATGTATTTGTAAATGGGCATTCCTCCTTTTAAAGCCCCTTTGCCTAAAATTCTAGAAGCAAAAACTACGGGGTAAAGACCATTTCCAATGATACTAATCATGGCTTTCAACAGCAAGGGAGTATACTGGTAATCCGGGTGTAACATAATCACAATGTCCCCTTGAAGCTCCAACGCTTTCGTATAGCAGGTTTTTTGATTTCCACCGTATCCTTTGTTTTTATCATGACGAATCACATGTTGGATACCGATTTGTTTCGCTACCTCCACGGTATTGTCTGGACTATGGTCATCGACTAAAATGACTTCATCCACCCAATCGTGCGGAATTTCGTTATACGTTTTTTCGAGTGTGAGTGCGGCTTTATAGGCAGGCATCACAACAATTACCTTTTTCCCTTCGTACATAAAATGTGTGCCAAAGATTTACGAACTTTGGGCTTTGATGCAAAATTAGATATTTATGAGCGAAACTTTGTTTTTTATTCTGTTTTCACTGGGAGTCCTGGCCGTGATGTTGGTTGATTTAGGTGTTTTTAAGACGGGCCCGCAGTCTGAAGTGACTTTTCGGGAGGCAGGATTTTGGAGTGGTGCATGGGTCGCGTTAGCTTTATTATTTTATCTTTTTTTGAGGTTCAATGGTGGGATGGTGCATGGTATACATGATATCCCTAGCTTACAAGTAGTGCAAGGATTATATGCCAAGCAGATCGACCTAGGGTCAGGGTTATATTTGGATCAACTAGCTGTATTTCAGGAAAATATGTCCTTGGAATTCATAACAGGTTACCTGGTAGAATATTCATTATCCGCTGATAATGTGTTTGTTTTCATTCTTATATTTAATTCATTCGGTGTTCAAAAACGCTACTATAAAAAGATTTTAGTTTGGGGAGTGCTAGGAGCGATTGTATTACGACTCATTTTTATCTTTTTAGGAGCAGCACTTTTACAAAAGTTTGATTGGATTATTTATTTGTTTGGGGCCTTTTTAGTGTACACAGGTATAAGTATAATAGTTAAAAAGGAAAGCGAGGAAGAGATGGTGCCTGGACATCATCCTGTGGTGAAAATATTGTCTAAGTACTTTAATGTGTACAAAAGGAATGTGATTGGTCGTTTTTTCGTAAGAATGAAAACGGGCAAATTGTATATTACCCCGATTTTTGTGGTTGTTGTAGTGATCGCATTTACAGATATTTTATTTGCTGTCGATTCCATTCCAGCTATATTTTCTATCTCCAAAGACCCATACATCGTTTTCTTTTCCAATGTTTTTGCCGTGATGGGTTTACGTTCACTGTTTTTCTTCCTGTCTAACCTAATGGGACTTTTCCGCTTTTTACCCATGGGCTTGGGTGTACTATTAAGTTTTGTTGGAATAAAAATGCTGGCCCATCATTATTTGGAGCAAATCGGTTTTGGTACTTTGGCCTCTCTTGGAGTGATTATTGGAATTTTGACTGTGAGCATCGTGTTAAGCATGCTTTTTCCCGAAAAAAAATAATCAGTTTTTTATCAGGTATTTGGTGGGGAATTTGAGGGAAAATGGCTTTTTTTGCCCAACGCTGGCAAGGTTTTAAACCTTGACAGCGTTAAAAATTTTGCCTTTACTGGTGCCACTCAAGAGTCAATTTTCGATATTGTAATGGAGGCATTTTCATCCAATGCTTGAATTGTTTGTTGAAGTGAGATAGATTCCCAAATCCACTTTCAAAGCAAATCTCAATCATGGGTTTTGAGGTGCTTCGAAGTAATTGACAAGCATGTTTGATTCTGAATTCGGTGACTAATTCAACAAATGTTTTTTGGGTTACTTTTTTGAAATAGCGACAAAATGCGGTTTCAGTCATGTTGGCTAAATGCGCCACTTCATCTAAATGTACCTCATGGGTATAATTGGCAATTACATAAGCATACACTCGATTAATTCTTTCTAGATCTACCGTCGATAAGGTATAATTACTTTCGCTGGATTCTATGGGTTGAAGATCTGCCGTTTGGGTACTTAATATATGTAGTATTTGTAAGAAATTTAATAATCGTGGAAAAGGAGCTAGTTCTTTCAATAAGAGCATTTCTCGAGCAATCTTTTCTTGAGTGCTGCCTTGAATGGAAAAGCCCAATTTTGCTCTTTCTAGTAAAGATTTGATGGCCATGCTTTCCTTTTTATTCAAAAAGGTCTCACCCAGGAAATCTGCGGAAAAGTGAATGACCAGGGCTTGTGCTGCATCTGGATCAACATCTTCTGTTAGCCAATCTTTGCGGTGATTTTGCCAGCAATGGGGTAAATTGGAGCCCAACAGCACCAAATCTCCCGCGCTAAAATCACTGATCTGATTTCCGATAAAGCGCTTTCCTTCTCCGGCAATAATTAATGTTAACTCCAATTCTGGGTGGAAATGATAAGGGGCATCAAATCGAGCTTGTTTAACTTCTTTTATCTCGAACGATAAATCTTCGGTACTCTTGGCCAAATGCTCCAAACTAGCTTTCATCTTATTTGAAAATTATCAAAACTGGGATTGTATTTATTAAATTATGGTAAAATTGCATTATTTTTTACAAATTTCATGGTAGAATGTGAGATTCTTTTTAGAGACCTTTGATCAAAAATTTAGCTAGATGTTTAATCAAGCTTACTTACTGAAGAACACAGACAAAACCTATTTTAATATGAATGGACACGTCTTTTTAGAAGACGTGTTGAGTAAAGATGATTTGCAACCCTATCGGGAGGCAATCAATCGCTGGGCTAAGGATTTTCGCGCTAAGCAAAAATCCTTAGCTGAACGCGATACCTACGGAAAAGCCTTTTTACAAATGATGAATTTGTGGGAAGAGGATGCCAAAATCAAAGAATTCACATTTGCCAAGCGATTTGCTAAGATAGCAGCGGAATTATTAGGAGTGGAGCATGTTCGCCTTTACCATGATCAAGCCTTGTTTAAAGAGCCTGGAGGAGGCCTAACACCTTGGCATCAAGATCAATATTACTGGCCTTTAGATACCACCAATACGGTCACCATGTGGATGCCCCTAGTGGATATAGACGAGGATATGGGTATGCTTACTTTTGCTTCAGGGACTCAAAATGTCAATTTACCTTTAGTAAATATTTCCGATGAGTCGGAACAAATGATTAGCCAGTTTGTCAAAGAAAAGAATTACCCCATTGTGGCTCAAAAAACCATGAAAGCGGGAGATGCAACTTTTCATAAAGGCTGGACTTTACATGCTGCTCCGGGAAATCATTCTAATACTATGCGCGAAGTAATGACCATCATTTACATGGATGCGAACGCTAAAATCATAGAGCCGCTGAATGACAATCAAGAAGCTGACCGCCAGCGTTGGTTACAAGGTTTAGCTCCTGGTCAACCTGCCGCCTCTCCCTTGAATCCTATATTAAGCTAGGTAATTACTCTCTTCGATGTATTGGCCTTAGGTTACAATTTGGGACAATCGCAGCCTTTTTTCTTCTTTTTGAAAAGTCCCCAAAGGAACCCTTTCTTTTTGCGATATTTCGCCATTTTCTTTTGACTAGAAATGGAATAGCTCAATTCAGTTGAAGATTTAGCTGTGCTGCTATTAGCCGGAATGCTGAATGAAATCAAGCAAAGTAAAATCAAGTATTTCATGGCGTTATCGCTTTAAATAGTTTACAAACATAAGGTTTTTGACTGAAATCTCCCTCAGAGATCTTATTTCATTTTAAGTCATCCCATTTATTTTGAGATGCATGAAATAAATACCATACTTGTAAAAAAATTGGCTCTCTAAACCTTCCAATTATGTGCGATACTTTTTTTAGCCCTTCTCAATTCAATGTAGGAGGAAACCCAATTTTGGCTAAAAATTCAGATCGTGAGCCCAATGAAGCTCAGCAAATCGCTCGATTCCCTGCCCATACTAGACCTCAAAAAGGGGTTCAAGCAAGCTATATTGCGGTGGAATGTCCAGAACGGGTTTTTGAAGTTATTTTATCAAAGCCCTTTCATATGTGGGGGGCTGAAATGGGGGTTAATGAACACGGACTTGCCATTGGAAATGAGGCAGTTTTTACCAAAATGAAATTGCCAAAAAAGAATACAGGCTTGACTGGAATGGATTTATTGCGTTTGGCATTGGAACAGTCGAAAACAGCCAAAGAGGCCCTGGATGTTATCATCAAGTACTTAGAAAAATACGGTCAAGACGCTTGCGGTGGATATCAAGATAAAGGCATGTATTATAGTAATAGTTTTCTAATAGCTGACACTCAGGCTGCCTATGTCTTAGAAACGGCTGGGCCATTTTGGGCATTTAAGCATATTGAATCCTTTTATGCTATTTCCAATCTGTTGACTCTTGGAACGGATTTTGACCAAATTCATCCTGATGCCCAAGCCTATGCTTATCAAAAATCTTGGATAAAACGAGATGTGCCATTTGATTTTCAACAAGCATTTTCAGAGCCATTTATGACCTTTATGGGTCGCGGTGCCTCCAGAAAACAACAATGCGAATGGCAAGGACCTTTTTCTAAAAATAGGGATTTTGAGCTTCAAGATGCCTTTGATATTTTGAGAAGTCATCGAATTAGAGAGAATTTTGAGCCTTGTCGAGGAGATATGGGCAACATTTGTTTGCATGCCCAAGGATTATTGACTCCCTCACAAACCACAGGTAGTTTGGTAGTTGAATTGAGAAAAGATGCTCAATCTAGCGTTTGGCTGACGGGTTCATCGGCTCCCTGTTTATCCATATTTAAGCCATTTTATTTTGGAACAATAACCTTAGACGTTGAAAATTTCCCTCAAGCATCTTCGCATCTAGATGATTCCTATTGGTGGCAATGGGAGAAAATTCATCGAAAGGCATTGACGGATTACCACTCCCTACATGCCAAAATTCAAGCATTTCGAGAGGAGAAAGAAAAGCTTTGGCTGAAAGAGGATCAATTGTTGGCGAACAGCAAGGACCTAAAAAAGAAAGAAGAATTAAGTCAGAGGGCTATTCAAGAATGCCTTCAATTGGCTATGAAATTGGAACAACATAAACCTAAACCTACCTTCAGGTTAAAATCTTTAGCCTATTCCTTGTATTGGAAGTGGCAAAATAGAGTCATGTAATATGAAAGAAATTAATACCGAAATATTGATCGTAGGAGCAGGCTATGCCGGAATAGCTGCCGCAAAAAAGCTTCATGCCGCAGGAAAAGATTTTATCATCTTAGAAGCGAGGGATCGGATCGGGGGAAGAACGTTGACGGAGAATTTAACATCGGGTCCAAGCGTGGACATGGGGGCCAAATGGGTCGGTCCAACCCAACATTTGGTTTGGGAATGGATTAAGGAAAGTCAAACGGAAACCTATGAAACCTATGACCAAGGAAAAAACCTATTAAAATTCAAAGATAAAATCAGTTCCTACACGGGCACTATTCCTAAAATAGACCCCATTTCATTGATTGATTTAGGTATGGCCATCCATCGAATGAATAAGCTTTCGGAGCAAATTTCTATCTCCGAACCTTGGAATCATCCGAAAGCCAAGGAATATGATGCAATGACGTTGGCCACATGGATGGATAAACATATATGGACAGCCAAGGCCAAACATTTATTTGAAATCGGAATTCAAACGGTTTTTGCAGCAGAAGCCTCTGAAATTTCTCTCCTTTTTGCTTTATTTTATTTTAAATCAGGGGATAATATGGACACCTTGATTTCCATAAAAAATGGGGCTCAACAAAGTATTTTGAAAGGCGGTACTCAGGGTTTAGCTAAGAAAATAGCCGCACCTTGGATGGAAAAAATTCAGTTGAATGAGCCCTTGTTGACATTGGTTCAACACGAAACGGGAATAGTGGCTACATCAGCAAATTTGAGGATTAAAGCCAATAAATGTATTCTAAGTATCCCACCGGTTCTGATTAATTCCATTGTATTTGATCCACCTTTACCCCAGCAAAAGGCACAACTGTACCAACGAATGCCCATGGGAGCGGCCATGAAAGTATATTTAATTTACCCTAGTCCTTTTTGGCGGGAAATGGGTTATAGTGGACAAATTGTAAGTGATGAGTACCCTTTAAAAGTAACCTTTGATGTAGGACATACCGATTCCGATCGTGGGGTATTATTGGTATTTGTGGAAGGAAATGATGCTCGAAATTTCATTGAATTGGAAGAAGATGTTCGCCAAAAAATGATTTTGGAGCGTGTAGTAAAGATATTTGGGCATCAAGCGGTACAACCTCTGCAATATGTCGATAAGTGCTGGACGGAAGAAGTTTATTCTCGTGGATGTTACACGGGGTTAATGGGTCCCAATACTTTAACGCAATTTGGACATCAAATACGTGCGCCCTTTAAACATGTTCATTTTGCAGGAACAGAAACAGCCGAAAAGTGGAATGGCTATTTGGATGGGGCTATTTCATCAGGTTATCGGGCAGCTTCTGAAGTCTTGGAATAGGCACTCCAAAAGCTGCCCAAGGCCTTATTTTATTCTTTCTTTGAAGTAAGCAATGGCCATGTTCCATGCTTCTTCGGTTGATTTTTTATCAAATGCCGGATTAGAAGGATTGGCAAAAGCATGTTCTGCATCAAAGCTTTTAACCTGTAATTTTTTGCCTGCTGCTTTCATGTTGTCTTGAAATTCAGCAACAACCTTAGGAGAAATCCATTGTTCTTTACCAGCAAAAAGTCCTAAAACATCAGTATTTAAAGCTTTTAATTCATTGATATCTTTAACTGGCATGCCATAATACATCACGCAGGCCACCCCTTGGTTTCCAGCTAAAATAGAAGCTTTTAACGATAGTCCGCCTCCGAAGCACCAGCCCACGGTGGCTATTTTTGCTTTTGGACCTACATGTTGGATAGCACCTTTAATGATGGCCTCCAAACGGGCAGGATTCGCCTCTCCCATGTATTTACCAGCATCCTCCCGAGTAGTAGCTACTTTCCCATCATACATATCGATGGCTAGGACATTGACATTCCCCAGGGTGCTGTAGAAATGTTCGGCTTCTCTTTTGATATGGTCATTTAACCCCCACCATTCTTGAAATACAAATAAAGTATTTGTGGTGGGTTTTGCGGCTTTGATGTAAAAAGCATGAGCCTTTTGACCATCTGGCGTGCTAAATTCAATCATTTCACCTCCTGCTTTGGAGATATGTAAGTAGGGTTTTGGTAATTTATGCGACCGCTGGAAGGCTTTGTTGGAAGCCATCAATTGCATGTCATCCTTTTTTAAAAAGCAACAGGATTGTGCGTTTAGTTCTTGAAAACCAGCCAATAAGGTGAGTAAAAAGACGATTTTTTTCATGGTATTATTTGGATAAAAATTTTGAATAAATTAATCGAAAATGAAGCTTTTACTATAACTTTGTCAACTCTTTAAGACTGACAATTAATATGAAAAACAAATTCTTCGGATCTCTCCGAATCATGGCTAGCTTCTGTCTTGCATGCTTATTTTCGTTCTCACTAGTAGCGCAAGACAAAAACGTACTCAAAGGTAAAAAGGTTTTGGTTTTTTCCTCTACCAAAGGTTTTCGTCACAGTTCCATTGAGCCGGGCAAAATTGCCTTTTTGAAAATGGCGGCGGAAAAAGGATTTTCAGTGGATACTACTGAAAATGCGGCTGCTTTTACCGAAAGTAATTTAAAGAAATACCGTGTGGTCGTGTTTTTAAACACCACGGGTAATGTATTAAATGATCCTCAGCAAAATGCTTTTGAGCGTTTTATCCAAGCGGGTGGAGGTTATTTAGGTATACATGCCGCCACTGACACAGAATACGATTGGCCATGGTATGGCAAATTATCTGGAGGTTATTTTGCTTCTCACCCAGGTCGTCCAAATGTTCAAGAAGGAAAGATGAACGTGGTAGATGGTAGCCATATTTCTACCTCCCACATGCCAGCAAGTTTTATTCGCAAGGATGAATTCTATGACATCAAGGAATTTAATAAAGATGTTAAGGTCTTGGTGACAGTGGATGAGAAAACATATAAAGATGGTAAAATGGGCGATTTTCACCCAATGGCTTGGTACCATGAATTTGATGGCGGCCGTGCATTTTACACCAACTGGGGACATACCCATGAGACATTTTCTGAAGATCTAGTGCTGAAGCATATTTGGGGAGGATTGCAATGGGTAGCTTCTGGACCAGATATCAACTACAATAAGAAATTACGTACAGGAGTTCTTCCAGAAGAAAATAGATTCACTAAAATTACTTTAGATCGTAATTTGGATGAACCTACTGAATTGGCAGTTACGAATCAGGGAAAAATCTTTTTTGCTGAGCGTAAAGGTAAATTGAAAATGTATGATCCAAAGAAAGGCAAAACGAAAGTAATAGCCAATTTGGATGTTTTCAATAAGTTTGAATACGGATTAATGGGTATGAATATTGATCCCAATTTTGATCAAAATAAATGGATATATTTATTCTATTCTCCACAAACAGGTCAGTCTGATACAGCGCAGCATTTATCTCGTTTTACCTACGATGATTTGAAAGATACCTTGTTAATGAACACGGAAAAGGTATTATTAAGAGTTCCAGTTAAGCGTACTGGATGCTGCCATACAGGAGGTTCAATCGCTTGGGATAAGGAAGGGAACTTGTTTTTATCTACAGGTGATGATACCAATCCATTTGAATCCAATGGATATGGTCCCATTGATAATCGTCCTGGAAGAGCAGGCTGGGATGCGCGCGCTACTAGTTCCAATACCAACGACTTAAGAGGCAAGATTATTCGTATCAAACCAACGCCAGAAGGAAGCTTTACGATTCCGAAAGGAAACTTATTCCCAGAAAAGACGCCACATGCTAAGGCAGAGATTTATGTGATGGGTAACCGTAATCCATACCGCATTGCGGTAGATCAACGTACAGGATTCTTATATTGGGGTGAAGTTGGTCCAGATGCCGGCGAAAATTCACCTAAATATGGTTCTAGAGGATACGATGAAGTAAACCAAGCGCGTGAGGCAGGTTATTTTGGTTGGCCTTTATTCGTAGGAAATAATCAGACCTATAATCAAAGAGATTTTGTGAAAGACAGTACTTGGGCTAAGTTTAGTGTGGAAGCGCCAATCAACGATTCTCCTCACAATACGGGTTTTGCTCATTTGCCTAAACCTCAAAAAGCCTTTATTTTTTACCCATATGTAGATTCTCCAGATTTTGGTCCAGTTATTGGTAAGGGGTCTAGAAATGCTATGGCAGGTCCTGTTTATTATTCAGAAGATTTTCCAGCCAATTCAAAAACGAAATTCCCATCGTATTATGATGGCAAGTTGTTTGCTTATGATTGGGCTAGAGACATCATCTACACGGTTAGCATGAAGCAAAATGGGGATTTCGATTCTATGGAGCGTTTCTTGCCTTCTGTGAAATTCTCTCATCCAATTGACATGCAATTTGCCAAAGATGGTACATTCTATGGTTTAGAATATGGTCCAAATTGGTTTGCACAGAATGAGGAAGCAACCTTATATAAAATTGAATACAACGCGGGGAATCGTCCTCCGAAAGTGGAAATAGCCGCTGACAAAAAAGCTGGTGCTTCTCCAATGAAAGTGAAATTCTCTTCTGCAGGAACATTGGATTATGATGGAGATGCCATTCAATATGCATGGTCATTTGGTGATGGTCAAACCAGTACCTTGGCCAACCCTACGGTAACTTATACCAAATCAGGGGTATTTAAAGCCGTATTGAAAGTAAAAGATGCTAAAGGAAATGTTAGTTCAGCCGAAACAATTGTGAAGGTGGGTAATGAAATTCCTAAAGTGGATGTAAGTATTGAAGGCAATAAATCCTTCTATTGGAATGACAAACCTGTAAAGTATGCCGTGAAGGTAGAAGATAAAGAAGATGGTTCTTTAAGTAATAAGAAGATTGCGGAAGAGGATGTTGTATTGAATATCAACTACCTACAAGGATTTGATAAAACGCTCATTGAGCAAGGTCATCAGAGTAATACGTCATTCTCCAATGGAAAGCGTTTGATTGAATTATCAGACTGCAAAACCTGCCATGCAGTGGAAAAGAAATCCATTGGGCCATCATACACTGAGGTAAGTAAAAAATACCGTGCTTCAGCGGCTAATATTGATATGTTAGCCAAGAAAGTTATTAACGGTGGTGGTGGTGTTTGGGGAGAACAAGTAATGGCTGCCCATCCACAAATCAAATCCGATGATGCCAAAGAAATGGTTCGTTACATTTTAAGTTTATCGGATACTAAGAAAACTTCAAAGCCATTGAAAGGTGAATATGTAACCAATGATGGTGGTAAACCAGGTACGTTCTTGTTTGTAGCTAGTTATACAGATAAAGGAGGCTCAAAGGTAGGTTCGGCTACGGGTCAACAAGTGATAACCCTTAGAAACTCACATGTAGCAGCTGCTTCAGCGGATAAGACTTCGAAAACGATGAAGTATAAAGTGGATGGAGTGGGGGAGTTATTAGTTGCAACTGCTGATCAGGGTTATGCTAATTTTGGTATGATTGATTTAACTGGAATTAAGTCGATTCAGGTTTCATCTTTTGTGATGCCAGGTCAAACCGCTGGAGGTAAATTAGAATTGAGATCAGGTAGTCCTACTGGTACTCTTCTAGGATCTATTGATATTAATAGCACGGGTCAATCTCGTATGCCAGTCAATGTTTCGGGCTCTCAAAACTTATATTTTGTCTTCTCCAATCCTGCTGCAGGTGATAAGCCTTTGTATGGTTTGAAGGAAATCTATTTTGAGAATTAGGAAAGTAATATGTTCGAAAAAGGCTCCGAAAGGAGCCTTTTTTATTACCATTTAGTTCGAATGTACAAATTTTCTACTTTCTGTCTTGCCCAAGGGGTTTTTCGTAAAAAAGTTAACGAAGATTTGATACTGGGATTGATCGCAAAGCAATTGATCCGTATCCTTCTGGCAAGTTCTTCCCATCCATAACGCTCTACCAATTGCTCCATGATGAAAGCCAAGGTTTTACCATGTAAAGGGTCATTGGATATTTGTCCTTCGCTCATAGGTATTGGTTTAAGCGCGCTCAGATAATTCTAGCCAACGCATTTCTTTTTCCTCTAAACTATTTTTTAATCGCTCAACTTCCGCAGCCCAGGCTGTTAAATCTTGAAAATTATCAGACCCTTTGCTCAAACGTTCAATTAGTGCTTCTTTTTGCCCTTCCATCACGGCCATTTCTTTTTCAAGTTCTTCCAATTCTTTGGCTTCCTTAAAACTAAGCTTGGCTCCTTTAGGGGCTGGTTTACTTTCAACTAGGGGAGTTGGATTTTTTTTCTCTGCAACAGGTTCTTTTTCTTTGTTTTCTAGGGCAATTCGATAATCAGTATAATTTCCATTGAAGAAATTGACTTCTCCTTCCCCTTCTACTAAAATCAATTGATCCACAAGGTTATCCATGAAATAACGGTCGTGGGAAACTAATAACAAACAGCCTTGAAATTCACTTAAAAAGTCTTCCAATAATTGTAGGGTATCTAAATCTAAATCATTGGTAGGCTCATCTAATATCAAGAAGTTGGGGTTTTTGACCAATACTTGCATCAATTGAAGCCTTTTTTTCTCCCCTCCAGAAAGTTTTTCAACGGGCGTATATTGTTGAGCTGTTGGGAATAAAAACTTACTTAAAAATTGGCTTGGTGTCAAAGACTCATTTTTTCCATAAGGAATCACTTCGGCAATTTCTGTAATGGTATCAATGACTCTTTGCTCTGGCTTAAATTCAAAAGGCAATTGGGTATAATATCCAATCACTAAAGTTTCTCCGGGGTCAATGGTCCCGGCATCAGGTTGTTCAAGTCCAGTTAGTAACTGAAGGAAAGTAGTCTTTCCAGCTCCATTTTTACCTACTATACCAATACGGTCTTTTTTCTTGAAAGTATAGGTAAAGTCATTAACTATTTTTTTGTCACCCCAGGCTTTCTTTAGGTGATTAATCTCAATGATTTTATTGCCCAAACGCGACATCTGAATGTTTAATTCCAGTTTGCTATTATCTACTTTACGGTGAGCAACTTCTTCTGTCTCAGCAAAAGCATCAATGCGTGATTGAGCTTTAGTTCCACGGGCTTTTGGCTGCCTTCTCATCCACTCCAATTCCTTACGGTATAAGTTCTTGGCTTTGGAAATAGTACTAGCCTCGGAAGCTTCCCGTTCTGCTTTTTTCTCCAGGAAATAGGCATAGTTCCCTTCGTAGGTATAAATAGAGCCATTGCTTAGCTCTAGCATTTTATTACAAACTTTATCTAAGAAATATCGATCGTGAGAGACAACGAGCACCGTTACATTGGGGCCCGAGAGGATGCCTTCTAGCCATTCGATGGTTTCAATATCTAAATGGTTGGTCGGCTCATCCAGAATCATGATATCCGGACTCTCAATCAATAATTTGGCCAGCGAAAGACGTTTCTTTTGTCCACCTGAAAGTGTACTAACTTTTTGATCTCCATCGGGAATTCCTAAGCGCGTAATGATTTGTTTGGCTCTAGCCTCGTAATCCCAAGCATTGTTAGCTTCCATGAGTGAAAAAGAATCTTCAAGTTCTTTGGCATCTCCAGAAATCATAGCCTTTTCATAGGCTTTGATGGCTTGTGCACTGGGTAAATCATCTGAAAAAAGGTAGTTAAGTACTTCCTCATTTTCTTGAAAAATAGGGTTTTGAGGAAGATAACCCACGCGAATACCTTTGCGAATGGTTACTTTACCTTCATCAGGGCTTTGGAGACCCATGAGGGTTTCCATAAGGGTAGTTTTACCCGTGCCATTTTTTCCAATGAGGGATACTTTCTCTCCTTTTTGTAGGCCAAAGAATAGGTTTTTAAAGACCCATCTTTCACCCAAATTGCGAGAAATATTTTCCGCGGATAGGTAATTCATGTTGGTTAATTAGGAACTCTTTACGAATTCGATTCAAGCGCTTCTTCTCTCATTTTTCTGCGCAATACTCTTCCTGAAACGAGGATACTGATTTCATAGAGGCCAAAGAGAGGGAAGGCGACCAATAATTGTGAAATCACATCGGGGGAAGGGGTGATGATAGCTGCTACTAACAAAATCACGATGAGGGCATGTTTTCTGTATTCTCTCATGAAAGAAGGCGTAAGAATTCCCACTTGAGATAGTACAAAGGCAATCATCGGTAATTGGAAAGTAAGGCCGCATGCCAAAGTCAACATGGATAATAACGATATGTAATCGTTGATGTCAAATTGATTTTGGATACTAGGATCTAATTTGAAGTTTGCCAGAAAATTGATGGCCATGGGAGCTACCACGAAATAGCCAAAAGACACCCCAACAAAAAAGAGTAAAGAAACCCAGAAAACTGCTCCACGGGCTGCCTTCTGTTCTTTTTCTTTTAAACCCGGACGGATAAATCGCCAGATTTCATAAAAGGCATAAGGAAATGCAAATAATAGTCCCACGATGATCGACTGGGTTAGAGCCATCATGAATTGACCAGATACCTCTCTACTTTGCAGAATGAAGTCAGCAGCTTGCATACACAAACTGGTCATTCCTGTTAATTCAGCTAAATGGCATAGCACTTGATTCGTGTAGAAATCTACTTTGGTAGGACCCATGATGATGATTCCAAAGATTTCATTTCTGAAAATCCATGCCAAGATTGTAAAAATCACAATAGAAGCTAAAGAGCGAATAATATGCCACCTTAGTTCCTCTAAATGATCCATAAACGACATTTCTGTGCCGTCCTTATCTTCATCCTGGTCCTCGTCGTCCCAATCCTGATCTAATGCCATATTTGTTTTTTATAAATAAAGTGGGAATTGCTTCATCCACTGATTTACTTCTGTTTTAACCTGTGCCAATACTGTCTCGTTTTCGTGGTTCATCAATGCGCGATCAACCAAATCAACGATTTGTTCCATTTCTGTTTCTTTTAGACCGCGGGTTGTCATAGCGGCAGTACCCACGCGCATTCCCGAAGTAACAAATGGAGATTTATCATCAAACGGCACCATGTTTTTGTTGATGGTGATATCTGATTTGATTAAGGTATTTTCTGCTAATTTTCCAGTTAGACCTTTCGGGCGTAGGTCGATCAACATCAAGTGATTATCCGTTCCTCCTGAAATGATATCATAACCTTTGGCTAAAAATGCTTTGGCCATAGCTTGTGCATTGCTTTGTACCTGTTTAGCATATGCTTCAAATGTCGGAGTAAGCGCTTCACCGAAGGCAATGGCTTTCGCCGCAATCACATGCTCTAGTGGACCACCTTGAGTTCCAGGGAATACGGCTCCATCTAGACAAGCCGACATGGTTTTCAAGTCGCCTTTCAATGTTTTGAACCCAAAAGGATTTTCAAAATCATTTCCCATCATGATCAAGCCTCCACGAGGTCCACGTAAAGTTTTGTGCGTGGTAGTTGTCACAATATGGCAATGTTGCATCGGGTTATTTAATAAACCTTTGGCAATTAACGCTGATGGATGTGAAATATCGGCTAATAAAATGGCGCCCACTTGATCTGCAATGGCTCTTAATCGAGCGTAATCCCAATCACGAGAATAGGCAGAAGCGCCACATATGATTAATCTTGGTTTTTCTTTGGCGGCAGTTGCTTCTACCTTATCCCAATCAATTAAACCTGTTTCTTTTTCTACACCGTAAAAAAATGCTTGAAAATATTTTCCAGAAAAGTTTACCGGAGAACCATGGGATAAGTGACCCCCATGAGAAAGATCAAATCCTAAAATCTTGTCGCCAGGATTTAAAAAAGATAAAAATACTGCTGCATTGGCTTGTGCCCCAGAGTGTGGTTGCACGTTTGCCCATGAAGCTCCAAACAATTGCTTAGCACGCTCTATGGCTAGCGTTTCCACCTCATCCACTACCTCGCAACCTCCATAATAACGTTTGCCTGGAAGTCCTTCCGCATATTTATTCGTCAAAACGCTACCTTGAGCCTCCATCACTTGAGGAGAAGTAAAGTTTTCTGAAGCAATTAACTCGATACCGAATTCCTGACGGTGAGCTTCTTGACTAATCAATGAAAAAATTTCGTTATCGCGCTGTTGTGGGAATGTGCTTGCAGCCATGGAAATATATTGTTCGTATTTACGTTAGAATGGGCACAAAATTACGTTTTTTTATCCGAATAGAAAAACCATTTTACGGCCTTTTCCGTTCTATAGATTTGTCATAGATATCCACTAAATTGTTTAATTTTGAAAATTATTTCACTCTCACGAACTAGATATACACCAAACAACGTTTGGTTATGAAAATATTGAACATATGAAATACAAATTACTTCTCCTAAGCTTGTTTCTTTTTGTGCTAAGCCCTGTGTTAGCCCAAAAGCTTGTACCCGCCAAATGGTCTTGGACTTTGGAGCCAGCGAAGCCGACCGTAGGCCAGGAGGCTGAAATTGTATTTCAGGTAAGTATTGAAAAAGGATGGTACCTTTATTCATCTGATTTTGACAAAGATTTAGGCCCGGTTGTGACTACCGTGACAATCAAAAATCCAATTGGATTTGAATTGGTGGGTGGTTTAAAAGCTGTTAATCCACATTCTAAATTTGATAAAGAGATTTGGAATGGAACGTACACCTATTTTACCGAAAAAGGGGAGTTTAGACAGAAAATCAAGATCAATGCTGAAAATTGGAAGATTGAAGGGAATTATGATTCTCAGGCTTGTTCCAATGAAAGTGGACTTTGTGTGCCCGTCAAAGGGGCATTTACCCTTGCTAGCACTGCTGCCGCCTCGAATGTAACTTCAGACGATTCAAAAAAAAAAATCCTTGAACCAGTAGTTCCTAGTGCTAGTCCCGTAGTTCCTGATGAGTCTTTATGGCAATTTTTCTGGATTGCAATGGGGGCTGGACTTTTGGCATTATTGACACCCTGTGTTTATCCTTTGATTCCGATGACGGTGAGTTTTTTTACCAAACAAAAAGGGGGTAAAGGATTGGCCTTTTTGTATGGTTCCTTCATCGTGTTGATATATGTGTTTTTCGGAACGCTTTTGGCCTTTTTTGCTGGGGCTAGTTTTGCCAATTTCTTAAGTACTCATTGGATTCCTAATCTCTTGTTTTTTGGAATTTTTATCTTTTTTGGTATTTCCTTTTTAGGAGCATTCGAAATAGTTTTGCCCTCAGGCATGGTTAATTCAGTAGATGCTAAATCTGACAAAGGTGGGGTGATTGGGGTGTTTTTTATGGCTTTCACTTTGGTGTTGGTTTCATTTTCATGTACGGGGCCATTGGCTGGTAGTATTTTAATAGCGGCTTCCCAAGGAGCTTTTGTGAAACCCATCATTGGCATGCTTGGTTTCTCTTTAGCCTTTGCTATTCCCTTTACTTTATTTGCCATTTTCCCTGGTTTCATGCAAAAATTACCCAAATCTGGGAATTGGATGAACGAGGTAAAGGTGGTATTGGGTTTCTTAGAAATAGCCCTAGCCTTCAAGTTTTTGAGTGTAGCGGATCAAGTATATCACTGGCACTTATTGGACCGTGAAATCTTCTTAGCCATTTGGATTGCTATTTTTGGAGCCTTAACCTTGTATCTGTTTGGTAAAATTTCTTTACCACATGATGGTCCTGCAGGAAAATTATCCATTCCAAGAACTTTGTTTGCCACGGCTGTATTGGCTTTTGTGGTGTATTTAATTCCAGGAATGTTTGGTGCACCTTTGAAAGGTTTATCAGGATGGTTGCCTCCTATGAGTAGCCAAGATTTCAAAGGTAATTCAGGAGAAGTTAGCATAAAGCCAGGCTCAACTGGAACAGTTAAATACGGAGATTTCTTAGAGTTGCCCCTAGGTTTGACCGGCTTTTTCGATTACCAAGAGGCAAAAGCCTATGCCATTCAAGTAGGTAAGCCATTGTTCATTGATTTTACCGGTCATGGTTGTGTGAATTGTCGAAAAATGGAGGAGTATGTATGGTCTGATCCCAAGGTCTTGAAACGTTTGCAAGAGGAGTATGTGGTGGTGGCTTTATATTGTGATGATAAGACGGAATTGCCTGCTGATCAATGGTACGTTTCAAAAGTGGACGGACAGGAAAAGAAAACCTTGGGTGATCAGAACTTAGATTTTCAGATAAGTCGATTTAATTCTAACGCACAACCACATTATGTCTTATTGGATCCTAGAACCGAGGGTGGACCTTTGGTAAGCCCGGTAGCATTTGATGCCAATGTGGATCATTTTGTAGAGTTTTTGGATAAAGGTTTGCGTCAATATAAATTGAACTAAAAGATGGATTGGTCTTCTTATTCGGCTGTCATGGCAGCCACAGCCATCAAGTTCATTGCTGGTCCTATTACAGGTTTCAGTATGGGTCTCAGCTGGGTTGAAACGATACTTTTTACCTGGCTGGGGATGATGATTACCGTGAGTTTTATGATTAGTTTAGGTCAATGGTTAGTCAAATATATTGCCCAATGGCGCCAACAAAAACCCTTGGTTTTTAGTAAACGGGCTAGATTAGCGGTTAAGATTTGGACAAAGTTTGGCATCAAAGGGATAGCGGCATGTACCCCCTTATTTTTGACTCCTATTGGAGGTAGTTTGTTGGCTCTCTCCTTTAAAGTTCCTTTACCAAGAATCCTGTTTTTTATGGCAATTTCAGCCTTTTTATGGGCAAGTATCTACACGGCCTTAATTTATCAGTTGGATTTTATTCGCGACTATTTCATGGAGAAATAAAAAAGCCCCCGAAATTTCGGAGGCTTGAATATGGTCTAGCGAGTGGTATTACTCACTTACATTTTTAGAGTTGTACAATTTAGCACGCAATTCATTGGCTTTCACTTCCAACTCAGGTTTAGCTGTGTAAGTCTGTTTTGTTTGAGCTGCTGCACTATCTGGATGAACACCGTATACATAAGTATCACCTTCACGAACATCTTTTTGCTTAATTCGATTGTTTTTTTGGTAATCGCATGAGCTAGCTAAAGCAACAACAAGAAGGGCAGGTAATAAACTTTTCAATTTCATATAGTTGTGTAAAAAATCCGATGCAAAAATAAGTCCAAAATTGGTACAAAAAAAATTTCTTTAAATATGCGGCTTAGCTTTCTTCTAAATTTTTGATTTTTTCAGCTAAAAAGCTCATTAATTCAGCAATGTAGGCTTTGCTAAAATTGAATTCAATTCCTGCCGTGGCATAAATTGTTTTCATAGGTTCTGTATAGCCTAATTCCAAAGCTTGTAAATATTGCTCCAAAGCTTGTTTAGGCTGACGGCAATAATTTCTCCAAACGGCCAAAGCACCCAGCTGGGCGATGGCATATTCGATGTAGTAAAAGGGTACTTCGAATAGATGTAATTGTTTCTGCCAAATATTGGTTTTGATTTCTTGTAAATCTGACCAATCTGTGACATTATCTGAGAATCTCGAAATGATTTCTAACCATTTAGCATCTCTTTCTGCTTGGCTATGCGAAGGGTTTTCATAAATCCAGTGCTGAAAGGCGTCGATCGTGGCCACCCAAGGTAAAGTTTCTAAAATGTCTTCCAAATGCTTGATTTTGGCTCTTTTAGCTTCTTCTGGGTTGGGAAAGTAAATATCCCAATGATCAATGGTTAATAATTCCATACTCATGGAAGCCAGTTCGGCTACTTCAGACGGAACATTTCTAAAAGCATTCAGCGCTAGGTCCTTGGTGACGATGGAGTGTACAGCATGTCCACCTTCATGTAGTAAAGTGACCATATCGCGTACTTGTCCTGCGGCATTCATGAAGATGAAAGGGAATCCACTTTCCTCTAATGGGTAATTATAGCCACCTGGGTTTTTCCCTTTTCGGGAATCTAAATCAAATCGATTTAATTTGACCATTTCTTTGAGGCAGTTACCTAGGAATGGGTCTAATTCATCAAATACGTGTATGGTTTTATTCAGTAAATCATCAGCGGTGGTAAAAGGCACTAAAGGCTTTCTTCCCCATGGATCAACCGCTTTGTCCCAAGGTTTTAATGCCTCTACTTGAAGGACTTCCTTTCTTTTAGCCGCTTGCTGGTTGACCATGGGAACAACAGTTTGAGCGACAGCATCATGAAATTCAAAACAATCATTTGCTGTGTAGTCAAAACGACCTAAGCTTGCAAAGGAATAATCTCTAAAATTATTAAAACCAGCATTTAGAGCCACTTGATGTCTTCGTTCTATCAGTTTATTGAATAGCTCATTCAATTCCTGTTTGATACTTAGCCGTTTATTGGCTACGAGTAAATACACTTCCTGGCGCTTATTTCGGTCAGTGGATTCTAAATAGGCATTTGCTTGTTGAAGTGTTTTTTCCTGACCATCAATTTCGACCATTAAGCCACCAGTTAGGGCACCGTACTCGGTGGAAAGATTGGATAGTTCCGTATATAATGGGATGTTTTCTTCTCGAAATATTTCAATGGCTTTTTTCATGCCACGAAGCATAATGCCATATCCATGTGCGGGTAATTGATCTGCAAAGCCAGATTCAACTATTTTTTTGTTCCAAGCATCCTCGTAAATGGAGGCATTGGGCATGATGTCATTGACAAACTGCTGGTAACTTTTTTGTAGCTCCTCATTTTGATTGTCGCAAGACATTTTGATATACCTCCAAGCAAAATTTTCAGATAAATAGCTTTCTAATTCAGATCGGCTGATGCAAAACTGTTCTAACTCTTCCAGGCTTTGAATGGACAAAGAACTTAGTTTTTCAAAATAGGGTAATACACTTTCCCAAGTGCTTAACTGGAAATCAGAAGGAAGAAAACTTCTTTTGGGCGCTTCTAAGCCAATCGTTCTACTCATGCGAATAATTTTTTACAAAAATACACAAGGTATTTGGCTTTTGCAGATGAAAAAATAGGTTTCTTGATTGGTATAAATCAATTGATTGATAAAATGGGCACTATTTTTGAAATGATTTTTTTTTAGATTTGTCAACTTTTCAAAAGTTGACAAATCTAGGAGGTGAAAAGCAAGAAAATTCTAACATGAACATACCTTTCGTAACATTAAATAATGGCATAAAAATGCCCCAATTGGGCCTTGGATTATATGCTCCAAAACAGCAAAATGAAATCAAACAATCCGTATTGGATGCCTTAGATTTGGGTATTCGCTTGATAGATTCAGCGGCCATATACGGGAATGAGCAAGAAGTTGGACAAGGAATAAATGAGTCCGGTATACCTAGAAGCGAGCTATTTATAACAAGTAAAGTCTGGATGGATGATATGGGTTATGATTCTACACTGAGGGCCTTTGATAAAACTTTAAAGGACCTAGATGTAGAATACCTAGATCTCTACTTGATTCATTGGCCCAAGGATAATGCCAGAAAAGAAACATGGAAGGCCCTAGAGACTTTGCATGAACAAAAATTATGTCGCTCCATTGGTGTTTCAAATTATTATCAAAAACACCTAGAAGAACTTTTTGTGAGTGCCCATGTTTGTCCAGCAGTGAATCAATTTGAATTGAGTCCATTTTGTTATATGCCAGATGAACTTGCTTTTAATCAAAGTAACAATATTCAAGTAGAAGGCTATGCTCCTTTAGTTCGTGGTTGGAAAAAAGACGATGTTACCTTAAACGAAATTGCGGAAAAATATGGGAAAAGTACCTTTCAATTATTGGTTCGATGGAACATTGAATTAGGTGCTGTAACTATTCCAAAATCAGTTAAAAAAGCAAGGATTCAAGAGAATATGGAGGTCTTTGATTTTAGTATTGCACCTGATGATATGCAAAAGCTAAATCTGCTGTATGACAATACGCGAGTAGCGTGGGATCCAAGAGATTTTTTTTGATTTTTTAAACCTTGACAGCGTTTGAAACGCTGTCAAGGTTAACGAAAAAACGATTTTTTTATTGAATCAATAAATTGATATATTAATCTAGGTCAATAACCACACCACTCGACAAAGGATGAGCCACGCAGGTAAGTACATAGCCTTTTTTGATTTCATTGTCTGTCAAACCATCTTCTTCATCCATCATAACCTTGCCACTTTTACATAGGCCCATGCAAGCCGTACACATTCCTGCCTGACATGAATAAGGCACATCAACATCGGCTGAAAGGGCCGCCTCTAAAATGGTCTCATGAGGCTTTACGGTAACTCGATGCTCCTTACCTTCATAAATAATGGTGATTTCCTGCTCTTTTAAGCTACCATCATCTTCCGAGGTTTCTTCTGCAGGAGTATTAGCGTGAAATAATTCCCGATGAATATGTGCAGTAGGTACGTCAAACATGCCTAAGGCTTCCTGGATCTCATCCAACATCCCAACTGGACCACATAAATAGTAATGGGCCTCTGCTATATTTAGGCCAAATTCTTGTTTCAAATAATATACCGTTGAAGCTTTATTGATTCGTCCTTTTAGCCCAGGCCAATTCGCTGACGGTTGACTAATTACATGTAAAACAAGGAAGCGCCCAACATGTGACTTTTCCAAATGTTCCAATTCTTTCTTGAATATTATTTGATCCTCATGTCGAGATCCATAAATCAAATGTACTTTGGATTGAGGTTCCGACTTCAGTATTGTCTTAATCATGGAAATCAATGGCGTAATACCTGACCCAGCTCCCATGAATACATAGGTTTTAGCAGCGTCTGCCTGCGGTTCAACAAAAAAGTTGCCCATTGGCTCAATCACCTCAAGGCTATCTCCAACCTTAATTTGATCACATAAATAATTGGATACCACTCCGCCAGGGATGCGCTTTACCGTAATGGCGGGTGAATGGTCAATTAAGGGAGAGGAAGATAAGGAATAGCTTCGGCGTACCTTATTCCCATTAATTACAGGAATCACAGTTAAAAATTGTCCTGAATGATAGCTTAATGCCTCATGTATCGGATGCCAAAAATGTATCGTTTTGGTATCTTTCGTTTCTTCGGTAATTTCTTTAACAGATAAATGCAAGAATTTCATGTTCATCAATTTATTCAACCACATTGGGGACTATCCATTGGATTGTCCCAGGAATAGATTCATTATGTAATCGGTCCAAAGCTGTTACAACAAACCCGGTGCCCGATTTGATCCATTTCGTGTCAATTATTATTTGTTTATCACTTCCTTTATAAATGATATTTTCCGCCTTGTCCAAAGGCTCAATTTCATCTTTTTGAATCCGATACACCACATAATACAGAGGCGGATCATTATCCAAACTGGGTTCACCCTCTTTCCAGCGTAAGACCCATTGGTCTTTTTGTTTACTTAAATTAACTTGGTGCGGTGCAGTGGGTGCAATGCTATCCAACCATAACATAGGGGGAATCAAGGCAACATGCTCAAAATGCTTCGAACGTAAACTATCTCTCCAACCTTTGGTATTTTGGCTGATTTGTCGGGAGCTAAAATAAATGGCTCCTTGAACTTTAGGTAAACTTCTTGAAATGTTCAATTGTTTTGCCAATTCATTGGGTGCCCACAAATCACTTAAATGGTATGCCGCATGCCCAATGTAAATAGGTCGATCAAAGCTATGCTCATTCCACCAAGTAGCCAATGCCTTGTAAGGTGCCACCCGGTGCGTTGTGCCCCAGTATAATTGAGGGGCTAAATAATCTACCCAACCTTTTCTAATCCATAATTCTGTGTCGGCAAATAAATCATCATAAGATTGTAAACCTGCACGGGTGGGTGAGCCATCTTCTTGGTCAATACTTTGGTGCCTCCAAATCCCGAAAGGACTAATGCCAAACTTCACTTTTGGCTTGGTGGATTTAATCGTTTCAGCAATTTCTTGAATGAGCATATTGACATTTCTTCTTCTCCAATCCGCCAAACTTTCCTCAGGAAATTTATATTGCTGGTAGGTTTTTTCATCAGCAATATTTGCTCCCTTAACAGGGTAGGGGTAAAAGTAATCATCAAAATGGACCCCATCCACGTCGTAATTTTTAACTAAATTTTTAACTAATTCCGCTATATAATGCCGGACCTGAGGTATACCAAAATTTAAAATCAATTGACCATTATAAGAAAACAACCAATCAGGATGTCGACGAGCCAAGTGATCTGAACTCAGAATGGTTTTGTAAGACATGGTAGCTCGATTCAAATTTAACCAAGCATGAAATTCCATACCTCGCTCATGACTTTGCTCAATCATAAACTCCATGGGATCGTAGTAGGGACTCGGAGCTTGTCCTTGAAAGCCAGATAAATAAGCCGACCAAGGTTCTGTACTTTTGGCATAAAGCGCATCTGCCGCACAGCGAACCTGTACAAAAATGGCATTCATGCCCGTTTTATGGTGAGAATTGATCAGGTCTATGAATTCTTCCCTTTGTTTAATGCTGTTATAATTTCTCGCAGATGGCCAATCGATGTTTTGGACAGTAGCTACCCAAACGCCACGCAATTCTCGCTTGGGGCTTTGAGCCGCCAAGGAATGGATCAAAAAATATAGTGCTAGAATTAAATAAGAACCCCTCATTGAGGGCGCAATTTACCGATAAATGATGGAAATTTTCTACGATTAGTTCTTTTCAATCGAAAATAAATAACCAACACCTTTTAATGTTTTGATGTAATATTCAGGAATTTTTTCCCTTAATTTTCGAATATGTACATCAATGGTTCTTTCTACCACGTACACATCTGAACCCCAAACTTTCTCCAATAACTCATCCCGGTTAAAGACCTTATTCGGGTTTTTGGCTAAGAATGAAAGTAATTCAAATTCTTTTTTAGGAAGTACCAATGCTTTTCCCTCAAAGGTGGCGGCATATTGAGTGCGATTGATGAGCAAGCCCCCAATTTCAATAATATCTTGATTATCCTCGACCGTTTCTCGCTTGAGCATCGCTTTGATTCGACTCACCAAAGCCCTCGGTTTGATGGGTTTAATGATGTAATCATGGGCCCCGGCATCAAAAGCGGCTACTTCGGTATATTCTTCACCCCGGGCGGTTAAAAACAGAATGAGTGCATCTTTTAACTCAGGCATGGATTTCATGCGGCGAGCGGTTTCAATACCGTCCATAGCCGGCATCATCACATCCAATATCACTAATTGAGGATTGAATTCCTGTGCCATCGCAATGGCCTCTTTCCCATCGCTTGCTTTCGCTAACACAAAACCTTCTTTGGCTAAATTGTATTCCAATAATTCTAAAATATCAGGATCATCATCTACCAAAAGAATTTTTGTCGAATTGGCTGCTGCCTGGCTCATAAGATGAATTTAGGGAAGTGTTTTTAAAACTTGCTGCAAATATAGAGAGGGCTATGTTACTAAATTATTAATTTTTTTCGACTAAATTTAATCATTAGCTTTGGTTTATGGCGAAAGAATCTTCCTATATTGTCCGTTTAGCAGCTGTTTTGATTTCCATTACGCTCTTGGTTTTGGGATTATACTTTTTGCAGGATTTATTGATCCTCCTAGCAGCATCTTTAATTCTGGCCCTCCTCTTACTTCCCCTAACCTCTTGGCTGGAAAAGAAAGGTTTACCTCGCTCCGTTTCTATTACGATTTGCCTCTTGATTACGGTAGCTGCCATAGTCGGCATTTTGGCTATTTTGACGGTTCAGATGGTTGAATTTGCCTCAGATTGGCCTATTTTTATCAAGAAGGCAGAATCCTATATTGCTAGTTTACAGAGCTTTTTATCGAGGAATCTCAATATCTCTCGCAAAAAACAAATGGTGGAAATCAGTAATCAAACCATTAATCTTCTTAAGAATTCAGGGACCATTTTAACGACCACCTTCGGAACCATTATTCATTCCATTACCACCATCATTTTAATACCCATTTTCGTTTTCTTTTTCCTGTATTACCGCAGCTTTTTTGCCAAATTTTTGGAAATGGTCTTTCCCAATACGGAATCACATGTATTAAAAGGCATCATGAGTAAAACAGGGCAAGTTGTACAAGCCTATTTGGTTGGACTTATGGTCGTCATGCTCATCGTTTCCATATTAAATACCATCGGTTTCTGGTGGATTGGAGTAGATTACCCTTACTTTTTTGGCATCTTAACAGGTTTACTATTGCTGATTCCTTACGTGGGTATTTGGATGGGTGCCAGTGGCCCAATTGTCCTTAGTTTGATAGTATTGAGCCCTTCTCATGCCCTTGGGGTAATTGCTTGGGTTGCTGCAGTTCAATTCATTGAGGCCAACTTCATTACGCCCTTGGTGATTGGTTCTAAAGTAAGTGTTAATCCGATGGTGGCTATGCTAGCCCTACTATTAGGTGAAATGATTTGGGGAATTCCGGGCTTGATATTGGCCTTGCCATTGACAGCCATAGTCAAAGTGATATTTGACTATGTACCGTCCTTGCACGCTTATGGCTATGTGCTTGGTGAAGCACCCTCTCGCAAAAAGAAAGAAGAAATAGTAAAAGAAGAAAATTTAGAGGGAGAGTAATTCTTTGAAGCGAATCGACTGTCTTCTAGAGATTTCAATTTTCTCGCCTTTCCCCTGTAAGGTTACTTGTAACCCACCTGAAAACCAAGGTTCAATCTTTTCAATAAAATTGAGGTTGATGATGTGTTTTCGATTCGCTCTAAAAAAGACTTTAGGGTCTAAACGGTCCTCTAAGGCATTTAAAGATTTCAATACCAAAGGCTTTTGGTCATCAAAAAATAAACGTACATAATTGCCCATAGATTCACATAAACGGACTTTATCTAAACGTACAAACCAGCATTTCTCTCCATCTTTTACAAAAATTTGATCTTGCGCTGTCAAAAAATGTTGAGGCACTACAGAAACTTGTTCTGGATGGGATTTTACCTTATTAGCTATTTGTTTTTCCAGTTTTTGAACACTTTCACTCAATCGACTTAGTTCAATAGGCTTTAGTACATAATCAAGTGCATTGACTTCAAATGCCTTCAAGGCATATTCATCAAAGGCAGTGGTGAAAATTACCTCTGGTAAATATCCGTCCCATTCTTCCAACCACTCAAAACCAGTTTTGCCAGGCATTTGAATGTCCAAGAAAATAACATCAGGATGTAATTCTTCAATTAATGCCCCCGCCTCATCTGTATTAGCAGCTTCTCCAATGACATGGATATGAGGAAAATTTTCTAATAAACGTTTTAGTTCATTTCTAGCTAAACGTTCGTCGTCGATGATTATAGCATTCATAATAGGGCTTTTTTATATAAACACAGAAATTTAAGGCACAAGATAAGGTATTATTAATTCGGCAATCACTTGATTTTTGTCGAATGGCTTAAGTCTTAGTTGAGCGGTCTCACCAAACAAAATTTTCAATCTAGAAATGGAATTTTTCATTCCTACGCCAGTTTCGCTTTCTTTGGTTTTAATGCTTCCGGGGTTAATGACATGGGCATGCAATAAATTTCCTTCCTTGTAGGCTTTGATAAGAATGGTACCTCCTTTGACTGAATGAGAAATACCATGTTTGATGGCATTCTCTACCAATGTTTGTAAAATCATGGGAGGAACCTCCGCTTTTAAATCCTCCTTGGGAATCTGAACATCCCAGAAAAGGCGATCTTCATACCGTATTTTTTCCAGGGAAAGGTAATCCACAATGGTTTCTATTTCTTCTGCTAGGGGAATCGTTTTTTTCCTTTCAGTCAGTAAGGAACTTCGTAATAATTTCGACAATTGATTAATTCCTCTCTTGGCTTTATTGGGATCCTCTGTAATTAATGCTCGGATACTATTGAGGGCATTGAACACAAAGTGAGGGTTCATTTGAGCCCGAAGGACTTTGCCTTCTGTCTCCTGTATGGTTCTCTCCAGTTGGTCATTTTGCCTTTCGATTTCCAGTTTTCTTTGGGAGTATTGAAAGAAGAAATAAATTAACTGCCAAATGGCCAGCGGTTTCATGAAGTTAAATAGGTATTGTAGAATGATGAAGGTATTCAATTTGACTTCATAGTTTTCTTGCAATAAGGCGAAATCGAGAGGTAAATTAAAGGCTAAAAGGATGGAGGCCATGGTCAAAAGCGCCTGTAAATTCCTCCTCAATAATTTAAATAGCGGAAAATTCTGCCATTGGTATTTTTGAGTAATCTGTTTGTATTGATGTGTCAGTAAAATAGCCAAAGAAATATTGCCCACAAAGGCATAAAGCCAAGCCCAACGCCAGCCATATTGCATGGTGTACAACAAAGCCTCATTGAGTGTCCAGGCAAACCAGCCGGAAAATTGTAATACCCAATACAGCTTTTGTCTCTTCATATTTACATAGAATCTGGCAAGTGCTTTAAATGTTCCGTTAATGGACCTTTTACCAATTTAAAAGCACGATCGGGATAAGAGTATTGTAAATGGTATAAGCAGAGATTGCTATGTGCAAAATCATCCATTTTATGTAGAGGCTGTTCAAACAAATGTGTCAATAAAACCCGCATCGCTCGACCATGCATCGCAATTAAAATGGCCTGCTCTTCTTGTCTAGATAGGATTAAATCAACTACGGGTTTTTGTCTTTCCAAAACCTCCACCGGGCTCTCTCCCTCCTCCGAAGGTACATGAATGTTCCCTTCTCGCCAAGTTCTGGTTAAATTTTTATAGTAAAGGTCGTCTTCCGTGTTGGGCGACTTCCCTTCCTTATTTCCCCAGGAAATTTCGTTCAATCCAGGGTGTTGTTCCCAAGCAATTCCCTTCTTGATAAAGCCATCTACCGACTGGTGGGTACGGACTAAAGCAGAGGTATAAATCTTGTCTAAGTATAAATCACCGTAATGATCAAAAAACGCCTGTGCTTGTCGACGGCCTAATTCATTCAAATGGGCGTCAATGCCACTTCCTTGCACCACCCCCATTCTATTATAATCAGTTTCTCCGTGGCGAATTAAGTAAATGTCTTTGATAGGGTGCATAAAAAAGGCGAATTGGGATTGGAATTAGTAAATTATTGCGAATTTTAGGCACAAAAATACGAAATATATGTTTAATACATCCATCACGATCGAACAACTGAATAGCTTCAGCCAGGGCAATATGATTGAACATCTAGGAATTGAATTTTTAGAAATTCACCCGGATTATTTCACAGCTAGTATGCCTGTAGATCATCGGACAAAGCAACCATTTGGTCTATTGCACGGTGGGGCATCCGTAGTTTTGGCAGAAACAATGGGCAGCATTGCCACCATGTTGGTGGCTAAGGATCCTGCAAGCATCAAAGCAGTAGGAGTAGAAATCAATGCCAATCACTTGAAATCAGTTCGAGAGGGTTGGGTGATAGGTACCTGCAGCCCCATTCGGATAGGCAGGAGCATGCACGTCTATGATATTAAAATTCACAATGAGCAGGGCGACTTAGTCTGTGTGAGCCGTTTGACCGTGGCGATATTGTCGGCGTAAATATTGGTAATTTGTGTTAGACCAAATCTAGATGAAAACACATGAAAACCTTTTTGGAGCTTTCATCGTACTTGTTAGCCTACTGACCTTTTCCTGCAGTCAACCCACATCCAAAGCCATCATTGGTACTTGGGAGATAGCTCATTTGAAAATATCCATGCCTACCTATAAAAACACGGATTCTACTTTTCAGATGGAAGTGCTGGCCAAAGATTGGGAGGCGAAAATGAAGGCGAAGAACATTCAAACTACCTATGCTGCTGACGGGCGGTATCATTCTTTGCACCGAAACCTACAAGGAAAAACAACCTATGATCCTGCGGGAACATGGACCATTAAGCAAGATACTTTGATCATTCAGGACACCATTCCTAAGCGTATCACCTATAAATTCAAACTGAAAATCAAGAAAAAGCAGGTTGAATTTTGGGGAATAGAAGATTTCGACCTTGACGGCAAAGTAGATGACCTGTATTATAGTCGGCAGGTGAAATTATAGTAAACCAAGGGAACATAATCTGGAAGCTTATCGTTTTAATCTTTTATTGTAAATTATTTCAAAATGCGTCAAATACCCATTTCTGTCTTGGAACTTGCTCCTATTCCACAAGGAGGAACAGCTGCAACGGCCATCGATAGAACGGTGGAAATAGCTCAACATGCGGAGGCATTGGGATATCAGCGAATATGGTTAGCAGAACATCATAATATGGAGTTCATCGCTAGTTCGGCTACCTCTGTTTTAATTGGTCATGTGGCGGGAAAAACATCCCAGATTCGGGTAGGTTCCGGTGGTATCATGTTGCCCAATCATAGTCCTTTAGTCATTGCCGAACAGTTCGGCACCCTGGCATCCATCTATCCCCATCGGATTGATTTAGGACTGGGGCGCGCTCCAGGAACGGACCAACAAACTGCTCGAGTGCTAAGAAGGGATAATATGGATACGGCCTACCATTTCCCAAAAGATGTGGAGCAATTACAAATGTATTTCAGTGAAGAAAATAGCTTAGCGCAAGTTAGGGCATTCCCTGCCGAAGGAATCGATGTACCTATCTGGATTTTAGGTTCAAGTACTGATTCCGCTTATTTGGCTGCGAAAATGGGATTACCTTATGCTTTTGCGGCTCATTTTGCTCCTGCCCAATTCCGTACGGCTATCGATATTTACAGAAAGAATTTTATTCCTTCTGCCCTATTGGATAAACCCTATGTCATGGCTTGTGTGAATGT
This sequence comes from Aquirufa sp. OSTEICH-129A, assembly GCF_054558355.1. Taxonomy (NCBI): domain Bacteria; kingdom Pseudomonadati; phylum Bacteroidota; class Cytophagia; order Cytophagales; family Flectobacillaceae; genus Aquirufa; species Aquirufa sp. OSTEICH-129A. The sequence continues at coordinate 494,426 of NZ_JBPXKC010000002.1, read as the reverse complement.
CGTGGGTGCCGATACTGATGAGGAGGCATCTTTCCTTCGTAGTAGTTTGATTCGTATGTTTGTGGGCATCATCACAAACCGTCGCGTGCCTTTAGCCCCTCCGGGCCCATTACCAGAAGCGTATCAAATTCCAGAAATAAGAACCATGGCCGATAGAATGTTGGCATGTAGTTTTTATGGAAGTCAAGAAACTTTACAAGAAAAATTAGGGGATTTTATTGAAGAAACGGGCATTGATGAATTAATGGTGGCAACCTATATTTTTGATGGGGAGAAGAAAAAGAAATCCTATACCATTTTGAAACAAGCACTCTCTGAGGTAAATGTTGTATTAAAACCTTTTGAGTGTATCATTAGTTGAATTTTGTAAAATTCTTATCCAATTCGGAATCAAATTAGCTATTTGATTAACTTTGAAATTCGATACCCCAATATATGCCTAACGCAATTCCAAAAACGATGACCTCTTTGCTCGATTGGGAACAATTGTGGCAGGATACGCAACAAAAGCGTGGAGGCATGGCTGTTTGGAGATTACCCAAGAGCGATAAACGGTATTTTTTAGTTGATTCTTCGGGAGGAGAGAAGCTCGGTTCTTTAGACTTAGAATCTTTTCCGGCAGGTTTTTTAGTAGCTCCTTTCATTGGTTTGCCTTATTTTCTTAAATCGGACATATTGCTTGAGGAGTCTATTGAGTCGGATGAAGTGCTTGGTTCCACTTGGAAACCCCAACATAATTCGGAGGAAAATGATCGAAAACATCAGCATTTTACCCATTGGGTCAGTGAATCCATCAAAGAAATTCAATCTGGGCATTTTCAAAAAGTAGTACTTTCTCGAACCGATGAGGTTGAATTTCAGGGAGACTTTTCCACATTAAAGGCTTTCGGACAATTATGCCAAGCCTATCCCAATGCCTTTGTTTGCGCCTTATATATACCTGAATTGGGAAGTACTTGGCTATGCGCTACACCAGAAACTTTGGTGGAGCAAGATGCTCAAGGGATTTTTCGTACCATCGCATTGGCAGGTACCCAATCTGCCTTAGACCCTAGTGGACAAATAATTCCTCCTCAAAATGCACGTTGGTCTCAAAAGGAAATCGAGGAACAAGCTTATGTTTGTCGCTACATCATCGAATGTTTTAAGAAAATCCGTTTGAGGGAATATGAAGAGATTGGTCCTAAAACGATTTTGGCAGGAAATCTCCTGCATTTAAAAACCGAGTTTAAAGTAGATACCAAGGCCTTACACTTTTCACAATTGCCGGGTATATTATTGTCGCTATTGCATCCTACTTCTGCGGTATGTGGGACTCCGAAACAGGAAGCAATTGAATGGATTTCAGAAGCGGAGAACCATGCTCGTGAATTGTATTCTGGATACCTAGGTCCAGTCAATTTAGGAGATGAAATCCACCTATTTGTTAACTTAAGAACCCTTAAAGTAGAACAAGTAGAAGGAAAAAGTCGGGCTACCTATTTTGCCGGTTGTGGTATAACGGAAGACTCCGACCCAGAAAAGGAATGGCAGGAAACGGTGATGAAATGCCAAACTTTACAGCGGGTACTAGAAAATTAGTGTTTAATTTTTGATTCTTCTTTCGGAGAAATCTTACCAACTATGGTCAATTTTACCGTGTCAATTCTTGTTTCAGTGGACGTTAAAATCTGAAATTGAAAAGGATTCAAGGTAATGATTTCATTGGCTTGCGGAATATCCTCATACAAACTGATTAGCATGCCCCCTAAGGTTTCATAGTCGCCTTCAGGAAGGTTCCAGTCATATTTCTCATTGAGGTAATCTATCTCGTGTCTTCCTGATAGTAGGTAGGTGTTTTCATCCAATTTCTTTTCTACCCAATCTTCCGAATCATCGTATTCATCCTGGATTTCCCCAAAAATCTTTTCCATGACATCTTCCATACTGACTAGGCCCGATGTGCTTCCAAACTCATCCACCACCAGGGCCAGCGATTTTCTGTCTTTGGAAAACTTCAGCATCAGGTCGTTGGCCGGCATAGCCTCGGGAACGATCAATATGCTGGTAAGAATCGATTGAATATCCTTGGGTTTTTTAAATAGGGCTAATGAGTGGCAATAGCCCAATACATCTTCTAAACTCTCTTTATAGACCAATACTTTGGAATGCCCTGATTCAATAAATACTTGTTTGAGACCCTCTATGCCTTCTTCTAAATCTATGGCGGTGATTTCTGTTCTAGGAATCATGCAATCACGCACTTTTACTTGTTTAAACTCCAGGGCATTATGAAAGATTTTGGTATCGACCTCCGCCTCCTCTTCCGTTGAAACCTTGCGATTTAAATTTTGTAAATAGTTATTTAGGTCTGTCAGACCGAAAGCGGGTTTTTCTTCCGAATAGTTTAGTCGTAAAACTCGGGTAATAAACCATTTAGATAAACCAACTGTCACCCAGACTAAAGGGAACATTAAAGCATATACAATCCAAATGATGATAGCCAAAAACTCCAATATGACGTCTGGGTTAATGAGGAAAATACTTTTTGGGGTAAATTCGGAAGTTATGAGAATGAGAATGGTGGCAACAATGGAAGCTAATAAACGTGCCAGGATTTCATTTTGAAGTAATGGGATGTAATGTAAAATTTGATGGTGCAAAAACTCCTCCATGAAAATACCATAGGCCACGAGGGACAAAGTATTACCAATCAACATAGTTCCTATGAATCGAGAGGGTGATTGGTTAAAATTGGAAATGATTTTGGCGCTCAGAATATTTTGCTTCGCTTTGAGCTCAAAGTATAATTTATTACAGGAAACGAAGGCCATTTCTACGCCAGAAAAGAAGGCAGAGAATATCATTGAAATGATTATTCCAGCTACTTGAGTGGTATATAATCCGGGATCTGGGTCCATTTAAATTAGTTTTTGCGCTTGTTACTTTTCATAGCTCGGCTACGGATATCTTGTTTGGACTCTCCCGCTTTTTTTTCTTCTTCCTTGAGGCGCAAATTCTTGGAATATTGAAAGTAAAGGAGTGAACCTAGAGCAAACATAAGCCAAACATAATGAAAGTAAATCTCTAACCAAAAATTTCCTTTGATTTCAACAGGTGTTGGAGCATTTAAGTCAATGATCCAAATGATAAAAAAACCTATGCCAGCTGACAATATGATAATCTCTTTCCTAGTCATGTGATTATGCTACTTTTGGTTGTTGCATTCTACGGTACATGGCCACAAATAATCCCATAAAGATCAAAATGGATCCTACCCATACCAAATTAATGTAGGGTTTTTCTAAGGCTTTGATGATAATCAAATCTTGTTGGGTCGTATTTACCGCAAAACTAAACTGTTGGGTTTTAGGATTTATGGCCGTGAATTTAATTTTAATTCCCGTTTCTTCGCTCTCAAATGCCGGCATGGCCACCATGCCACCTTTAATGATGAAAAGTGGAGCTAGGGAGAATTGCTGGAAGTTTTTTCCAAGGACCAGGAATTGTGCTTTCACAGCGGCATCATTCGGACCTAAAGTCATATCTTCCACCGTATTAACACGAGAAACATCTTGCAATACAGCTACAAAATCATTTAGGAACAAAGTATCGCCAATACTAACCGTGGAGTTCACCGTTTGACTCCATTGTTTTTCTTCTCCTGCTTCTGCTGCTAATCTAGGATCAAGCGAAACGTAAGTATAGATGTCGTGGCTCAAGGCGTGTTTTACATCGGGAGAAATGGCTGTACCCATTTTAGGATTTACTTGCCAGCGCGGGAATAATGAAACAGATTTCCCTTCGGCATTTTTAAATTCTAATTCATAATAGGTATTCTCTGGTTCTACGGTTAAAGTATCCCCTTTTTTGGCAATCAATTGGCCATCTTTTTCTACATTACGTAGAGCTACTGCATGGAAATCACCCTCAATGATTTCAAAATCCTTTCTAGGGTAATATCCTGGCTTTCCTCTTAGCTCAATCATGCGGCCTTTGTAGGTAACCAAATAATCTTGCATTTGTGCCCCTTGGCCTAACCAAAGTGGAAGATTTTCCTTGTTCTCCTTGTTGTCATCTTTCGTAAACTGCTCCACTTTATTGGAAATAGCGAAACCTGAACGGTTCAGTGAAACGACTTTGGAATATCCAGATGAAAATAAGATACCAATCAACATTACTGCAAGACCCACGTGAGCCATAGCTCCTCCTACCAAATTGAAACGCTGGCGAATTAAGAATATCAGTATGTTGAAATTAGCGATGACCGAGAATAAACTGGTCCACAATAAGAAGATATAGGAAATCGTGTAGACCTTGCCTAGGTTGACAAAAAGTACAGTAAATAATGTAGCTACCAAAGCCGAGTTTGTAAGCGGCTTAAATGAGGTGGATTCTTTCAATTTTCCCCACCAGATGTATTGTCCTACCGCACTTAAAGCAGCAATCGCAATGAAGATCCAAATTTGAATTTTACTGTAATGCTCTACTTGATCAGCTGGTAATGCAATATTTGATACGATGCCAAAAGCTTCTGCAATTTTATTGTATACCGGGATGGAGGTAGTAAAAATTAATTGGAATGCAGAAAGTCCTAATATGGAAGCCCCTACAAAAATCCAGAATTCACGGGAGTAAACTCCTAGCTCTTTTTCGTCTACCGGTAATTCTTTCCATCGCTTGACAGCAAAGAATATAGCAACAAACAAGAAAGTTAACATGTAGATGAGCAACTGTCCAGATAATCCCAGGTCTGTAAATGAGTGAACAGACGCATTTCCTAAAATACCTGAGCGATTTAGGAAGGTAGAATATAAGACTAAGATAAAGGTGGCAATCACCAAGATGATGGAGGTTTTTAAGGCTGCACTAGAATGCTTGTAGGCAATCATGGTGTGAATAGCACCAATAAGCACCAACCATGGCACAAAAGAGGCATTTTCTACCGGGTCCCAGTTCCAATACCCTCCGAAGTTCAAGGTTTCATAGGCCCAATATGCCCCCATCATGATACCAATACCCAAGATTCCTGCTCCAAAGAGAGCCCAAGGCAAGGCCGGCTTAATCCATTCTGTTAATTGCTTTTTCCATAGACCAGCTATCAAATAAGCGAAAGGAACTAAGGTTAAAGCAAAGCCTAAGAACAAGGTAGGAGGGTGAATCACCATCCAATAATTCTGCAATAAAGGGTTTAATCCACGTCCGTCTTTCGGAATGAAATTCGGTTGCATGCTCCAAACCGGAAGATCTGGCTGGGCTTCACGCAATAATAAAAAGGGCGATGAGCCAATTTTTAGATCAATGTAAGGAAGAATGACGCCCAAAATCATGGAAGTCAAAAAGGTTTGAACTAGGGCAAATACCGTCATTACGGGTGCTTCCCATTTGGGGTTTTTGACCATCAAAATCACGCCCAAAATCGCTTGCCAGAATATCCAAAGCAAGAAACTGCCCTCTTGTCCTTCCCAATAGCATGAAATCATGAATGCCATTGGTAAAGCCTTAGATGAATGGGAGAAGGCGTAATGGTATTCGAAATAATGGTTGTAAATAATGACAAATAGGCTAGATGCTACACCAATCACCGCTAGGAGGTGAAGGATAAAAATGCCTCTGGCTAATTTTACCCAATCTTTGGCGGCTAATTCATCAGCCGTTTGAGTGGCTTTGAAATAGGAGAAAGTTGCCAAAAGGGCAGTTACAAAGGATATGATGACTAATAGGTGACCAACTGATCCGATTGTCTCGTGTATCATAATTGTTTTTTTGCTTCATATGTGGCTGTTGAATCAGCCGAAATTTTACCTTCCTGATATTTAGAAGGGCATTTCAATAAAATTTTATCGCAATAAAAAATCTTGTCGGACTTCATACTTCCCACCAAAACGATTTTCTCTGAACGTTCAAAATCCTGAGGCTTGGGAGCAGCATAAACCACTTGGTTTTCTCTTCCTAAACTATCTTGAACAATGAATTCCAAGCGATTAGCATCCACTGCGGGGTCAAAATGCATCCCCACAATCTTTCCTTGGGAATCTTTTTTTAAGGTACCTACCACATGGACTTTTTGATTGGGGTCATTTTGTGATATACGCTCTGCCTCATCAAAACCCACATAGGTACTGGCATCTCCTGTGGTAATCAAAATAATTCCAATAGCCACTGCAATTAGAATCAGACCAATGATATGTGTCTTTTTCATATTTTTATTTATTGACTTGCTTTTCGAGCTTACTAATCTTTTTATCGAGACTTATCAGGTAAATGAATAATCCCAAGAGAATAACGAGAACTACGGCAATCACCACGTAGATTTTGCCATCAGCGCGAAAGTTATCCGCCATTTCAATGTCGCTTTGAGCTAAACCAAGAAAACAGGTTAAACTGAACAATAAGGTTAAACTATATTTTTTCATGCTTGTTCTTTTTCTTCTAATAAAACTTCAATTTTTCGGATTCTGATTCGTAATTGAGCATACCAAAAACCTAGGCACATCCAACCTATAATGGCCGGATAAAATACCATCCTCATTCGATTGTCCAAATCCATGGAATTAAAACCAGGATTTCCTCCATTTCCCGGATGTAAGGAATCCGTCATGCGGGGAAGTATCCAAATCAGGACCATGAAAATGATGAATGCAAAAATATTGTAAACAGATGATATTCTCGCTTTTTGTTGTTCATCCGGTAAAGAAGAACGAACCAAAACATAAGCTAAATAAATTAACATCCCAATGGCTACCGAGTTTAGTTTTGGGTCATTCGTCCACCAATCTCCCCATGTAAATTTAGCCCAAATGCTGCCCGTAAGTAAACCCAAGGTAGCAAATACAAGTCCTGTAATGACATAGGCATTTGACTTTAAATCATCCAAAGGGTCAGATTTGCGTAAATATTGGATGGAATGAAACACGGACACGCCTAAGAGGGCAATCATACTAAACCACATGGTTACGTGGAAGTATAGATTACGAACAGTTTCATTCAAAATAGCTTGGCGGGGCACCTGCCCTGCAAAACCCATGTACATGGTGTAAACCAGCAATAGCATGCCGGCCCATTTCCAATACTGTTTTTTTAATGTCTCCATATATAAGGGAAAAGTATACCAGATAAAACGATGACAATCACATCAAGTGAAGCTAAAACCGCAATTTCATCCCAGTTTTCTGAGATTGAAATCCCATCTAAAGCACTTTTGGAAAGCTTTAACAAAAATAACAATAAGGGTATGATGATAGGGAAGCTTAATACCGCCATCAGGGTAGAGGTATTTTCAGCTTGTGCGGCAATCCCACCAACCAAGGAAAGGGTTGAAGCGAATCCAATAGATCCTAGTATCAGGGCAATGACATACAGCGACATATTTCCTACAGGGTTTCCCATTACCCAAGAGTACATGAAGATTCCTATCAACGAAATACCCATCATTAGGATGGAATTATAGAGGATTTTAGAAAAAATGACGGATTCTGGTTTTACTAATGTATAATAAAACAGACCCCGCTGGGATGATTCTTGTGTAAAACTTTTACCGATGGCATTGATGGCGATAAAGAGCAAAATAACCCAAAAAAGGACATTCCAGGTAATCGGACTAATGGATTCTTGCTTGGCCTTGAAAGCTAAATAACAAACGAATATGGTAGAAGCCAAGTAAAGCAACAAACCGTGAACGGCATATTTTTGACGCCATTCCATTTGTAATTCTTTTTGAAACAAAACCTTGATCTCCTGAAGCATTATCAATGTCAATATTTTAAAGGACCTGCAATTTACGACAGAAAGTTGGCTTTGATGAATATTCCAAGGAGTATTTTGGGGAATTAAAATCAAATTATTTAAAACTAAGAATTATCATTTTTTAGCTCGGAAATACTTAGTACATTTGTGCCTAATTTTGAATTATTCTAAATAAGAATGGAGGTTTGTTTATGCTAACACTGGCGGATTTACGGATAGGAGAACATGGGGAAATTACAGGGTTTACAGACGAAATTCTCTCATTAAAGCTTTTAGAAATGGGTTGCTTGCCCGGTACCGAAGTGATATTAACGCATCATGCACCATTTGGTGACCCGATTGCCTTAAAAGTTTCTGGTTATACCTTAACCATGAGAAGAGAAGAAGCGGCTACCATTCAAATCAAACGAAAATAAAATTACATTGGCTAACGTAACCAGAATAGCGCTTATTGGTAATCCAAATGCTGGGAAATCCTCTTTGTTCAACACGTTGACAGGATTGAACCAAAAAACAGGGAACTTTCCAGGGGTAACCATGGATAAGTTAACCGGTGTTTGGGAATTAGAACCAGGCCGAAATATCGAAATTCTGGACTTACCAGGCATATACAGCATTTATCCTAAATCAATTGATGAAGAATTAGTCATCAATATTTTAGCTAATCCGAATCATCCAGATTATCCTGACATGGCAATCGTGGTGGCGGATGCTTCCAATTTAAAGCGTAATTTATTGTTATTTTCTCAAGTAAGAGATCTCGGTATTCCGACCGTCTTGGCCTTGAATATGATAGATGTAGCTGAAAATCAGGGATTTGTGATTAATTCGTTGAAGCTCGCTCGTGAGTTGAATGTGGAAGTGGCAGAAATCAATGCCAAAAAAGGAATTGGTGTGGGTGGCTTGAAGCTTGCGGTTGTCAAAACCTTGAAACATCGATATGCTTCCAATGATGCCTTGCCCTTACCTGTGGAGGAAGCTCTGATTGAAGATGTGCAAAAACAGTTTGGAGAAGCGGATCCTTATCGATCACTTTTATGGTTGATGGAGCATGATCGAATGAAAATGTTTGATCAAGCACAGCGGGAATCTTTTGATCATTTGATGGAGAAACATCATTTTGAACCAAAGAAATACAAATCAGCAGAAACGGTTAAGCGCTATGAGCAGATTTCCGAGGTCGTGGAGCGTTGTGTGATCAATCTGAATCGCCAATGGGATGCTGAACCAGTTAAGACTTGGACCGATCGCCTAGATAAAGCATTTATTCATTCATTCTGGGGATATGTGATATTCTTGGCCATTCTATTTGTGATGTTCCAAGCGGTATTTACATGGGCAACCTATCCCATGGATTTGATTGATGGAGGGGTGGCCCAGTTGAATGATTGGTTAAAAGGAATATTACCTGAATCTCCTTTAACGGGTTTATTGACCGACGGTTTGATTGCTGGAGTTGGTGGAGTATTGATATTTGTACCTCAAATTGCCTTTTTGTTCTTCTTCATTTCCATGTTGGAAGAAACCGGATATATGTCGCGCGTGATGTTCATCATGGACAAAATGATGCGACGTTTTGGATTAAATGGCAAATCGGTAGTACCCTTAATATCAGGTATAGCCTGTGCAGTGCCTGCCATCATGAGTACCCGATCCATTGGTTCTTGGAAAGATCGTTTGATCACCATTTTGGTTACACCTTTGATGTCTTGTTCAGCTAGGCTACCTATTTATACGGTTTTAATTGCTTTGGTTGTGCCCGAGAAAAACACTCTTTTTGGAGTGTTTAATCTGCAAGGAGTAGCCTTGTTTGGTTTATATTTATTAGGCTTTTTTATGGCCTTACTTTCTGCTTGGGTGCTGAAGAAAATTTTGAGAGCCAAAGAAAGAAGTTATTTCATCATGGAATTGCCGACTTACAAAGGTCCTCGTTTTAAGCACGTAGCTATTTCTATTTATAATTCTGTTCGAGCATTTGTATTCGAAGCAGGAAAAATCATTGTGGCTATTTCCATTGTTTTATGGGTATTTGCTAGTTATGGCCCGGGTGATAGTATGTCCAAAATTGAAGAGCAAGTTCGATTGAACAACCCAAGCCTGAGCGGAGTAGATTTAAGCAATAAGATTGCTTCGGAGAAATTGGAGAATTCTTACGCAGGCCATTTTGGTAAATTGATTGAACCCGCCATCAAACCATTGGGATATGATTGGAAAATCGGTATTGCCTTGATCACCTCATTTGCAGCACGTGAAGTTTTTGTTGGTACAATGTCAACGATATACAGCCTGGGCGGCGAAGTAGATGACGAGAATGCTACCATCAAAAATAGGATGCGTGCTGAAATTAATCCTGATACAGGAAAACCTATGTACGATGCTGCTTTAGGCTTCTCGCTTTTGATATTCTATGCCTTTGCTATGCAATGCATGAGTACCTTAGCTACTACCTACCGTGAAACGAAATCTTGGAAATACCCCTTAATTCAGTTCGGTTACATGACCACTTTGGCTTATTTAGCCGCGTTTTTGGTATACCAAATTTTATCCTAATTACATTTTAAATGGAATGGATGTGGCAGCTAAATTGCTAGATCCTTTGGCCAATAATTTGCCTTCGGCATTGAACATTTTGGCTTCCACATTGGCTACTTTTTTACCCACTCGGAACACTTCTGAAACTACCGTGATTTTTTCTCCGGCTTTAGCTCCATACAGAAAATCTATGCTCAAGTTGATGGTGACATACAAATGTTCTATATCACAGGTGATTAGCGTAGTCCCCATCATTTCATCCAATAGCATGGATATAACTCCACCATGTAATACCCCGGCATGATTGCATTGGTCTTCCCTAACCTCAAATTCAGCCGTCATGGAACCCGCGGAGACCGATTTTAAAATTCCATCTAAATAACGTGTAATGGGATTCGGATTTTCATGTGCCATTTTTTTGCCAATGTACTGAGACAAAAATGCAATGGCTTTGTCATTTGCTTTCATATGGATATTTGGATAGGCGGTGATATATAATTTTTATTAAGGACGGGTCCAAGTGCTAGTTCTTCCAAACATAGCCACGCCCACAAATCCCCTAATATCGAGGGTCTTATTATTATCTTTAACTTTTAAAATGCAGTCATAGGTTTTCCCTGAATGCGGATCATAAATAGTTCCGTTTTCCCAAGCTGAACCAGTAAATGTGAAATCTTTTAAAATGACAGATCCAAGTAAATCCCTATTTCTTAGGGCTTCATTTGGATTTTTTACATCTTTTTTTCCAGGAGTTTTACTCCAAGAAATCTTTCCGTAATATTTATCCCCTTGTTTATACACCGTGATTTTGCCATCTTTTAGTTGAGATATCCAATCCCCTAAAATGACATCACTTGGTGGTTCAGCCATACTCATGGACATAAAAAGACTACTAAAAATCAAAAGCAAAAACGATTTTTTCATTTCTTATTTTTTTTGCAAATATACAAAAGGATATCTTCTTTTGAGCTTTCAGGAGAATTGGATTATTAGAGGTTTGGCTCAATCAGATGTTATGCTTATTTTTGTAGGATAGCAGGAAAATAACAGTCAACAAATAACCTAATGCTTGTTTCTATATGAACTATAATTTATCGCAAATACCTGAAAGATTTGAAAAGCCGCGTCAGAAGGGCTTGACCATGGTCATGGACAAAGGGCTTAGCCTTCGACAAGTTGAAGATTTTTTAGAAGTAGCGGGAAGTTATACGGATTTAGTCAAATTAGGTTGGGCGACTTCTTATGTTACCCCTAATTTAAAAGAGAAATTAGCTATTTATAAGTCGGCAGGTATCCCCGTTTATTTCGGTGGAACCTTATTTGAAGCATTTTACATCCGTGGGCAGGTAGATGAATACCGCCGTGTGTTAGATCAATATGGCATGGAATATGCAGAGATTTCAGACGGTTCCGTCGAAATGAATTCAGATGTTAAGTGTGAGTATATACGTCAACTTTCTCAGCAGGTGACTGTACTTTCTGAAGTGGGTTCTAAAGATGAGGCAAAAATTATTCCTCCTTATAAGTGGATTAAATTAATGCGCATGGAATTGGAAGCGGGTGCTTGGAAGGTAATTGGAGAAGCTAGAGAAGGAGGAAATGTGGGACTATTCCGTTCATCGGGAGAGGTTCGTCAAGGTTTAGTGGAAGAAATATTAACGGAAATTCCGGAAGAAAGTATCATTTGGGAGGCACCTCAAAAATCACAACAAGTATGGTTTGTTAAACTGGTTGGTGCCAATGTCAACGTAGGAAATATTGCTCCTAATGAGGTTGTTTCATTAGAAACCATCCGACTTGGACTACGGGGAGACACCTTTGACCATTTCTTAACCAAATAAAGTTAAGCCCCGAATATTCGGGGTTTTTTATGTTATCTAATTGAAACAAACATGATACAGCAAGCCTTAGATCTATTAAAAGATCCATTGCATTTCTTGACGGAGTTTATCGCAGCCCACGGTTCATTGACTTATGCCTTATTGTTTGCCATCGTATTTATGGAGACAGGCTTAGTTGTTACGCCTTTATTACCCGGTGATTCATTATTATTCTCAGTTGGATTAATTGCAGCGGCCAGTGGTCAGCTTTCTATTGCCATTGTTATTCCCATGTTGATTTTAGCTGCTTTAAGTGGAGATCAGGTCAATTATTTCATGGGAAAATATTTTAGTGCTTATGTTCGCTCCAAGGATAAAATCTTGTTTTTGAAACGGTCTCATTTTGAGGAAACAGAAAAGTTTTATGAGAAATATGGAGTCAAAACAGTCATTATCGCTCGTTTTGTGCCTATAGTTCGTACTGTAGCGCCTTTTGTGGCGGGTGCTGGCCGGATGTCCTATTCCGTTTATTTGTTATTTGGTTTTCTTGGAGCTTGCCTTTGGGTGACAAGCATCACTTTAGCGGGTTATTTTTTAGGCGATAATGAATGGGTAAAATCCAACTTTGAAAAAGTGGTGTTGGGGATAGTTGGCGTTTCCGTTTTGCCAATTATCTTGGGTATTCTTAAGCAAAAATTCTCATCAAAGTAATATGTCCATTTCCCACTTGTACGGTTTGCTTGGGTACCCATTAGGTCATTCTTTTTCTAAAAAGTACTTTACGGAAAAGTTTGTCAAATTGGGTTTATCCGAAAGTCATTGTTATGAACAATTTGAGATTCCACAAATTGAAGATTTTTTGACTCTTACATCAGCCAAGAAAGACATACTAAAAGGTTTAAATGTAACCATTCCTTACAAACAGCAAGTTATGCCCTTGTTGGATGAAATTGACCCCGCCGCGGCTAAAATTGGTGCTGTTAATACCATTAAAATATATCCAGATGGTAAGACAAAGGGCTTTAATACGGACTATTGGGGCTTTCGCCAAACGATTGAGTCTTGGGATGCCTTAGCCCAATTTAAGTCGAAGAAAGCCGTGGTATTAGGACAAGGTGGAGCGGCAAAGGCCATTATTGCGGCCTTAGAAGATTTGGGTATGGAGATTTGTAAAGTATCCAGAACTCCTGAAAAAGGTCAGATTTCCTATGAAAGCTTGGCAAATATCATGGATGAGGTTGGCTTAATCGTGAATACAACTCCTTTAGGGATGTATCCTAAAATTGAGTCTTTTCCTCCTTTGGATTATAGCTTATTACGTGGTCAACATTTTTTATACGATATCGTATACAATCCATTACGCACTGCTTTTTTAGAGAAAGGACTTGCCCAAGGGGTAGGAGGGATTTATGAAGGGTTAGAAATGCTACATGGGCAGGCCGACAAAGCCTGGGAGATTTGGAATTCCTAACGTAGGTAAACGCCTAATCTGCTTTTGTCAGATAAAACTACCTCTACGTGCTCAGAAAGAGTGGTCGACATTTGGTATCCAATGTAATCCGCTGAAATGGGAAACTTACGGTAATTGCGGTCTACCACCACGGCTACTTGGATCTTTTTCACGTGCATACTGAGAAAGGGCGCTAAACTATAAGAAAAAGTTCTTCCTGTATTAAGCACATCATCCACGACGATGATGACCTTGTCTTCAAAAATTTTTTTATCGCAATCAAACTGAACAGGACTTTCATAAGGCACATCCTTATTTAATTGAATAACCACAGCCTGAGCTTTGATGGAGGAGATTTCCAAGATGTTTTGACAAAGTAGTTGAGCTAAAGAATAGCCCTCGCCTACAATCCCAGCGATGATAATTTCTTTTTCTTCAAAATTGTTTTCAAAAATCTGAAAGGCAATTCGGCGAATTTTTTGAAGTAAAGCAGGACCGTCAAGTATTTGTTTGGAATTCATGCTAATGGGATTCATTCAAAATAGCCTCTGAAATTACCAAAAAGTATTCAAATTTTGTACCTTTGCGACTTATTTAGCGATTAAAATAATAGATATATGGCCAAAATGTATGGGGCTCAGCAGCGAGTTCAGCAAGCACCCAGTAACCCTTTAGCAATTAAGACGAAGAAATTTTCTCTTGAAAAGAATAAATACATCGGCTTGTGTATGCGTCAACTCTTCTCTAATCAGTGGAAATGGTCTTTTTTGCCATTGGCCTTGATTATTGGAAACGTGGCATTGAATCTGACTGCTGTGTATAAAAACTATTGGATTTATATTTTCATCGCCGTTGGTGTGATTGGTTATATCTTATTTTGGTTGATTCAATTTACAGGAATTACACAATTGGCCCAGTACAAACAATTGTTTGATAAGTATCGCTATGAAATAGACAGTCGACAGATTTTCATGAAAATCTCAGATAAAGAAGGTGGGATGATTAAGTGGGATATGATAAATAGTGTGTATAAGGATAAAGACGCATATGTGTTTACCATGGGTAAATACCAGTTTATTCACCTTCCATTTAATGTGTTGACGAGCGATAACGATCGTAAATTATTGGATAAGATTTTGCGCGACAAAGGTTTATTGTCATAAAACGATTCTTAGGAATCATCCAGCATGGGAAGAATATTGGCCATTGACTATGGCTTAAAGCGTACAGGAATTGCTGTCACGGATCCTTTGCAAATCATTGCTAATGGATTGGAGACGGTACCTTCTCACCAGTTATTGACATTTTTGTCAGCATATATGGCGAAAGAAGCAGTAGATGAAATGGTGATAGGTATGCCTAAGAACCTAGATAATACTGATACCGATTCTACGCAAGCTGTGAGGAATATCATCAAGCAGATTCAAAAGAAATTTCCTGCTATTCCATTGCATTTGCACGATGAAAGATTTACCTCTCAAATGGCCATGAAGGCTATGATTGCTGGAGGGATGTCCAAGAAAGACCGTCGGGTTAAAGCTACGGTTGACCGCGTTTCAGCGACGATCATTTTGCAGTCTTATATGGAATCAAGATAGAATAAAAAAAGCCCTCAATTTCGAGGGCTTTTTTTATTTCTGAACTACTTTCGCAAAGCGATGGTAGAATGGGGTTTTACTATTTTCAGATTTCGGTTTAAACTTACCTGTGATGATCGGAACGTACATCACACGTCTTCTAGATTTCTCCCCAAAATTAGGAGATACCTCCACGCGGTGCCACAAACGGCCGTCATGAATGGTTAAGTCGCCACGCTCAATTTCAAAAGCTACCTCACGCGGATCCGGGCGGTGATCTATGAATTGTTTCTTGCCAAACAATAATTTAAGGACACTCTGGTTTTGTGTACCTGGAATGACGCGCAAACCTCCGTTGGCAGATGGGCAATTATCTAAATGTATACCTACATTTAACATAGGTAAAATCTTTTGACCTAAAAACAAATCTCTAGGGCTATCGGTATGCCAGCCCATTTGAGTGAATTTGGAATTGGGTTGATTGACATAATGATTAAATACTAATCCATCCTTTTCATCTTCGCTGATACGGCCATCATAAGGAGCCAAAAATTCAGTTAATAGCTGAAAGCGAGGATCTTTTAGGAATTCACCTAAAACTGGACTGTATTTATTGGTAAAACACATACGCTGAATCATGTCGTTACCTTGTGGATCTTTACCGAATTTTAATGGAATACCATTGATTTTCTCCACCTTTTCATCCAACCATTTTTTCTCAATTTGAGCTAATTCTTGGATAAATAACTGCGCTGTTTCATCAGTAATGAAACCCTTGAACTGAATAACTCCAAATTTGGTAAAGTATTCTTTCTGCTCCTGAGTTATCTCACTACCTAAAGTAAACGTTTTGTATTCAAACTTTGGTGATGATTTTTTCATATTCTATGGCCAATTTTGCGCGTTTTGTTTCTCGCTTAGTATTGGTACTCTAATTATAAATTTGAACATGCAAGTTACGTCAATGTTACTAAAATTTGATTATTCCATCCTAATTTTCTGATGAAAATCATGATAAAATGAGCATACTTTGTGGAAAAAATAGCAGCTTTGTAAGCTTTTTTGGCTCCAAGTAAACTGCCTTTCATTTTATTATCAATTTATACCATCGTTCATGCCTAAGTACATCCTATTCTTTCTTTTTTTTATTCCATTTTTTGCCTCATCACAAACCGACTATTTACATCGAAAAGGTACTTATTTTGTCTTTTGGGGATATAATCGCTCGGCTTATCCTACTTCCGATATCCGTTTTCAAGGTCCAGGCTATGACTTTACCTTGGAGGCTGTCAAAGCCAGCGATGCACCTACCCAATTTGATGGTTTTCAAACGTACTTTAACCCATCTTTATTTTCCATTCCTCAGTTCAATTTACACGGAGGCTATTTTTTTCATGATAATTGGTCAATCAGTTTGGGTTGGGATCATATGAAATATGTGGTCACACCTGATCAGGAATCACATATTACTGGTCAAATTCAAGCACAAGTGTCTAATCCACAGATAGAGGTAAACCCAGCCTATGTCGGCCAATATCAACATAGTCCATTTGTTATTCAGTCTAAAGATTTTCTACAATATGAGCATACCGATGGCTATAATTATGCGGCTCTCGAAATTGAAAATTACCAGCCTATTTGGAAGAAAGCGAAGTCTAAGTTGCAATTGGATTGGATCAAAGGTTTGGGTATTGGGGCTGTGATTCCCCGTTCTGATGTACGTTTATTTACGGTTGGAACCAATAATTTTTGGAACCTTGCCGGTGCTGGAGTCTCTGCCAAAACAGGTTTGCGTTTGAATTTAACCAAGCTTTTATTTTTTGAAACCACGTTTAAAGGGGGGTATACCAATTTGTGGGATGTTCATACGACAGGGCGTTCGGTAGATCATGCTTCCCAGACTATTTGGTTTGGTGAATTTTATGCGGCCCTCGGTTTTTCAATAGGAAAGGCTAAATAAATTTTTAGATTAAACTAAAAATTTGTAAACTCGCACTATGTTGCGAGCTAAATACTTTTACATCTTATTTTTCCTATCCAGTTTTTCACTTTTTGCACAGCAGGAAGGCAGGATAGAAACAGACCGTCCAGATCAAACAGAATGCCCTTTTATTGTCAAAAAAGGGTATATTCAAATGGAATGGGGTTTTAATCGACAAATCGAATCGGGGGATCTTTCCTTAACCTATCCCACCTCATTGATGAAAATTGGATTAGGGAAACGCTGGGAAGCTCGATATACTTCCGTTTGGGGTCAAGAAGGAGGCCAGTCTAGTTATCAGTCAGATGCCGTAGGTTTTAAGTATGCAATTCTATTCCCAGAAAAGTCCTTTGCTCGAGTATCGTTGATTGCGCACTATCGGGTCAATGATCAAAAGCGAGATGAAAGTGAACGAAATAATGAGCGCCACTCAGTCGGTGATTTTGTTTTTACCATTCAACATGATTTTCCCAAGGGTTTTGGTTTAGGCTATAACCTAGGCGCAGAAGTTCATAGCAATGGAACGGTGGAAGCGATATACCGTTTTGCCCCCAATATGAATATCGGTAAAAGAGGATATGCTTATGTCGAGGTTTTTGGAAGGATGCCTTCTTCCAGCCAAACAGACCAATGGGTAGACGGTGGAATGGCTTATTATATCTCTGATGATGTAAAATTAGATGTTTCCGCAGGTCGAAGCCTGCAGATAGATAATACTTGGTATGCTGCATTGGGATTATCCTTCCGTTTCAAAGTTTTTTAGATACAAGCCTAAAGACCTTAAGACAATTGCTTAAATTGCCGGAATGAATTCACGGATTGTCTTTACGGGCGTATTTCTTTATTTTCTGTTAGGTCTTCAGGCTTTGGTAGCTCAAAGTAAAGTGGACTTTGCTATACAAATAGGGGATAAAAATATTAACCAAGATGAGACCTTTGTTATTTCTATCACGGTTCCTGCCACGGGAAATTCTTCCGAAGCCATCCAATATAAATTTCCTGAATTAGCCAATTTTCAAAAACTCGGAATTAGTCGGGGTAAATCCTCTAATTTCCAAAATGGACAAATAGAACAGCGAATTATATATTCCCAGCATTATCAACCGCTGGGTGTAGGGCAGTTTTACATTCCCGCCGATGAGGTGAGCGTGAATCAACAATCTCAAAAGTTTGAACCATTTTATATTTCTGTGAGTCCGAGTAATGGAAACGTGGTGGAAAATAACCCAGATGAAGTCTCTATTGCAGATGAGGTTTTAGCTAAGGCGAATCAACCCTTTTTATTAGTAGCTAGTAATCATATTCGACCTTTTGTTGGACAAGGGTTTACCCTGAAGTTCTCCTTGTTTGTTCCCGAGAACAATACGCAGGACCTTGCTTTTGACCGAAATGACATTCAAATACCCAAGTTGATTCAGCAATTAAGGCCCAGGAATTGTTGGGAGGAGAGTTTTGGATTGCAGGTAGAGAAGGTGTCAAAAGTAGAAATCAATCAAAAAAAATATACGGAATACCGGTTTTTTCAGGCAACATATTTTGCCTTAAATAATCGCCCCATTCAAATTCCTTCCCTGAGTTTACAGATTTTAAAGAAAGAAAAAGTGGGTGGAGAGATGAAATCCTTACCCATAGTTTTTAAATCTCCAGCCTTGTTGATACAACCGAGGTCTTTGCCTAATCACCCCTTAGCGGGTAAAGTGCCCGTGGGTGCTTATGAGTTAAGAGAATCCATTTCTAAAAATCAAGCTAAAACAGGGGAACAGTTATTGTATAGTTCCAGTATCATTGGTGATGGAAATGGTATTTTGTGGGATTCAAAAGGCCTAGAATCAGATTATTTTATCGATTTTAATCGACTCTCTACCCAGAGTTCCGTGTATCCTTCCATGGATAAAATGTTGGGGGATAAATCAGAAATTATTCAGATTATTCCTAAACAACCGGGTAAATTTGCATTAAAGCAGTATTTTTACTGGATTTATTTTAACACACGAACGGAAAAGTTTGATACATTAAGATCCAAAATCAATGTAGAAATTCAAGGTCAACCCTCCGACACGCGTTTAAATACCAGTCGGGAAATGGAAGGTTTATACCGTGGATTAGAGAATTTAAACTCGGATGATGTGGTGTGGAATCGGTGGGTAAATTGGCGTCAATTGGCGAATTTGACCATTTTTTCAATTTTTGTAGTCTTAGTTTTCCTGGTTTGGAAAACAAAAAAATAAAGCGATATGGGGAGTATTTACGGGAAAATATTTCAGATTAGTACCTTTGGGGAGTCACATGGTGCGGCAGTAGGTGTGGTGGTACAAGGTTGCCCTGCAGGAATTTCATTTGATCTAGCATTCATTCAGTCAGAATTGGACAGAAGAAAGCCTGGCCAATCTAGAATTACGACCCAAAGAAAAGAGGCAGATAGTATAGAGGTGCTTTCCGGGGTATTTGAAGGCAAAACCACAGGCACACCAATAGCTATGTTGGTTTGGAATGGCGACCAGCGCTCTAAAGATTATTCTCACATCTCTGATCAGTTTAGACCTTCGCATGCAGATTACACGTATTTTGCTAAATATGGTTTAAGAGATTATAGGGGAGGTGGACGTAGTTCAGCTAGAGAAACGGTAGCCCGCGTGGCAGCTGGAGCTTTGGCTAAATTGGTTTTAGCCCAATTGGGAGTAAAAATTACAGCTTATGTTTCACAAGTGGGTACGATAAAGTTGGGGACACCTGTTGAGCAATTGGATTTGAGTTTAACTGAAACCAATGCCGTGCGTTGCCCTGATACAGCGATGGCTGATCAAATGTTTCAATACATTGATGAAATCCGTAAGCAAGGAGACTCCGTGGGCGGCGTTGTTTCGGCCTATATTACAGGCTGTCCAGTAGGTCTAGGAGAACCCGTTTTTGATAAATTACATGCTGAATTAGGTAAAGCCATGTTAAGTATCAATGCCGTTAAAGGCTTTGAATATGGTAGTGGTTTTGATGGTGTGGAGAAGAAAGGTTCCGAACATAATGATGTGATTGTCAAGGAAGCGGATGGAACGGTGCGTACCCTGACCAACCATTCAGGTGGTATTCAGGGAGGTATTTCCAATGGAGAGCCGATCTATTTTCGCGTGGCTTTCAAGCCCGTTGCGACCATCATGCAGGATCAGGATAGTATCAATGAAAAAGGCGACAAGATAACCGTTTCGGGTAAAGGGCGTCATGATCCTTGTGTAGTTCCTAGAGCTGTTCCTATTGTGGAGGCCATGGCAGCCATCGTGATCTTAGATTTTTACTTGAGAAATAGAGTAATTCAAATGCCCGCTTAATGTTTAGTCAGGAAGATGAATACTACATGGGTTTGGCATTAATGCAAGCTCAAAAAGCCTTGGAGGAAGAGGAGATTCCCGTTGGAGCCGTGGTGGTATGTCAAGGCAGAATTGTAGCTAAGGCATACAATCAAACAGAAGTATTAACCGACGTGACGGCTCATGCAGAAATGATTGCGATTACCTCTGCAGCTCAAACTATAGGGGCTAAATATTTGAAAGATTGTACCATGTACGTGACGTTGGAGCCCTGCCTCATGTGTGCCGGAGCTTTATATTGGTCGCAATTGGGAAGATTGGTATTTGGTGCCAAAGAAGAAAAACGAGGTTTTGAGCGAGTAGGGCAGTCGGTCTTGCATCCAAAAACTGAAATTCTGGGAGGAGTAAGAGCAGAAGAATCTGAATCCTTGTTAAAAGAATTTTTTTCGATGCGTCGTTGAACCGAAACCTTGGTTTACTTGTTTAAGACCTATGCATCCTAAGAATAGGATTAAATTTAAGATAACATTTACATATTAATAAAACCTATATTATGGCTTTTGAACTAGCACCCCTACCTTATGCAAACAATGCTTTAGAACCGCATTTTGATGCATTAACCATGGAAATCCACCATGATCGTCACCACAATGCTTATGTGACTAATTTGAATGCAGCTGTAGCTGGTAGTCCGTCTGAAGGAAAATCTTTAGAGGAATTATTCAGTCATATTTCAAGCTTGAGCCCGGCTATCCGTAATAATGGCGGTGGACATTATAACCACGATTTGTTCTGGAATATTTTATCACCCAATGGTGGTGGTGCTCCAGTAGGTACTTTGGCTAAAGCCATTGATGCTAAATTTGGTTCTTTTGATGCCTTCAAAGAAGAATTTAAAAAAGCGGGTATTACGCGTTTTGGTTCAGGTTGGGCTTGGTTAGTAGCTCAAAAAGACGGATCTATCGCTGTTTCATCTACACCAAACCAAGACAATCCATTGATGGATGTGGCTGAGGTTAAAGGCTTCCCGGTAATTGGTTTAGACGTTTGGGAGCACGCATATTATTTGAAATTCCAAAATAAGCGCCCTGATTATGTGGATGCATTTTGGAATGTAATTGATTGGAATGCAGCTGAAAAAAGATATTTGGCAGCTCAGAAATAAAAGAAGGGGATAAAATTTCGGTTTTATCCCCATTTTTTTTCACTTCGGATTTGCGATGTACCTTGATTTGTGTATTTTTGCAATCCCAAATGGCGGTTGTAGCTCACTCGGTTAGAGCACTGGTTTGTGGTACCAGGGGTAGTGGGTTCGAATCCCATCATCCGCCCAAAAAGTCTCAGTATTCTTGCTGGGACTTTTTTTGTTTTAGACACTTTTCTTCATGAAGAATGTAGAATTGGGAATGTAGAATGTAGAATTATGAATGTAGAATTGGGAATGTAGAATGGCACCCAATCCAATGACTATTGCTCATTCACAATTTATCATTTACCAATTACTTCAAGTATTTTGAAGCAAATTCAATGAAGTTGGGCCAATTGGGACCTGTAACATGTCCTTTATCATGCATCCGAAAGCCAATTTCACCCTGAGTCTTGGCTTCATTGATGATGGGGGCGCTATCAGAAATTAATCCTTTTTTGCCTAGCAATTCATAGACAGGGCTAGCCTCTTTCCCTGCTAAGTACATGCCATAGGGATCTGCCCAGCTGTCGCCATTTCCTCCTACGCCAATGTACATGGGTCTAGGTGCACAAAGTGCTATCAATTCATGCGCATCAATGGGTAAATCATTCCATGAAAGCGGACCGGCATATTTTAAGAAATTACCTGCCATCCAATGGTATTCATTTTTAGCGGCTACATTTTCAATTAATTCTCCATAATTTCTTCGGTAAATTTTAAGTCCACCCGCCCCTGATGAACAGATATACCCGATGGCAAAACGGGTGTCAAATGCCATAGCCACTGCGGCTGCTTTTCCATATCGAGAGTGCCCTGTTATGCCCACTGAGGTATATTTTATGTTTGGCATGGTTTCCAAATAATCCAATACCTTACTAGCTCCCCAGGCCCAAGCTCTTAGGGAGCCCCAATCATCCGGCTTTCTATATTCAGCTCGATTCATTAAACCTATGATCCCTGATTTTAGTCCAGCCCCATGGTCGGCTTGAACCGTCAAAGGATTTAACTGAACAAAAGCCCAACCCTTGGCAATGACTTGTTCTGTCCAAGGGATTTCGTTGTTGGTAGGTGCTGGTCGGTTCATCCCAGGAGGAAATACCCAGGCCAACTCCATCATGGCAGGCATGGCCTTTTTGATATCTTTTCTAAATCCTATGGTTACTTCCATTTGAACAGAAATAGAAGGGAAGCGTTTGTTGTCGACAGTCCCAATCAATTTCTGGATTTCCACTGGAAGGCCCGCCATGATTTTGTTTTCCTTAGCAATAATTTTCCAAGAAATAGGGGGGATATTATCGGGTACACGGCCATAAATTTCCCTTTCAAAATCTTCTATAATTTCAGGTTTTCTATGGTAGTACCACGCTCTTTTGGTATCCACGCTTTTCCCATCTTTCATCTGTAAAACGGCAGGCAGGACTGGGTAAATGGTGGCTTTGGATTCGTCATAATTGGCGGCATTAGCTGCCTTAGGATTACTTCCATTGACTCCAGGTCTTATATGAGTAATGCTTAATTGTTGTAACATTTGCTCATAATCGGCTTGTGTTTTTCTTTGTCGGTCAGCTAAAATACTATCCTGCTCAGCTGTTCTGGCTATTTGGGCTAGGCAACTGAATGAAAGTAAGGTACTGATGAGAAGATAAAAGTAGGGATAGCGTTTCATCGTGGAATGATTCATTCAACGATATTAAGCAATTATTTGATTTAAATACCAAGAATAGGGATGTCCATAAAAAGTAAATGCCCCACCTAGGTGGGGCATCATTCCAAAGATGCTATCTTTGAAGAAGTTCTTGCACAAAGATACAATTCATTGTAGAAAAAAATTCATGAAGGATAAAAAATATCGGGTTAAGGCCTACATCGATGGTTCCAATTTATATTTTGGGATGATGGATGCTGGTTTTAGAAATTGCAAGTGGCTGAATGTCGAGAAGCTTATTCGAAGTTTTTTACGTTCAAATCAAGAACTGGTGGAGATTAAATATTTTACGAGTCGGATTACCCATAATCCCCCGAAGCAAAAAAGGCAAACCACGTATTTGGAAGCCTTAGAATCCACAGGTGTAAATATTATTTATGGCTCTTATCAAGCGAAATTTACCGATTGTAGAAAATGTGGTAATAGTTGGATTATCCCCAATGAAAAAATGACAGACGTTAATTTAGCTACTCATTTATTGATGGATGCTTTTCAAGATCAATATGATATAGCCATTGTCGTTTCTGGAGATAGTGATTTTGTACCTTGTATTCAAAGTGTTAATGAACATTTTTTAGATAAATCAGTAGTTGTCTTTTTCCCTCCTTTAAGAAGAAATGAGTCAGTGGTGGCTGTAGCAAAAGCTTTTCAAATGATAGGAAGAAAGAAATTAGTAGAAAATCAGTTTCCTTTGCATGTACGGAAGGAAGATGGTTATGTTTTAGAAAAGCCTGAAGAATGGGCTTAAATTTAAATTTGGTTTAGGTAATATGTCTGGCGTTTTTTTAAAAAGGTTTCTTATTGTTTTATATGCCGCAGGTTTAGTGGGCATGAACCTTCCTGCTACGCGGGAATTATTTATCTCTTTAGTTCCATTAACCTTGTGGTTTACGGGCTTTATCTGTTTGTTTTACTTTCCTAAACCAAGCATGTCGGCCTACCTAACCATGGGTGGAATTGTTGTAGCTGCATGGTTTTTGGAAGTGGTTGGGGTAAGAACTGGGAAAATATTTGGGGTTTACCATTATGGAGAAACCTTGGGTTTTAAGGTAATGGAAGTTCCCATTACCATAGGTATCAACTGGTTGATATTAGTATTAGGGTCTAGTGCGGTTGTAGAAGAGTGGAACGTAGGAGGAAAAATAGGAAGAGCAGCTTTAGGAGCGGGCTTAATGACAGCTTTGGATTTATTGATTGAGCCCGTAGCTATTCACTTTGATTTTTGGCAATGGTCCGGTGGACAAATTCCGGTTCAAAACTTTGGTGCCTGGTGGATTGCTAGTTTCTTTTTTCATTGGGTTTTTCAATCTGGGGAATTTACCAGTAAATCCTCCTTATTTCGGTGGATAATGCTCTTACAGTTTATGTTTTTCTTAGGCCATTGGATAATTTTACAAGCTTAATTTAAAACTTGAAAACAATTTTTAGACATATCAGGTTAGTCACTGTATAGATAAACTAGCTCATGAGTATTTATTCAATTAAAGATTTAGAACATCTTAGTGGCATAAAAGCTCATACTTTACGGATTTGGGAGCAAAGGTATGGTATTCTTAATCCTGAGAGGACGGATACCAACATTCGTACCTATGGAGATGAAGAATTAAAGTTGGTCTTGAATATTGCCATTTTGCAAAGTAGGGGGGATTTTAAAATCTCTGAAATAGCTAAAATGAGCGATAGCGAGCGCTCTGCCAATTTACTTCGCTTATCCGAAGAAACACTTCATTTTCCTGATCAGATCCAAGCTTTAACCATCTCCATGCTGGAGTTAAATGAGGCGATGTTTCAGCAGCTGACTAAGAACATTGTTCAAAAGCATGGATTTGAGGATTACCTCATCCAAATTATTCATCCTTTCATGCTGCGCCTGGGAACCCTTTGGTTGTCTGGCTCGGTAGGTCCTGCCCAAGAACATTTTATCAGCCATTTGATTCGTCAAAAGGTGATTGCGGCCATTGACCAATTGGATTTAAGCATCAAACCTAATGCCAAAAAGTTTCTATTGTATTTGCCAGAAAGTGAATTGCATGAAATAGGTTTACTTTTTGCTAATTATATTTTACGTTCTAGAAAACATCAAGTCGTTTACCTAGGACAATCGCTACCATTCGAAGAATTGATCATCGCACATGAGATTCATCAACCCGATTATATCTTGAGTGTATTCACCTCTCAGCCTAATCCGGATGACATGCCGACTTATTTAGAGCAATTGGTAGAAAAAATACCCAATACCAATATTCTATTGACAGGTTATCAATTATTAATGTTTGGTCATGAAATCCCTGATAAAATTCAAGTCTTAACGAGTTTTCAAGATTTAATTGATTTAGCGAACGCTAACTAAACTGAGGATCTTTGGCTGTGGCATCTTCCACAAATTTCTTTACCTCTTGTTCTTGATCTTTGGGGCAAATCATTAGGGCATTTCCATGTTCGGCCACGATGAAGCCTTTTAATCCTTGAATGACCACTAACTTTTCTACTGGCGTTTTAATGATGCAATTTTGTGTATCGTAAGTCATCACATTACCTTCAATTACATTTTGATCGGCATCTTTTTCATTGATTTCATACAATGATTGCCAGGTACCTAAATCTGACCAACCAATATCAGAAAGTATGACTTTTACCTCTTGTGCCTTTTCCATGATGCCTACATCCATGGAGATATTTTTACATACCCCGTAAACCTTTTTAATAAAGCTCTCTTCTTCTTGGGTATAATAATGACTTAAACCTTCCTCAAATTGCTCAGCCATTCGAGATTGATGCTTTTCTAGCTCTTTTTTGAAGGTGGCTAATTTGAAGACAAAAATCCCTGCATTCCATACGTAATCGCCACTTTCTAAAAAAGCTTGGGCTAATTCCAGGTTAGGCTTTTCGGTAAAAGTTTTTACTTTTTGGGCTTTATGTTCGTTGGGTACATATTGAATGTAGCCATATCCTGTATCAGGCCTGGTGGGAATGATGCCCAAGGTTACGAATACATTTTCATCGGCAACCTCTAAGGCCGTTCGTATGTTTTCCTGAAAAATTTGTTCTTTTAGAATAACGTGATCCGCAGGCGCTACAATGAATTTTGCCTTTTTATTCTTTTTAGAGATTTTATAGGTAGCATAGGCGATGCAAGGTGCCGTATTCTTCCGTTGAGGTTCCCTTAAAATTTGCTCTTTACTTAAAAAAGGTAATTGCTCTTCTACTAGGTTCGCAAATTCTTCACTCGTGACCACATAGATGTTTTCTTGCGGAATGATACCTTGAAAACGTTCGGCGGTTTGCTGAAGCATGGTTTTACCAACTCCTAAAACATCGTGAAACTGCTTTGGATTTGCACTTCTGCTAATTGGCCAAAAGCGAGTGCCTATTCCGCCAGCCATGATGATAAGGAAATTGTCTTTCATACGTATAAACGTTCAATCAAATGAACGAATCTTCCTAGGAATTTACCTCAATATAAGCCCCTCATTCCTAATTGGCATATTCGTATTCATTCAAAATCAACAAATTTGTATTGATTTTTCTGAATTTCATTTCAAAGCTAACAAGAATTTCCTTGGATTTAAAGTTCTTTGGCCTTGGCCTATTTTTTGGAATCTAAGCCAAAGGCTAATATTTAAGTATTTATTGAAAAATTGGTAATTTTTTGATAAAATGAGTGCGCAATTCTATTTTCTTCCTTAGATTTGTTTGTGGTCAAGTGCCATATTTAAATTGTTATCTAAATTTATCAACATGAAAAGACTATCTACCAAATTCCTACCCGCTATTTTAGTGATGTTTTTGATGAGTTTTTCTGTGCTTGCTCAAACGAAAGTGGGAGGTCAAGTATCAGATGCAGCCTCTAAAGAAGCTTTAATCGGTGTGAGTATCGCTGTTAAAGGCAAAGTTATTGGAACAATAACGGATGCTAAGGGTAATTTCTCTTTGAGTACATCTACTCCAACTCCTTTTACCATTGTTGTTTCAATGGTGGGTTATGAAAGACAAGAAATTAGTATTACCGGAAATAAAACGGACCTTAAAATAAATCTTAAAGAGCAATCAGTGCTTGGTCAAGATGTGGTTGTTTCTGCCAGTAGGGTAGAAGAAAGTGTTATGAAGTCGCCAGTTTCGGTTGAGAAAATGGACATCAGAAGTATTAGAGAAACTCCAGCTGCATCGTTTTATGATGCGCTTCGTAACATGAAGGGGGTTGAAATGGTCACTCAGTCGGTTTCTTTTTCTTCTATCAACATGAGAGGATTTGGTAGTAATGGTAACGTACGTGTGGTTCAAATGATTGACGGCATGGATAACCAAGCTCCAGGTTTGAACTTCTCTGTGGGTAATATTGTCGGTATTTCTGAATTAGACTTAGAAAATGTGGAAGTATTGCCAGGGGCATCTTCTGCTTTATATGGCCCTAATGCCATGAATGGAATTGTGTTAATGAACTCAAAGAGTCCATTTTTATATCAAGGTTTAAGTGCCCAAATCAAGGGAGGATTCATGGATGCTCCTAATCGTACTGTTCAAAATACACCTTACAGTGATATTTCTATTCGCTATGCGAAGGCTTTCAATAATAAGGTAGCTTTCAAATTGAATTTCAATACTTTAAGTGCAGAAGATTGGCAGGCCTCTGATTACCGTGATCAAAGTTTATTAAATGGAAGAACATTAGGTCTAGGTGGTCGTTCTACGAACTTAGCCTACAATGGTGTTAATATTTATGGAGATGAGACCAATGTGAATATGTTGAGTTCTTTGACTCCAGTTTTGGGTGACCCTACGAATCCTTTGACTGCTGGTATTAATCAGATTTCAAGAGCAACAGGTGGTTTATTATCTCCTTCGGCTATTTTGGGATATATTGTACCTAATGTAAACATTTCACGTGAAGGATATGCGGAGCGTGATTTAGCTTCGTATGCCAACCGCAACATGAAATTTAATGCAGCCTTACATTATCGATTCAATGACAAAGTGGAGTTGATTTTACAAGGTTCTTATGGTCAAGGTACCACCGTATATACTGGAGCGGATCGTTATTCGATCAAAAATTTTAGCATGGGTCAATACAAAGCTGAGTTAAAGGGTTCTAATTTCTTCTTAAGAGCTTATACCACTCAAGAGAATTCGGGAGACGCTTATGCTACGGGAACTTTAGGTCAAATAGTGAATGAGGCTGCTAAGCCAAGTACTACTTGGTATCCACAATACTTTGGTGCATTTGCTACCCAAGCATTGACCAACTTTGGTACTGTGTTAGGAACTACTTTAGCACAAACAGGAAATCCAACCTTGGCGGTTGGTAACGCGATTGCTACTACGCAAGCCGCATTTAATACCTATCATAACAATGCCCGTGCGGTAGCAGATGCCAATCGTTTGATTCCAGGAACCGCAGCATTTAATTCAGCTGTGGAGACTATCAAAGGTAGACCTCTTCCTCAAGGAGCCCGTTTCTTAGACAAATCAGCCTTATACCATTATGAAGGTATGTACAACTTCACTGAGGCTTTAAATAATAAATTGGAAATGATTGTTGGGGCTAATTACCGAATTTATGCCTTGAATTCAGAAGGTACATTGTTTGCGCGTCAGGATAATGGTCAAGAATTCTCGATCAATGAGTACGGTGGTTACTTACAGCTAGCTAAGAAAATGTTCCAGGATAAATTTAAGTTGACAGGTTCGATGCGTTATGATAAGAACGAGAATTTCGAAGGTCAGTATAGCCCAAGATTATCAGGGGTTTATACCGTAGGTCAATCTAATTTTAGAGCGTCTTACCAAACAGGTTTCCGTATTCCTACCACGCAAGATCAATACATTGATTTAAATACTCCTTCTGCTCGTTTATTAGGAGGTCTTCCGGTGGTACAAGATCGTTATAAGTTGTCTGGTAATTCATTTACTCTACAATCTGTATTATCAGGTAAGCCAGAGGTGTACACTGCCAAAGCCTGGAAGCCTGAGCAGGTTCGTACCTTTGAGGTTGGTTACAAAGGAAACTTAGGTAATAATTTATTAGCTGATTTCTATTATTATCAAAGTACATTTACCAACTTCTCGGCTGGTCAAGTTGTAGTTCAACTACCTCAACAACATAGAGATAATACGGTGGTTGGAAATAAAGTATTCTCATTCCCTTCTAACGTAGACAATTTGGTTAAAACAAGTGGTTGGGGATTAAGTTTAGATTATAGACTTCCATCAAATTGGACCTTAGGAGGAAATGTTTCGTACAATACGGTTAATGACAACGGTGGTTTGAGCAATTATCAATTAGCCTATAATACACCGGCTTATCGTACCAACATCACTTTGGCTAACCGCAATATTGGTGGTTCAGGTTGGGGCTTCAGTACTGTTTGGAGATACCAAGATGAATATGTTTGGCAGTCAAGTTTTGTTAACCAAATCTTAAACCAAACTCAGCAAAGTATTATCCCTTCATTCAGTACATTAGATGCCCAAATAAGCAAGAAAGTAGCAAGTATCAAATCTATTGTCAAGGTAGGAGCATCTAACTTATTAGGAGAAGCTTATACGACAGGATGGGGTAATCCTACAGTAGGTAGTATCTATTATGTTAGCATTACTTTTGATGAGTTATTGAATAAATAAGATTCATAATTTTTATTGAGGCTGTCCTACCAGGGCAGCCTCTTTTTTTTGTACCTTTGGTGATTGATTTGTAAGCTAAATATGCAGCCACCTAAAGATTTAACAGGGTTTTCTCACATTGAAGTTTTAGGTGCTCGTGAGCATAATTTAAAGAACATCGACGTTCAAATTCCTAGGAATCAATTAGTCGTTATCACCGGAATTTCCGGTTCAGGTAAGTCCAGTCTAGCTTTTGATACGATTTATGCCGAGGGTCAAAGACGCTACATGGAAAGTTTTTCAGCTTATGCGAGAAGCTTTTTAGGTAATATGGAAAGGCCGGATGTGGATAAAATTGAAGGACTTTCACCAGTTATTTCGATTGAACAAAAAACCACTTCCAAAAATCCACGTTCGACGGTTGGTACTACCACAGAAATTTACGATTTCTTGCGTTTGCTTTATGCTCGTGCCTCCGAAGCATTCAGCTATTTGTCGGGAGAAAAAATGGTCAAGCAGTCGGTTGATCAAATTATCAGTACTCTTTTACAGCAATTTCAAGGGGGGAAAGTTCAGTTATTAGCTCCTGTGGTTAAAGGTCGCAAGGGTCATTACCGCGAATTATTCGTTCAAATTGCCAAATGGGGTTATACTAAAGTTCGGGTAGATGGCGAAATTGTGGAGGTAGAGCCTAAAATGCAAGTTGATCGATTCAAGGTACATGACATCGAGATTGTCGTAGATCGATTGGTGGTGAAAGAGGATGATCGATTTAGAATATCCCAAAGTTTACAAACAGCCATGAACTTGGGTAAAGGCCAGGTTTTTATTCTGGATGAAAAAGGGAAGCTGCATTATTTTTCTCAAACCTTAATGGACCCTAAAACAGGTTTATCCTATGATGAACCTGCCCCTAATACCTTTTCTTTCAACAGTCCATATGGGGCCTGTCCTACCTGTAATGGTTTGGGGCAAATCGAAGAAATCACGGAAGAGTCTGTTATCCCAGATCCAGAATTGAGTATTATACGCGGGGCCATTGCTCCCATAGGCGAATACCGCGATTTGTGGATATTCAAACAGTTGGAGGTATTACTGAAGCCCTATCAGGTAGGCTTATCTACGCCCATTGCTAAGTTCCCAAGAAAAGCTGTTGAAATGATGTTGTATGGAACGGATGAGCCTGTTCCTGTGCCATCTAAAAAATATGTAGGGACAGAATGGACGACCAAATACGATGGGATTATTCATTTCTTGAAAAGACAACAAGAGAGTGGGTCGGAGAAAACGCAAGATTGGTTAAAGGACTTTTTAGAAGTGAAAACCTGCCCAGATTGTCAAGGTTACCGTTTAAAGAAAGAGGCACTTTGTTTTAAAATAGACGATAAACATATTGGGGAGTTAGCCCAAATGGATATTTCAGATTTGGAGCATTGGTTTGAAGGATTATTTTTAAGGCTTTCTGAAAGGCAGCAACAAATTGGTGTGGAAGTGTTGAAAGAGATTCAAAAACGGATTGGATTTTTGACTCAAATAGGATTAAACTATTTGACCTTGGATAGACCTATGAAAAGTTTATCAGGAGGAGAGGCACAGCGCATTCGTTTAGCAACCCAGATTGGTACTCAACTGGTAGGAGTTTTATACATCATGGATGAGCCAAGTATCGGTCTGCATCAAAGGGATAATGAAAAATTAATCCAAGCATTGAAGGATTTGCGTGATTTGGGGAATAGTGTATTAGTGGTGGAGCATGACAAGGACATGATGCTGGAGTCGGATTATTTATTGGATATTGGACCAGGCGCAGGCAGGCATGGTGGTCATATTGTTGGTCAAGGAACCCCGGCTGAATTTTTGAAATTACAGACACCTACAGCTCAATACTTAAACGGTCAACTGGCTATTGAAATACCTAAAAAACGCAGAAAAGGCTCAGAAAAGGAGATTAAATTAATAGGTGCTTCCGGGAATAATTTGAAGCACGTGACAGTCAGTATTCCTTTAGGAAAAATGATTTCTGTAACGGGTGTATCGGGGTCGGGTAAATCGACCTTAATTCATGATACTTTGGTATTGAAATTGAAGCAGCATTTTGATAGAACAAAGCGGGATCCAAAGGATTTTAAGGGTATTGAAGGTTTGGAATTGATTGATAAAGTGATTGAAGTAGATCAGTCGCCCATTGGAAGAACACCTCGTTCCAACCCTGCTACCTATACCAATATGTACAGTGATATTCGCACCTTATATTGTGAATTACCTGAATCTAAAATTCGAGGATATAAAGCAGGGCGTTTTAGTTTTAATGTCAAAGGTGGGCGCTGTGAAAGCTGCGAAGGAGCTGGTAGAAAGAAAATTGAAATGGAATTTTTGCCAGATGTTTTGGTGGAATGTGAGTCCTGCAAAGGCAAACGATTTAATCGGGAGACACTGGAAGTTCGTTTCAAGGGCAAATCCATTTCGGATGTATTGGATATGACAGTGGAGCAGGCACTGGAGTTTTTTGAACATCAACCCAAAATTTACAGGAAGGTTAAAACCTTATTAGAGGTAGGTTTGGGCTATATTACCTTAGGTCAGCATGCCACTACCTTATCTGGGGGTGAGGCCCAGCGAGTGAAACTGGCTGAGGAATTGTCTAAAAAAGATACAGGTAAAACTTTATATGTATTGGATGAGCCCACTACGGGTTTACATTTTCAAGATGTGAAATTATTATTGGAAGTTCTTCAGAAATTGGTGGATAGGGGAAACACTGTTTTGATAATTGAGCATAATTTAGACGTCATCAAAGTTTCTGATCATGTGATTGATTTAGGTCCCGAAGGTGGACTTGCTGGAGGGCAAATTGTGGCCTTTGGTACACCGGAAGAAGTGGCCAAAGTTAAGGGAAGCCATACGGGAAGATTTCTCTTGAAAGAGCTGAACTTAGGATGATTTTTTTCCTAACGCTGTCAAGGTTCGAAACCTTGACAGCGTTGCGAAAACGAATTAATTTTAGAATTATTCTAACAGTAAACTGATAATGTTTTTTTCATCCAATTTAGTTTCATGAAATTGAAGGAATTCATCTATTCCACCAAAATATTCTAGAACAGATTCCTTGTCAATAAAGCTCTTTTTCATGGTAGCAATATCATAAAATGAAGAGTTTTTATATTGTTTGAAATCATGTACAATGCCATGATTCTCTGGATTAAAATGGAGGTATTTAATAAGTTGGTTAAAATAAATTTCATCCTCTACCGCAATTCTTCTAAATGGGTTTTCAAATAGTCCTCCAGTTCGTTCATTGGTTTTATTAAATGCTTGGGCATAACAATTAAATAAAGTGGCAAATTGAAGGGAAATAAGTCTAGAAATATCAATTTGATTTCTTTGTTCAGTTTTAATTTTTTTGAACTCAAAAATTTCTTGTGCGGATTTTATTCGTAGAAGGAAATGAAAGTGGTTGCCCAATAAACAATAGGCATACGTATCAGCGATGGGTGAAATGTATTTTTGATATTTTCTCTTAAAGAATCGGTAGTTTCTATATTCTTTGAAAATTTTAGTTTTGTTGATTCCCCGGTTAAATACATGGTACAATTGATCTGGTACCATAGCTTCTGTGTTTTTCTTCATGATGTAAGTGGTTTAAGGTGAGGAGACAAATGTCATGAATTAGCTAGAATGTTAATCTAAAATAATTGGTAAAAAATATCAGAAATGTGATGAAAACTTTGAGTAAAAAAACTTAGCTTTATTGGCATTTCAACAACGCTGTCAAGGTTTGAAACCTTGACAGCGTTAAGGGAAAAAGATTCAGCAAAACACTCATCAATCATGCATATTTTTCTCCAAGTTCTTTTTATTTTAGTGCTATCTGGCTTAGGTTATTTGGTAGCGCAACGCTTTAAGCTTATTATAGCCACGGTACGGTTGGCTAAATCCATTGAGTTGCAAGATCGTCCTGCTGATCGATGGAAACGCGTACTTCTCTTAGCTTTTGGTCAAAAGAAAATGTTTCAAAAACCCTTGGTGGGAATATTTCACTTTTTAATATATATCGGGTTTGTTTTGATAAATATTGAAATTTTGGAAATTGTCATCGATGGAATTCTAGGAACTCACCGGGTATTTGCCCCTTATTTAGGTTCTTTTTATTCCATTTTATTGAATTTTTTCGAACTTCTTTCATTCGGGGTGTTTATCGCTTGTGTCGTTTTTTTCCTTCGTCGTGGATTAGGTCAAGTACAGCGTCTTCAATCGGATTCCCATCGGGAATTAAGAGGATTTCCCATCCAGGATGCCTACATCATTTTGGCCATTGAATGTGTACTTATGTTAGCACTTTGGACCATGAATGCCAGTGATGCAGTCTTACAAGCTAGGCAAATTGAGCATTTTGAGCCCGTGGGAGCATTTGTGGTGTCTGAGCATTTCATCCCTCTTTTCACTCAATTTTCT
Source organism: Aquirufa sp. OSTEICH-129A (assembly GCF_054558355.1). Taxonomy (NCBI): domain Bacteria; kingdom Pseudomonadati; phylum Bacteroidota; class Cytophagia; order Cytophagales; family Flectobacillaceae; genus Aquirufa; species Aquirufa sp. OSTEICH-129A. Next base: position 460,099 of record NZ_JBPXKC010000002.1, on the reverse strand, counting down.
ACCCCAACTTTATTGATTATTGAACGTGTGGCCTGGTGGTTTCACATTGTAGGGATTTTGAGTTTTGCTTTATACGTGACCTATTCCAAGCACTTGCATATTTTCTTTGCATTTCCTGCTGCTTATTTTTCAAGCTTAGAACCCCATAGCAAAATGAGTCCTATGCCTTCAGTTACCCATGAGGTAAAATTGATGCTAGGTCAACCTGTTGAGGAAAATACCACAAGCCCTGATCAATTGCGTTTTGGTGCGAAGGATGTCATGGATTTGAATTGGAAAAATGCTTTGGATGCCTATTCTTGTACCGAATGTGGCCGTTGTACCGAACAATGCCCTGCCAATCAAACGGGAAGGGCGCTTTCGCCAAGGAAGATCATGATGGATACTCGTGATCGTTTAGAGGAGGTAGGCAGTGTTTTGGCCAAAAATAAGGGTCAATGGGTGGATGATGGGAAGTCCTTATTAGGGGACTATATTTCAGCGGAGGAATTAAGAGCTTGTACTACCTGTCAGGCTTGTGTCGAAGCTTGCCCTATGGAATTATCTCCCTTAAATATCATCTTGGCACTTCGCCGTTATCAAATCATGGAACAGTCTGACGCTCCTGCCGCTTGGAATAGTATGTTTTCTAATATAGAAACCAATCAAGCACCGTGGAAATTTAATCCAGGGGACCGTTTAAACTGGGCTAAATCCTAATCTTATGAAGAAAGTTTTTATACCCATCGTACTTGGCCTAATTTTATTTTTTACACTTGGCCCTAGTCCGCAGGAACCTACTTTATCTAGGGGCGTCACCTGGAAAAACATCCCAGATTCCCTTACTGCCTTATCTCAATATTTACATGATAAGGAGTCGGCTTTTCCTCAAATAAAAAAGAATAATGAGGCCAAAATTGTTTGGGCTGATTCGCTTCATCCTAAAAAAACGAAATGGGTGTTTATGTACGTGCATGGTTTTTCTGCCTCGCACATGGAAGGAAATCCTGTACATCGTCAAATTGCTAAAACTTTTGGGGCTAATTTACTTTTGACTCGAGTAGCTGGACATGGTTTTGCGACATCTGATAGTGTTTTTAAGCAGGTGACTGCAGATGATTTTTATGAAAGTGTGGAAAATCAATTGGCCATAGCCAAGAAAATGGGAGACCATGTAATTGTATTGGGTACTTCATTTGGAGGGGCTTTATCGCTTTCATTGGCCTCTCGACATCCTGAGATCAAGGCATTATTGCTTTATAGTCCTTGCATTGCCATAGCCGACCCAGCGGCTATTTTGATTGATAACCCATGGGGACTCCAATTGGCAAGAAAGGTTGTGGGTAGTGATTACCGGGATATTCCTGCACAAAATCCAGCACATGATCAATATTGGAACCTACATTACCGTTTAGAAGGTGCGGTGGAATTGCAAAACTTTTTGACAAATCAAATGACGGATGAGGTATTTGAAATGGTCAAATGTCCTGTCTTCATGGGATACTATTACCAAGATGAGGCCCATCAAGATCCCGTTGTTTCGGTAAAAGCTATGCGCCACATGTTTCCTTTTTTAGGGACAACACCAAACCAGAAAAAAGAAATGGCATTTCCTTTATCTGAAAATCACGTAATTACTTCTGATATTTTAGCGAAAAGAACAGATTTGCCTTTGAATGCTAGTATTCAATTTTTGAAAGAAATAGTTCACTTACCTTAATTTATGACACCCAATTTAATTCTCTATGCGGTCCCATTCTTTTTGATTACGGTCATCTTTGAATCCTATGTGGTGTTTAAACAACATCGGGATTTTGTAGAAACTAAAGATTCATTGACCTCCATAGGACTCGGTCTGGGTAATCTTTTCATAGGTTTACTGACGAAGTCGGTCATCTATGTTTGTTATTTTTATGTATACGATCATTGGAGGCTATTTGACCTTTCCATTTCTTGGTGGTGGGTTTGGGTCTTTGCTTTTTTTGCAGATGATTTTACTTATTATTGGTTCCATCGAATATCCCATGAGGTACGCTATTTTTGGGCATCTCACATGGTGCATCATTCCTCTCCAAAGTATAATTTAGCGGCTGCACTTCGACAAACCTGGACGGGGAATTTATCTGGGGCATTTTTATTTTATACCTGGATACTTTTAGTTGGGGTTCATCCTTTTATCGTATTCTTTTTTCAACAAATTAGTTTATTATATCAATATTGGATACATACCGAATTGATCAAAAAAATGCCAGCATGGTATGAATATATTTTTAACACCCCATCGCACCACCGGGTGCATCATGGAACTGATTTGGACTACCTAGATACTAATTATGCTGGTGTTTTAATACTTTGGGACCGAATGTTTGGCTCTTTTCAAGCAGAAAATCAAAGGCCGCATTATGGCTTAACGAAACAGATTGAAAGTTATAATCCGGCTAAGATTGCGTTTTTTGAATGGGTACAAATAGTCAAAGATATTTTTCATGCAAATAACCTTAAAACTGCTTGGAATTATGTGGTAGGTCCTCCAGGATGGAGTCCGGACGGCTCTAGATTAACCGTAGAACAAATGCGTCAACAAAATAAGTTAAAAAAAGATGAGCAAGGAATTGAAGATTAGTACAATGGCTGAATGGGCCGCTAAAGGAGAAAGCCCTGAATTTTTATTTTGGGTGGGTTGTGCAGGTTCATTTGATGATCGTTATAAAAAAGTTACAAGAGCATTTTGTGAAATATTACAAAGCCTAGAAATCTCCTTTGCTGTGCTGGGAACCGAGGAGTCTTGCACTGGTGACCCTGCTCGTAGAAGTGGTAATGAATTTTTATTCCAAATGCAGGCCATGTCCAACATTGAGGTGCTAAATATGTACGGGGTAAAAAAAATTGTCACAGCATGCCCTCATTGCTTCAATACCTTAAAAAGTGAATATCCTGAATTAGGTGGTACTTATGAGGTGATACATCATAGCCAATTATTGGCGGAATTATTAGCTGCAGGTAAAATCCAATTGAAAGAGGAAGAGAAAGAAGCGGTAGCCTTCCATGATTCCTGTTACCTTGGACGAGGAAATGGAATTTATGAAGCACCTCGGGAAATAATTCAAGGCTTAAAAAAGGAACTAAAAGAACTGAAAAGTTGTAGAACTAAAGGTTTATGTTGTGGCGCTGGGGGTGCACAAGTATTTAAGGAGCCAGAGGAGGGGAGTATCGACATTCAAACTAAGCGTTCGCAAGAAATCATTGATTCAGGTGTGCAAAAGGTAGCGCTAGCTTGTCCTTTTTGTATGGTCATGATTCAAGATGGATTGAACAAACACGGAAAAGATAAAGAAATACAAGTAGTTGATTTGGCTGAATTGGTTCAGCAAACCATGATATAAAAATATGAACATAGAATTTCAAGAATTACCCAACCATGCACGCGTTTGGATTTACCAAGCAAATAGAGCTTTCAATGAACATGAATATGCTTTTGTTCAATCCTATTTGAAGCAAGCTGTACTTGATTGGAATGCACATGGAGTACCCTTGTCGGGCTCCTTTCAAATTCGTTATCATCAAATCATCGTAATTGCTGTAGATGAGCAGCACCATGCGGCTTCGGGCTGTTCTATTGATGCTTCTACTGGCTGGTTTAAAGATTTGGCCTTTCAGTTAGGTATTGATTTCTTCGATCGATCAGTGGCATTGGTCCAAGGAGAGACGCTCAGGTTATTTCCATTTTTGGGAATTAAACAAGCCGTAGCTGAGGGTCAAATCACTCCCGATTCATTAATTGCTGTTCCTCAAGTTAAAGATTTAGGCGAATATCGAACCCAATGGCCAGTTAGTGCAAAGGATTCTTGGCTTAAAAAGTATTTTGTAGAGAAATTCGTTTAGTGCTATGGCGGAAGATTTACACATAGTTGAAGGTAGCCGAGCGGATAAATATCAGGCGCTAATTCCCCAAGTGGAAGCGCTTATCCAAGGGGAAACGGATTTATATGCCAACCTCGCCAATATTGCGGCAGCAATCCATGCGTATTTTGGTTTTTTCTGGGTAGGCTTTTATTTGAATAAGCAGGACCAATTGGTTTTAGGACCTTTTCAGGGGCCTGTGGCTTGTACCCGAATTCCCTATCATAAAGGCGTGTGTGGGCATGCCTATCGTACTCAAGAAAGTATTATCGTTCCTAATGTGGATGAATTTCCAGGCCATATTGCTTGTGCCTCTGCATCTAAATCGGAAATTGTATTGCCGGTCATGGATTCAGCAGGGGAAGTGCTGATGGTTCTAGATGTGGATTCAGACCTGTTGGATGATTTTAGTGAAATAGACCGAGAAGGTTTACAAGCCATTATTGATCTAATCGAAAAAAATTATTCGACCTGGGTGTAAACCCTTAGCTTAGCGGTTTCATTCCCATGGCAATCCATTCTTCTTTTGATGGGCCATACATGCCTGGTACACTGAGACCTTCTTGTCTTATCAATACACTTAATTGTCCACGATGGTGAGTTTGATGACGAATCAAAATACTCAATACCGCACCTCTTGTCCACTGCTCTCCATACATAGGAACTTGCTCGCTAAGCATTTCATCGGTCCAGTGATTTTTTAATGCTAGGAGTAAAGAATCAGATGATTTTTGGTATTCAGTAATTAATTGGTTTAAATCATTCTTTTCCTTAGTCGCATCCACTATCCCATCTACTTCTTTTAATCCTGCCTGATGTAATAACTCAGCAATGGATTCTGTAATATGCCAAGATAAACGGGCTATACTTCTGAAGTTTTCACTAGGATTATCTAAGAATTCCCCTGCCTTCATGGCTTGAAACATCTTAATGGTGCTTTCAGATTCATAGGTCCAAGCACGATAAAAATCCGTTAATTTTCTAAACATGGCTGTCGATTTTTACTAAATTAAGCCAAGGGAAGGAATCTTCCTAGGTAGAATTAACTAAAGATGATGAATGGGGTTATTTTAATCTAGCAATGACGGTTTCACCTCCTACAGGCTTATCGTCTAATTTGACACAGATTTCCGCATCTAGCGGAAGGTAGATGTCAATTCGACTTCCGAATTTAATGAAGCCGAATTCGGTGCCTTGGATAACTGCATCTCCTTCTTTGGCATACCAACAAATTCTTTTGGCTAATGCCCCTGCAATTTGTCTGAATAATACCTCTGTTCCGTTTTCATGCTTAACCACATAGGTAGTACGCTCATTTTCAGTACTGGATTTAGGATGCCAAGCAACCAGGTATTTACCTGGATGGTATTTGAAATAAGAAACGATACCAGAAATCGGATTAAAGTTGATATGTACGTTAATTGGTGACATGAAAATGGACACCTGTCTGCGTTTATCTTTGAAATATTCGGTCTCAACAGCTTCTTCTATAACTACCACTTTACCATCAGCTGGGGCAATAATATCTTGAGGGTTGATGTTAGTAACACGTTTGGGAACTCGGAAAAATTGTAGCAAAAGCAAGTAAAAGATGGCAGTTATGACAACCACCGCTTCCCTTATGTAAACTTGTTCTGGTAGAAAATAAGCCACTAAAGCATTTATAGCTAAAACGATAATGATGGCTGTCAATAAGATAGTTTTTCCTTCTCTGTGTAGGGTCATAAGCGATTTATATGGTTTAATCCAATGGATGGACTAAACTTTAATGCGTAAAATTAGCCATTTTTGTTGAAAAATTGGGCATTGCCATTTAATCTATTCCTAAGAATGTGACAATTTTGCTTGAAAAAATTGCATTTTTATCATCCATATTAACTTAAACATGCGAATACGCTATTACATTTTAGCTCTTTTTTTATTGATACAAGTAAATGTTTTAGCTCAAGCATTGGAATGGTTTAGTCCAAGTACAGGATATTTTTATAAAATTGATTTTGAAAGTAATCACTTATTAAGAACTAAAAATGGGCTTCCTTGGTCGAATCTAGGAGTATTATCCCTTGAAAATGTTGAAAGAGCAGATTTGATTTCGGCGAATTATGCGGTTAAAGAATTTAAAATTGAAAATTCTGACTGGGCATATTTATTAATTTATTGTACCAACCAAGTATATCAAATTAATAAAAAACAACTAATACTTAAGCGAATAGACAATACCTATTATCGAGGAGCTAATTGCTTAAGCCATTCATTTTACCGAAACGGAATTCTATATTCTTTTGGAGGATATGGATTTTGGACCTCCACCAATATACTGACCAAATATAACGCGGATGGAAAAGAATGGTTGAGCATTCAAGCCAAGGGGGACGTCCCTGCTGCCATCACCATGGGCTTGACGGCTTATGTTCCAAGTCGGGACAGGTTTATAACCATGGCAAACCACTTAATCAATGATACGGACACCAAGCACAATGATTTGGTTGATTGGGACATCTATGAGTACAATTTTGAAAATAGTGAATTTGTCATCAAGGGGAGCATTGAATTGGAGGAAATTAAATCCTTTCTGGAAAAGGATATAACTCGACATTATTTATTTAATGGTCGATATTTTATTTTATTAGATAAATCTGGTGGTGAAAAGAACTATGATGCCATCTACATTATTGATGTGCTAGATGACTTTAAAACCTATAGTTGGAAAAATAGTAAACGCCTGGTTTTAGAAGGCCCCAATAGCGGAAATTTTGACAAGGCATTGCATATTAATGGAGATACTTTGATTTGGACCAATTTATCTTACCAATCCTCTCCAAATAATATCAAAAATTATCGGATGATGGTGAATGAGGTACTTCGGGAATCGGAATATTTAGGTAAGCTAAATCAAGTGCCTTGGTATCAGTCCATTATCGAGGGGTCTTATATATTGTTGGCCCTCGGTTTTATCGTTCTAGTTATCTTTTTGTTCCAAAAATGGAAAAAAAGAAAATTGGCTAAGCACTTAAAAATCATGTTGGGGGAAAATGAAAAAATGCTTTTGGATTTTCTGCTTTTGAATTATTCCACCGGATTTGTTTCTGGTCATCAGATCATCGCGTTTTTCGGCAAACATAAAAGTTCGCCTGAGTCGCAACGTCAATTTAGAGCCAAAATGTTTGAGAATTTGACAAAAACACTGCGTCTTCTACTAGGGAAGGACCAGATCTTAGATGTACATACCGATGAGAAAGATCAACGTATGTATACCTACCGGTTAAATTCAGATGTTTATCAAATTCTCAAATCATTATAAATTCTTCAAAAGGAAATTAGTCATCATTTGATATAAATGATAACGGGTGTTTCCTCCTGCAATGCTGTGGTTCCTATTGGGATAATAGAAACTTTGGAATTGTTTATTTGCCTTGATTAAAGCCTCTTGCAAAGCCACGGCATTTTGAAAATGCACATTATCATCGCCAGTTCCATGAACCAGTAGGAGATTTCCTTTCAATTTATTGACATGATTTACTGGTGAATTATCATCATAGCCCTTCGCATTTTCTTGAGGAGTTCTTTGGTATCGCTCCGTATAAATGCTATCATAAAAACGCCAGTTAGTCACCGGGGCTACCGAAATAGCTGCTTTAAACACGTCGGCTCCTTGCATTAAGCAGTTGGACGACATAAATCCGCCATAGCTCCATCCCCATATTCCGATACGCGAGGCATCTACATAAGGTAATTTTGCTAAATATTGGGCTGAGTAAATTTGATCTTGCACTTCGATTTTTCCCAAATTCTGGTAAGTGATTTTTTTGAAATCTACTCCTCGCGCACCCGTACCACGATTATCCACACAATAGATTAAATATCCCTTGTCTAATAATGTTTGATACCAATAAAAATCATTACTAACCGGATAAGCATCCAATACCTGTTGGCTTCCTGGGCCACCATAGACATGCATTAACACCGGGTATTTTTTGTTGGGGTCAAAGTTTTTAGGCTTGATGGTATAGGCGTTTAAATTTTCCCCATTAGCTAAAGGAATTTGTAAAAACTCACGGGAAGCTATGCCATAGTCTTTTAACTGTTGCTTTAACTTATTATTTTCTTCCAATACACGAATCAAGGTTCCTTGACTACTCTTTAAGCTGATTTGTAAAGGTTCTTTTGCGGAACTAAAATACAGCATGTAAAAGGAAAAATCAGGGCTGAAGTTGGCCGTATTGGTACCCGCATGCTGAGAAATCATTTGGAAGTTAGAACCATCCAATTGAATTTTATACACTTCTCTTTGAATGGCTGATTTAGCAGCGGCGTTGAAATAAAGTGTTTGACTTTTTTCATCAAATCCATAAAAATCTTCTACGTCCCAATTCCCTTTGGTGATGGGTTCCACTTTTCTGGTCGCGATATCGGCAATGTACAAATGTTTGAAACCCGATTTTTCTGAGGATAAAATAAACCGCTTTTGGTCAGGTAAATAGGTGATATCGTTTCCAATCGCCTCAATTTCTAAGGAAGTGTTACTTCTTTCTTCATAAATCAATTGGGAGCTACCATCCTTGGCTGAGGCATGTAGGATTTCCATGTGATTTTGCAAGCGATTTAAACGAATGAAAGAAACCCAATCGGAACTAGCTGTCCACTTCATTCTAGGAATGTATTGGTCCTTATCTTTTCCAACTTGGATGGCGATGTTTTTTTGACTTGTCAACGAATATACACTAAGGCTAACTATGGAATTAGCTTCCCCTGCTTTAGGGTATTTAAAGCGATAATCTTTCGGGTATAATTCGCCCCACATTTGCATATTGTATTCCGGAACCTTTGTTTCGTCAAAGGTATAATAGGCTATTTTTTTGCTATCTGGAGACCATTGGAAGGCTTTAGCAAAAGAAAATTCCTCTTCATACACCCAATCACAAGCACCATGAATGATGTGATTAAATTTCCCAGATGTGGTAATTGCCTTCTCTTTGCCGGTAGTTAAATCCACTAAGAAAAGGTTATTGTCTCTGACAAAAGCTACTTTTTTTCCATCGGGGGAAAAACTAGCATGCATCTGTTTACCCGATTTAGATAAAGGAACAATCGATTTATTTTGGCGATCAAAAATGAAATTATTCTCTTTTGAACTACGTCGATAGATTTGTTCCGACTCGGTAGAAATTAAGATTTTTAGTTCATCGGAAGAAAGACTAAATGATTGGACATTGATTTTTTTACCTCCCACTCGATGTATTTCTTCATCAAAAAGCACTTCTGAGTTTTTAGGATCTACCACCGAGTATTTAATGATTTTGCCTTCTTTTAATTCGGTATAATGTTGCCCATCTTTGGTCCAATTTAAGTTCTGAATGCTTCTTTGGCGGAAGGTATAATTTTGCCAAACATCTTCTAAACTAACACTTTTTTGAGCTAAGCTCACATGAGCCAATAGAAATAGAACAGCCAAGCTGAAGGTGCGGTAATAACGTAGAATCATAGGTATGTTTAGTCTTGAAAAATCACGATCGGACTTGTCTCAATCGTGTTACTTTGATGAAATGCTTTGTCTTTAATGGAAATACGGAAAGCCAATGTGTCGTTTTTCTCGGTGAATTCAGGGGAATAACCCTTGTAAAATGCATACACAAATTGGGTGGAATAGGAAATAGATCCCTCGATGGGTCCTGGTTTTTGATCAGGTTTGAATGGGAAATTCATCAGACCTCCTAATTTGGGGCTAAATGTTACGGGAATAAAACGTCCATTTTTCCTTAATAGCACATCTACCTCAAAGTTGCGGTAATCTTTGTATTTAGGATCTGAATTTTTCTCCGCCGTAGTAATGCCTAAATCCCCATCTCCATCTTGAAACTTGATGGTCATCACGACCGAATCTATTTTGGCTTTACCTCCAAAACCGTCATTGCTGATTTTAGTAATCTTCTTGATGGATTCAAATTCAATGCTAGGCGTAGTGCTATAATCCGGTTCTTGTACGCAGGCAATGAACGCCCAAGCGCATAATACAAAGAGTGTGATGAGACTACCTAGTTTAATCATGAAGATTCGGTGGTAATTAGAAGCGTAAAGTTAATGATTTGCATTAATTTTGTGCATAATTTCAAAAAAAGCTATGCAGCGAGGAAACGAAGATTGGGAAAGCCTTTCTTTGAGCTTAAAAAAACGAGTAAGTCAGATGGAGAATGCTGATTTTGACACACTCGCTTTGGACGTTTTTCGCTATCAATCTACGCACAATCCCCTTTACCATTTATACTTGAGTTTATTGGGGGTAGATGCTGAGGGTATCACCTCAATCAGGGATATTCCTTTTTTACCCATTGAATTATTTAAAAACCACCTTGTTCAAACAGGTTTTGCCCCCATTTTATTTCAGTTTGAAAGTTCAGGTACCACAGGTCAAATTCCCTCTAAACACATTGTTTGTGATCCATCATTTTATCAAAATCAAGCTAAAAAGATATTTGAAGCAAATTATGGGTCATTAAAAGACTACCATATTTTTGCGCTTTTGCCTTCCTATTTAGAAAGAAGTACATCTTCCTTGGTGTTCATGATGGACTATTTCATTAAAGAGTCTCAATCTAACGTAGCTGGTTTTTATCTTAACCAATACGATGCTTTGGTGGAGAATGTTAAGGCTGCTTTAAAAACTCACAGGAAGATATGGTTGATGGGCGTTACTTTTGGCTTATTGGATTGGGTGGATTCAGGTCAAGATTTTTCATTTTGGAAGGAAGCCGTTGCCTCAGGAAGAATCATGGTCATGGAAACCGGAGGTATGAAAGGCCGTAGAACAGAATGGTTACGCGAAGAGGTCCATGCTTTTCTTCAAGAGAAAATGCATTTGACACAGGTAGCTTCTGAATACGGAATGACAGAATTGTTCTCTCAAGCCTATGCCGATAAAGCTGGCGTGTTTACTCCCGGAATTAGTATGCGTGTATTATTGAGGGAAGTAAATGACCCCTTTGGACAAGTAACTCAGGCGGGTCGAGTGGGAGGTATTAAAGTAATTGATTTGGCTAATATTGATTCTTGTTCTTTTATTGAAACAAAAGATCTAGGTTCGTTGGAGCCTGATGGTGTAAGGTTTAAAGTGCTGGGCCGTTTTGATAATTCGGAACAAAGGGGTTGTAACCTTATGTTGGCTCAAGGATGGGGAACAAGCCAAGAGGAGCCATCTTCATAAAACTCATTTTTCCAAATAGGAACTTCTTCTTTTAGGCGGTCAATCAACCACTGGCAAGCTTGAAAGGCTTCTGCTCGGTGCACACAAGTAACTCCAATCAAAACGGCTATGTCACCAATTTGCAAAGGACCCGTTCGGTGAGCCATAACTACTTTTTGGATGGGCCACTGGCTTCCTGCTTGATCAATCAGCAGGTTGATTTGTTTCACTGCCATGGGAGGATAAGCCTCCATATCCAATGATTTCACTTCTTTATTTTGATTTTTATTTCGAATGGTACCAATGAATAAGCAAATTCCTCCAGCTACATCGTCTTGTAGAAAAGGATAAAATTCATCCAATCGGATAGCTTGATCCAATAATGCCACTTTTCTTTCCATCTTAAACTTTTCGTTGGTAGGTTAAAAAACTATACTGATAGGGATTTTTTTCATCTGTTATTCCTCTTTCTGTTTGAATGATTTCCCAATCTTGGCTTGTAATTTCAGGAAAATAGGTGTCTCCGTCAAAATAATCATGTAATCGAGTGAGGATGATTTGGTCTGCCCTTTCCATGGCTTGCTTGTATATTTCGGCTCCTCCAATAATGAAAACATCACTTCTGGATAAACTCTGGGCTTTCAAGATAGCTTCATCCAAGGACTGACATAGAATAATCCCTTCGGCATTTAATTTACTTTGCCGACTAACCACCAAATTATTTCGGTTGGGTAAGGCTTTTCCAATCGAATCAAACGTTTTTCTTCCCATGATGATGGAATGTCCCGAGGTCAAATTTTTGAAATGTTTCAAGTCGGCCGGAAGGTGCCAAATGAGTTGATTATTTTTGCCGATGACGTTTTTTTCATCACAAGCCACGATTATTTTGATCACGGTATTTGAATTTTTATCAAAATTACGGGAAATAATGGGACGAAATGAAATCAAATGAGTGAAAAGCTCTATAAGCTTAAAATTCCTGATTTTTATTTTCAAGAACGTTTCCCAATTCGGGCTTCAACTGCTAACTTTGTACAATTTTTGAGCCTAAGTGTAAAGGTCAAAAAATTTGTTTTCTATTGATACAAAATAAATTCATCCCGTGCCAAAAGATTTATCTATCCGTTCCGTCCTGATTATCGGTTCTGGTCCTATTGTAATTGGTCAAGCCTGTGAGTTTGATTATTCTGGTTCTCAAGCAGCTCGTTCATTACGAGAAGAAGGAATCGAAGTGATTCTGATCAATTCCAACCCTGCTACCATCATGACGGATCCTATGAATGCCGATCATGTGTATTTGAAGCCATTAGATAGAGCTTCCATCATTCACATTTTGGAGAGGCATCAAATAGATGCTGTATTACCTACCATGGGTGGACAAACTGCTTTGAACTTGGCGATAGACTGTGAAGAAGCAGGAGTTTGGCAAAAATATGGAGTAAAAATTATTGGGGTTGACATCAAGGCCATTGAGACAACAGAAGATCGCGAGAAATTCCGTTTGAAAATGTTGGAATTGGGTGTGGGAGTGTGTAAAGGTAGAACAGCCCGTTCTTTCCTAGAGGGTAAAGAGATTGCTCAAGAAACAGGTTTTCCATTAGTTATTCGTCCTTCTTTCACCTTAGGTGGAACAGGGGGTGGTTTCGTGAATGATCCCAAAGATTTTGATGCTGCTTTGAATAAAGGTTTGCATGCGTCTCCTACGCACGAGGTTTTAGTAGAACAGTCCATCATGGGCTGGAAGGAATATGAATTGGAGCTATTGCGTGACAATTTAGGGAACGTTATCATCATTTGCTCGATTGAGAATTTTGACCCTATGGGTATTCATACGGGAGACTCCATCACGGTGGCTCCTGCCATGACTTTACCAGATACCATTTACCAGCGCATGCGTGATATGGCCATCATGATGATGAACGCCATTGGTAAATTTGCAGGAGGTTGCAACGTACAGTTTGCTTTGAACCCAGAGACGGATGAAATCATCGCTATTGAAATCAATCCACGTGTTTCTCGTTCTTCTGCTCTAGCATCTAAAGCAACGGGTTATCCTATTGCAAAAATTGCCGCTAAAATGGCAATCGGTTATAACTTAGATGAGTTGACCAACGCCATTACTGGTACTACCTCGGCTTATTTTGAGCCAGCATTAGACTATGTAATTGTGAAAGTTCCTCGTTGGAATTTTGATAAATTTAAGGGCGCTGATCGTTCATTGGGCCTTCAAATGAAGTCAGTAGGTGAGACCATGGGAATTGGTCGTAATTTCCAGGAAGCCTTACAAAAAGCTTGTCAATCACTTGAAATTAAGCGTAATGGTTTAGGTGCGGACGGTAAAGAATTGAGAGATCAGGATGCCATCATGCATTCATTGGCCAATCCATCTTGGAACCGTTTGTTCCATGTGTATGATGCCTTTAAAATGGGTATTTCTTTCAAAACCATTCAGCAATTGACCAAAATTGATAAATGGTTCTTATACCAAATCGAAGATTTAGTTCGTGTAGAAAAGGAAATTGAACGATATACTTTGGCGACCATTCCAACGGATTTATTGGAAGAAGCGAAGCATAAGGGTTTTGCTGACCGTCAGATTGCCCATGCGATGCGTTGCCTAGAATCAGAAGTGTATGATAAGCGTAATAACCTTGGCATCAAGCGACTATACAAGTGTGTGGATACCTGCGCAGCGGAGTTTGAAGCGAAAACGCCATATTACTATTCTACTTTTGGACAAAGTACGGAATCCATGGATAATGAGTCTAAGTCATCTGACCGTAAGAAAGTCGTTGTCTTAGGATCAGGCCCTAACCGTATTGGACAGGGTATCGAGTTTGATTATTCTTGTGTGCACGGTGTTTTAGCAGCTAAAGAAGCGGGTTATGAAACGATCATGATCAATTCTAATCCGGAAACAGTTTCTACGGATTTTGATATTGCGGATAAATTATACTTTGAACCTGTATTCTGGGAGCATGTTTATGACATCATTCAGCACGAAAAGCCAGAAGGGGTGATTGTGCAATTGGGTGGACAAACGGCTTTAAAATTAGCAGAGAAATTATCGAAATACGGAATTAAAATCTTAGGTACCTCATTTGAAGCCTTGGATTTGGCTGAGGATCGTGGTGCATTCTCTAGTCTTTTGAAAGACCTAGATATTCCTTATCCTAAGTTTGGGGTATGTGAAGATGCTGATAATGCCGTGCTTTTAGGTCGTGAGTTAGGATACCCCTTGTTGGTTCGTCCAAGTTATGTTTTGGGAGGTCAATCCATGAAGATTGTCATCAACGAGCAAGAGTTGGAACAACATGTGGTGGATATTTTACGCGATATCCCAGGCAATAAAATTTTATTAGATCACTTCCTTGAGAATGCGATTGAAGCGGAGGCGGATGCTATTTGTGATGGTGAAGATGTATACATCATTGGTGTTATGGAACATATTGAGCCAGCAGGAATTCACTCGGGAGACTCCCACTCTGTATTACCTCCATTTGATTTATCGGAGCATGTTCTCAAGCAAATAGAGGATCATACGAAGAAAATAGCCGTGGCTTTAAAAACGAAGGGCTTGTTAAATATTCAATTTGCTGTAAAAAATGAAATAGTCTACATCATTGAAGCCAATCCAAGGGCCTCCAGAACTGTACCTTTCATTTGTAAAGCATACCAAGAGCCTTATGTCAATTATGCCACTAAGGTGATGTTGGGAGATAAAAAAGTAAAGGATTTTGACTTCAAACCCGTTAAAAAAGGATACGCTATCAAAATTCCTGTATTTTCTTTCAATAAATTTCCGAATGTCAACATGGAATTAGGTCCCGAGATGAAATCCACTGGGGAAGCGATATATTTCATTGATGATTTGAAAGATGAGTTTTTCAGGAAGGTGTATGGGGAACGAAATTTATATTTAAGTCGTTAATAGACAAAAAATAGAAACATGTTAAAGATTCTCGGACTTATTTTCTTGTTTATCTACGTCATTAGGCCTTTGTTCAAATTGCTGTTTAAGAGTTATATCATCACTCAAGTACATAGACAGCAATCTGAACAGGCATATCGACAAAAGGAGGCCACCAAGAGAGAAGGGAGCATTGATGTGGACTATGTACCACCCCAAGCTAAATCCAAGCCTCGGACGACTAAAGCTGACGATGGAGACTACGTTCCTTTTGAGGAAATCAAGGAGTAAGAAGAGAGAGATTTTATATTTATTAAAACGATTTTGTAGTTTTTGGGTTTAATCATATATACTTGTTTAAACCAAATGACATTTTAATTGCCTAGATGAGGAATTTATTAACGTGGTG
The DNA here is from genome assembly GCF_054558355.1 of Aquirufa sp. OSTEICH-129A. Lineage (NCBI taxonomy): Bacteria > Pseudomonadati > Bacteroidota > Cytophagia > Cytophagales > Flectobacillaceae > Aquirufa > Aquirufa sp. OSTEICH-129A. Next base: position 444,724 of record NZ_JBPXKC010000002.1, on the reverse strand, counting down.
CTTTTTTTTACTTGCCGTTTTGATGATAAACGACAGTTTGATTCTGAGCACGATTAAGAATTCCCACGAAACATCTAAAGTTTGGGTAGATCAGTTCTCTGACATCAATTCTGCAGGTCAAACTTCTGATGAAGTAGAAGATATGGAAGAAGAGGGATTTGCTTTTCTTTTACAACCTGCATCTCATTTTCAATTGTTTCAAGTGATTCAATCGGATTTAGTACTTTCATTGAAAGCTAATCCGTATCAGGATATTTCCTTGGACATGATTTGTCCTCCTCCCCAATTGTCGGTCTAAATCCGCACAATTAGAAACAAAACACAATAAAACATTTCTTGTAACAGGTGGGTGAAGCTTAAGGCTTTCGCGCATCTATTAATTTGAATCATATGAAATTTTTCATGTTAATGCTATGTGTATGCTGTGCACACATAGGGATTAGCCAAGTACCAGCTAATTATAAAGCCCAGCTTAATAAAAATGTAAAGTCCGAAGCTAAAGTTATTCAAGTCATCGAAAAAGGGTATTCTCAACAAACGAGTCATGAGACACCGAAGTACAGAAAAAGAGAGACATTGATCGAACAAAAAGTAGCTGTGAGCAAAGGATTGGCACGTAGTTCTTATAAACAACAGGCAATAGCCGAAACTAAAGAAAAGTAAAATGAATCGAGCGTCTAAGCTAGTGTTTTGTATGGGTATATTCCTTCTACAAGCATGTGGTACCAAAAACGAAAACAATAGTCAGGAGATTTCCAGTCTAGAAGTCAGTGTACCTATTCAAATGGATACGACAATTTCTCAGGAGTTTGTGGCAGATATCAATGCCATCAATAACGTAGAAATACGGGCCCGAGTAAAAGGCTATTTGGATAAAATACATGTGGATGAAGGAAAAGCGGTTCGTAAAGGACAGGTCTTATTTACCATTAATAATTTGGAATATTTGGCCGAAGTGATGCGTGCCAAATCAGTGTTGAATCAAACCATGGCGGACATCAAAGCCGAGGAGTTGGAATTAATCAATACACGATTGTTGGTGGAGAAAAATGTCATTGCGAAAAACCAATTAGCCATTGCCCTAGCTAAAATAGAAGGATTAAAAGCGAAAAAAGAGGAAGCTGAAGCGCATGTGAAAGCGGCTCAATTACGCGTAGAATACTCTTCTATTCGGGCACCATTTGATGGCGTTGTGGACCGTTTACCTTTCAAATCAGGTAGCTTAGTCGACGAGGGAACTTTACTCACCACTTTATCCGACACTAAAAATGTATTTGCCTATTTCAATGTTTCTGAAAAGGAATATTTGGCATTTGCAGAGTTAGGCGAGGGCTTTAAACACAATACTTCGGTTTCATTATTATTGGCCAATGGGGAATTGTATCCTCACATGGGTAAAGTGGAAACGATTGAAGGTGAGTTTGATAAGAATACAGGTAATATCGCTTTTCGAGCAAGATTTGATAATCCAGAAAAACTGTTGAAACATGGTTCTTCTGGTCGCGTTCAAATGCCTAAAAAGGTGAATGGTTACTGGTTATTACCACAAAAGGCGGTATTCGAAATTCAGGAGAAAAATTATGTTTTTGTCAAGGATAAAACAGGGATGTTGAAGATGAAAAGTTTAATACCTGAAATTCGGATGCCGCACTTTTATTTAGTAAAAGGATTTAGCTCCACGGATACCATTTTGGTGGAAGGAATTCAATTAGTTAAACAAGGACAAAAGATCAAAGGAGAGTATATTCCTATGCGTCGCATTTTGGAAAAATCTAAAACACTTTAAGCAAGAACCATGGTACAAAAATTTATAACCCGACCGGTTCTGGCCATTGTTGTTTCCCTCTTCATTGTGATTTTGGGAGTTATTTCTATGCAACAATTACCCATTACGCAGTTTCCTGATATTGTTCCTCCGGCGGTAACGGTTACAACGAAATATACAGGAGCTAATGCGGAAGTATGTGCGAAAGCCGTAGTGACGCCTTTGGAACGTGCCATTAATGGCGTGGCAGGAATGACCTATATGACTTCCGTTTCTGGAAATGACGGGACAAGTATTATTCAGGTTTATTTTGAAGTAGGTACTGATCCTGACGTGGCGGCCGTAAACGTTCAAACCAGGGTACAGACGGTTTTGGACGAAATGCCTGAAGAAGTTATTAAGGCCGGTGTAATGACGGAGAAAGAGGTAAACAGTATGTTGCTGTATGTGAACTTATTAAGTTCAGATCCCAGCATCGATGAAAAGTTTATTTACAACTTCGCGGACATCAACGTGTTGCCAGAATTAAAGCGTATCAATGGGGTGGGTTTTGCGGACATTATGGGTCAGCGTGAGTATGCCATGCGTGTTTGGTTACATCCAGATCGATTGTTTGCCTATAAACTTTCAGCGGATGACGTCGTAGCGGCATTGCGGAGTCAAAACGTAGAAGCTGCACCAGGTAAAATTGGGGAAAGCTCAGGTAAAAGAGCTCAAGCTTTGCAATACGTTCTTCGATACACCGGTAAGTTTACCCAAGTGGCAGAGTATGAAAATCTCATCATCAAGTCAACCGAATCTGGTCAATTATTGCGCTTAAAAGATGTAGCCGATATTGAGTTTGGCTCTTTGGATTATGATGTTTTATCGAAGGAAAATGGAAAGCCATCGGCTGCTATTTTATTGAAGCAAAGACCTGGATCTAATGCCGCAGAGGTTATTGCTAATGTCAAGAAACGCTTAGAAGAATTAAAAGTTAGCACCTTTCCTCCGGGTATGGGATATACGATTAGTTATGACGTATCCCGCTTTTTAGATGCATCAATTCATGAGGTAATCAAAACACTTTTGGAAGCCTTTTTATTGGTGGCATTGGTGGTGTTTATCTTCTTGCAGGATTGGAGAGCAACTTTAGTACCCATCATTGCAGTACCCGTATCATTGGTTGGAACCTTTAGCTTCATGCTCTTTTTTGGTTTCTCTATCAATTTGCTGACACTATTCTCTTTGGTATTAGCCATTGGTATTGTCGTGGATGATGCCATAGTCGTGGTAGAAGCGGTCCATGCCAAAATGGAAGAAAAGAACATGTCAGTTCTTGCTGCTACCAAAGAAGCCATGTTTGAAATTTCTGGAGCCATTATGGCCATAACCTTGGTTATGGTTTCGGTATTTGTGCCGGTGGCCTTTTTATCTGGACCAGTGGGAGTTTTCTTTAGGCAGTTTTCGGTAACTATGGCTATATCCATTGCCTTATCAGGATTAACGGCCTTAACCTTAACCCCAGCTCTTTGTGTATTGCTGTTAAAAAAGCCCCATTTAGATGATAAAAATATCTTGGGCAGATTCTTCATAGCCTTCAATCATCGATATGATAAGATTGCGAATAAGTATTTAGGTGTGGTACAATTTTTTATCCATCGTAGAACCATCATGTGGGGAACGCTGGGGATTTTTACTTTGGCTACCGTCTTTTTGGTACGACAAGTACCTACGGGTTTTATTCCAACGGAAGATCAAGGAACTTTGTATGTCAATGTAACGACACCATCGGGAGCTACCTTGGAAAGAACCGAAAAAGTGATGGATGATGTATATAAGCAAATAAAGAGTGTTTCTGCCATTGAATCTTTTTCAAGTTTGGCAGGATTTAGCTTATTGACAGACGGAAGTGGAGCTTCTTTTGGTATGGGTATTGTGACCTTAAAACCCTGGGATGTGCGTGATAAAAACTTAGATCAGGTAATTGATGAAGTTCGCGAAAAAACCAAGGAAATTAAAGAAGCGAGCATTCAACTTATTCCACCACCGGCAGTGCCTGGTTTTGGAAATGCTTCTGGATTTGAATTCCGTGTGCAAGACAGATCGGGTAGTGGAGATTTGCAAAAACTTTCTGCCGTGACATTAGAGTTTGCTAAAAAACTGAATGAGTCCGCATCCATTCAAAATACTTTTTCCAGCTTTGACCCAACTTTCCCTCAATATATGTTGGAAGTAGACCAATCAGCGGCTGCTCAGAAAGGGGTCAATGTGATTTCGGCCATGGATAATTTACAAACTTTATTGGGTAGTTTTTACGCCACTAACTTTATCCGATTTGGACAGATGTACAAAGTTATGGTGCAAGTGGACCCGAGTTATCGAATTCATCCTGATGATGTTATGAAATTTTATGCCAAAAATAAGGATGGAGAAATGGTGCCTTATTCGTCGTTTATGAAGATGCGTAGGGTATATGGACCAGAGCAGTTGACTCGATTCAATATGTTTACCTCTGCCATGGTGAATGGGGAGCCAGCTCCTGGTTTCAGTACCGGGGAGGCCTTAAAGGAAATTCAAGCACAAGCGGCGAAAAATCTTCCTAGAGGATATACCATAGAATGGTCAGGTATGACCCGTGAAGAGTTTTTGGCAGGGAATCAAGCTATTTTCATTTTTATCATTTGTTTGGTATTTGTGTATTTATTGCTTTCAGCTCAATACGAATCCTTCCTTATGCCATTCCCGGTGCTAATCTTTTTGCCAATGGGAGCCTTTGGCGTGTATCTATTCTTACAGGTATTTGGATTACAAAACAACATTTATGCTCAGGTGGCTATGGTTATGCTCATCGGATTGTTGGGTAAAAATGCCATTTTGATTGTGGAATTTGCCTTGGCGCAAATGAAACAAGGAGTCAGTATTATTGATGCGGCTAAGCAAGGAGCTTTTGCTCGTTTACGTCCTATTTTAATGACTTCCTTTGCCTTTGTAGCTGGATTGATTCCTTTGATGATTTCAAGTGGAGCAGGCGCCATAGGGAACAGAACCATTGGAACAGCTTCTGCTGGAGGGATGATTTTAGGAACCATAGGAGGATTGATTCTTATTCCAGGATTGTTTGTTGTCTTTGCCACTATATCAGCTAAATTTTCTAAACCCAAGGTTTAATATGCGTCTAATCGTCATAATAAGTATATTTTCCATGAGCTTGCTGTCTTGTCAGCAAGCCATTTTTCGAGATGCACGTAAAATCGATGCAGAATTAGAAGCCTATCGAATGAAAGATGTTGGGCAGTCTGTATCCAGTATAGAAGCCTGTTGGAAAAAGGATAGTTTATTGGTGCAATTGATTGATTCAGTCTTAATTCGTAGTAATGATATTAAGATTGGATTCCTAAATCTTGCCATTAGTCGGGCTCAATATACCTTTGATCGGGGAGCTATGAAGCCGACTGTTTCTGGAGTTATTCAACCGAGTTTGAGGAAATTCAGTAAATATACCATGGATGGGGTCGGTAATTACGATACCCAATTTTCGCCTAATATTTCCAAAGATCAGATCATTCCTGAGCATTTACCTGATGTGATGATAGGGCTACAATCTTCTTGGGAAGTGGATATTTGGGGGAAACTTTCAAAGCGTAAAAAAGCAAGTGCTTTGAGGTATTTAGCAACCGAATCAGGCCAACAATGGTACATTACTTCTTTGGTTTCTGAAGTAGCGGGTATGTATGGACAATTGGTGGCATTGGATCAAGAATTGGACATTTTGAAAACCAATATTGGCATACAATTTAGTGCCTTGAACTTGGTTAAAATTCAAAAAGAAGCGGGTGTGGTGAATGAGTCAGCAGTTCAACAGTTGGAGGCACAATGGTTAAATTCAAGAGCTCAGGAAGGTTTGGTGTTGCAGCAAATCACGGAATTGGAAAATCAACTTCGTTATTGGTTGAATCAACCTAATAAAAAAATTGCTCGTTCTCAGTATCCATTTAATTGTTCCTTGGATAGCACCATGTATGCTCAAATTCAGATTGATCAATTGGAAAGAAGACCCGATGTGCGTCAGGCAAGGTTAGAATTGGAAGCCCAATTACTGAACAAGCAAAGTGCCGATTTAGCCTTGAAACCATCTGTGGTATTATCAGGTATGTTAGGAGTGCAAGGATTCCAACCAGCTTATTTATTTCAGTTGCCAACCTCCATGGCCTATCAATTGATAGGGGGAATTACAGCACCCTGGTTAAATCGTTCGGCTTTATATTCTAATATTAGTCGAGAAAATGCTCGTTGGAAAGCCCTCGATTTAACCTATCAAAATGCCTTATTAAAAGGCTTTTTGGAATGGGATACTCAGGTAAAGTCCTTGGCCTATTTACAAAGGATGGATCAGTTGAAAGAACGAGAAGTAATGTTGACCAAAGGGGCTATTGCTACGGTGGGCACCTTGTTTACTACAGCTAAAGCTAATTATTTGGAGGTTCTAACTGCCCAACAAAACGCATTACGTTCGGAGTTGGAATTATTGGAAATCTCAAGAAAACGCTGGATACATGCTATCCAGTTATACCGTGTTTTAGGTGGAGGCTGGTAATTAGTTTGATTGCTTAATCAGTTTTTCAATAATTACCGGAAAATCACGGTGCTCAAGAACCTGGCCTTTTCTGGCGACATCCTCCGGGCTGTCGCCAGGATCAATGCTAAATGAACTTTGATGGATAATAGCACCTTCATCATAATGCTCATTTACAAAATGAATGGTGATACCTGATTCTTTTTCTCCCGCTTCAATAACAGCTTCATGTACAAAGTGTCCGTACATTCCTTTTCCTCCAAACTTAGGTAAAAGAGCTGGGTGAAGGTTAATGATGCGTTGTGGATATGCTTGCACAAAGCTGCTTGGAATTAACCATAAAAATCCAGCTAACACAATCCAGTCGGTTTGTAATGCTTGAATTTCACTTAAGACAATTCCATTTTTGTATTCTTCTCGGGAGAAAACGCGACAAGGGACTTGCAGTCTTTTGGCACGTTCAATGACCCCTGCTTCTGGGTTATTGCAATAAATGCAACTAACCTGAGCTAGCGAGGAACCCTGTAAATGTTGAATGATTTTTTCTGCATTGGAACCTGATCCGGAAGCAAAAATGACGATGTTTTTCAAGCCTGAACGATTATTTTCTTACAAATTTAGGCCATATTGCGGAACCTTTAGGCAAAAATGGAAGTTTTGTTTCTTCAGGTTAAAATCGGAACATGAAAATAGGAATCATTTGTTATCCAACTTATGGTGGAAGTGGGGTTGTGGCTACTGAGTTAGGTAAAGCCCTAGCTTCGGCAGGTCATGAGGTACACTTTATTACATATACCCAGCCCCCGCGTTTGGATTTCTTTTCCGAAAATATCTTCTATCATGAGGTGAGTGTGGCATCTTATCCACTCTTTCAATATCTTCCTTATGAGTCTGCATTGGCTAGTAAAATGGTGGATGTGACCATCAATGAAAAGTTGGATTTGTTGCATGTGCACTATGCTATACCTCATGCATCAGCGGCCTATTTAGCCAAGCAAATATTGAAATATAAGGGCATTCACGTTCCCGTGATTACTACATTACACGGAACTGACATTACCTTGGTGGGTCGTGATCCTTCCTTTGAGCCGGTAGTTACTTTTTCCATCAATGAGTCAGATGGGGTGACAGCTGTGTCTGAAAGTTTACGAAATGACACCTATGCAGAATTTGAAATTCTTAGTGCCATAGAAGTTATTCCCAATTTCATTGATCTAAAAAGATTCAAAAAACAGGCTAAGGAGCATTTCAAAATAGCCATTTGTCCGCATGGAGAAAAGCTATTGATGCATACCTCAAACTTCCGTAAAGTAAAACGCATCGAAGACATTATACATGTTTTTGAAAGAGTACGTAAAGTCATTCCTTCCAAATTATTATTGGTAGGAGACGGGCCAGAGCGTTCGGCGATTGAAGCTTTATGCCGTGATTTAGGAGTACAAGGAGATGTTCGCTTTTTGGGCAAATTGGATACGATAGAAGAAGCCCTTTCTTTAGCCGACGTATTCTTTTTAACTTCCGAAAAGGAGAGCTTTGGTTTGGCGGCCTTAGAAGCTATGGCTTGTGAAGTCCCAGTCATTTCATCCAATGCAGGCGGTATTACAGAGGTGAATATACATGGAGAAACTGGCTTTGTGAGCGAGATTGGGGATATCGAGGACATGGCAAAAAATACCATTAAACTACTTTCAGATGAAGCTTTGTTGACACAAATGAAAGAAAATTCATTGGCAAGAGCTCAATTATTTGATATAGAGAAAATATTGCCTCTCTATGAAAACTATTACAAAAGAATCATCAGTCAAAGTTGGAAATTCCCGACTCAGAATCTTTTGGATAGCGAATAGATTCTTTTAATTTTGTAAAAGCCTAAGTTTAAAACCGTTCAATTCCGATTTTTTTCTAAAAATTCGAAATATGGAAAAACAAAATCTACGTCCGAAGCACTCGGGTTCTAAGCAATTGTTTGAAAATCCAATATTGGAGAGATTGTCCAGAACTCACATTGCTATTCCTGTAACATTATTTTTTCTGACGGGTATGGTCCTTTTGTACATAGCATTTACCTATGCTATCTTGGACAATCTAATCATTCTGACTTTGTTTTCAATAGGATTCTTTGGATTTACCTTCATTGAATATTGGGTTCACCGTAGTATTTACCACATTGAGCCTAGCACAGAAGCTAGAGCCAAATTCCAATACATTGCTCACGGGGTTCACCATGAATATCCTAAAGATAAATCTCGCTTAGCCATGCCTCCGGTGATTGCGGTGCTAGTAGTAGCCTTACTTTTTACGATTTCTTATTTTGCTTTGCATCATTATGCTTTTGCCTTTTTCCCAGGTTTTATCTGGGGATATGCCTCTTATTTATTAGTACATTATTGCGTGCATGCCTATCCACCTCCAAAGAATTATTTTAAGATGCTTTGGGTCAATCATGCCGTTCATCATTACAAGGATGGAAATGCTGTTTTTGGTGTTTCTTCTCCTATTTGGGACTATGTTTTTGGCACCATGGATACCATGGATAAGTCTAAGGTTCAAGAAAATTTATAGATTTAATTTCCTTACTTCTGACACATCGGGGCATTCCTGCACTAGGTTTTGAATGCTTTTCTTTAGGATGGGATGAGTCCAGTCAGGGGCGATTTCAACCAAGGGAATAAGTACAAAATTTCTTTGAGCTAAGAACGGATGAGGGACTTGCAAATTACTTTCTTGTATCACTTGTTGACCATAAAATAAGATATCCAGATCCAGTATCCTCGCTTCCCACTGTTGCTTTCTAATTCGACCAAAATCGGATTCAATACTTAATATTTCTAAGAGTAAGGCTTGAGGTTCAAGGTCAGTACGTAATTCCAACACTTGGTTTAGAAAATCAGCTTGCTGGGTATTTCCCCAGGCTTTGGTTTGATATATGGAAGAAAATTGAAGAATGGGCCCTATTTTTTTTTCAAGAATTGGATAGACATTTTTAAAAATTTCGAGGGTATTTCCTAGATTGCCTCCTAAAGAGAGGTAAATGTTGGTGGCCATGGTCAATTTCATTTCTAACAAACTTACAAATTTCTTTTTTATGCCTAAGAAAAATGCTCCATTGAAATTAAAACCAGGTATGTTATTGGTTTCGGAACCATTTTTGGAGGATCCCTCTTTTCATCGTTCTGTCGTGTTATTATGTGAACACTCGTCCTCTCATTCATTTGGATTGGTGTTAAATCAACGACAAGAAATAGTATTGGATTCTTACATGGATGAAAAGGTGATGGAAGATGTGCCGCTTTATTCTGGTGGACCCGTTGACCCTACAATCATGCAATTTATTCATCGCAGGCCTGATTTAATTCCGGACGGCATAGAGATAGGAGAAGGGATATTTTGGTCAGGGGATTTTGAAAAAGCCATTGAATTGGTTGTTGGAGGAGAAATTGCTTTTGATGAAATTAAATTTTTTATCGGTTACTCCGGTTGGGGGGCAGGTCAATTAGAACGCGAAGTGAAATCAAATGCCTGGATGCTTCATCCGGCCAATGCGGAATATGTATTTGATGAACCCTCCATGAATTTATGGAGGAAAGTATTATTTGATAAAGGAGGGGATTATCGTGTGTTATCTACCTATCCAGATGATCCGAATTTAAATTAAAGAGAAATTGGGGCTAACTTATTTTAGCCCAGTTGGTCGTGTCTCTACGTTGATGTGCGACCTGTTCTCGAATCATTTGATGTTTTGGATGGTTTAATTGAGGGTCTTCATCCAATATTTTTTGGGCAGTCTCTCTGGCAACTTTTAAAATTTCGCCATCCTTGGCCAAGTCTGCAATCATGAGATCAATGGCGCCGCTTTGACGCGTTCCCCCCAAATCTCCTGGTCCTCTTAATTGTAAGTCCACCTCCGCAATTTCAAAACCATTATTGGTTCTGACCATGGTTTCAATGCGTTTTTTGGTATCCGCACTTAATTTGTAATCCGTCATTAAAATACAATAACTCTGCTCTGCACCCCGACCTACCCGGCCTCTCAGCTGGTGTAATTGGGCCAAGCCAAATCTCTCAGCACTCTCAATAATCATGATACTGGCATTGGGGACATTCACTCCCACTTCAATCACCGTTGTAGCTACCATGATTTTAGTTTCATTTTTAACAAAGCGGGCCATTTCAAAATCTTTATCGGCCGATTTCATTTTGCCATGTAAAATTCCCAAAGGTACGTCCGGGAAAGCTCTGGAAATACTTTCAAATCCATCCATCAAATCTTTAAAATCCATCTTTTCGGACTCTTCAATCAAGGGATAAACAATGTATACCTGCCTGCCTTTGTTTAACTCATTTTGAATAAAACCAAAGACTTGAAGGCGGTGACTGTCATAGCGATGTATGGTCTGTATGGCTTTTCTACCTGCGGGCATTTCATCAATGATGGATATATCTAAGTCGCCATACAAGGTCATGGCAAGAGTGCGAGGAATAGGCGTGGCAGTCATGACCATCACATGTGGATGGGTCTGTTTGTTTTTATCCCAAAGTTTAGCCCTTTGAGCTACCCCAAAACGGTGTTGCTCATCAATGATGCATAAACCCAAATTGTGAAATTGTACGACATCCTCAAAAATGGCATGGGTACCTACCAAAATCTGTAGTTTGCCCGAGGCTAAATCTTCATGCAAGAGCACTCTATCTTTCTTTTTGGTGGAGCCTGTTAGTTTAGCAATTTGAATACCCAATAAATCAGCAAATTTCTTTAAACCCTGAAAATGCTGATCCGCTAAAATTTCTGTGGGTGCCATCAGGCAGGCTTGGGTACCATTATCTATGGCCAAAAGCATAGCAATAAAGGCCACAATGGTTTTACCTGAGCCTACATCCCCTTGAAGAAGTCGGTTCATTTGTTGGCCTGATTTCATATCCTGAAAAATCTCCCGAATCACCTTTTTCTGGGCATTGGTCAATTCAAAGGGCATGTGATTTTGATAGAAATTGGTTAACAAGGCGGCTGAAGAGAAGACTTGTCCGGGGAAAGCCGTCTTTCTGATTAAATTTTGTTTGATTAATCGAAGTTGGTTGTAGAAAAGTTCCTCAAATTTTAGGCGTCTTTTAGCTTGATGTAACCAATTTTCAGATTGGGGAAGATGAATATGATAAAGTGCCTCTTGCTTGGAAATAAGTTTAAATTGTTGGATGATTTCCGAAGGAAGCGTCTCCCGAATGTAGGGGAATGCTACTTGCAAGACATTTTTTTGCAATTGGGCAATCACCTTACTATCGATGTATTTTTTTCTTAATTTTTCAGTGAGGGAATAAACCGGATGAAAGAAGGTGTCATTATTGGCTTTCCCATTATACACCTCCATTTCAGGATGTGTTATTTGAATTTGCCCATTAAAACTGGTAGGCTTGCCATAAAATAAATAATCAATCCCGGGCGTTAAGGTTTTTTCAAGCCATTTGATGCCTTGAAACCAGACGAGTTCTATGCAGCCTGATTCATCGCAGCATTGAGCAACGAGTCGCTGCTTGGGTCCCTGACCTATTTTTTCTTTGTAACGGATGCGCCCAACGAATTGTGCATGCTCCAATTGTTCGGTAATTTGATCAATGGGATAGATGGCGGTTCGGTCTTCGTAACGAAAGGGGAAATATTGAATTAGGTCGCCATAGGTAAAAAGACCTAGTTCAGTTTGAAGCAAGCTAAGCCTTGCTGGTGTAATACCACGCAATAAGGCTAAATCTGTTTCAAAAAAATGGGTCATGGGCATTCCATAAAAATTTTGTGAATTTAGGTATATTTACAAAACCTTAGGGAGAATTTTTTAAGCTTTATGTTTTTAACAAACACTTTATTAATTTCTAGATTAAAATACCATTCTTTAACGCGGGTAAAGTCTCTATTGTTTTTCATATTTTTAATGGGGTCCTACTACGCTTCTTGGGCACAATGTCCAGTTTGGGTAGCCACAGAAAAAAAAGTAGTGGTATTCTCTCCCAATCGTTTGAAAGGAGAACCTTATCCAGATCCAGTTCCAATTCCTGTGAATGGGGCGCAAAATGCGGATATTAAATGGACTTGGACATTAGCAGGCACAAACCGAGGTCAGGAAATTGGTATAACGGATTCTACCAAATTAAATACCACCTTTGACATCCAGAAAATCATTCAAAGTCATCAAGATTTAGAGGGGACTAGTTTTACCTTGACCTATTTTATAACGGGAGTAGGGAAGGATGCCAGTACTGGTCTAGCTTGTCAAAGTTTCGCTACCATTGATGTGGTTATTTTAGTGAAAATTCACCCCTACAATGCCATCACGCCGAATTCAGATGATACAAACGATGAATGGTTTATCGATTATTTATACAATTACCCAGATGCCCAAATTGTGATTTTTGATCGATGGGGGCAGCCTGTTTTTGAAAGTACAGGGTACGAATATGAGGAAAAACCGTTTAAAGGGAAATTTAATGGCAAGGATTTGCCCTCAGGAACCTATATGTACCGCATTACGCCGAGTGAAGAATATGGGACCATTTATGGTAATTTGACCATTGTAAGATAAAATATGAAGAGCTTATTAGACCAGCAGTTTCAGTCAGAGGGATTTGTCATTAGCCAAGTCGAAGATTTACTTAATTGGGCTAGGGCTAGTTCCTTGTGGCCTATGAGCTTTGGCTTAGCATGTTGTGCGATTGAAATGATGCAGGCTTTTGCTTCAGGATATGATTTAGATCGATTTGGTGTTTTTCCTCGACCTTCCCCACGTCAATCAGATGTGATGATCGTGGCTGGTACCGTAACTTTCAAAATGGCGGATCGTATCCGCCGTTTGTATGAGCAAATGCCTGAACCTAGGTATGTGATTTCCATGGGTTCTTGTTCCAATTGTGGAGGGCCATATTGGGATCATGGATACCATGTAGTGAAAGGAGTAGACCGGATTATTCCCGTGGATGTTTATGTACCGGGTTGCCCTCCAAGACCAGAAGCTTTGTTGGGAGGAATCATTAAATTACAGGAGAAAATACAAAAGGAAAGTTTGGTGGTTCCCGCTCGTATTTTGGAAGCTATCGCATAAAAATAGATATATGAATTCGGTGCTGCATATTAAAGATTTGGTGGAAAAAAGTGTGGGCAAAAGTGTACACTGGGACGAGGCGAATCATCGAATCACCTTAGAAGCAGCCGATTTAGTAGCTGTTTGCGACTTATTATGGCGGAGTCCAGAGGCTTATTTTGATTCTCTTTCCTGTTTAACGGCCATTGATCATGGTCCAGAAAAGGGTACGATGGAATTGATTTATACCTTGTATTCCATTCCCAATCACTTGACATTTCATATACAAATTATTCTTCCCCGGTTCCTAGAAGATGGTAGCTTGCCTGAAGTGCCTACGGTTTCGCATATTTGGAAAACGGCAGATTGGCATGAAAGAGAAGCCTATGATTTGGTGGGTGTGAAATTTAAGGGCCATCCTGATTTACGAAGAATCTTGCTGCCTGAGGATTGGAAAGGCCATCCTTTGAGAAAAGATTATGAAGAACCTGATACCTATCACGGTATTCAAGTAAAATATTGATCGAATGAAGATAGCAGGCTTTACTTTCATTCGGAATGCCATAAAGAATGATTATGCCATCGTGGAAGCCATTACTTCCATTCTTCCCATTTGTGATGAGGTGGTGGTGGCCATAGGTAAATCAGAAGATGATACTTTGGCCTTGATTCAGGCTATACCCTCTCATAAAATTAAAATCATAGAAACGGTTTGGGATGATACCCAGCGAGAGGGTGGAAGGACTTTTGCTTTGGAAACAGACAAAGCCTATGCCGCTATTTCACCTGACACGGATTGGGCCTTTTATATTCAAGGGGATGAATGTGTGCATGAAACTGATTTGCCTGTCATCAAGCAATCCATGGAACAGTATTTACATGATGCAGCTGTTGAGGGGTTATTGTTTCATTACCGACATTTTTATGGGTCCTATCAGCATGTCGCGGTTTCTCGAAGGTGGTATCGACGTGAAATACGGGTCGTGAAATTTCATCCTGATGTACATTCTTACAAGGATGCTCAAGGCTTTAGAAAAGCAGGTAAAAAGTTACAAGTAAAGTTGATTCCTGCCCATATTTTTCACTATGGCTGGGTTAAGCCTCCGCAAGGTCTAAATAATAAAGTGAGAAACTTTATACAGTTTTATCACGATGATGCTTGGCTCGAAATGAATGTTCCGGCAGATTATCAATTTGATTATGGAAATGCAGAGCGTTTAAGTCTTTTTGAAGGGACCCATCCTCAGGTCATGCAAGCCCGTGTAGCTCAACAAAATTGGCCATTTCATGTGGACAATGAGGCCTTGAGAAAACGCATGAGTTTGAGAAGAAAGATATTGCAGCAGATTGAAGATTGGACTGGAAAACGGATTGGAGAATACAAAAATTATCGAATAATCTGATGATGGAAAAAAAGATATCTTATTTTCCCCAATCGGCTTCATCAGACAAGCCCTTTTTCTCCATTTTGATCCCCACCTGGAACAATTTGGCTTTTCTTCAGCAGTGTATTCAAAGTATTCGAAAACATTCTACAACTAATTATCAATTAGTGGTTCACCTTAATGAAGGAAGTGATGGGTCTTTGGAATGGATTAGAGAGCAGGGCGATATAGCCTATTCTCACAGTGAAGAAAATGTTGGAGTCTGTTATGCCATGAACGCCATGCGGACTTTGGCCAGAGCGGATTATTTTTTATACCTGAACGACGACATGTATGTGTTACCCAATTGGGATGGGATTTTAAAAGAGGAGGTTTTGGCTTGTCCCAATCAATATTTCTTTATTTCTGCCACCATGATAGAGCCTAGGGCACAAAGTAATTGTTCGATTGAACAGAATTTTGGACTTACTCTGGAGACTTTTGAGGAGGATAGACTTTTAAAGGAATGGCAAAATTTGCAGAAAAACGATTGGCAAGGAAGTACTTGGCCGCCGAATGTGGTACACAAAGATTTATGGGATCTAGTAGGTGGTTATAGTGTCGAGTTTTCTCCAGGGATGTATTCTGACCCTGATTTTTCGATGAAATTATGGCAAGCTGGTGTTCGATTATTTAAAGGGGTAAGTCGCAGTAGGGTATATCATTTTGGCTCCATTTCAGTAAAAAGAGTTAAACAAAACAAAGGTTATTACCAGTTTATTCGCACGTGGGGAATGAGTTCAGGAACCTTTTCCACCTATTACTTACAAAGAGGTAAACCATTCACAGGACCATTGAGCAAGCGACGGATACCATTCTGGGTACATCTCAAAAATTGGTATTACCGTATAAGTGTAGCTTTTAAAAATCAATAGATACGGAAAAATAGTTTAAAAGGGTAAAGCCATTTAGCCAAGGCTCCTTTTTTCTTATAGGCCAGCATGAGATCTCGGAACTTCATGACTAGGCTGACTCTCCTAATTCGTGAAATCAGCTGGGATGAACTAAAATCTAGGGCAAGTTGCATTAGTACTTTTTTTTCTATGGCCTTTTCATTGGGACAAAACTCAGCCAATAGTCGCACCCGCTGTTGAATCCGTTTATCTCGCTCTTCACCTGATTGATAAAGTTTAGGGGCTTTTTTTAAATTAGCCCCAATAGCATTTTGATCGTGTTGACGGTATTTAACTAAGGTTTCCGGTAGGTAGGTGATACCTTGAAAACAGGTAGCTAAAAAACCAATGTAATAGTCATGTGATACAAAACGTGGAAAAGGAAAGGCTTGAGCTAAAATAGACCTTTGGAATAACATACTGTGACCAGGTGCCCATGCACCAAAAGTGTACATGAGTGGAGAGCTATAAGGAATCTGATTTTTTAGATCAGACATTTTTTTGGAAAGGCTATTTCCTCGGTCATCTATGAGTTGAGAATCCGAATAGATTAAGGAAAAAGTGCCTATTGCTTGGAATAAGCGACTTATTTTATGTTTATCCCACAGGTCGTCTTGGTCAGATAAGGCTATCCATTCCCCTTGGGCTAGTTGTAGCACTTTCTCAAAACTCCCGACATAACCCAGGTTTTTTTCATTTTGATAAATCTTTATTCGGGTATCTTCTTGAGCCATTTTTTGAAGAATAGCCCAAGTTTGGTCTGTGGAGGCATCATCTAAATATATGAATTCGAGATGAGGATAGTCTTGATCCAAGTGACTTTGAATCTGTTCTTCCACAAATTTCTCACCCTGGTAACAAGCCATGACGATAGAAATCAATGGAAAATTCAAGTTGTTAATCTGAATAGAGGGCATTGAAAGGCTATAAATTCTAAAGTAGTTTATTAAAATTGTAGTAATTTGGCCTAAATTTAAGAAAGATTCTCATTGAAAACCTACCTCCGACTTCTTAGCTATGCCGTTTCCATTCGGAAGTATATATTTCCTTATTTTGGTTTTTCATTATTGGCTAGCTTATTTGGAATCTTAAATTTCACCTTGCTGATTCCCCTTTTGAATGTGCTATTCAATCAGGCTGCAGCCTCTAATATTGAATTATACCGTCAATTACCTGAATTTTCTTTCTCACCCAATTATTTCTCCTTTGCTTTCAATCATTATTTCTATGGGGCCTTGGAGCAATATGGCCGAATAGGCGCTTTGCAATATGCTTGTGGGGCTATTATGATTTCCGTGATTTTGTCGAATATCTTTCGCTATTTTTCACAAAGGGTTTTAAAAACAGTGGAGGCGGACACCATTGCTTCCTTGCGTCAGGCTGTTTTTGAGCAAGCCATACGATTGGACTTGAGTTATTTCAGCGAGCGGAAGAAGGGAAACTTAATGTCAAGATTAACTACAGATGTACAAGAGGTAGAAAACAGCATTGGTCGGGCATTTACTGCCACCTTCAAAGAAATCTTTTCATTGGTGTTGTTTTTTGTCTTTTTGGCCAGTATGTCTGGAAAATTGACCTTGTTTTCACTCATGATTTTACCACTCTCAGGAGGGGTTATAGCCACGATAACCAGGAGATTGCGCCGGGCCGCTGGAGAGGTACAGCAACATTTAAGTGGCTTGATTAGCTTGTTGGATGAGACCTTTGGGGCAATGCGCGTGGTAAAAGCATTTCGGGCAGAGCCCATGATGGATCAGCGTTTTCAACAAGAAAATGGTAAATACCGACATTCATTATTGAAGATGGTGTTCCGACAAGAGCTTACTTCCCCGGTATCGGAGAGTTTGGGGGTATTGGTTGTTACGGGGATATTGCTGTATGGAGGAACACTCGTGATTTCTGGTGATGGGGAGTTAAGTGCTTCTACGTTCATTGCTTTTATTGCGACTTTTTCACAAGTCATGCGACCAGCTAAGGCCATAGCTGATGCATTTAGTGGAATTCAGCGAGGAGTGGCCAGTGCAGACCGTATCATTGAAATATTAGATACCCAACCAAGCATTGTAGCAGAAGAGCCTATTATTCCAAAAAAGGAATTGAAAAATCGAATTGTTTTTGATCAAGTGAATTTTGCCTATCAAAAGGATAAATGGGTATTGGATCAAGTTAGTTTTGAAATACCCAAAGGAAAGACGATTGCCTTGGTGGGACCCTCAGGAGGCGGTAAATCTACTTTGGCAGATTTATTGCCCCGTTTTTACGATCCTAGCTCAGGTCAAATTTTGATTGATGAGGTGCCTATCAAGCAGGTGCCTTTAGAAGATTTACGATCGCTGATGGGTATTGTGACCCAGGAGTCCGTTTTATTTAACGACACTATTTTCAATAACATAGCATTTGGTACGGAAGCAAGTCAGGAAGAAGTTGAGGAAGCCGCCAAAATAGCGAATGCACATGATTTCATTATGGCCCAAGCCGAAGGCTATCAGGCGTATATTGGCGATAGAGGATCTAAATTATCAGGTGGGCAGCGGCAGCGGATATCCATTGCCAGAGCAGTCTTGAAAAATCCACCAATTTTAATCTTGGATGAGGCTACGAGCGCCTTGGATAATGAATCGGAAAAATTGGTTCAAGCGGCTTTGACCAACCTGATGAAAAACAGAACAGTATTGGTGATTGCACACCGTTTAAGCACTATTCAGCATGCAGACCAAATTTTGGTGGTTCAAAAAGGTAAGATTGTGGAAAGAGGAACTCATGATGAATTAATGCGTGATCCTAAGGGCGTTTATGCCAAATTAAGTCATTCCAAATAATCTTACCCTTTGATAAATTCCTTAATCGATTTATCAAGAAATGATTAGTTATTCCATTTAGAAAAGGGTAATTTTGCGTTCGAATTGTAAAAATTAGCATTGATTATCTACTATGTCATCATCATTATTAGCACAACGAATTCAAGCTTTAGAAGAGTCTTCCACCTTGGGAATGACTAAAAAAGCACGTGAATTAGCCGCCCAAGGTCATAAAGTTATAAGTTTATCGGTTGGAGAGCCTGATTTTAAAACTCCAGCGCATATCTGTGAAGCAGCCAAGAAAGCCATTGATGATGGTTTCCACGGATATTCACCGGTAGCAGGTTATCCTGATTTGCGTATGGCCATTGCCAACAAACTTAAGCGTGATAATGGTTTAGAATGGGCTTCTGAAAACATCGTTGTTTCTACCGGAGCTAAGCATTCATTAGCTAATGCTATTGCTGCATTAATTGATCCAGGTGATGAGGTAATCATATTCTCTCCATACTGGGTTTCCTATTCAGAAATGGTGAAATTAGCCGAGGGAACATCTGTCATTGTTCAGGGTTCTTTTGAGAATAATTTCAAAGTGACAGCAGAGCAGTTTGAGGCAGCTATTACTCCTAAGACTAAAATGGTGATGTTCGCATCTCCAAACAACCCTACAGGGTCAGTTTATACAGAATCTGAGTTACGTGACATCGCCAATGTCGTTGCTCGTCATGAGCGTATTTTTGTATTGGCAGATGAAATATATGAGTACATCAACTTCACCCAAGGTGGACATTTCTCTATTGGTTCTATTCCTGAAATTAAAGACCGTGTCATCACGGTAAATGGTGTAGCCAAAGGTCATGCCATGACGGGTTGGAGAATAGGATTTATTGCAGCAGCTAAATGGATTGCTGATGGTGTAGAAAAATTACAAGGTCAAGTAACCTCAGGAACGAATTCTATCGCACAAAAAGCAGCAGTAGCTGCATTCAATGGCACTTTAGATCATGCTTATGAAATGAAAGCAGCCTATGACCGTCGCCGTAAATTAGTGGTTGGAAAATTACGTGAGATAGAAGGATTTAAGGTAAATATGCCAGATGGTGCATTTTATGCATTCCCAGACATTTCTTCTTTCTACGGAAAATCTGATGGTAAAACAACCATCAACGATTCTGATGATTTCTGTAACTGGTTATTGCAAGAAGCTTTCGTGGCTACAGTAGCTGGATCAGGTTTTGGAGCGCCTAATTGTATGCGTATTTCTACGGCTGCAGCTGATGAGCAATTGGAAGAAGCTTGTGAGCGCATCAAAAATGCCGTTGCTAAATTGAAATAAACAAATTTCAAGATATAGATAAAAGGTTAGCTCAACGGCTAACCTTTTTTTATGCCTTTTCTTGCAGGGTCACCTTGCTAGACTATTTCTGCTTTAACGTTTTACTTAACATGCTGAATCCTATGATGGCAGATACCAAGGAGGCCAATAAAATGCTAAACTTGGATACATCCACAATGGATTCTTGATGGAAGGATAAGTTGGTGATGAATATGGACATGGTAAATCCAATTCCTCCCAAAAATCCTACACCCACGATGGATCCCCATGTTAAATCTTTGGGTATTTTGCTCAATCCAAGGCTGGAAGCAAGAAAACAAAAAAGGAATATTCCTATTGGCTTGCCTAAACTTAGGCCTGTAAAAATACCTAAACTATAAGATTCTAAGAGTTTACTAGTTGTATCTGTGTTTAGGATAATGGCGGTATTGGCTAAAGCAAAGATGGGTAATATGCCAAAGCTGACGGGCTTATGTAAAAAGTGCTGAATTTTAGTAGAAATGGAATGCTGGTCGCCCTTGTCAAAGGGTATAGCAAAGGCTAATAATACTCCCGTGATGGTTGGATGTACACCGGATTGCCCCATGAAATACCACATGGCTAATCCTCCGATTAAATATAAAGGTATGGAACGTACTTTGGCAAAGTTTAATCCTCCCAATAGGGCAAAGGTGCCCAATGATAGACATAAATTAGTCCAATCTAAGCCACTAGAGTAAAATGTACCAATGATAACAATGGCTCCTAAATCATCAATTACCGCCAAAGCCGTCAAAAATATTTTTAAAGACAGAGGTACTTTACTACCTAAAAGTGATAAAACTCCCAAGGCAAAAGCAATATCCGTGGACATAGGAATGGCACTTCCAGAAATGGTGGGGGTGCCATAATTGAAAAGAGTATAAATGAGGACAGGTACTATCATACCACCTAAGGCTCCTATGATGGGGAAAGAAGCTTCCTTGATTTTTGAGAGCTCCCCAATGTAAATTTCTCTTTCTAATTCTAGACCTACTAATAAGAAAAAGATGGTCATCAATCCATCATTGATCCAATGCTCAAGAGCGTGGCCTAAAATTTCAGTTTTCCATAAATGGTGGTAGGCATCTCCCCAGGCAGAATTGCTAATGTACAGAGAAAATAGGGTACAAAAAATCAATATGATACCACTCGACTTTTCGCTTTCAAAGAATTCTTTAAATAATTTACTAGCCTTCATAGAATGGTTTGAGGTTATTTAGAAATGATAGCTAAAGCTAGCGGCATAATAATTCGGAGCAATTTTTGGCTCCCATTGAAAGGCCTGTTTGGAAGAGAAATGTTGTTTTAGTTTTGGGTAAATACAATAGGCTAATTCAGCTGATGCGATACCAATACCCGCTCCAACGAGCACGTCACTTAGCCAATGTTCATGATTGGCAAGCCGTAAATAGGCGGTTCCCGTGGCTAAAGTATAGCCTGTTATGGCTAACCAAGGATATTCTTTCCCAAGTTCTTTGGCTAATACCGTGGCACCAAAAAAGGCAGTGGCTGTATGCCCTGATGGGAAGGAATGTTCGCCACCATTGGGCCGCGTTTCGTTGATTATCCGTTTTAAACCCTGGGTAGAGACCACATAGATACCTGTTCCCAACATAAATATTCCTAATTGTTCTTTTCCTTTATGCTTTGCATTAGCCCCTAAAATTCGGGCTCCAATTTGAATCAGTGTGGGGCTATATTGCAAGAAATCATCAGCGGAGGATTGAAAACCGTGGTAGTTTTCATGATGCCAACTAACTTGCCTATCGTGGGCTGCTTGGTTATAAAAAGCTAATCCACCCAAACTTAAACCCACGGGGGCTATCCAGGGCTTCAGTTTATTGCTTTTTTTCTCTTGTCCGTAGGAAACGTTTATTCCAAGTATCAGTAAGCAAACTAGAGCCCAATATTTTAAAGTTGGCATTATTTCTCTTTTAAAAGGTTTTGGATGGTTTTTTCAAATTCTTGCACCCAATCCGTGTAGTATAAGCCTGTTCCTGGTCCCGAGAATCCGGTATGAATTTCTCTAACCTTACCTTTTTTATCAATGACAAATGTGGTCGGGTAGCCATAAAATTTATTTAGCATCGGGAAAACCTGTGCGATGGTTTCATCATTGGGTACACCACCAAAAACAAGGGGGTAATCGATACCAATTTTCTTTTTGAAATTCTCAATTTTAGGTCCAGAGACGGCCATATCAGGAGAGTATTCAAAAGATACGCCAATGACCTCCACACCTTTTGCTTTGTTTTTAGTATAAAAAGGGGCTAAAAATCGCGCTTCATCAATGCAATTCGGGCACCAAGACCCCATGATTTCGACAATGACTACTTTATTTTTGAAACGCTCATCTTGTAGGCTGATTGTTTCCCCTTTGGGAGTTGGTAAGCTGAAATTTAAACGATCATAGCCTGGCTTTAAAAAGGTTAATTTTTTCAAATCAGGTAGGCTTGCCTTGGGGTCAAGGGTACCTTTGACATCCTTTTTCGTGGCAAAACCAGAGAATAATGTTCCCTTGATTTCTTTGCCAATGACTTTGGTTTTGAAAAGTAAAACAAAACTTCCATCAAAATAACTCACCAATAGGCTGTCGCCTGATACATTTCCCTGTAAAAAGCGGTAATCGCCCGAGGTCTGTAAAATAGACCCAGTTACTTTATTGCCTACTTGCTTAAATACTCCCACGCTAGGAGTGTGCTTGTCGTCCACGGAAATATCGACATTCCAGGTACCGCTAATATTAACCGTTGGAGCCTTTAACTGGGTGAATCTTTCTTTGGATCCAAACTTGGCTTGAAATGGAAGTTTGTTGACAAATTTTCCATTCCTTTTCTTAATCCAGAAGCCTGACATCTTTTGAGGGCTTTCTAGATAGGCTACCAGCTCAGAATCATATAGATCAAAGGGAATGACTAAAGAATCTCCCCGAAAAAAGGATTCACCTAAATGAAAGCTTTCCGAACCATTGATGACCTTGATTAAAAAGGTATTTTTCTTTTTTCCTGGGGCTACATGTAAATTAAAGGGTAAGCCGCCTCCCTGAGAACTGAGTTCCGCTCTCCAAGGTCCCATTTGAGGTTTTTTGTTAGATTGGGCTAAACCATGAGTTGCCAAAAAGAGGGTAATCATTACCCAAAATAGATATCGTTTCTTCATGATATTTAGATGCATGTCCGCAAAGATAGGAGAAAGCTAGGCGGCATTAAAAAAAATGGTGACAATTTCGAAAATTGATGAAATGACCGCAGGATAATTTGTAAATTTGTTTTGACTACAACCTATGATCGAGAACCCTTACCATACCTCTGTTTTATTGCATGAATGCATTGATGGCTTAGCCATTAAACCAGAGGGTATTTATGTCGATGTGACATTTGGAGGTGGAGGTCACTCCCGAGCCATTCTACAAGAATTAGGGCCAGATGGACGATTATTTGCCTTTGACCAGGATCCGGATGCTTGGCGACAAGCTGAGAAAATTGATGATGGTCGATTGGAATTGATTACAGCCAATTTCAGGCATATTCAAAAGTACCTACGCATACATGGGATTAAACAAGTCGATGGAATATTGGCAGACTTTGGCGTCTCATCCTTTCAGTTAGATGCTGCAGAGCGCGGTTTTTCTACACGTTTTGACGGGCCCTTGGATATGCGGATGGGACCATCTGCTTCCACCGATGCAGCTGAGGTGTTGAATTCCTATTCGGCAGACAGCTTGCAAAAGATTTTTGGCATGTATGGGGAGATTAAAAATGCTCGAACTTTAGCTCAAGCAGTAGTTCAAGCTAGGACGCAAAAAGCCTTAAAAACGACGTCGGAATTCAAAGAAATATTGGCTAAATTAGCTCCAAGATCACGGGAGTTCAAGTACTTTGCGCAAGCTTTTCAGGCAGTGCGTATTGAGGTGAATCAAGAACTCGCGGTTATTGAAAAGTTTTTAGAACAAGCAGCTAATTTATTGGCTCCAGAAGGGAGATTGGTTGTTTTATCCTTTCATTCATTGGAAGACCGATTGGTGAAAAATTTTATTCGAACAGGTGATTGTCAGGGTAAAGAAGATAAAGATTTGTTCGGCGTGGTTCATAAACCCTTGGAATCTGTCATCCGTAAGCCAATTACGGCCTCAGAAGAAGAGTTGAAAAGAAACCCGCGTTCACGTAGTGCTAAATTAAGAATCGCAGCTAAATTGTAACATGGCAAAACAAGTTTCTGATACTGAGCAAGCTCCTAAAGCTTCCGTTCCCAAAGAAGGGATATTGGATTTATTGTTTAACATGGATCCACTTACAGGTGGAGAATTACCTTTTAAGCTGGTTCTGCGGATTGCTTATGTGGCCTTGCTGATTTTGACTTATATCTATTATTCTATGTTAGCAGATGGGAAAATCCATCAAATAGCCAAAACTAAAGCGGAATTAGAAGAGATTCGGGCTGATTATACTACTCAGAAAGCCGAATTCATGAAGATTGGGAAACAGAGTTATTTGGCCATTGCTATGAAGAAATATGCCTTGGAATTAAGCTTGACACCGCCTACTAAAGTCGTTTATGATCAATCAAAAGAAGCTAAAAACAACGACTAGCTCATGGCAAAAGTAAAAAGACAAAATATTCGAGAAATTATTACCAAACGATTCATCGCCTTTTTTATCGTGGTGGTTATGTTGTTTTTGGTCTTAGTTATCAACTTGTACAAAATTGTATTCATCAACGGCGAGACTTTGCGGAATGATGTATTTAATACCTATATCAAGGAGCGAAGTGTGGAAGCCACGCGAGGAAATATTTACTCGGATGATGGAAGTTTATTGGCGACTTCTTTGCCTAAATACAGGTTAGGTTTAGACCCTTCCGTTTACAATAGAAATGCCGCGTCGGAAAAAAAATTCAAAGAACATATTGACGAACTGTCCATTGCCTTAGCCAATTTTTTTCAGGATCATACTGCTGATGAATACAAGAATAAGATTGTGTCAGCGAAAAAGAATGGTAAAAATTACCTCTTGTTGAATAACCGATTATTGGATTTTCAAGAACGTAAAAAGGTGGCTAAATTCCCTTTATTTAATTTAGGAGAAGCCACCAAAACGGGGATTGTATTCGATAAAGTAAATGTTCGTTATGCTCCTTTTGGTCAAATGGCCTATCGTACCGTTGGTTATTTAAAAGATAAAGTAGCTGTAGGTATCGAAGGTAGTTTTAACAAGGAATTAAAAGGAATACCAGGTAAAGGTCTGTTTGAGAAAATGGATAAAAACACTTGGCGACCTGTGGAAGGAGGAGAAGAATCTGTCCCTAAACCCGGATTAGATATTTATACTACCTTGGATATCAATATTCAAGATATTGTCGAATCGGCTTTGATGAAAGCCATGACCACTTATGAAGGTGATTATGGGGTGGTTATTGTGATGGAAACAGCCACGGGCGAAATCAAGGCGATTTCAAATTTGTCAAAGAACGCGAATTCACCCACAGGTTATTCAGAGAGCTTTAATTATGCGATTCGAGAAGCAAGGGACCCGGGATCGGTATTTAAATTACCTTCCATGATGGCCATGCTAGAGGAGGCCGATTTGCCATTGGACATGCCTGTATCTACTGGAAATGGAAAATACCATCATTATAATGGGACCATGTCTGACTCTCACCCGATGGGAACGATTTCGGTGGCTCAAGTGATAGAAAGTTCTTCTAATGTGGGCACTATGGTACTTATGAAAAAGGTATTTGCTTCTAAGCCAGCCAAGTTTTATGATTATTTAAAAAAGTATCATTTAATAGAATCCCTAAATTTTCAAATCCAACCAAATCCAAGGCCTAATTTTCCTGTTCCTGCCAAGTGGGATGCCTTTCAATTACTTTGGTCATCCGTGGGATATTCCACTCAATATTCCCCGCTACAGTTGATCTCTTTTTATAATGCTATTGCAAACAACGGGTATTGGATTCAACCTATCATTGTTACTAAAGCCACCCGTGCGGATGAAGTTGTGATTGATTATCGAGCTAGTCAGGTTAAGGATCAGGAGCCTTTATGCTCTCCCAAGACTTTAGAAAAAATTAAAAGTATGTTGGAAGGGGTGGTGACTAAAGGTACCGCCAATAATATCAAAGGGACCACCTATGGGATTGCAGGAAAAACTGGAACCGCCCAGCGTATCATCAATGGTCGATATATTCCGGGTAAATACTATACCTCTTTTATTGGTTATTTCCCTGTGAAAAAGCCTAAATACACGATTTTAGTTTCCATTGACAATCCACAAGGGCATGCAGAAGCAACCTATGCTCGGCAGGTAACAGCGCCGGTATTTAAGGAAATTTCGGATAATATTTACTTGCGAGATATGAAACTTCAGCGCAAATTGGCCGGGACCTTGCCAGATTCTTTAAACAAAGCGTCTTTGAGCCATACGGTTCATCCCATGGATCAGTCCATATTGTATTCCAATTTTGGTTTACCGAAGGTAGAGGAAGATGGCAGTTGGTTGCAGTTTAAAATGGATAAGCAATTGGTACAAAATACTCCATTGAGTTTTCCTGCTAAGACGGTACCTAATGTGGTAGGTATGAATTTAAGAGATGCCTTATTTACCCTGGAAAACAGAGGACTGAAAGTTAAAGCCAATGGTTTAGGAACCGTAGTAAGTCAGTCTTTAGCCCCGGGAAGTCCTACCCGAAAAAATCTTTTATTACAAATTCAACTTCAATAATATGGCATTAGTTAAGACCTTATTTCAATCGATTCCCACATTACAAATAGCTGGCGAAGATCAATCGGTTGAAATGTTGTGTTTTGATTCAAGAAAGGCACAGAAAGGATCTTTGTTTTTTGCCATGCGAGGCACACAAGTAGATGGTCACCAGTTTTTACCACAAGTATATGCCCAAGGTTGTACCGCTTGGGTGGTCGAGCAATTACCCGATGCTATTCCTGCTGATGTTATTTGTATTCAAGTAAAGGATTCCAATGAAGCCTTGGCTTTAGCTTCGGCAGAGTTCTATGGCCATCCTTCAAAGGAGTTGAAATTAATTGGAATTACAGGAACCAATGGAAAAACGACCTCTGTTACTTTATTATTTGAGCTTTTTAGAAAACTAGGACATCGTTGTGGTTTGATATCTACGGTTCAAAATAAGATTGAAGATCGAGTAATTCCTGCTACACATACGACACCCGACGCCTTGAGCTTACAAGCCTTGCTAAGGGAAATGAAAGAAGAAGGTTGTAGTCACGTTTTCATGGAGGTGAGTTCTCATGCCGTCGTACAAAAACGTATTTTTGGGGTTCAGTTTTGTGGAGCCATATTCTCCAATATTACTCGTGATCACCTCGATTTTCATGAGACTTTTGATGCCTATATTTCCGCTAAAAAAGGTTTTTTTGACGCCTTAGGTACTTCGGCCTTTGCTTTGACCAACGTTGATGATAAGCGCGGGATGGTCATGTTACAAAATACCAAAGCCAAGAAATATACCTATGGCTTGTTGAATGCAGCTGACTTTAAAGCCAAGATTATTAGTAATGGACTGTCGGGATTGCAATTGGAAATCAATGGGCAGCATTTACATGCTCAATTGATTGGCACCTTTAATGCCTATAATTTACTAGCTATTTATTCCACAGCTATTATTTTGGGAGAGGATCCTTTAGAGGTATTGATTCAATTGTCCAGCCTAAAAACAGCTCCGGGAAGATTTGAACAAATGGCAGGGAGTCAACAAAAAATGGCCATTGTGGATTATGCCCATACACCTGATGCCTTGGAAAATGTTTTAAAAACCATTCAAGCAATTCGTACAAAAAATCAAAAAATCATCACCGTAGTAGGTTGTGGAGGTAACCGTGATGCGGGCAAAAGGCCAATCATGGCGGCTTTGGCTGCTAAATATTCGGATTCATTGGTATTGACATCAGATAATCCTAGAAAGGAAGATCCTGAATATATTTTAGATCAAATGGAAGCTGGATTGACGGAGGAAGAAAAGGGGAAAATGACTCGCTTGGTTGATCGAAAAGAGGGTATTTTTTATGCAATTCAGCATTTAGCGGGAGCAGGAGATATCATTTTAGTAGCAGGTAAAGGACATGAAACCTACCAAGAAATACAAGGTGTAAAATATGATTTCGACGATAAACAAGTCATTGGAGAAGCTTTTGAAGCCTCGAATTAATTTGTACATCGCTGTAAAATTTTGCATTTTTGCTTTTAATATCTAATCCAAATTTCAGAAATATGTTGTATTACCTTTTTGATTACCTAGATAAGCAATGGAACATTCCGGGAGCAGGGGTATTTCAATATATTTCATTTCGCGTGTTTATGGCTATCATAACCTCTTTGGGGATAGCAGCTATTTGGGGTAAAGCCGTTATTTATCGCTTGCAAAGACTTCAAATTGGAGAAGAAATACGGGATTTAGGTTTGGAAGGACAAATGCAAAAGAAGGGTACGCCCACCATGGGAGGATTTATTATCCTTTTGTCATTAATTATCCCCACCTTACTTTTTGCTAAAATTACCAACGTATATATTGTACTGTTACTAACCTCCGCTATTTGGTTGGGTGCAGTTGGATTTGCAGATGATTACATCAAGGTCTTTAAAAAGAATAAGGACGGATTATCTGGTCGCTTTAAAATTGTAGGTCAAATCGGTCTAGGCATTATCGTGGGATTGACCATGTATTTCAATGAGCATATTAAAGTTAGGCTTTTTTCTAAAGTAAGTGTGTTAGCTGATGGATCCACTTTGCAGTCCTATACGGATCATAAATCCTTGATGACTACGGTGCCTTTTTTGAAGAATAATCAGTTCGATTATAACATGCTTTTGCCGGATTTTATCCCGGATCATTATGTATGGGTGGTCTATGTTTTGGTTGTTATTTTTATCATCACGGCTGTTTCAAACGGCGCAAACATCACCGATGGATTGGATGGTTTAGCAGCAGGTACTTCCGTGATTATCGGTTTGACTTTGGCTATTTTGGCTTATGTATCTGGTAATAAGGTATTCTCTCAATATTTAAATGTGATGTTTATTCCCAATTCAGGGGAGCTCGCTATCTTTTGTGCAGCCTTTGTAGGAGCATGCATCGGATTTTTGTGGTATAATGCCTATCCTGCCCAAGTGTTTATGGGAGATACGGGAAGTTTGATGTTGGGTGGGGTCATTGCCACCTTGGCTATTGTGATTCGCAAAGAAATGTTGATTCCCGTTTTATGCGGAATCTTTTTGGTGGAAAATCTATCAGTCATCATACAAGTGGCTTATTTTAAGTATACCAAACGAAAATACGGTGAAGGTAGGCGCGTCTTTTTGATGTCTCCGTTGCACCACCATTTTCAAAAGAAAAATTACCATGAGGCTAAAATTGTTATCCGCTTCCTAATTGTGGGTATTATTTTAGCTGTTATATCACTTGTCACATTAAAATTGCGCTAAGCGCTAGCTAGTTTTGAGTCAAATTCGCCTATTCCCACGAAACAAATCCTTTCAAGAAATTATTCCTTTGCCGGCTTCTAAATCGGAAAGTAACCGAGCATTGGTTATCAATGCTTTAGCGGGAGGAGCCTTGTCTAATGTATCTAATTTGGCGGAAGCAAGAGATACTCAAACCATGATTCGCTTATTGGCAGAGAATGGTGACGTGGCGGATGTGTTAGATGCCGGGACCACCATGCGTTTTTTGACGGCTTATTATGCCATCAAAGGTCAAAAGAAAAAAATGACGGGCACTCCAAGAATGTGCGAACGTCCTATCGGGATTTTGGTTGATGCATTAAGAACGCTTGGAGCAGATATTACCTACCTGAATCAGGAAGGTTACCCTCCCATGCAACTCAATGGATTTACCTATGCAGGAAATAGACATTTATCCATTCGTGGAGATGTGAGTTCACAATTTATTTCTGCCATATTAATGCTCGCACCTTTGTTGCCAGAGGGTTTAGAATTAACGATTACAGGTTCATTGGGCTCAAAGCCTTATGTAGAAATGACATTGGCTCAAATGCGTCATTTTGGAATACAAGCCAAGGCCGATTGGAATAGAGCTGTTATTTCGATACCTGCTCAGAAATATCAAGTAAATCCATTTGCTGTGGAGTCAGACTGGTCGGGTGCTAGTTATTGGTATTCCATGGTAGCCCTATCTCCCTTTGAAGATGCTTCTTTGGAGTTATTGGGCTTGAAAGAGAACTCCCTCCAAGGAGATTCCGCCATACAGCACATCATGGCAGAAATGGGAGTTAAAAGCACTTATACAGGAAGAGGGTTTTTGTTGACCAAAAGTAAAGCCAAGCCAAGTTTAGCTTGGGATTTCACGGATTGTCCTGATTTGGCTCAAACTATTTGTGTAGTAGCTGCCGCCAAAAATATTCATTTAACCTTGACGGGAATTGAGTCATTAAAAGTTAAAGAAACAGACCGCGTATTGGCACTTCAGCAAGAATTAAAGAAGATTGGTGGCCAATTAGTGGAGGTAGAAAAAGGGGTAAAATATGAATTATCAGGGCCAAACAACCTTGCTAGCAGCCAAGTACCTGAGTTTGATACCTACGATGACCACCGTATGGCTATGGCTTTTGCACCGCTGGGTTTAATAACAGAAATTGTTATTCATGAACCTGGGGTAGTAGCTAAATCTTACCCAAGCTTTTGGTCGCATGTCGACAAAATCTTAGATTCCGAGGTATAAGTATCTTGGTATTAATTCCTAGGGATATCAATATTTGTTGAATTTCACTTAGATTTGACAACCTTTGGAAGGTTGTCAAATCTACTCGAATTGAGCAGATTGATCAGATTGAGCAGAAATTACCTTAACGCAGGGACTTGTTTTTTTAACAATTCGAAGCCTCCAAATAATATACCAGAGAATAAGAATTGGCTAATCAAACTATTTTTCAAAAAGGGTAATCCCATGGCATAACACTGCATTAATCCATTCCAATCTTTCGAATACACCAGTTCATCTCCTACAATAGCAGCACCCATGCTCGGAATGTTTAACCAAACAGCGAAGTTAGAAAGTAGAAAGAAACCAATAACTACCGCTAAATTGGATGTTAAGAAGTTCAGCGCTGTCATTTTATTTTTCAACATATAGGTTCCGATTAATGAGATACCTACGAATAATGTCATATGGATAGGTGCAAAGCCCCATGAGAAGCCCTGGTAATATTGGGGGTAAACCAAATTGTTTAATACCAAGTTAGCCAACCAAATACTTAATATAGTCCAAGAGATGGATTGTGATTTACTGCTAAAATAGGCCCCAGCGAATAAGGCCATGGATGTAATGGGAGAAAAATTAGCCCAAGCCGGTCCAGCCAATATTAAAAGTCGGCTAACAACAGCTAGCAATAAAATGCAAATGAGGGTAAGCGTTCTTTTCGACATTATCTTAAAATTTGAAAGAATCTATTTTGGACTGGGAAAATAATTTCCAAAGGTAAAACAAAAGCAGTAATTTTATCCATTCGAATGGAATTTATGTATCAAGACTTGCCAAAAATTGGATTATTAGGGGGAGGACAGTTAGGCCGCATGCTTTTGCAAGCTGGTATTGATTTGGATTTTCAAATTTCCTGTCTTGATCCAGATCCTGAGGCGCCTTGCCATCGGCTAGCTTATGAATTCACCCAAGGCTCTTTTCAAGACTTTGACAAGGTCTATCAGTTCGGTCAAGGGCAAGATTTGATTAGTATCGAGATTGAACATGTGAATATTGATGCGCTAGAAAAATTGGCATCAGAAGGCAAACAAGTTTTTCCTCAGCCTCATTTGCTTCGGATGATTCAGGATAAAAGAACTCAAAAGCAGTTTTTCCAACAATATGGTTTTCCTACAGCCGATTTTCGATTAATTGAATCACGGGAAGAAATAAATCAACATCTGGATTTTTTACCGGCTTATCAAAAGTTAGGTAAAGGAGGATATGACGGGAAAGGAGTTCAATTGATTGCTGACACATCTCAAATTGCTGAAGGTTTTGATGCACCCGGTTTATTGGAGAAGGCGGTAGATTTTGAAAAAGAACTGGCAGTCATCGTAGCAAGAAATATTCATGGGGAAGTAAAAGCCTTTCCGACTGTTGAAATGGTTTTTCACCCAATCCAAAATTTAGTAGAATTTCTGATTTCGCCAGCAGCTATTTCTAATGAAATTGAGGCTCAGGCAGTTGAAATAGCTACCCGCCTAATTGAAGAAATGAAAATGGTGGGAATATTAGCCGTGGAAATGTTTTTGACCAAAGACGGACAAGTCTTAATCAATGAAATAGCCCCACGTCCGCATAATTCTGGACACCAGACCATTCGGGCAAATGCTACTTCTCAATATGAGCAGCATTTGAGAGCCATCGCTGGTTTGCCCCTTGGAGATACCTCGACCAATGTTTTTGCTGGTATGTTAAATCTATTGGGAGAGCCAGGTTACACAGGAAAAGTAAAATATGAAGGATTGGCTGACGCATTAGCTATTCCAGGAGTTTATCCATTTTTATACGGAAAAAAAATCACCAAGCCCTATAGAAAAATGGGTCATGTAAGTATCATTGGATCCAGTAGGGAAGAAGTAGAGGAGAAAGCCAAGCAAGTAAAAAAAATCATTCGTGTCATTAGTTAAGCATCAAAGGATATGGTAGGAATCATCATGGGAAGTAGTTCAGATCTTTCGGTTATGCAAGATGCAATCGAAGTCTGCAAGGAATTTGGAGTCGCTTATGAGGTAGATATTGTATCAGCTCATCGTACTCCGGTAAAAATGCTTCAGTATGCACAAACTGCCAAAGAGCGGGGCGTACAGGTAATCATTGCCGGTGCAGGTGGTGCAGCCCATTTACCGGGTATGGTAGCGTCCGCTACCATTTTACCAGTAATTGGAGTTCCTGTAAAATCGTCGAATTCCATTGATGGTTGGGATTCTGTCTTATCAATTCTTCAAATGCCCAATGGGGTTCCAGTAGCCACGGTCGCATTGAATGCCTCTAAAAATGCTGGTATTTTAGCGGTACAAATGTTAGCCATTTCGGATGCTACTTTATCTCAAAAATTAGTGACCTACAAGCAAGATTTAATTGAAAAGGTGGCTGAAATGAGCCAAAAAACTAAATCAAATTTGTCATAATTCATGAAAAATCCATTTTCATTCATCAAAGATAGTTCTACAGCCAAACTTCCATTAATCACTTTAGTGATTTTATTGGCGACTTTATTAGGCTTAATGATGGTGGGATATGAGCATTTTTTGAGTCCTAAGTCGGAGGAATTAGTAAAGGCTGAAAAGCTAAAAATGGAAGAGGATGAAACTTTGTTGGACGATCCTACACCCATCATCATTGATTCAACAGAAGATTTGGAGCCGAACTCCTCTGTGAATAGTTCCACTGATTCTATTGCTTCAGCGCAAGAAGCCTTAGAAGCCCAGAAAAAAGAAGCGGAAGCCGAAAAAGTACCTGAAGCAGAAAGCTTAAAAAATGTGGCTGGTAAAAATCATAGTTATACTGTCGAAAAAGGAGAGACATTTTTTGGCATAGCCAATCGATTTGGACTTAAACCTGACCAATTAAAAGCCCTCAATCCGGGTGTTGATCCCAATGGGATAAAAGTAGGAGTAACCAAATTGAATGTGAAAATTCAAACCATACATACGGTTGGGCCAGGCGATGTCCTTCGGGTAGTAGCCGCTAAATATGGCGTTTCTAAAAAATCCTTGATGGAAGTTAATCACAAAGATCAAGATATAACCCTGCGAGGAGAACAACTCATCATCCCTTTACATTAAATTATATTCCATGCGGAAAGCCCTAATTCTCTTTTTTTTGAGCATTATTTCCTGCACGGCCTTTTCGCAATCCATAGTAAGAACCTGTCAACCTTTTCAAGTAGATAGTCTTCAGTTTAAAGATTTGGTCTGGATGTTTGCCCAGCAAGACAGCTTGCTAGACTTAAATCCCTATACTCAATTGACCTTGATCTTAGAAGACCGTCAAGGAAAACGTTTGGAAAAAACTTTTCAATCGGATAGTACCTTTCGGATGAATGAGTCGGTAGATGAATATCTGGCTCAACGAATTATGATTGACAAACCCGATTTAACCGCTTTTTGGGCATTGGAATTAGAAGATGATATTAGTTTGTTTAAATCCCTTAAAGATAGTTTACTAGCGAAATTTAAGTTCAAATATTATACCATGCGCTATTCTTCGGAGACGCGCTCATTAAAACAGCAATTAGCTTTACAGCGACGAGGTAAATCTAAAATTGCTTTATCCATGCATAATTTTAGCCTTGCCGCAGACGTCGCAATTTATCGGAAAAAACGTTATTTGAAACACGGGTTGATCTATGAGAAAATGGGTACAATCGCCAAAGACCTTGGGCTTTTTTGGGGAGGAGATTTTGTGGGTTTCCCAGATTTGGGGCATATTCAAGCCTTTAAAAATTCAGCAGAACTGCTTCGCCAACATCCTAATTTAGCCTTTGAATTTGAACATTTTAAGGCTAATTATGAACAGGTTTATACTCAAAAGGCCAGTGTGGGTCGAGAAGATTTAGTTCAAGATACCCAAGACCTTTTGGAAGCTATGAATGAATTTCGCTTGAATCAAGCTTGTCTTTGTGAAAAGGCACAACCCATTCCGGCAAGTGCCCATGCCTGGATAGCCAGTTACCAGCTAAATCCCAAACCGAGAATTCATGTTAATTTAAAAGATCAATGGGCCTATGTTCAAAGAGGTAACACGGGATATTTTTTTAGCTTAGGATTGTGGCAGCGGCAGGCTAAAAAGTAAAAGAATATCCTCTTAAAAATTCGGCTATTTTCATGCGTTTTTTTCCCTCCATTTGCCATTCCAAAATCTGGATGTACCCATCTGCGCATCCTACACGTAAATAGGTTTTTTGGTCTGAATCCCAAACTCCAATACCTAAGTCAGGAATGATTTCTGGGTGAAATGCTACTTGAATCAATTTGCAGTTTTTCCCTTGAAATTGGGTGTGGGAGCCAGGGAATGGATGCATACCACGCACTAAATTGATAATTTCTCGACCCGTTTTGGACCAATGTACCTCACCCGTTGACCGATGTAATTTAGGTGCTGGCTTCATGTCACCTGTTAGGATTTGGGGAGTGGGATGTATATTGTTTTCTTGGATGGCTTGAGCTGTTTTAACGACCAATTTAGCCCCTTTATTCATAAGACGCTCGTAAAGTTCCCCCGTAGTATCTGTGGAAGAAATAACTTCTTTTTCTTGAAATAATAAATCTCCTGTATCGATTTCATGCTGTAGGAAAAAGGTCGTAACACCGGTTTCCGTTTCCCCATTGATCACCGCCCAATGAATAGGTGCTGCACCGCGATAATTAGGTAATAAGGAAGCATGCAGATTAAAGGTGCCAAGGGGAGGCATGTTCCAAACAGCTTCAGGTAACATGCGGAAGGCAACAATTACTTGTAAGTCAGCTTGATATGATTTTAATTCTTCTAAAAAAGCAGGGTCTTTTAATTTAAGTGGTTGCAGAACTGGTAAATTTTTACTTTCAGCAAAAATTTTAACTGGGGATGCTTGAATTTGTTGGCCTCTGCCTGCTGGTTTATCAGGGGCTGTAATCACGGCCACAACAGTGAAATTAGCTTCAATTAAAGCTTCTAGGCTAGCAACAGCAAATTCCGGAGTACCAAAAAAGACAATACGCATATATAATGGATCAATAATTCGGATATTCGAAATGATTTGGGAATCTCTCAGCTTTTTAATTACCTTTGCATGGCAAAATAAACCGAATTACGTGTTATTTATAAAATATTTATTTTAGGAACGAATCCGAAACAAAACTACGAATAAATTAAGTAGAACGGTCGGAGGCCGTTCTATTTTGTTTTTATCACCCTATATAATTAACAAAGCATATGGCAAAGTTACAATATTACACCGCAGAGGCCCTAGATAAGTTAAAGGCGGAATTGCATCACCTAAAGATTCAAGGTAGATCAGATATGGCTAAGCAAATTGCAGAAGCGCGTGATAAAGGTGATTTAAGTGAAAATGCCGAATACGATGCCGCCAAAGATGCTCAAGGACTTTTGGAACTAAAAATTTCAAAAATGGAAGAAATTGTGGCCAACGCTCGAGTATTAGATGAGTCAACCATTGACTTATCCAAGGTTTCTATTTATTCCATCGTTCAGATTAAAAATACCAAATCTGGAGCCGTGGTAACTTATACCATCGTTTCGGAAGAAGAAGCTGATTTGCGGGCTGGAAAAATTTCAGCATCCTCTCCATTCGGCAAAGGTTTATTAGGAAAGAAAGTAGGAGATTTGGCAGAAATTCAGGCACCAGCAGGGAAATTGGAATTTGAAATTATTTCAATT
The DNA here is from genome assembly GCF_054558355.1 of Aquirufa sp. OSTEICH-129A. Classification (NCBI taxonomy): domain Bacteria; kingdom Pseudomonadati; phylum Bacteroidota; class Cytophagia; order Cytophagales; family Flectobacillaceae; genus Aquirufa; species Aquirufa sp. OSTEICH-129A. The sequence continues at coordinate 408,476 of NZ_JBPXKC010000002.1, read as the reverse complement.
ACTCGTTAAGATAATCGTTTCAAATCTTGAAATCCCAATCATTCGATTGGGATTTTTTGTATTTTAGAGGATATGAATATTCATTTTGCCCATCCCATGTATTTATGGGCCTTATTGGGATTAATCATACCACTTTGGATGCATTTTTACTCAAAAAAGGCAGCCAAGGTCCTATATTATTCGGATTTAAGTTGGCTTGAAAAGATTCATCAAGAAGGAAAAGGCCTTAAGCAAGTACAGAAAATCTGGCTTTTGTTGGCGCGACTACTTAGCCTCTTTTTTTTGATACTAGGATTTGCCAATCCTTTGGGGCCATTATCCTTGAGTCAAGGGACCTCATCTCCAGTCATTCTTTATGTGGATAACAGCCCAACTCAAGTTTTGGGAAATAGAAAGGCCTATTTGGAGAAGTCCGAAGCACTTCCTACAAGCCCTAATGGTCAAGCCCATGTGTTTTTTAATGATGTAGAAAGCCAAGATTTTGAATCCAAATCCTGGCCTCAAATCAAGGAACAATGGAACCAGCAAGGCCCAGGATTGAGTATAGTGAAGGCCTCTCAAGTGTTGGACAATGCCCAGCAGATAGCCGAAGAAACGAACTCGAAACCATTATTGTATTGGTTTTCAGATTTCCCCAAGAATAAAGCCTTACCTGAATTTTCTAAAAAGGGTCAATATGTTTTACAGGCAATGAAAGGGATTGACGCCGATAATATCTATGTGGATAGTCTTCGCTTGTCGCATAAATTCATTCGTCCCAATACCAGTTATGAATTAATCGTTCGGGTGAAGAATGGTGGAGCAAAAGCAGCGAAAAATAGGCAGTTTTCACTTTATTTGAATGATTTCAAGATGGCAAGCCAGTCGGTAAATTTAAAACCTGATGAGTTGACTGAATTGCGTTTTCCATTTTCACTGAATAAATCGGGTGTTTACAAAGCAAAATTCATGTCGGATGATCCGGTTGCTTTTGATAATAGTTTTTATTTCCTGCTTCAAAGTTCCGCTCCTCGTAAGATCTTTGTGGTTGGAAACCCTCAAAATTTAGCCAAAGTATTTGAGCAGGAGGAATTCTTTGAATTTAAACCTATTTCTGCATCGGAAATATTGCCTTCTCATTTGCCTGATGATGCATTTATTTGCTTGGTAGGAGTAGAAGACATATCTGCTTCCGATTGGAAAGCCTTGAATTCATGGGTGGCCCAGGGGCATAGTATAGCTTTTATTCCTAATCAGGGCCCCAATACGGCTACTTTACAAGATATCAACCGTTTTTTAATGGGTTCAGGGAAACAGCTGGCTCAAACGGCTCAATCTGAACTTCCAGTCCAACAAGTTTCCTCACGCCCCAGTTTTTTTCAAGAAATACTAGCTAAAAGATCGGGGAATCAAGGAGCTAAACTTTGGACTTCTAAGCCATTATGGGAATGGAATCCAGGCCCAGAAGTGTTGATTTCATGGATGAATGGAAAACCCTATTTAGAAAAAATTAGCTTAGGACAAGGATCGGTTTTTTTGTTTGCCTCCTCCATTTTAACACCTCAGGATGGATTTAACAAACATGGCTTGTTTTTACCTGTTTGGCATGAAATGGTATTGTCAAGTGCCTCCAACCCGGTATTGCATCAGCGAATCACGCCCAATGGAGTTGACATAAAGGCCAGTCCAGATTTTGTGTTTGAATCACCCGAAAAAAGTTTATTGACTTGGCATAAACAAGGCCAACGTTTTATTCCTGAGCAAAATTGGAAGGGAAAGTCTTGGTTGTGTCAAATTCCTCTTAGCATGATGCAAGACCTAAGGTCTGGGGCAAGCGGTTTTGTCGAGGCTAAAATTGGTTCAAAAACCATGGCGACTTTGGCATTCAATTATCCCAAAGAGTTTAGTCAATTAGCAAGCTACTCCTTGGATGAACTGAAAGATCATTATCAAGGCCAAAGCCAGGTAAGTATCCAGCAGCAACTACCTCAGAATTTTGGGGAAAGCAATCCTAGCATGAGTTGGGCTATGTATTGTTTCGGTTTAGCTTTATTTTTCTTTTTAGTAGAAATGGCGCTAGTGATGTGGAATAGCTATTCCTCAGGAACGAGCACCATAAATCGCTGATCCAACCCGTACCATGGTTGAACCCAATTGTGCCGCTAACAAGAAATCGCCAGACATACCCATGGATAATTCTTTCCACTTAACCAGGCCAGTAACATATCCTATTTCCTTGGATTGAAGTTTGATAAATAGCTCACGCAAGGAATTAAATTCACGAGTGACCTGTGCCTCATTCTCGGTAAAACTAGCCATTCCCATTAATCCTATGATCCTAATGTGCTGTAATTCAGCGAATTCAGGGCTTGATAAGATGCTCAATAATTCATTTTCATCAAGGCCAAATTTGCTTTCCTCTTGGGCAATGTACATTTGAAAAAGACATGGAATAATCCGGCCTACTTTTTTCCCTTGGGCATCAATTTCTTTTAATAGACGAAAAGAATCTACGGAATGAATTAAATGAACAAAGGGGGCAATATATTTTACTTTATTCGTTTGTAAATGACCGATTTGATGCCACCTGATGTCGTTTGGAAGTTGACTTTGTTTGTCCACCATTTCCTGTACTCGGTTTTCACCAAAGTCAAGAATGCCAGCATCATAGGTGGCTTTTAGTTCCTCAATGCTTCGAGTTTTAGTCACTGCAATGAGTTTCGCAGAACTAGATTTCAATTGTGATTGAATGGTTGAAATTTGTTGAGCGATGGACATGGTTGAAATTTGTAAAAGATTGAAAGAAGAAAAAAATAAAAGTAAAATTAATTTATTATTTTTGATTCTAGGAGTTTGATATGCATCAGCTTCTACCAGAAAAATTTGAACATGGAGTCAGATACTATGAGTTCCAAAGAGAAAAGTCAGCAGCGGATTATTGGAGTGCTTTCTTTGCTTCTTCTGATAATGAGCGGGCTTTGGGTGTGTGAGCGTTATCAAATTCAGCTATTTTCTCTGGGAAATACAGAGGAGAAATTCGCGGAGAATGCTAGTGAGCAGCTAGATTCTATCTCCAAGCAATTGCAATTGCGCATGATTCAAATCAAGAAACTAGGTGGCCGAGTAAGTGAATTGGAAATTGCTCGAGAGCAAATTTTGGGAGATAAAAAGGAACTTGCGGAAAATCCACAAATGGATGAAGCCGATTTTAAGCAGAAATTAGCGTATTATTTGCGCTTGTTGGGCTTGAAAGATCAGGAAATCAAGAAATTACGAAAAGAAAACACCTTCTTATTAGCCAGAAACGATTCATTGAGCCGAGAAGCAAAATTATTACAAGATGGTTTATCGAATGTTCAAAAGGCCTTAAAAGATTCTTCAGAAACTTTCGGCTTAAAACAAAGGGAGCTAAATGAGCGCTCCAGGATTTTAGAAGTAAGGAATCAAGAATTAGTAGAAAAGGTATCCGTGGCCGCAGCTTTACGCGCGGAGGGAGTTAATGTATATGCCATTTCTTCTCGTGGTAAAGAAGTGGGGATTCAAAAGTCAAAGAAAATTGATAAGATTCGAGTAATCTTTCACCTTCAAGAAAACCCTTTGGCATCCAAAGAAGTAAAAACTATTTATTTGCGTATTATTGAGCCAACAGGTCATACCCTGTCTGATTATTCTTTGGGCTCTGGAACTTTTACATTTAAATCCAAAGAGCTCTCTTATACAGCCAAGCAGCGAATATTTTATGAAAATAATCACCAGTCGGTCGAATTCATTTACGCCAGATCGGTTCCTTATCGAGAAGGAAAGCATGAAATAGAGTTATATGCGGAGGGATTCCTAATCGGGCTTGGTTCTTTCGAAGTTAAATAAGCAATTATTTCTTACAAGTTTTTGATTGTGAAGTATTTTTGATACTTTTGCAGTCCAATTTTAATTTTTTACTAACAACAATTTTTTATGGACTTAAAAAACTATGAGACGGTGTTCATTTTAACTCCCGTTTTGTCTGAGCAACAGACAAAGGACGCCGTTGAAAAATTCAAGAAAGTGTTGGTAGATAACGGTGCACAAATTGTTCACGAAGATGCATGGGGCTTACGTAAGTTAGCTTATCCTATCCAGAACAAGCACACAGGTTATTACCAGATTTTTGAATTTTTAGCGGCACCAGCATTAATTGCTAAGCTTGAACTTGAGTACAAGCGTGATGAGAAGGTTATTCGCTTCTTGACATTAGCCCTTGACAAGCACGCAGTTGCGTATAATGAGAAAAAGAGAAAAGGTTTAGTAGGTAGAAAACCAGAAAAAACAGAAGCATAATATGACACTTGTAAACGAACCTGTAGATAAAAATAGTAATCGTAAAAAATATTGCCGATTTAAGAAGTCGGGTATTAAATACATTGATTTCAAAAATCCAGATTACTTATTAAAGTTAGTGAACGAGCAAGGAAAAATCTTGCCTCGTCGTATTACTGGTACTTCGTTGAAATTTCAACGTAAAGTTGCGCAAGCAGTAAAGAGATCTCGTCACTTGGCCTTAATGCCATATGTAGCTGACGGTTTAAAATAGACCAGGTACATCCTAATAACATTTGATTTTATACAAAAATGGAAATAATATTAAAAACGGATATTGCTGGATTAGGCTACAAGAACGATGTCGTGGTTGTGAAACCAGGTTACGGTCGTAACTACCTAATTCCACAAGGTTTTGCTATGATGGCAACACCGTCCAACCGCAAAGTCTTGGCTGAAAATATCAAGCAAGCGGCTCACAAGGTGGAGAAAATTCGTCAAGATGCTGCTGATTTAGCTGCTGCTATTGGTGACATGAATTTAACGATTGTTGCTAAAACTGGCGACAGTGGTAAAATCTTTGGTCGCGTTACTAGCCTTCAAATCTCTGAAATGTTGAAAGAAAAAGGATTCGATGTAGATCGTAAGAAAATCTCATTCGATAGCGAAGTAAAAACCATTGGTGATTACGCAGCTACTTTGGATTTACACAAAGAAGTGAAGCACAAAGTAACTTTCTCGGTTGTTTCTGAATAAGGAATAATACAGAATAAATAGGAAGTCGTATCGGAGCTAATCTGGTACGACTTTCTTGTTTTATGGGCTATGTGTCTTACTGAAGTATGGCTTGCCTCAAACCTAAACATGGACAGGGAAGTTACTAGTCGAATGAATAAAGCTTTATTTATTTTTATTCTAAAGCAAAAAAATCCCCTCGATTTCTCAAGGGGATTTTAATTTTTTGAAGGAAAGGATTATTTCCCTAAAGCCGCTTTTAAATTTTCATCTAAAGCGGTTAAGAATTCTTCAGTATATAAGTAATGCTCTCCATGTTGTACTTTATTTCCATGGATACATACTGCTAAATCTTTCGTCATTTTTCCTGACTCCACGGTTTCCACACAAACCTTTTCTAAGGTTTGGCAGAAATTTATCAAAGCCTGGTTGTTATCTAATTTACCGCGGAACTCTAAACCACGAGTCCAAGCAAAGATAGATGCGATTGGGTTGGTAGAAGTAGGCTTTCCAGCTTGGTGATCACGGTAGTGACGAGTCACCGTTCCGTGAGCAGCTTCTGCTTCCATTACTTTTCCATCTGGAGTAATTAATACGGAAGTCATCAAACCTAATGAACCAAAACCTTGAGCTACGGTGTCAGACTGAACGTCTCCATCGTAGTTTTTACAAGCCCAAACAAAATTACCATTCCATTTCAAGGCAGAAGCTACCATGTCATCAATTAGACGGTGCTCATAAACAATGCCTTTTGCATCAAATTGCGCCTTGTAGTCAGCTTGATAGATTTCTTCAAAGATATCTTTGAAACGGCCATCGTATTTCTTTAAGATGGTGTTTTTAGTAGATAAGTATAAAGGCCATCCTTTGCTCAAAGCCATGTTAAAGCATGAGTGAGCAAAACCACGGATTGACTCATCTGTATTGTACATCGTTAATGCCACACCGTCACCTTTAAAGTTGTATACCTCAAAAGTTTGAGCATCACCGCCATCTTCTGGAGTGAAAGTAACCGTTAATTTACCTTTTCCTTTAGTTACAAAATCCGTAGCACGGTATTGGTCTCCAAAAGCGTGACGACCAATCATGATAGGAGCAGTCCAGTTAGGAACTAAACGGGGTACGTTGGCACATACGATTGGCTCTCTAAATACGGTTCCATCTAGGATATTACGGATAGTGCCGTTTGGCGACTTCCACATTTGTTTCAAATCAAATTCAGTTACACGAGCCTCATCTGGAGTGATGGTTGCGCATTTGATACCTACACCATATTTCTTGATTGCCTCAGCAGCCTCAATCGTTACTTGGTCATTGGTTTCATCACGATACTCTACCCCTAAGTCATAGTATTTAATATCTAGATCTAAATAAGGTAAGATCAATTTATCCTTGATGAATTTCCAAATGATTCGGGTCATTTCATCGCCGTCCAGTTCTACGACAGGGTTAGCTACTTTAATTTTTTCCATTGTTTAATACAAGTAAATGATGTTACGTTTAGAAAATTACCAGACCTCGTCATGATAATCCTGCAAAGGTAAAGACTAAATCTTTTTTACTCCATTATTTCCGCCTAAATTTGAAGAATTTACCAATAAATTTTTCATGGAGACGATTATTAAAATTGCATGTAAGGATGAGAAGGGCTTAGTTCATAAAATTACAGGCATCTTGTTGGAACAATTAGTCAACGTGACTCAAACCAATGAGTTTGTGGATGAGGAGTCTGATCGTTTCTTTATGCGGATATCTTTTACAGGGTCATGTGATTTGGCCTTGGTAAAAAGCCAATTGATTGACCTACTTCCAGAAAAATCAGAGGTTGAAATTATACCTCCTAAGCAAAAACGTGTTCTAATTTTAGTCACTAAAGAGCATCATTGTTTAGGTGAATTATTGATTAAGCACCAATATCAAGACTTGAATTTTAAATTGGAAGGTGTTATTGCTAACCATGAGGACCTAGCTCCCCTGTGTCAGCAGTTCCAGGTGCCCTTTCATTATATTTCTGCCGATGGTTTATCTCGGGAGGCCCACGAGGATTTACTTAATCAGCAGATTGATTTCTATCAACCTGATTTAATTGTCCTGGCCAAATACATGCGAATATTGACACCTCAATTTTCCAAAAAATACCTGGGTCGTCTCATAAATATCCATCATTCCTTCTTGCCAGCATTCATTGGGGCTAGGCCATACCAACAAGCCTTCAATCGGGGTGTTAAGATCATTGGTGCCACGGCTCATTTTGTTACCGATGATTTAGATGAAGGACCTATCATTTGTCAAGAGATTGTACCTGTGAATCATACCTATTCGGCTAAAGATATGTCCAAGGCAGGTAAGGATGTGGAGAAAATTGTATTAGCCAAGGCTTTGCGCTTGGTTTTAGAGGATCGGGTTTTTATTCATCAAAACAAGACCATCTTATTTGAATAATTTTTGATTGAAAAAGCGTAAATTGCAGTCCCTTTTTTAATTGATTCAAAATTATGTTTGAGAATTTAAGTTCGAAGTTAAACTCGGCCATGCGTACCCTAAAGGGGAATGGCCGAATTACGGATGTCAATGTAGCGGCAACGGTTAAGGAAATTAGAAGAGCCTTAATGGATGCCGACGTGAACTATAAAGTAGCCAAGGAAATTACTGATCGAATTAAGGAGCAGGCTTTGGGTCAAAAGATTTTGATTTCAGTAGAACCTGGTCAATTATTGGTGAAGATTGTTCACGAAGAATTGACTCAATTGATGGGAGGCCAAAAGCAAGAAATCAATTTGAAAGGAGACCCTTCTGTGGTTTTAATTGCAGGTCTACAGGGTTCTGGTAAAACTACTTTTTCTGGAAAATTAGCGCAATACATCAAAAAAGGAGGCCGTCAAGTTTTATTGGTGGCTTGTGATATTTACCGTCCTGCGGCGATTGACCAATTGAAAGTGTTGGGAGAGCAAGTAGGGGTAGAGGTATATGCTGAACCAGAAAATAAGAATGCGGTAAGCATTGCAGAAAATGCTTTATCATATGCTCGTAAAATGGGTAAGAAAGTCGTGATTGTCGATACCGCAGGTCGTTTGGCGGTGGATGAGGCGATGATGAATGAGATTGCAGCGGTGAAAGCTGCCATTAAGCCAACTGAGATTTTGTTCGTAGTGGATTCCATGACGGGTCAAGATGCGGTAAATACGGCCAAGACCTTCAACGATCGTTTGGATTTTGATGGGGTGGTGTTGACTAAATTGGATGGTGATTCTCGTGGTGGTGCGGCTTTATCTATCCGTCAGGTAGTTGAAAAACCGATCAAGTTTATTTCTACAGGAGAGAAGATGGAAGCCTTGGATCAGTTTTATCCTGATCGTATGGCGAACCGTATTTTGGGTATGGGCGACGTCCTTTCATTGGTAGAAAGAGCACAGCAAGCCTTTGATGAAGATGAAGCAGCCCGTTTAAATAAGAAGATACGTCAGAATAATTTCTCATTTGAGGATTTTTATGCGCAGTTGCAGCAAATCAAAAAAATGGGAAATATCAAGGATTTGATGGGGATGGTGCCAGGTATGGGTCAAGCAGTTAAGGATGTAGATATTTCGAATGATTCATTCAAGCCAATTGAGGCAATCATTCAATCGATGACTTTGAAAGAGCGTCAAAATCCTGATATATTGAACCCTTCGCGCAAAAATCGTATTGCTGTTGGGTCGGGTACCTCGATTCAGCAGGTTAATAACTTATTGAAGCAGTTTGAAGATATGCGTAAAATGATGCGCATGATGAACAAAGTGCAGGATGGCAAGATGAAAATGCCTAACATGGCGAATATGATGAAGCGCTAAGTTTCATTCAAGAAAAAGCATAGAAAAAGGGAGCTTAGGCTCCCTTTTTAGTTTTATTGGCTAGGTTTTGTTTCTCGGATTTCAACCAATTTCACCAAGGCTTCCAACATGTATGTGATTGGTATAAAGATTAAAAATGCATAAGCCATAATCCGAGTGTTCAAGTGATACACGATTGGAAAATTGGCAGCCATCATGGCCAATGTAAATGTGGGTAGCTTATGTCTAATCAAGGCAATCTTCAAGTGAATAAATTTATTATTAGCCGAAACGATAGTGGGTTTTGACTTAACTATTCCAAAGAAAATAAGCCTTAATCTGAAATGTCCATAATTTTTAGATAATTCCCCTAATTGAATTTCATTTTGTAAAGGGAAAAGGACACCATCAATTTCTAATTTACAAGGAATAAATAGGGTGAAATATATCGGAGTTTGATCGAAATACAAAGTTGTATTCATGGGATTTAGTGGTTTTGGTATATGTATAAACAAGCATCAAATAAGCTTAAAGCCTTTGAAAATTGTCTAATAAAAGTAGGTAATATTTGAAATCAAGCCTTTAAGCTAGGATAAATTATAAGTTTACTGATAAATTATTATCAATAAACTTATAATCTGCCTAAAGCTGAATTGGAAATTACTTCCGAATAATCGCTCCTAATTCTTTCTCAAAACGTTGAATGAATCGCTCCATGGTGGAGTCAATCACCTTGTCGGTCAAGGTTTGATTTTCATCTTGCAAGATGAAACTAATGGAATATGATTTCTTGCCTTCGCCTAAGTTTTTGCCTTCATAAACATCAAAAATAGCCACTTGCTTCAAGATATTTTTTTCGGTTTGCTCCGCTACCCGTTGGATCGCTTGAAAACTTACTTCTTTATTGATAACCAAAGATAAATCACGTCTTACCTCTGGGAACTTCGAAATTTCTTGGTAGACAAAATCACTTTTCTCTTGTTTTACCCAATAATCCCAATCGAAATCCGCCATAAAGACATCCTGCTTGACATCAAATTTATCCGCCAAATTTGGGTGAATCATGCCTAATTCAAGGCAAGTTTTCTTTTGAACAGAAATACGCAAACCATAGGCAAAAACAGAGGATCCTTCTATGACTTCGGTATCAAATGGCTTATTGCCTAAATGTTGCATTAAGGCCTTACTCACTTGAAATAAATGATATAATTTCGATTTTTGAGGGGTTTGATCCCACGTTTCTCCCTGCCAAAGCCCGGTCGAATATAAGGCAAGATGACGTTTTTCTAGGTATTTAGCTCCTTTTTTATGATAGGTTTTACCAAATTCAAATAATTTCAAATCCTTCTGACGACGGTTAATATTATGGGCTAAAGCCTCCAAACCATGGAATACCATGTGCTGACGCATGACGCCTAAATCCTCGGAAAGTTTGTTCAAAATGTCAACGGATTCAAAGCTTAAATCCTTTTGGATCCAGCTATGAAATTCTGCTTTCGTTAATGAGTTACTAATAATTTCTTGAAATCCTTTGGCAGCTAATTGGTGAGAAATCGTTTGTTGTACCTTTTCCTTATCTAGCGCAGGAAATTCTGAAATGAAATGAGCACTTAAATGTTCTGACAAGGGAATGTTATCCAAGCCATGTATTCTTAGGATTTCTTCGATAACATCCGCTTCCCTGGTGACATCTACCCGATAGGCTGGGGCTATGGCAGTAAAGCCAATAGCACTGATGTTTTCTAAAGTGAAATCCAATGCTTGTAGTATTTCTTGAATGCGATCTGGTGCTAGTTCAATTCCCATGATGGAATGAATGCGCTCGAAAGTCATCTCAATTTTGGCTAATTCAGGCTGGTTGGGGTAATAATCCAATAAGCTAGAAGCGACTTTTCCTCCAGCCAATTCCTGTATCAGGAGAGTCGCATATTGCAAGGCTAATAATTTAGCTTCCACATCGGTACCACGTTCAAAACGGAAAGAAGCATCTGTTTTTAAGCCATGCACTTGAGACGATTTACGAATACGCTCTGGTTTGAAATGGGCTACCTCTAAAAATACACGCGTAGTGCTTTCTTGAATGCTCGAATTGGCTCCCCCCATGATTCCGGCTAATCCTATCGGACCAGCAGCATCACAAATCATGATTTCTTCTCCGTCAAGTTTACGTTCTACTCCGTCCAAAGTAGTAAAGGAAGTTCCAGCCGCTAAGGTCTTAACGATTAACTGTTGACCTTTTATTTGTTCCGCATCATAGGCATGCATGGGTTGACCTAATCCATGACAAATGAAATTGGTAATATCGACAATATTATTGATCGGACGTAGGCCAATGGCTTGTAAACGGTCTTTCAGCCATTCGGGTGAAGGGCCAACTTGAACTTGGTCTAAGCTAATGCCACAAAAACGGGTACAGCCTTCATCCTCAATTTGAACTTGAACAGGAAAGTTGTTAGGTCCTTCCTGGAAGGCTGAAACATTTGGTAATTGAATGGCTAATCCACTAACAGCACGGATATCACGTGCTACTCCCCAATGGGAAGCGGCATCAGCACGATTGGGTGTAAGCCCAATTTCTAATACCAAATCCGATTGAATATTGAAATAGGTAGTAGCTGGAGTTCCATTGGCTAAATCAGTCTTTAACACTAATATGCCATCATGCGAATCCCCGATTCCTATTTCATCTTCGGCACAAATCATGCCTTCAGAAACTTGTCCGTAAACTTTTCTTTTTTCAATGGTAAACACGGGTTTACCTTCTTTGTCGTATAACGTAGTCCCAGGCGTAGCAACAATCACTTTTTGACCTTGTGCCACGTTGGCTGCTCCACAAACAATTTGGAGTAATTCCTCCTGACCTACATCTACGGTGGTAGCACTCAAGGTTTTCTCTTTGACTTGGAATTTCTCACAGCTAATCACTTCCCCCACCACAAAACCTTTTAACCCACCAGGAATTTGATCATGCGCTTCTATTCCCTCTACTTCTAATCCTGTATTGGTTAAAAGAACATCCAATTCTTCCGGACTGCCTTGCTGAGGAAGCTGTGATAAATCGATAAAATCGTTAAGCCAAGTTGTTGAAATCTTCATATTCGATTACCTAGGGAATTTCATTTTATAATCCACAGAAACTTTTCCGCGGGTGATATCCGTTAATTTATTTTTGATTAGGCGTTTTTTTACGACGTTCAAATGGTCGGTAAAAAGGATGCCTTCAATATGGTCATATTCATGTTGGATGATTCGAGCGGCTAGGCCTTCAAAAACTTCTTCTTTTTCTTCCCAATGCTCGGTATAATAATGTATTTTGACGTATTCTGGTCGCCATACTTCGCCTCGAATACCTGGAATTGACAAGCAGCCTTCTTCAAATCCCCATTCTTCTCCTGTTTCATCGATGATGGTTGGATTGACAAATACTTTTTTGAAATCAATCAAAGAAGTGTCAATATCCTCATCTTCCTCTCCTTCATTCATGGGGCGGCCATCCACCACAAAGAGGCGGATATCCTTGCCAATTTGAGGAGCGGCTAAACCAACTCCACTAGCGGCATACATGGTTTCAAACATGTCATCAGCTAGTGCGATTAAATCAATACTGCCAGGTTCAATGTCTTTAGCTATCTTTCTAAGGACAGGGTCACCGTAAGGTATGATGGGATATATCATGGTCAATGGAATTCAAACTACGAATTTAACTAAATTAAATGGAAAGCCCGCTAAACCTTTACGCTTTGGAATGTCTAAACAGGACTGATTTCAGCATATTTTTTGTAATTTTGTAGGATTAAAACCTGAGTAGCAATTTAACCCAGAAAAAATAACATGAATAGAAACTTCTTTAAGGCACATCCATGGCACGGAATTCAAATTGGTGATCAAATGCCTGAATTGGTGACGGCTTTTATTGAAATCGTACCGACGGATACCGTTAAATATGAAATTGACAAGCAAACAGGCTATTTGAAGATTGATCGTCCTCAAAAGTTTTCTAATATCGTTCCAGCCTTGTATGGCTTTTTACCTCAAACGTATTGTGCCGAAGGAATAGCGGAATTGGCCAGAAAATATTCTGGAAAAGAGATTTTACAAGGAGATGGAGATCCATTAGATATTTGTGTCTTGTCGGAACGCGCCATTACCCATGGTGATATTTTATGTCAAGCAATTCCTATTGGAGGAATTCGTATGATTGATAAAGGGGAGGCAGATGATAAAATTATTGCCGTGTTGAAAGATGATCCTATTTATGGTAAATGGAGAGATATTTCTGACGCCCCTAAGGATATAGTTCAGCGATTGAGACACTATTTTTGGACATATAAAATGCTACCTGGTGAAACAAGTTCATTGGCTGTGGATATTGATGATGTTTACGGAAGAGAAGTAGCTCATGAAGTGATTCGTCAATCAAGAGAGGATTACCGCAAAAACTTCGGATAGACATATCCCCGTTGTTTGTATGAATTTTCCTTTGAACATATTTTGTGATGGATTGTTATGTATTGACTTCAAATTCGCAAATAAATTTAAATAGATATGTGGCAATTTGTTAAATACACCCTGGCGACGATAGTAGGAATGTTTTTGTTTCTGCTCGTTAGTATCATCCTGTTAGTTGGGATTGGATCTGCCATGAGTTCATCTGACTCAGAATACGAGGTAAAGGAAAATTCAATTTTGAAATTGGATTTGAATCGACCAATGGCTGAAAATGCATCCAATGAAGACAACCCTTTTTCGGAATTTCCGAATCCATTTTTCTCCAGCACGGAGAAAGTCGGACTTATTCAAATTCTTTCCGCATTAGAAAGGGCAAGAGTAGATGATAAAATCAAAGGGGTTTATTTGGATGTAAGTTTTCCAATCGCAGGTTATGCACAATTGTCAGAAATTCGTGATGCCTTAGAAAAATTCAAAAAGTCTGGAAAGTTTGTTTATGCCTATTCTAATTCATACTCAGAAAAGGCTTATTATTTAGCTTCCGTCTCGAATCAATTGTACCTAAATCCTGCTGGTCTATTAGACTTTAATGGAATTTCAGTGCAGTATATGTTCTACAAAAAGGCATTTGATAAGCTGGAAATAGAACCTTTAGTCTTTCGAGTGGGGACTTACAAATCAGCAGTTGAGCCATTTATCCGAGAGGATATGAGTCCTGAAAATAAGGAGCAAAGTTTATCCTTTATTCGTTCCATAAATCAAGTTGTATTTAATAAAATATCGCAGAGTAAAGGAATTTCTGTTCCTCGCTTAGATCGAATTGCGGATAGTTTACAAGCCATGAATCCTAATAATGCTGAGAAGTTGGGGATTTTGAAATTGAGCTATTGGGACCAATTTGAATCTTTGTTGAAGAAATCAGTTAAAATTGGGGAAAAAGAGAAGTTGAGCATGGTCAAATTATCAGATTATTTACATGCCAAGAACCCCATTCCAGAAGTAGAGGGTACGAAGAAAATAGCTGTTTTGGTAGCAGAGGGAGAGATTGTCGGTACGCGAGGAGGAGAGGGGTCTATTGGCTCGGATGATTTTGTCAAAGAGCTACGTAAATTGAGGGATAATACTTCCGTGAAGGCGATTGTTTTGCGAATAGATTCACCGGGTGGCTCTTCTTTAGCTTCTGATATCATGTGGAGAGAAATCCTATTGGCAAAGAAAGTTAAGCCAGTTATTGCTTCTATGTCGAATTATGCAGCATCTGGCGGATATTATATGGCCATGGGAGCAGATGCCATTGTGGCACAGCCAACGACCATAACAGGGTCAATTGGCATATTTGCGCAATGGTTGAATTTGGACAATTTCTTTAAAAATAAGTTAGGTATAACTCAGGATCATGTGAATACTCATGAGCATTCACATTTCATGAATTCTGCGGGTCATTTAACTGATTTCGAAAAGTCCATTATTCAAAATATGGTGAATGAAGGTTATGAAAGCTTTACGAGTAAAGCAGCAGCCGGAAGAAAAATGTCTTTAGAGAAATTGAAATCCTTGGCTGGCGGTCGAGTTTGGACTGGAGAACAAGCCAAGAAGATTGGATTGGTTGACGAATTGGGCGGATTGGACAAAGCGATTTCTTTAGCTGCTCAAAAATCCAAATTGAAGGATGGAGAATATAAAGTCGCCGTTTACCCCAAAGCTAAATCATTTTTTGAATCAGTTTTAGAATCAGCTACTTCATCCGAAGCGATGGAGATGCGATGGGCAAAATCCCATTTGCCTTGGGCTAAATCTGTTTTTGAATTAGATCGTTTGAAAAAGCGAGAAGGCTTTTTGGCAATGATGCCTTATATGATGGAATTGGAATAGAGTTTCGTGTTAAAAGAATTTCAAAGTATCTTTGAGTAAAATTTGAATTATGATTCGTAATAATTGGACCCGCGCCGAAGTAGAGGCCATTTTTAATCAGCCATTTTTAGACTTGGTTTATCAAGCGGCCACTGTTCATCGTCAATTTCATGATCCTAATGAAGTACAGATTAGTACATTATTATCCATTAAAACAGGGGGATGTCCAGAGGATTGTTCTTATTGTTCTCAAGCGGCTAGATATCATACCAATGTAAAAGTTCAAAAGTTATTGCCTTATAATGAGGTCATTGAGGCAGCATTGAGGGCTAAGGATAATGGGAGTTCTCGTTTTTGTATGGGTGCAGCGTGGAGAGAGGTGAGAGATAATTCGGATTTTGATAAAGTAATTGACATGGTGAAGGGAGTAAATTCCTTAGGCATGGAGGTTTGTTGCACCTTAGGTATGTTAAGTGAGCAACAAGCTGAACGTTTGAAAGAAGCGGGATTGTATGCTTATAATCATAATATTGATACAAGTGAAGAATATTATGATGATGTTATTTCCACACGTACCTATGACGATCGTTTGGAGACATTAGGCAATGTTCGTAAGGCAAAAATTTCTGTATGTTCGGGAGGTATTATTGGCATGGGTGAAAGCGTGGATGATCGCATTGGTATGCTATTGACATTAGCAAATTTGCCAGAGCATCCAGAATCTGTTCCTGTGAATAATTTGGTGCCCGTGGAAGGAACACCATTCGAAAATCAAAAGACAGCTTCTGTTTGGGAATTGGTGCGAGTGATTGCTACGGCTAGGATTATGATGCCTAAATCGGCAGTTCGTCTATCTGCGGGAAGATTGGAATTGAATTATGAAGGACAAGCATTCTGTTTTATGGCAGGGGCTAATTCGATTTTTTCTGGCGATGTATTATTGACAACACCTAATCCGGATGCTAAATCTGATGCTGAATTGTTTCAGATTTTAAATATTAAGCCAAAGGAGGCCTTCAAAGATGCGAAGAAACAAGGAATAGAGTTTAATCAAATCCCTAGTGCACAGGGATTAGAACATTCTCATTAAGATTAAGGTAATTTGTATAGGGCCGGGATTTTAATCCCGGCCTTTTTTATTTTATAGCCATGGATTTTAATCCATGGCATCATAGATCTCTCTAGCTGAGTTTGTATTAATCAATTTTCATTACCTAGCCATGGATTTAAATCCATGGCTGCATCCATGACTCTATCCATTTCATTTTGTTGGGGAGATTTCAATCTATGGCATTAAAGATCTCTCTAGTTGGGTTTGTATTAATCAATTTTCATTACCTAGCCATGGATTTAAATCCATGGCTACATCCATGACTCGATCGAATTCATTTTGTTGGGGAGATTTCAATCCATGATGTACATGCTGATTTTTAATATAATCATAAACCTTTTTCAAAGCCCATTTTGAAACTGAAAATGCAGCATATCCTGCCTGCCATTCAAGTTTTGCTTGTAAGGAATATTCTAAATTAATGTACCTAGAACTACTTCCTTTTATCTGTTTGATAATGGATGAAATGGATTTAGTTGAGCAAATAGAAAATAAACAATGAATGTGATCTGGCATGGAATTGGTGATGATGGGTTGACAATTCATCTTTTCCAACTCCAAATGAATATGCTTTAATAGGGCATCTTTCAAGTCAGGAAAGATAAGCGGCTCCCTTTTTTTTGTAGCCCATACCGCATGTACATAAATTTTTACCAAAGACCCCGGCATCTTCATGAAATTTTATCAGCGCAATATCATGAATACAAAAAAAGTTCACAATCTACTATTTGATAAATTCCATGAATCAAATAATTGCTTAGAAATTAATCTTCTAGCAAAACTTTCGACATAGTATAATGTTGTATTTCTTCAAAAAGGAGATAGGATTCTTTTACTATTTGATAACCTATGCTTTGATAAAATGGGACTGCATTTTCTCGAGCCTCTAGAATAATTTCCTTCCAATGATTCTCGATAGCCTTATGTTCAAGGTATTTCATAATTTGCTTACCAATGCCCTTGCCTTGTTGAGAACTATCCACTGCCACACATCGAACTTGCCCTTGAAGAGGACTTGATTTATGCATTCTTGCAACTCCTAAAACTTGTTTGTTTTCTATGGCAAATACATGAATGGCATCCTGATCATCTGGTAGATGCTCAGATCCTGCAGCTTGATTCCAAGGTTCACGCAAAATCTTATATCGAAGCAAAAAATAAGCTTCCCATTCTTCAGGATTTTGTGGACTGCGTATTTCCATAAAAATAGGGTGAAAAATGTAACGCTGTCAAGGTTTTAAACCTTGACAGCGTTGAAAATTTAAACCGAAAATATCCGAATTTGGCCTATCAACCAATCAATATATTGATTATTTAGTTCAATAATCTACTACTAGATTATTTAGCAAAATTGACAGCTCGCATTTCTCGAATAACTGTCACCTTGATTTGACCAGGATATTGCATTTCCTTCTCAATTTTTTGAGAAATATCAAAGGATAGATTAGAAGCCTTCTCATCACTCACGTTTTCCGAATCAACCATGATTCTTAGCTCGCGGCCAGCTTGAATAGCATAGCACTTCTGTACTCCATCAAAGGAGGTCGCTAATGCTTCTAAATCACGTAAACGCTTCATATATGACTCCATCATTTCACGACGGGCCCCAGGTCTTGAACCTGATATCGCATCACATACTTGAATGATGGGTGATATCATTGATGTCATTTCAATTTCATCGTGGTGAGCGCCAATAGCATTACAAACCTCAGGATGCTCCTTGTATTTTTGAGCCAATTCCATACCTAATAATGCGTGAGGTAATTCAGGCTCTTCATGCCAAACCTTTCCAATGTCATGCAATAAACCAGCTCGCTTGGCCAACTTAGCATTTAATCCTAATTCAGCCGCCATGGTAGCGCATAACTTGGCCACTTCGCGGGAGTGTTGCAATAGGTTTTGACCATAAGAAGATCTGAACCTCATTCGGCCAATCATTTTAATTAATTCTGGATGCAATCCATGAATACCCAAATCAATCACTGTTTTTTCTCCAATCTCAATGATTTCATCTTCAATATTCTTCTTCGTCTTATTGACAACCTCTTCGATACGAGCCGGATGGATACGACCATCTTGAACTAAACGGTGAAGCGACAATCGGGCAATTTCTCTACGAACTGGATCGAAGCCTGAGATGATAATGGCTTCAGGTGTATCATCAACAATAAACTCAACTCCAGTAGCGGCCTCTAAGGCACGAATATTTCTACCTTCCCTTCCAATGATTTTTCCTTTAACATCATCCGATTCAATGTTGAAAACTGATACGCAGTTTTCAATCGCATTTTCAGCTGCTGTACGTTGAATGGTTTCGATAACGACTTTTTTAGCCTCTTTGGTAGCTGTTAATTTAGCCTCCTCAATAGCTTGTTTTACCAATGAACTTGCCTTACTTTCAGCTTCTGCTTTTAATGCATCCATGATTTGTTGGCGCGCCTCATCAGCTGATAAACCCGCAATTTTTTCCAATTGACTAATTTGATTAGCCAACATTGCCTCAGCTTCTAATCGCTTTTTCTCAACGTCCTCTAATTTCTTGCGGTAATTTTCCTCTTTGGATTGTAAACTTTGCTTTTGAGATTGTAAGTCTTGATCAGCCTGTCTTTGTTGCTCTTGTTGTTGAGCCAATTGACGCTCCTTCTCCCGTAATTTTTGCTCATTTTCTAACAAAATACCCTTTTTGTTTTGAGTCTCTTCCTCAAATTCAGCTCTCAAGCGAAGGAAATTTTCCTTTGCTTCTAACATACGGTCTTTCTTAAGATTTTCGGCAGAGATTTCTGCATTTTTGAGGATATCCTCCGCCTTTCTTTTAGCATCGTCCTCTATGTTTTTATTCACCTTAGAAAAGAATACTTTCCCAGTAAATACACCACCCGCTAAAAAAACGATGGCTATAACTATTTCTATTATCATGGAACCTATGGGTTTATGTACTTTGGTTCCGTACTTACTGAATCAAGAAAAAGGGGATTATAAGGCGTAAATTTCAGTCAATTCTAACAATTGCTTGTTTTCATTCAGTATGTTGGACTCTAATGAACGATGCTGTTCATCAAATTTTATGCCACACATGGCTAAATCCAAGGCTACCAAAGCCATTACGGCACTTGGATCTGAACTATTTGTCTGATGTTCATAGTATTTGACTAATCTGTTCACCAAATTGGCGGCATTCCTTACGCAGGCCTCTTCTTGTGGATCAACCTTCATTGCGATGGTTTGAATGCCCAAAATTAGATTACATGGTAGGTTTTGGCTCATGGTTGACGCAATTGCTCAATACACTGATCTATTTTTACGATATATTCGTCTAACTTTTCCTTCAGTTCAGCAGTCGGCACCGCTGTGTTATCTGTATTAACTACAATTTTAACAATTTTATCTGATTTTTTAAAGTTTTTCTCCAATTCTTTTAAACGCCTCTGCGACCGATTAAGCTCCTCAGTTTTGATATCTAGCTTATCTTGTACCAAGCGTAATTGTTGAGCCAATTCACGAATCGTTCCTTCATTTTCCTGCAAACGAGTAACCATCTGACTGATTTTTAGTCGGAGGCTCAAGTATTGCATTTTAATGTCCTGCTTCATGAACGGAAGAAAATTATCAATTTCTTAGTCTAGGTTTCAAGCCTCTCCACTGGAACTCTTTCACACATAGAAAAACTAAAAGTACAAATAATCCAGTATTTTGGGTAAAGAACTTAGGTAGTGGAATCTGACTTAGGTATGTACCGGAATATATGGCTAGGGCTCCTAAGCTTAAATAGACCAATGCCCCCTTCCAGCGATAGGGTGCTGGATCATAGAATTGTCCTCCCGCATAGCATAACAGGGTCATGGTGATACTAGACAATAGAAAAGAATAGGCACATGCCATATATCCATAGCTAGGTATCCAATAGATATTCCCCAAGATGGTAACCGCTAATCCAACCAAGGTAATAATGGTTCCCATATAGGTCTTATTCGTTTGTTTGAACCATACGGATTGGGTGTAATAGATACCCAAAAATAAATTCGCCAACAATAAAATAGGGACAACATCTATACCTTCCCAATAAATGGCTTTTTTGAGAAATAACTTTTGAATCCAAAATAAATTGGAAGAAACACCCACCCATAAAATGGTGCAAACGATCACAAACCAATGCGTCACCAAGGCTAAATTTTCTTTGTTGTTCGCATTGTTTTTCTTTCCAAGGAAAAAGGGTTCTGCAGAATATTTGAATGCTTGAATCGCTAAGCTCATGAATACTGAAAGCTTATAGCAATTGCCATAGATTCCTAAGGCATCCTGGGAACTTTGACCTGGATAAAAACCTTCAGGCAGATATTCCTCCAATAATAACCTGTCAAACATCACATTGAACATAGCGGCTAAACTCATGAACATGATCGGATAGGAGTAAATCCAAAGCGATTTAAATTCTTTCCAATCCCATTCCCATCGGTATGATTTGAATTCTGAACCTAACCAATAAAATAAACTTGCATTGGCAATTAAATTGGCCATAAAAATATATCCTGCTCCAATGGAAGGGTCATATAAATCTCGTAAAAAATGTGGCCAAGTACCTCCCCAAATGCCATCATGTAAAGGTTTTAAACCGACTAAGAAAAATAAGTTTAAACCGACATTGATTAAAATAGATATGATTTTGGCTAGTACGAATTTCTTGATCTTTTGTTCCAACCTTAATCGTGCAAAGGGGATGGCCGTTATTGCGTCAATGGCCAAAATGAGAGCCAGCCATTTGAGAAAAATACCTTTCCCCGCATAACCCAGCTGTACCATTAATGGCTCAGAAAATAGAAATAAAATAAGGGTAAACAAGCCTGAGGTGATGATGATAGCCGATAAAATCAGGTTGTAATATTTCTGAGGAGCCTCTTTCGCAAAGCGGAAATAAGCGGTTTCCATGCCGTACATGTAGACAATGTTGGCGATGGCCATATATCCATACAGCTTGACATTGATGCCTAATTCAGCAGGTAAAAATGCCCATGTATGTACAAATACCAGTAAAAAATTGAGCGAACGACCTAAGATGGTACTGAATCCGTAGGAAAGGGTCTCGCCTGCTAATTTTTTGAGTATGGACATAGGTTGATGTTACCAAAAACCAAAGTTACATTTTTTAATCAGGAATGAAGGGTGCTTGAATAGATTTAAGTAGGGTCAAGACCTTTTGTTATTGTTTTTGATATCCAATTGTTTGATAGAAATGCTCGGCATAATTTTCACTCAATGGAATATGATTTTCCCCAATCTTGATTTTTTGATTACGGATAGACTCTACCTTTTTCAATGAAACAATGAAAGATTTATGAATTCGAAGAAAATCTGAAGAAGGCAGTTTTTCCTCTATGGACTTCATCGTCATCCTACAAACCACCGGGAATTTCTGCGTCTTTAAATGAATTTTGATATAGTCCTTTAATCCTTCTATGTATAAAATATCATCCAACATGATTTTCATTAAAGAGTAATCAGCATGTATAAAGATGTATTCCAATTTATTGGTGTCTGCAACTTGCAGACCAATCGATTTTTTACTTTTGTAGAAATCTAGGGCCTTATTGGTGGCCTTCAGGAAGCGCTCAAAAGAGATAGGTTTTAACACATAATCTACCACATCCAAGTTAAAACCCTCTATCGCATACTGCTGATAAGCGGTTACAAAAATGACCATGGGTTTTTGAGTCAGCCCTTCTAGGAATTGAACTCCCGTTAAACCAGGCATTTGAATGTCTAAGAAAATTAAATCTACCGGTGTTTTTTGTAAAAACTCCATGGCCTCAAAGGCATTCCGACAACGGGCTTCTAATTTCAGAAAAGGTATTTTGGCAATATTATCTTCCAATAAATCTAAAGCCAAACTCTCATCGTCCACCGCAATACAACGTAAAATGGTGGAAGAAACTTCTGTAAATTTTTCGTTTGAGACCTCTTCTGACATAATTACATGTGTTGTATTTCTAGTTCAATCTGGTAGTATTCACCCTCTTCGCTAATCTTCAATTGATGCTTATCGGGATAAAGTAATTCTAATCTACGTTTAACATTGGTCAATCCAATACCCGAGCTATCATCTTTTTTCTCACTCTTTTGTGAACTTACTTTATTTTTAACTCCAAAGTATAATTTTTCATTGTCATCCAACAAGGTGATTTCAATGATAGGATTCATCACCATACCTACCCCATGTTTGAAAGCATTTTCTACAAACGGAATCAATAACATAGGTTCAATGGAATTAGGGGTATCTGCTAATTTATGGTTGAATGTAATCTCGATATCATTCCCAAAACGGATTTTTTGTAATTCAATGTAGTTTTCTAAATACACCATTTCTTTACTAATCGCTACTTTCGCATCCGTCGTTTCATAAATCATGTAGCGCATTAATTCAGATAATTTGATGACCACCGATTCCACCATTTCTGGCTTTCTTCTAGACAAGGAAACAATGCTGTTCAAGACATTGAACATGAAATGAGGGCTAATTTGCGACCTTAAAAAAGATAATTCTGATTTCAACCTCTCGTTTTCCTCCTCTTTTTGAATTTCTTTCTCTTTTAAATTATCTGATAAGAAACGATAAGATACGCCAATAGCTACGATAAATAATAATTGGAAAATGGTACCCATGAAAGGCCCTCTTCTAAATCCGCTCCCACGCCCTTTAACATGTTCGGTAATAATAATCAATTCTTGTAATTGATAATACACCCAAATCATTCCAGGGATAGCAATCGATAATAAAATCAAATAAAGAATGATTCCTTTTTTCTTTAAAATCTTAGGTATAAGTATTTCTGTGTTTAAATAGAAGAAAGGAATGTTACTGAAAGCGAAGGCAATAAAGAAAGTAGTCCAAGAATTATAACGTTGTAATGCCTGAGGATCAGTTGTGTTAGGACTTGGCCGCATCCAATAGGGTAAAGCTAAGAAACATGCCCAGAATATGACATGAAGTAAAATGGGTTTGAATCTAAAAATTTTATTTGGCATCGTTTTTAGGGTACATCGAACTCAAATTAACTTAATAATTCTTATATTTCTCATAAATTTTCTACCATATTCCCAATTGTGCCGATGAAGTAGCCAATTGATTTTTCGGTAGAAATGAAATTTATACCAACGATTACCCAAACCTACATTTAAAAAAATGAAAAAACTTTTCCTCCTTCTGTTAATGCCTTGTGTATCATGGGCTCAACAGGAGATACCTCTCAATGACCTTCGCGCATTTGATCAACCCAGTAGTAATTGGACCATTGAACAAGCTGTAAAGGCCAATTTCACAGACACCTCCTTTCAAGTTAGTGCTGGAAAAGGAATCTTAGTCAACACCTTAAGAAACGGAAAATACAAGCGTTCCGATGATTTAAAATTTAAATTAAATCACGGAGATATTCGTTTAATGCTTGATTTCATGCTTCCGAAGGGGGCTAATTCAGGCATCTATTTACAAGGTCGATATGAAGTTCAACTTTTTGATTCCTTCGCTAAAAAACAAAGGATGAAGTTTGGCGATTGTGGAGGAATCTACGAAAGATGGGATGATGCCAGAGGTAAAGGAAATGAAGGTTACGAAGGGTATGCCCCTCGTCAAAATGCCTGCAAAGCTCCTGGATTATGGCAAAGCATTGAAATAGATTTTCAAGCTCCTAGATTTGATGCCGCTGGAAAAAAGATCAAAAATGCTGTAATTAAAAAGGTGATTCTTAATGGAATTTTAGTTCAGGAAAACATCGAAGTTTCCGGTATGACTCGTGGAGCTTTGTTTGAAAAGGAAGCAGCCATGGGGCCAATTATCATTCAAGGAGACCATGGACCTATTGCCTTCAAAAACTTACGTTATGAAACATACGAAAAGCCTACTGTAAGTCTAGGCGATTTGAATTATTCATATTATGAAGGGGCCTTCACTAATCTTCAAGCCAATAATGCCATTCCTTTGTTGAAAGCTAAGGCAACAGAAATTACGGGTAAGACCATTAAAGTGCAGAAGGACTTTTTGTTGGTTTACGAAGGAGAATTAAACGTTCCTGAGGCAGATACCTATGAATTTATTACAAACTGGACCGGAAAGGGTCGCTTGGAAGTGGATGGTCAAGTATTGAATCAAGGAGATTATTGGTATACTGACCGTGTGAGTCAATCCAAAGCATTAAGCGCAGGAAAACATACTTTTAAATTAAGCTTTAGTAAGGATTTTTCTTGGGGTAATAGAGCCCTGGGCCTATTTGTAAAAAGGATTGGTTCACATACCGTGGCCTTGCATGCTAGAACTTCTTTACCGGATCCTGAAGCAGTGGGATTAATTGAAGTGAAAGCTGAGTCGGAACCTGTTTATCAGCGTTCCTTTGCCTTTCATCAAGGGGTCAAAAAGACACATGTCATTCATGTAGGTGATCCTGCTGGAGTACATTTTTCTTATGATTTAAATCAAGGAGGCTTGATGCAAGTTTGGCGTGGTAAATTCTTGAATGCGACACAAATGTGGGAAAATAGGGGAGAGCCGCAGACCGCAGAACCCTTGGGCTTAAATCAAGTTTTGGATGCTAAGTTTCCTTTGGTTATCAGTGGACAAGCGCAGCCCGATTCCGTTAATAATGCTCAATGGATGTATAAAGGATATCGAATACACCAAGGTAGACCTATTTTTATGTACCAATGGGACAATGTGCTTTTAGAGGATAATTTGGTGCCCAATTCGAATGGTACAGGTTGGACTAGGACTCTTTCTTGGAAGACGAAACAAGGATCAAATCCATCTTTTGATTTAATTCTAGGTACAAGTACCTCCGTGGTGAAGGTTCAGCCGGGTTTGATATCATTGGATGGGAATCAATATTTTGTCCAATGGAATGGAGGGTCTGAGACGGTCCAAAGTTTAAGTAATGGCAAACAACAAGTTCGAATTCCCGCCCAAGGAAACAGTATTTCATATCAAGTGATTTGGTAAACCTTATTTTAACATGAAACATACAATAAGCATCTTATTAATATGCATATCGACTTTTGCACTGGCCCAAAATCCAGCTGCAAAAACAGAAAAGGATTTTTATGAAATAAAAACCTTACCCATTCCCCAAGATATTTATTTAGAAATCGGAGGAATTGCCACCATGCCAGATGGTCGTTTGGGTGTAAGTACGCGAAGGGGAGAAATTTGGATTATCGAGAATCCCTACCAAAAAGATAGCCACCAAACATACTACCGTCGATTTGCCAGTGGTATGCACGAAATATTAGGTTTAGCCTATAAGGATGGTGCTTTTTATTGCTCACAACGGGGCGAATTAACCAAAGTATCAGATACCGACCGAGATGGAGTGGCAGATCGCTATGAGCCAATCTACCAATTTCAGCTTTCTGGAAATTACCATGAATACACCTATGGGCCAGTATTTGATAAAAATGGAGATATGTGGGTTACCCTTAATTTAGCCTGGGTAGGCTTTGGAGAAGGTAAGTTTTCAAAATGGAGAGGCTGGTTAGTGAAGATTAGTCCAGATGGGAAATTAGAACCTTTTGCCGCAGGTTTACGCTCGCCAGCAGGTTATAGCATTAACCAAGAAGGAGATATTTTTTACGGTGAAAACCAAGGTGACTGGGTTGGGTCTGGTCGAGTGACGCATTTAGCCAAAGGTGATTTTGCGGGCAATCCTGGAGGATTAAAATGGGCCAAAGAACCCAATAGTCCTTTTAAGTTGACTTTGGAAGAAATTCCAGACAATGGCGCTCCGATGTTTGAGGCGGCCAAAAAAGTGAAAAACTTGAAGCTTCCTGCCGTTTGGTTCCCGCATGCTATCATGGGTATTTCCACTTCGGATATTTTGCAAGATACCACAGGTGGCAAGTTTAGTCCATTCCCAGGTCAGTACTTCGTGGCAGACCAAGGGCAATCCAAAGTGATGCGTATGGGTTTGGAGAAAGTGAATGGTGTCTATCAAGGTTTTTGCATTAATTACCGAGAGGGTTTTCAATCCGGTATTTTACGGGAACGTTTTGGTTTAGATGGAAGTATGTTTGTAGGTATGACCTCCCGCGGGTGGGGGTCTACGGGTAAAGATAATTTTGGTTTACAACGCTTGATTTGGAATGGAATAACCCCTTTCGAAATTAATATGATTGAAGCCAGATCGGATGGATTTGAAATTAGCTTTACGCAAGCAGTGGATGTGAACTCAGTAAAAAAAGCAGCTTCTTATGCCCTAAGGTCCTATATCTACAAATACCACCATCAATATGGTAGCCCCATTATTGATGTAAAAGACCTGACGATAAAAGGCATTGTGGTGTCCGCAGATAAAAAGAAGGTTCGATTCGTTTTGGATAATGTTCGTCAATATTTCATACATGAATTTAAATTGACAGGGGTAAAAAATGAGGCAGGAGAACCTTTACTACACGAAACGGCATATTATACTTTGAATCAAATTCCTTCTGGTGATAAAGTCGTTTTGAATGCATCCAATAGCCCAGTTGTGGAAAAAGTGGTGGTTGAGAAAAAGGTTTCTAAAGTGGAAAACGCGAAAGGCTCAACAATAATTTCAGATAATGAAGCCATGGCATTATTGAAGAAACATACCTGCGTCGCTTGCCATGCGCGTGAAGAGAAATTAATAGGCCCTTCGTTTACCGATATTTCTAAAAGGAAATATAGTGACAAACAAATTTTAGCATTGGTTTACAAGCCTAATCCTAAAAACTGGCCAGACTTTGCCACTGAAATGGCGCCTATGTCACACGTTCCAGCTAAAGATGTTTTAAAAATTGCTTCCTGGATTAATGGCCTAACGCAGAAAAGAGCCAATGACGCCTTGATAAATCGCGATTAAAGCATAAAAAAAGTCTCCTTGAAAAAGGAGACTTTTTTATTTAAGTAGAAAAGGATTAAGCTTTTGGTTTTACAGATCCCGAAATCATTAAAATAATTTGGGAAGTAGAACCATTGTTTATCACCGTTATTGTTTTACTAAAGTTACCTGGTCTACCTGTTGAGTTGTATGACGCAGTAACCTTTCCAGTTTTACCTGGCATTATCGGTTCTCTTGTCCAATCTGGGGTGGTACAACCACAAGAAGGCTGAACATTTGAAATAACTACAGGTGCATTACCTGTATTCGTGAATTCAAAGCTGTAGGTTGCTTGAACTCCTTCAGCAATGGTGCCGAAATCGTGCTTTTCTTTTTTGAATTTTAAAGTTCCTTGGGCGTTGGATTGAAATGCAAAACCTACTAACAAAGCCAAAATACCAATTAATTTTTTCATGCTTTTTCGTTTGAAATTTTTCAATGTATGGATAGCAAAGCTATAACAAAGCAAAGATTCAGCAAAAGAATTCACTTATTTTTTATCGAAGAATTGCTTGACACAGTATTTGGCTCACGATTATTTTATCGTATTTTTACCTCGTAAATTTTAACAATTCTCCTTTGATTCAACCCAAGCCATCCCAATTTTCACGTGTTGAGATTGATTTCAATCCAGACAAAGTATTGGAAGATTACCGTTTGGCAGTCCTCAGTAGGCAATGTAGCCTGCTAGTTCGTAAAGAAGTTTTTTCTGGCCGAGCTAAATTTGGTATCTATGGTGATGGTAAAGAATTGTGCCAAATAGCCCTTGCCCGTTCCATGAGGTTGGGGGATTATGTTTCAGGATATTATCGAGATCAAACCATTGGAGTGGCTATTGGCGACTTAACTTGGCCGCAATATTTTGCTCAGCTTTATGGACATCCGGATCGTCAGTTCGACCCTCATTCGGCGGGTAGGCAGATGAATAATCACCATGCCACACGTTGGTTGGATGATCAAGGAGAATGGTTAGATCAAACAAATCAATACAATTCAGTGGCTGGAGTTTCGTCCACTGCCATGCAAATTCCTCGATCTTTAGGCATTGCTTATGCCTCAAAAATGTATCAGTATCGGGAGGATTTATCTCCATGGAAGGAGCTTTTTTCTAAGGATGGTAAAGAGGTCTGTTATACTACCATCGGGGATGCCTCTACTTCGGAGGGGATGTTTTTTGAATGCATTAATGCCGCGGGTGTCTTACAAATTCCAATTATTTTTTCTGTTTGGGATGATGGATATGGCATTTCTGTACCAATTGAATATCAGACAACAAAGTCTTCCATTTCCAAGGTCTTAGCGGGCTTCCAACGAAATGAAGGAGAAAAAGGTTTAGAGATCATTCAAGTAAAAGCCTGGGATTACCCAGGTTTAATTCAAGCCTACCAAAAGGCATCCAAATTAGCTAGAGAAGAATTTGTACCTTGTTTAATTCATGTAATTGAATGTACCCAGCCTCAAGGTCACTCGGCTTCTGGTTCGCATGAGCGCTATAAATCAGCAGAGCGACTAGCTTGGGAGCATGAGGTAGATTGTAATGTATTATTCAGAAATTGGGTTTTGGAGCATGGATTTGCTTCAGAAGATCAATTGAAGGCCATCGATGATGCGGCGGTACTTGAAGCCAGGAAATACCAAAAGGAAGCTTTTGCTGCTTACATGGCTTCCATTGAGCCTGATAAAAAAGCATTTTTAAGGGTAGCCCAAAATTTAATGGAATCAACCAATGAAGGGAGTTTATTATCCCCAATTTTGGATGAATTAAAGCAATTGCCCTATCCTATTTTCTCAGACTTAGTCCGTGCAGGACGAAAGACTTTACGAGCATTTCGAGTCTATCAAGGCCCTGCAGTTAAGCTGTTGAGAAAATGGTTGAGTGAATTAGAAGAAAGAAATCATCGTCGTTTTAGCTCTCATCAAATCAGTGAATCTCAGCATTCACCATTGTTGGTTAATCCGGTAAAACCCATTTACGCCAAAGATCCAACTTTCGTAGATGGACGTGAAATTTTAAACAAGAGTTTTGCTCATTTTTTAGAGGATCCACGTGTGTTTATTTTAGGGGAGGATGTAGGTAAAATCGGGGATGTAAATCAAACGCTTGCCGGTTTACAAGAAGTATTCGGAGATTTGAAAATTACCGATACCGGCATACGAGAAATAAGTATTGTAGGTCAAGGAATTGGTGCTTCCATGCGGGGTTTGAGGCCTATCGTTGAGATTCAATATTTGGATTATATCTTTTATCCATTCCCGGTTCTTTCAGATGATTTAGCTTGTTTGCATTATAGAACTGCCGGTGGACAAAAAGCACCTATGATATTACGTACCCGTGGACATCGTTTAGAGGGGATTTGGCATTCAGGGAGTCCTATGGCTGTATTAATAAATGGTTTACGGGGGATTCATTTCTGTGTGCCAAGGAATATGACACAAGCAGCCGGAATGTACCGAACCTTGTTGAAAGGTGATGATCCAGGAATTGTGGTTGAATGCCTAAACGGTTATCGCCTGAAAGAAGCTTTACCTGAAAATTTAGATGAAATTTCGGTTCCATTAGGGATTCCTGAAGTTTTGCGTGAGGGTACTGATATTACGATAGTTACTTACGGTTCTATGTGCCGTTTGGTGATGGAAGCTTCAGAAACCTTATCTACGATGGGTATTTCTGTTGAGGTAATAGATGTTCAAACATTATTGCCTTTTGACCGCACCCAAATTATTGCAGCATCGATTCAGAAAACACATCGAGTGCTTTTTGCGGATGAAGATATGCCTGGAGGAACTACCGCATATATGATGCAAGAGGTTTTAGATAAACAAGGGGCTTTTGCTTGGTTAGATACCCCAGCTCGTTGTTTAGCCGCACCTCCACATCGTCCAGCTTATAGTTCAGATGGTGATTATTTCTCTAAGCCCAATGTAGAGAATGTGGTGGATACCATTTATGAAATGATGAGAGAGTCTGACCCCGGACTTTTCCCCGCTATATATTTCTAATCATGTCAGCTATAGCCCGATATTTCAAAAGTATAAAATCCGCTATCACAAGTACGCGGAAGGGATTGGCTTTAACATGGAAGCATGCTTGGAATGCGAGGAAACAAAGAACCATTCAAAATATTCAAAATCCAGAGTATTTTACCTCCAATGAGGGTGTTTTTACCTTACAATACCCGCATCAAGAAATTCCTACACCTGTAAATGGGCGCTACCAATTACACAATGAAATGGACGATTGCATTGTCTGTGATAAATGTGTGAAGGTATGTCCTGTGGATTGTATAGAAATAGAACCCATCAAAGCCACGGGATTGGTGGGTTATACCTCGGATGGTTCCCCGATAAGGCTTTATGCTGCTAAATTCGACATAGATATGTCGAAATGCTGTTTTTGTGGTTTATGTACCACGGTTTGTCCTACGGAATGTTTAACCATGACATCGGAATATGATTTCTCTGTATTTGATGTAAAAGAACATAATTTCTCATTTGCTAATTTAAGTCCAGAGCAAGCGGCTGAAAAGAAGCAATTGTATGAGCAGTTTGTGGCTGAAAAGGAAGCAATGAAACAAGCTGCCAGCCAAGTGGAAGCTAAGCCTGAGGAAATAAAACCTGTGGCCAAGCCTGCATTTAAACCGAGTTTTAAACCTAAAGCGGAGGCTGCTACTGAGGAAGCTAAGCCAGAGGAAGTAAAACCTGTGACCAAGCCTGCATTCAAACCGAGTTTTAAACCTAAAGCGGAGGCTGCTTCTGAGGAAGCAAAGCCAGAGGAAGTAAAACCTGTGGCCAAGCCCGCATTTAAACCGAGTTTTAAACCCAAAGCAGATGCTGATACCGAGGAAGCTAAGCCTGAGGAAGTAAAACCTGAGGCCAAGCCTGCATTCAAACCGAGTTTTAAACCTAAAGCGGAGGCTGCTTCTGAGGAAGCTAAGCCAGAGGAAGTAAAACCTGTGGCCAAGCCTGCATTCAAACCGAGTTTTAAACCTAAAGCGGAGGCTGGTACCGAGGAAGCAAAGCCAGAGGAAGTAAAACCTGTGGCCAAGCCCGCATTTAAACCGAGTTTTAAACCTAAGCCACCTAGCACCGAATCATGAATCCAATGATCGCCTCTTTTTTGGTTTTGGCAGGATTAACCAGCGCTAGCGCATTGGCTATGGCTTGGACGAAAAATCTATTGCATGCTGCTTTGTCCACGTTCATGTGCATGTTGGGATTGGCAGGTTTATATGTTATGGCCTATGCCGATGTCATGGCAGTTGCTCATTTACTCATTTATGTGGGTGGAGTTTTAATCTTGATTCTCTTTGGAATAATGCTTACCCAAAATCCGAGATCCCAAGACTATGAAGCACCGAATGATTTATGGACTAGGCAATCTGGAAGATTTTGGTCTTTGTCGATCAGCCTTTCCATCTTCTTAGGTTTGCTTTGGATTCTAAATCGTTCCATGGATTCCTTTAGTTTGGCATCTGATGACATACAGCGTTCTTCAAAATTGACACATCTTGGCTTAGCCTTATTGACAGAATATTCTTTTGCTTTTGAATTAGCGGGTGTATTTCTTTTAATTGCATTAGTGGGGGCAACTTATATCGCTAAACACCATGAATGATATTCCATTAAGCTACTTTTTAATCGTAAGTGCCCTATTGTTTTCAGTAGGTTTGAGTATTATGCTGCTCAAGCGCAACATGATATTTATATTGATGGGGATAGAATTGATGCTTAATGCCGCCAATTTAAATTTGATTGCTTTTTCTAGACAAGATGATCAGATGCAAGGCCTAGCCTTTTCGGTATTTGTATTAGTGATTGGCGTATGTGAAATGACTATTGCCTTAGCCATTATTTTACAAATTTATCGCCAGTTCAAGCACATTGATTTGGGAGCAGAAAAATCCAGATTTTAATCTACCCAATTTTTAATTTGCTTCTTTAAGCTCAAGGCTTTCATTTTGCCTAAAACCTTTTCTAATTCTTCCATGGGAGCCTCATCGATTTTTTTTATCGTGCCAAACTTTTTCAATAGTTTCTGAGCAGTCAGTTTTCCTATTCCCTCCAGTTCTTCCAATTGACTAACAATAAAATTCTTGCTTCGTTTATTTCGATGGGCGGTGATACCAAAGCGGTGAGCTTCATCCCGCAATTGCTGTATCAGTTTAAGGGATTCTGATTTTTTATCAATGTACAACGGTAGGCTATCCTCTGGGAAATAGATTTCTTCCAATCTTTTAGCTATTCCAATGATGGGGATTTGCCCGTAGATACCGATGGCCTTCAGTGCGTCACAAGCAGCGCTTAACTGGCCTTTCCCTCCATCGATGATAATTAAGTCGGGAAGATCAGCTTCTTCCTCCAATAATCGAGAATACCTTCTTCCCACCACTTCCGTCATGGTGGCAAAGTCATTGGGCCCCTCAACAGTCTTGGGGGTAAATAACCGATATTCTTTTTTAGCAGGAACTCCTTGTAGAAAACAAACCATGGCGGATACAGGATTGGTGCCTTGTAAATTTGAGTTATCAAAACACTCAATCCGTTGCGGTAATTTGTTTAGATGAAGATCATTTTTTAGGGTTAAAAGTATCCTCATTTTTCGGTCTCCACCACTTTCCTCTGCGGCTTTCCTATCGGCCTTTTCTTTTCTAAAGTACAAGACATTTTTTAAAGACATGTCTAGTAACTTTTTTTTATCACCCATTTGAGGGAGTGTATTTTTTACCCCTTGGAATTCAATGGCCATGGGAATATTGGAAATAATTTCTTTGGCACTGCTATGGAATTCATCCCGTTTTTCCCAAATCAACATGGTTAATACATCAGACTCCTCCTCATTTAATTTTTTCTTTACCTCCCAAGTTTGTGATTGCGTGATGGTTCCATTGATCACTTTCATGAAATTGATATAGGAAAGTTGATCATCAGAAACGATGGAAAACACATCAACATCATGAATGGCGGGATTAACCACCGTAGATTTTGCTTGAAAATTTTCAAGCAATTGCCATTTTTCTTTCCATTCTTGGGCTTGTTCAAAGGCTAGTTTTTCTGCAGCCACTTGCATCTTTTCTACGAAAAACTGTTTGGGTTTTTGGAAATGCCCTTTCAGGATTTGGGCGATTTGCTCGATGTATTGTAAATAATCCTCTTCACTTTGAAGGTTTTCACATGGACCTTTGCAGTTGCCAATATGGTATTCTAAGCAAACCTTAAATTTTCCTTCATCAATCGAGCTTTGTTTTAAGGCCAAGGAGCAGGTTCTTAAAGGAAATAGTTGGTGCAACATTTCCAATAGAGCATTCATTGATTTGGGATTGGCAAACGGTCCATAATACGTTCCTAGCTTATGGTCTATTCTCCGGGCGGTTAATAAACGAGGAAAACGTTCATGGCTGAGGCAAATGAAGGGATAGGTTTTGTCGTCCCTAAGTAGAATATTGTATTTAGGCTGAAATTGTTTGATGAGCGTATTTTCCAACAACAAGGCATCAAATTCAGAATGTACGATGGTGAATTCCAGGCGGCAGATTTGTTGGACTAACCTTCTGGTTTTGGTATCGTGATTTTTGGGATTGACGAAATAGCTACTTATCCTATTTTTAAGATTTTTGGCCTTCCCTATATAAATGATGGTATCCTGAATATCAAAATACCGGTACACGCCAGGTTCCTCTGGAAGGGTAGGTAAAATGCTCTTAGGGTCGAAACTATTCATGACTCAAATTTAATAAATTCATTCCGAATATTGCCATAATTGTATTTTTCTAAGAATATCTATTTTTAAGCAAACTTATATTTGCTTTTTTAGTTTATTTTTTTGCTACAAAAGTTGAGGACCTAGGTTAAAGACCTAATAACAATAAAATAATGCAAACTTAACACAGTCCTATTGTATCATTATAATATATTATATAGCGCAAATGAGGCTTAAATTGATAAATGATAAAATACCGCTAAAAATTTGCATTTATTATTTGCAGATTAGTCTTGAATTACACATATTTGAGAGTTCCCTACGCCCTAGGATAGTGTAGGATAGTTAAGTTCTTAGAAGAATTATATCTTAAGTAAAGGCAAATGGCAATCGTTTGCATTCTTGCTTCTGGTATTTTTTAAAGAATTTATCCGAGTTCTAAAATTGTTTAAATACTTTAAAATGAAAGGAGGTCTGATGATTTAAAAATGGCGATTATCGAAACGCATAACTTTAAATAAATAATTAATCAACTATTACTTATGAAACACAATTATTATCAAATTTTCAAAAGCTTCTTATTGCTGGCCATCATGGTCCTAGGAAGCTTTGCGTCATTTGCTCAGGACCGCAAGGTTTCGGGTAAAGTGGTGGGTACTGATTCACAAGGTATCCCAGGCGTGAGTATATTGGTAAAAGGAACCAATACAGGAACTACTACTGACATTAATGGTGCATTCTCTGTTTCAGTTAAATCTGGAAACGCAGTATTGTCTATTTCTGCCGTAGGTTACAAAACAAAGGATGTTACTGTAGGTTCACAGTCCTCTATTTCGGTTACATTGGAAGAAGATGTAAGTCAATTGAGCGAAGTAATCGTAACAGGTTACTCAGTAACCAACAAGAAAGAATCCACTGCTGCAGCATCTATTGTTAAAGCAAAAGATTTACAAATTGCCCCTTCAGGAAACGTTGAGCAGCAATTGCAAGGTCGTGTAGCCGGTGTTACATTGATCACTAACGGTCAGCCAGGAACTAACAGTATCATTCGTGTACGTGGTTTTGGTGCTTTTGGTGGTAACGAGCCATTGTACATTGTTGACGGAGTACCAGTAGGTTCTACTGATTTCTTATCACCAGATGATATTGAAAGTACTACGGTATTGAAAGATGCGGCTGCAGCTTCTATCTATGGAGCTCGTGCTGCTAACGGTGTAATTGTTTACACCACTAAGCGTGGTGCTAAAGGAAAAAAACCTTTACAAATTACTTATGATGGATTGTACGGTGGTACAGACCCTAACGTAGGAGGAGCTCCTAAGATGTTAACTCCACAAGAGCAAGCAGATTGGACTCACGTAGCATACCGTAACAACGCGGCAGCTAACGGAACTGCGGTTTCTTACTCTCACCCACAATACGGTACATCAGCACAAGCTTCTTTACCTACTTATTTGCACTTTAATGGCGCAAATGGTGTAAGAGGAGCTGTAGACATGGCTGCTGCGCAAGCTGCTTATGCTGCTAGCCCATTAACTACTTTTGCGATTCGTCCAAATTTAGCTGGAACTAACTGGTACGATGAGATTACTCGTTTTGGTAATACACAACGTCACTCTTTAGGATTCAGTGGTGGAACTGACAATGGTCGTTTCTACATTGGTTTATCTGCACAAGAGCAACAAGGTATTTTGTTAGAAAATGATTTCCGTCGTTATTCTGCACGTTTCAACTCAGAATTTGATTTAGGAAAGCATGTTAGAATTGGTGAGAACTTACAGTTCACTTACCGTTCAGTTAGAGGTCAATCAGGTGGTAACGGTGGTTTAGGTATTGCTGGTGATGAGTCAGTAATCTTATCTGCTTATCGTATGCCAACAGTTATTCCTGTACGTGATGATTTCGGTAGTTTCGCTTCAACAAGAGCTGCTGGTTTCAACAACCCTCGTAACCCAGTTCGTTCATTGATGACAAACCAAATCAATGACCAAAACTATAATGCAAATGCAGTAGGTAATGTGTACGTTGAAGTTGAGCCAATCAAAGATTTGATCATCAAATCTAGTATCGGAGGTCAATACAACAACTCATATTTCGTAAACTATAACTACAGATACTTAGGAGACTCAGAGCCAGAAGCTTCTGATAGTTTCTCTGAAGGTTCAGGTTATTCTTTTGCATGGGTATTCTCTAATACAGTTGCTTACAAGTACCAGTGGAGAAAGCACGGTATCAAAGCTTTAGCTGGTTTAGAGTCATTGAATACAGGTCGTGGTCGTAGCATTTCAGGATCGGGTATCAACCCATTCTCAATGGACTTAGACTTCGTTACTTTGAACGCAGTTCAGTCGCCAGTAGTTAACTCTAACTTATTCAGTGGTGTTAATTTCTACTCTTTATTTGGTAAGGCTGACTATAACTTCAATGAGAAGTATTATTTAACAGCTGTTGTTCGTCGTGACGGTTCATCTCGTTTCGGTTCTCAAAACCGTTATGGTATTTTCCCTGCATTCTCTGCAGCTTGGCGTGTAACTTCAGAGGAATTCATGAAAGATCTTCCTGCTATCTCGGATTTGAAAATCCGTGGAGGTTGGGGAGAAATGGGTAACTCAAACAACGTAGATCCAGCTAACCAGTATTCATTATATGCTGCTAGACGTGATGTTTCTTTCTATCCAATCGATGGTCAGAGCTCAGGAGCTAACGAAGGTTATATCCGTTCTCGTATTGGTAACCCTGCTGCTAAGTGGGAGACTTCTGAAACAACCAACATCGGTTTTGACGCTACTTTATTAAATGGTAAGTGGGAAATCGTGTTTGATTTATGGAGAAAAGATACACGTGATTTGTTATTCAACGTACCACTTCCAGCGGTTGTTGGTCCAAACGCATCAGCTCCATCAGTTAACGTAGCTAAAATGCGTAACGAAGGTATCGACTTCCAAATCATTAACCGTGGTAACATCACTAACGAGTTGAAATACGAATTGACTTTCAATAACTCATTCTTGAAAAACGAAATCGTAGCATTCGCTCCAGGTATCACTAACTTAACAGGTGGTGGTTTCCGTGGTATTACTCCAGTACGTATGGAAATTGGACGTTCATTGTCTTCTTTCTATGGTTACAAAGTACTTGGATACTTCAATACAGCTGCAGAGGTTACTAGCGCACCAGCTCAATCAGGTGCTGGCGTAGGTCGTTTCCGTTATGCTGATATGAATGGTGATGGTAAAATCACTCCAGATGATCGTACTTATTTAGGTTCTCCAGTGCCAACTTATACAGGTGGTGTTAACTTAGGTTTGACTTACAGAGCATTTGAATTAAACATGTATGTTTATGCTTCTGCTGGTAATAAAATCTGGAACCAGTCTAAGTGGTTTACTGATTTCCACGGATCATTCGAAGGTTCAGGAAAAGGAGAGCGTGCTAAGCAGTCTTGGACTCCAGCTTTAGGAAACAATGCATTAGCTCCAATCTGGGAGTCAGCATCTAACATCTCAACTAACGGTGCTGAGAACTCTTGGTACGTAGAAGATGGTGATTATATCCGTTTCCAAAATATCTCTTTCGGATATAACATTCCTACAAGTTTCTCTTCTAAACTGGGTATCAAGCGTGCGAAGTTGACTCTTTCTGCTAATAACTTGTTGACGTTCACTAAATACAAAGGTTTAGACCCAGGTGTTGGTGGTGCAGCTGATACTAGTTTCGGTATTGACGTAGGTAACTACCCTGTTACTCGTTCATTCAACGCAGCTATCAACTTGTCATTTTAATCCGCGAAAGCCAATTTAAATTAAAATAAAATGAAAAAATATCATATTTTAAAACGATTAGCCTTAGTAAGTGCATCTGCATTTACCTTGACATTCGCTTGTAAGGATCAGTTTTTAGAGGTTTTACCTACGGGTTCATTAGCCCAGGCACAATTAACTTCTAAGGCTGGTGTTGAGGGTACTTTGATTGGAGCTTATTCTGCTTTAGCAGCTAAGAACTTTACTCAGGTAGCCGCTTCTAATAACTGGTTATGGGGTTCAATCCTAGGTGGTGAAAACAACAAAGGAACGGATGCTGGTGACTTTTCAGCAATTAACCCGATGCAGCGTTATGAGACTTCTCCTGTACAAGGAGAGGTTAATGGTACATGGCAGGCAAAATACGAAGGTATTGCGCGTGCTAATGCAACCATTAATTTAGCGAATGAGTCTAAAGCACTTTCTGCTGCAGATAAAACTCGTATCATCGCTGAAGCTCGTTTCTTGCGTGCTCATTTCTACTTTGAATTGAAGCGTTTATTTAATTCAGTTCCATACGTAGATGAGACGATGGATTATGGTAAGGGTATCGAAAAGGTGCCAAATTCACCAGATATCTGGGGTAAAATTGATGCAGATTTCAAATTTGCGTACGATAACTTGCCTGAGACTCAGTCTTCAGCTGGTCGTGCTAACAAATGGGCTGCTGGTGCTTACTTAGCAAAGTCTTTGTTATACCAAGGAAAATTTGCTGAAGCTAGAGCTATCTTCACTACAGTTATTGCAAATGGTAAAACTACCAATGGTAAGAAATACGGCTTGGTTCCAAGGTTCCAAGATGTATTCAACGCTGCTAATGACAACAATGAAGAGGCAGTATTCGCTATTCAGTCTTCTATGAATACAGGTAACGTTAATAACTCGAATGCATTCGACGTATTGAACTACCCATATAACACAGGAACTGATGGTCCAGGTAACTGCTGTGGATTCTTCCAGCCTTCATTCTCTTTAGCTAATGCTTACCGTACCAAAGATGGTTTACCATTATTGGATACAAAAGATGGTCAGCCTGCTTACAATGCACCTGAAAATGCAGTAAAGCATGACTATAAATTAGCTTCTAGTGATCCATTTACAGAAGATAAGGATCCTTTGGATCCACGTATAGACCACACTATCGGTCGTCGTGGTATTCAGTACTTAGACTGGATCGAGCACCCTGGTAAAAACTGGATTCGTGACCAAACTTATGCAGGTCCATATTCTCCTAAGAAATATGTTTACTACAAATCTCAGGAAAATACCTTGACTGACGGTTCTGGTTGGACTCGTGGTTATGCAACGCTTAACTACAACATCATCCGTTTCGCTGATGTATTGTTAATGGCTGCTGAGGCTGAAATCAGAGGTGGTGGAAGTTTAGCTACTGCTTTAGGATATGTCAACCAAGTACGTAACCGTGCGGCTAATCCATCAAGTTTTGTAAAAAATGCTAAGACTGGTGAATTAGAAGCCAACTATTCAATTGCTCCTTACGCAGCATTCGCTAATGCAGATGATGCTTTGAAAGCAGTTAAAATGGAGCGTATGTTAGAATTAGCAACTGAAGGTCACCGTTTCTTCGATTTAGTTCGTTGGGGTGATGCTGCCAAAGTGTTACAACCTTACTTAGATTATGAAGGTAAGATTTTAGTAACGATGTTCGGTGGTGCTAAATTCACAACAGGTAAAGAATATTTACCAATTCCTCAAGCTCAAATTGATATCCAAGGTTCTTCAGTATTGAAGCAAAACCCTAGTTATTAATCGTTTGAATATTATCCTTGAGAAGGTGGGAACTTGTTCCCACCTTTTTTAATTTTAGCCTAGTAATTTTAATTATATGAACTTACGCCAACTACTTTATTTTAGCTTCGTCTTTTTTGGAATCATTTCCTGTAAAAGCAAAACTACCTTTGAACTATTGCCTAGTGATGAAACAGGCATTCATTTTTCCAATCAGATTGTCGAGAATGATACACTGAGTATTTTGAAGTATGAATACCTATACAACGGTAGTGGGGTGGGAATGGGAGATTTTAATAATGACGGTTTATTGGATTTGTTTTTTTCGGGTAATCAAGCCAACGGTACTCTTTATCTTAATAGAGGGGAAATGAAGTTTGAGGATGTATCCAAAAAAGCAGGAATCGATACTAAAAACCGCTGGTGTGCGGGCGTTAGTGTGGTGGATATTAATGCCGATGGTCTCTTGGATGTCTATGTTTCCGTGACCCTAAAAAATGCAGATAAAGACCGTGAAAATTTGCTCTTTGTCAACCAAGGAATCAAAGAAGGTATTCCTACCTTTAAAGAAATGGCGGTTGAATATGGAATCAATGATAATGGCCATAGTCAGCATGCCGCTTTTTTTGATTATGATAAAGATGGGGATTTAGATTTATATGTTTTAACCGATAAAATAACCGAGTTCCCTTCCCTTTTTAGACCTAAGGTCAATGATGGTTCCTATCCGAATACGGATCGCTTGTACCGAAATGATTGGTCTGATGCGCTAAAACATCCTGTTTTTACCAATGTCTCAAAAGAAGCAGGAATCACCTTAGAGGGCTTTGGTTTGGGAATTAATATTTGTGATATCAATCAAGATAATTGGCCAGATATTTATGTGACCAATGACTACGTATCAGATGATATTTTATACATCAACAATCAGAATGGCACATTTACGGATCAGTCCAAAGTTTACTTCAAACATACCAGTTTAAGTGCCATGGGAAATGATGTGGCTGACATCAATAATGATGGATTGGCGGATATAGTGGCATTGGACATGCTTCCTAAAAGTAATGAACGTAAAAAACAATTAGCTCCAGGAAACCACTATCAAACCTATTTGAATAGTGATACTTATGGCTATACTTATCAATACATGCGAAATACCCTGCAATTAAATGCAGGGAAGCAAGCTAACGGTAAGCCGTATCCTTTTCAGGAAATTGGTTTGATGGCCGGTGTCGCTGAAACAGAATGGAGCTGGTGTCCTTCATTAGCTGATTTTGATAATGATGGTTATCGTGATTTACTGATCACCAACGGATTTCCAAAAGATGTAACCGATCGAGATTTTATGTCATATCAGGCTGAATCAAGAAGGTTAACATCGGAGGCTATCATGTTGGAAAAATTACCTGTGATCAAAATCAATAACTATGCCTTTAAAAATATGGGGGGCTTGAAGTTTGATGATGTGAGTGCCAACTGGGGTATTAATGTAGCTTCATTCTCTAATGGTGCTGTTTATGGGGATTTAGACAATGATGGTGATTTAGATTATGTAGTTAATAATATCAATGATGAGGCTTTTGTTTACCGTAACAATACCATAGAACAGGATAAGGAAAAATCACAGTTTTTACGTGTGAAGTTTGAAGGGAAAGGTAAAAATGTATTGGGAATTGGAGCTAAAATCGAGGGTATTTTTGCTGATGGTTCACGTTTTTATTATGAGAATACTCCATATCGTGGTTATTTGTCGAGTGTAGAGACTGTTGCCCATATTGGTTTAGGGTCCAAATTGGCGATCAAAGAAATGCGCATTTTCTGGCCTAATGACTCCATGCAAGTGATTAAAAATCCGGGTAAGAATAAAGTCATTCAAGTTAAGATCAGTGATGCCAAATTACCTGTTCAAAGTATGTTTGATCAAGTAAAGCCTCTTTTGGAGGATA
This sequence comes from Aquirufa sp. OSTEICH-129A, assembly GCF_054558355.1. NCBI lineage: Bacteria > Pseudomonadati > Bacteroidota > Cytophagia > Cytophagales > Flectobacillaceae > Aquirufa > Aquirufa sp. OSTEICH-129A. The sequence continues at coordinate 367,180 of NZ_JBPXKC010000002.1, read as the reverse complement.
TCAGTGAAAGCCTACAATTGACAGATGTGCACAAAGAATATGATTTTGTCGATTTCAATTTTCAGAGTTTAATTCCTTATAAACTTTCTCAATTAGGTCCAGGCTGTTCTGTCGGCGATATTAATGGAGATGGGTTAGAAGACTTTTTTGTAGGAGGAGCTAAGTTTTATTCTGGACTATTGTACTTACAGCAAGCTAATGGACACTTTATTACAAAGCCATTGGATGGAGTACAAGAGCAACCCAAAAAAATGGGTGAAGATTTAGGTTCTTTATTGGCTGATTTTGATCGAGATGGGGATTTAGATTTGTATATAACACGTGGTGGTACTGAGGATAAAGCGGACTCTCCAAGTTTTCAAGATGTGCTGTACAAGAATGATGGAAAGGGAAATTTTACCTTGGATATGCAAGCCTTGCCTAGTTTCTTGGAAAGTAATTCGGCAGTAAGGTCCGTTGATTTTGATCGAGATGGGGATTTGGATTTATTTGTCAGTGGAAGAAATGTGCCTTTTGAATATCCAAAGGGAACCGTTTCTAGATTATTACGTAATGATTCTAAACCAGGGCAAATAAAATTTAGTGATCAAACAGCTCAATGGGCACCGGAATTATTGAATGAATCCTTAATCTGTGACGCTATTTGGTCAGATGTCAATCAAGATGGTTGGGTGGATTTGGTATTGGCTGGTGAATATTTACCGATTCAGGTTTTTGAAAACCAAAAGGCCAAATTGAAAAAATTAAGTGAAACGGGATTGGAGAAATATACGGGATTATGGGCTTCTATTACCAGTGCTGATTTTGATCAAGATGGAGATATGGACTTTATCGCAGGAAATATGGGTAAAAACACCATTTTACGTGCTAATAGCAAGCAGCCTGTTGAAATTGTTCATGGAGATCTGGATGGTAATGGCTTATACGATATTTTCCCTTTTGTGTACTTTCAAGGACCGAAAGGATTGTATGAATCTTATCCATTGTTTGGAAAGGACGATACGCATAAGCAATTAAATGCTACACGAGCTCGCTATGTCTATTATAAAGACTTTGGAAAAGCCAAACAAGAGAATTTATTTACCGATGCTGAAAAGCAGAAATCCTCAAAATTGTCTTTCACGGAGAATGCATCGGTTTATATCGAGAATTTAGGGAAAGGTAAATTTGCGGTACACGAACTTCCTGCGATGGCACAAGTTTCGGCCCTGAACGGCATGCAGGTTATTGATATTAACCAAGATGGTTATTTAGACGTGCTGTTTGTAGGGAATAATTTTGGGAATGAAGTCTCCACAGGAAGGTATGATGCCTCTAATGGAGGAGTACTTTTGGGAAATGGAAAAGGTAAATTCACCTACCAAGCTAATTCAGGCTTATTTGTTCCAAGTGACGCGAAAGCCTTGGTGAGTATTCGTTTAGCCAAGGATCAATTAGGTTTCATTGCCCTTCAAAATAGAGGAGCGATGCATGTGTTTAAACCTGTAAAGAACTTTGTTTCGTTGGCTCAAGCTGGAAAGGATTTCACCTACCAATATTTAGGGAAGAAACAAAAAATAAATTGGAATTATGGCTCATCTTATTTGAGTCAAAGTTCCTTAGCTCAAAGCTTTGTTCCCAAGGGGGCTACTTTAGCGAATTAAGTTTTTAAAATAGGTCAGTTGGAGACCAGGGGTCAATTTGATTCCTGGTTTCACTGCACCAAATTGATAATTTCCCAAAACAATGTCGATATCTCCATCTTTATCTACATCTCCTGCATCCATGCAGATATAATGACCGCCATTGCCAATATTTAAATTACTGACCTGAAAGGTCATATTGCCTTGATTCTGAAAATATAAAAAGTTTTCATTACAGCCTTTATCGTTTTCTGCAAAAAATGCAATCATGGCTAAATCTAAATCTCCATCTTGGTCAAAGTCCCTCGCCACGGTTTTTGATGCTCCATAAGATGGATAAAAATAGCCTTCTTTGAAATTGTTTCTGCCGTCATTGAGGTATACATGAACACCATGAAAAGCTTTTTTGGAGCGAGAATAATCGGCATTATCGCCATTGGAAACAATGATGTCATCATGTCCATCTTTGTTCATATCAGCCACTTCCATATAACTACTTCCAAAGACGGAGTCAAATTGAAGTAATGGTTTCTCCACGAAAATACCTTGTCCTTTATTGATGAATAAAGAAACACCTTCCCTAGATTGAGCCATTAAGACCAATAAGTCAGGCTTTCCATCACCCGTGTAATCTTTTATGACCACATTTCGCGCTCCTGCTTGGGCTTTTAAAAGATGCCGATTTTTGTTTTTTCCATCAATCCACGTTAACTGACCACGTTCAAACCCATATTCACAAATCACAAAATCCTGGACACCATCACCATTGAAGTCACTGATTTGAATATCTACTGGACGTTTAAGGGAATCCACCAGGGCTTCCATTTTGCCTTTAGGATTAATTCCATACATCGTCCCGATTTTCTCATCATTAGGATACATTTTGCCAATGGCCAATAGGTAGGGCTTTCCTGCTAAAATTTGAGTTAAGGCTACAGGGCTTTGAGTTTCTATCGTATTTTTAACTTTTTTGTTGGCGTCCATCACCCACAAGGTCCGATTGCGTGTTCCTGCCCAAATTTCGGGTTTGTCTGGATGGATTCGCAAGGATATTACGACACCTAGTTGGTCCGTTTTTGAAATATAGGATTCTTCTTTAAAATGTAAGGTTGAGGTGCTAATTGGACTTCTTTGTTTTTGTGGAAGAGGTTTTTCTGGGGCATTTTTGACGTAATAATCCACGATCAACTGCCAATCTTCCTCACTTATTTTTGGATCTAGGGGATAGATATCCATGGCCATGGCACTTTGATATTGCTCCTCTGATATACGCGTCATCAATTGAAAACGATCTCCAATACCCAAGCGATAACCCATTTCGGGTAAAACACCTTCTTTCCAAGTTTTTTTATCTAATAAGGAAGGATCTGGGAATTTATGGCAAGAAGAACAGGTCTCCTTGGCAAGAGCTTCACTTTTTTCATCCGCACTTTGTTTACAAGCTGTAAAAACAGTAGAGAAAATAAATAGGAAGGTAATGAATCGCATGTTATTGAACATTGGTATTTTGAACGGCGGTTGAATCTATGCCCACTTTACCACTGCAGGTAAAATCGAACACAAATTTTTCTGGTTTTAAGAAAGGCATTTTTCTGTACCCTTCAATGGCTAATGATTGATCTGAATAAACTTTTTCCATGAATTTGGCATAAGCAGGCATGGCCATTTTAGCCCCTTGACCTAAGGCAAGAGATCTGAAGTGAATGCTTCGGTCATCTCCACCTACCCAAACCCCTGCTACTAATTTCTGGGTTACTCCCATGAACCACCCATCAGAAAAGTTAGAGGTAGTACCTGTTTTAGCTCCTATTTCATTCCCTGCTACAATGGATGTTCTTCTTAAGCCCTCCGCAGTACCTCCTGGTTCCTGTACTGCACCCTGTAACATATACGTCATCAGATAAGCTGTTTCTGGTTTAATAACGGCTTTAGCTGTTGGGGAAAATTCACGAAGTACATTGCCTACTTTATCGGTAATTTTTAAAATCAAAATAGGCTCAATTCTTTCTCCTCCATTGGCAAAAGTACTGTAGGCAGATACTTGCTCGAACACAGATACTTCAGAGGCTCCTAAGCAAAGGGATGGGCCCTCATATAAGGGACTGGAGATGCCGGCCTTGTGGGCAAATTCTGCAATTTTTTGAGGCCCCATTTCTTTCATTAATTTAGCTGAAATGGTATTGATGGATAAGGCCATGGCTCTTCTTAATTTGAGTTTTTCATAGCTATATTTCCCATCAGAATTGGAAGGTGTCCATGTTCCATTGGTGAGGCCATCTTCTTCCCCAAAAGTCACGGGTTCATCAATCAGCTCATCACAAGGAGTGGCAATTTCATTTTCTATGGCTGCCCCGTAAACAAAAGGCTTAAAGGTTGAACCAGGCTGTCTTTTACTTTGGGTAATGTGGTCAAACTTAAAGTATTTGTAGTTAATACCCCCAATCCATGCTTTTACGTGGCCATTGGTTGGATCCATGGCCATAAAGCCACAATTCAATATTCTTTTATAATAATTTAATGAATCCATGGAGCTCATGGTCGTATCGATATCTCCTTGGTAAGAAAATACGGTCATTTTTACTTTCCGATTTAATTCTTCCCACACCTTAAATTCATCGTTATTGTAAGCTGACATCAATTCACGGTATCTGTCAGTGCGTTTCATGGCATCTTTCAAGAATCCCTTGATTTCCTTCATTTCTTCGTTTACCCATGGATTTCTACCTTTCCAATGTGAATAGAATAGACTTTGCTCCGCTTTCATGTGTTCCTGAATGGACTCTTCCGCATATTTTTGCATGCGGGAATCGATACTGGTATAAATGCGTAAGCCAGAAGTATACAAGTTAATCTGCTGGTCTTCCGGTCGATCGGCATTGATTTCTTTGATGATGGATACTATTTGTTTACGGATACTTTCTCTGAAATAGGGTGCTGCGCCGGTATTTTGATTTTCAACCTTAAACTTTAGGTTCAAAGGGCTTTCCATCATAGCACGAGCTTCCTCCTCCAACACATAATCATATTTGGCTAATTGGCCTAAAACGACATTCCTTCTTTCTAAGGTTTTTTCAGGTCTAATCCTTGGGTCGTACAAAGATGGATTTTGCAATAATCCAATTAAAGTAGCGGCTTCGGGTAAGGTGACTGTTTTGACATCCTTTTGAAAATAGGTCCTACAAGCCACTTGAATCCCGTAGGCATTATTACCAAAACTTACCTCATTGAGGTACATGGCCATAATTTCCTGTTTGGTATAGCGTCTTTCTAATTTGATGGCTAGTATCCATTCTTTTACCTTAGCAATAGCCGTTTTCAAACCTCCAATTTTCATGAGTAAACCCATATACAAGGGGTCGTCTTCCCCAAATTCCACCGAACGGGTATGAAACAAGTTTTTGGCTAATTGTTGAGAAATGGTACTACCCCCGCCAGAAGTTCCTAAGCTTAAAACGACACGCATCATGGAGCGCATATCAATACCTGAATGAGTAGTGAATCGGGCATCTTCCGTGGCCATTAGGGTATTGATGATGGTCGGAGATAGATCTTCAAACTCAACGGGATTTCGGTTTTCTCTAAAGTATTTGCCAATTTCTTGTCCATCCTCAGAAATCAATAAAGAAGCCTCTTGGCTTTTTGGGTTTTCCAATTCATAAAGGCTGGGCATACCGCCAAACAGCCATAGAAAATTGAAATTGACGGCAGTTATAAACAGGACCACAAATAGGGTAGAGCCTACAAGAAATTTATACGTAAATCGAATCAGTTTTAGATATTTTCCCTCTTCAAATTCGAACATATTAGTTTTTATTTTTGGTATAGGCTTTTAACAAAGCTTCTGCCTCGGTTGTTAATGGGCTTTTGGGGAAAGCCTGAATGAAGTTTTTTAAATTATCTTGGTAGCTGGTATATTCCTTTAGGCCACCATAGCAAAGCGCTTTTAAAAATACGACTTTATCTTCTAAGTTACTACCCGGAAATTGTTGTAAGATTTGCTGACATTGCCGCGAGGCTTCAGAATAATTAGTAGCCTTAAATTGAGCAAAAGCTAATTCATAGGCTTTTTGTGCCGCTAATTCATTGCTTTCTGTTAAACTACCATTTTCAATTTTCAATATTAATTGTTTGAAATAGGCAGTTGGGAATCGATCAAATAAAACACTGCGGTAGTTTTTTTGCTCTGGAGAATCTTTGACAGTACTTAGATATAATAGATACAGGGCTTCCGCCTCATGGCTCGTGGTGGGGAAATTGGTCAAAAGCTTTTTTAATAATTTGCTAGCCTCTTCTTTTTCACCCAATTCCAATCGGACAAATTTGCCTAGCTCAAACAAGGCATCTTCTTGTCGTTTTTTTACTTGGGCGATTTGTTCTACACTTTTTGGTATGGTATTCAACCAAATTTGTAAGGAATCAATTTGGGCTGGATTATTGCTATTTACTTTGGTATTCTCTGTCGAAGTATTCGTTGTGTTTTGGGTTAAGTCCACAATCCGATTCGTCAGGTTATTATTTTTATTTTTTCGATTCCAAAAATCTTCTAAAGTTCTTGGTCCCCATTTATTGGTAAATTCCTGTTGACCTTGCATTCTTGCTTGGTCATTATGGAAATAGAAACTTTGTTGTTCTGGGCTAGGAGCCCTGCGTGTAAAGACTACATTACTTACCGCAGCCAAGGTTTTGCTTTGTAAGGAATCTGCTTTCCTTTGTTGCCTTTTTTGTTTCTTTTGGTAAAGTTCGCTTAAGTCTGCCAGCGACATTTGGCTTAAGTTTAGTAAGGAGTCTTGCTGACCTACTGTTTTACTTAGTTGCAAATAAGTAGACCAAGTACTTTTTAATTTTTGCGTAGCGCTGTAGGATGGATGATTAGGCGATAAATAGGTGGCTGCACTGTCATAATATTTTGCCGCCTCATCAAAACGTTTTAATTGCTGGGCAAATAGATTAGCCAATTGTAGATAAAGTTCCCCGCGATCGCCAGCACTTTTTCCTCCTTTTGTCCAATAATCTTTAGCTTTCTCAAAATCCTTATTTTTAAAATAGATTTCACCTAAAGCCGAATATAAAGCGGGTACATGATCTTGATTTTTCGGCTCCCGAATCATTTTTTCTAATTCTTCTGGGGCATTGTTCAGTTTATGAACTGCCAGGGTAGCATTGAATTGTAATTCATAACTGGCTTTTGATTTTTTACAAGCAGCATAATTTTCCAAAGCTAGTTTGTTTTTACCTTGGGATTCAAATAACTGACCAAGAATAAAATACAAGCGGGCTTTTTCTTCCCCAGAAGAAAGGGAAGGAAGTGTTTCCTCCAGTAAGGCAATCGTGGGGATTATTTCATTTTTACTTTGATGGTAAAAGGCCCTTGAAAGTAAATAATTATTTTTTTGACTTTGGTTTAAGTCTAAACTTTGAATGAATTCACCGACCTTTTCGGCCGAAACAAAATCATGCTGATGGATGTAAATTTGGTATAAATGAATCAGAGAGGTACTTTGGGAACGCGGGTCATTGTCGATTGAGTTGACAAATTTGAAAGTCTCTAAAGCATTTTTATAATCTTTTTTGATGTACCTACCCCAACCGATTAAGGTATAGGCATCATCGATATAATTGGAATTTTGGTGGCGGTCGATGACTAAAGAAGCCTTTTTGATTACCTGATCAATGTCCGAAGCATGTTGTTGGCCAAAGGTTGAGTCTACCTTAGGAATAATGGGTAATATGGATTTGTAATCTTCTTTGCGCTCCTCCCAAAATTTCTTTTGTATGGTTTTTTTTAGTCGATCCGCCTGCCAAATCGCATTATATTTGGCATTTAGGTTATGAAAAGCGACGGCAGCTGGTTTCGTGCTTTGTTGAGAACAAGCACTCACTAGGGCTAATAAAGCAAGAAGCCAATAACGTCTTATCATGTGGGAAACCAAAATTGTTCAAATTTACAATTTATCTCAACGAAAAAGGGATAAATTTAGCATGGCTTTACGATTAATTTAATTCAAATACATGAACTCTTACCAAAAATTCATTGGAGCGGCCTTTCAAATGTTGGTTACCATCCTATTAGGGGTTTGGTTAGGTCGATATTTGGATGGGTATTTTGAATTGGATAAACCCTGGCTGACCATCGTTTTTTCCTTGGGTTCCATCATTTTTTCCATGCTTGGTTTGATTCGCAGTTTGCCAAAATAATTGCGATTTAGCTCGATTTATAAGCCGAGATATTTCTGTAAATTGCTGAGATTTTTCATATTAACTCCATTTTTCCGTGTTCGAGGGTCGTAGACAAATTCTTTTGTTGTTCTTTATCATCATTGGATTGGTGTTTTTAGGGAAGTTATTTTTCCTTCAAGTGATTGATGATAGTTATGAAAAGGCGGCTGATAATAATGCCATTCGAAAAATCATTCAAATACCCTTTCGAGGTGAGGTATATGACCGCCATAATAAGTTGATCGTCTACAATACCCCTGTCTATGATTTGTACATTACTCCTAGAAAGGCGCATGTGCGTGATACCTTACAATTTTGCCAGCTTTTTGGTATCACTAGGGCTTACTTTGATTCTACTTGTAAGCAAGCCAAAGCTTATTCTCGGGTGAAGCCATTTTTATTTTTGAAACATTTATCGAAAGAGGATTTTGCTCGGGTTCAGGATGCTATGGTCGATTTTCCTGGATTTACCTTTACCACTACGGCATTTCGAACTTACCAATCAAAGGCTTTCTCAAATGCCTTAGGCTATGTAGCTGAGATTAATTCCAATTCCTTGCAGAATCAAAAAGACGACTATTACCGCCAAGGCGATTATGTAGGAGTTTCCGGCATTGAAAGTTTTTATGAAGAAGATTTACGAGGGCAAAGGGGGGTTAAATACCGAATGGTTAATAGTAATGGTGTAGAAAAGGGAGATTTTAAAGAAGGGCGATTGGATATTCAACCAATAGCAGGAAAGAATTTATTTACGGGTGTGGATATTCGCTTACAAGAATATGCGGATAGCCTTATGCAACATAAGGTAGGTTCTGTGGTTGCCATTGAGCCTTCTTCGGGAGAGATTTTAACCATGGTTTCGGCGCCATCCTATGACCCTAGTTTATTAGCTGGACGTAATTTCTCCAAATATTATCGGGATTTGGCCTTGGATCCCATGAAGCCTTTGTTGAACCGACCACCTTCAGCCTATTATCGGCCTGGATCAACCTTTAAATTGATTCAAGCTTTGGTGGGTTTACAATTAGGAATCATCACACCTGGAAGTGTTTTTACACATGCAGGAGCCCCGGTGAAATGCCATGCCCATAATACTTCGCATAATGATTTACATAATGCCATTCAATGGTCTTGTAATCCTTATTTTTATCATGCTTTTCGAAAAATCTTGTACGAGAATACCCAAGGTAATACCTTTGAGCGCTCGGCTCAAGGATTGCAGCGGTGGTCTGAACTAGTGGCCAATTTTGGTTTTGGAAGAAAATTAGGGGTTGATTTAGGTAATGAGAAAAAAGGAATCTTGCCCAATGTAGAGTATTATAATAAAGTGTACAAAGGGGAAAATACTTGGAAGTTTTCCAATATCTATTCCTTGAGCATTGGGGAGGGAGAGTTAGTGGTCAATCCCTTAAAAATGGCCAATGTAGCTGCTATAATTGCTAATCGGGGATGGTATATTCCTCCTCATTTAGTTAAGGCCATTGGAGACAATAAAGTAGTGGATCCATTTTATAAAACCCCTGTTTCTGTTGGGATAGATGCCAAACATTTTGGTGTGGTTATTGAAGGTATGAAGGATGCTGTTTTGCATGGTACGGTAGGTAGTGATGGTCGAATTCCTGATATTGTGATGTGCGGTAAAACAGGTACATCTCAAAATGCTAAAGGAGAAGATCACTCCGTTTTTATAGCTTTTGCTCCCAAAGAGAATCCGAAAATTGCCATCGCTGTTTTTGTTGAAAATGCTGGTTTTGGAGGTTTTGCAGCGGCACCAATCGCATCCCTTATTATTGAGAAATATTTAAAAGGAAAGGTAGATAGAAAGGCTGTGGAGGAGAAATTTATGAATAAAAGTTATCTTCCCAATGTGTTATCCGTCACAGGCCCTAAACCTCAAAAACCTAAAAAAGATACCCTAAAATGAGTAACCAAAATCAATTAGTGAGTAAGGTTGATTGGATTACCGTATCTCTGTATGCCCTTTTTGTATTGGCAGGCTGGATGAATATTTATTCTGCCGTATATAATCCAGAGACCCATTTATGGATTTTTGACGCTAAATTTTATGATTCCAACGCAGGAAAACAATTGATTTGGATAGCGACTAGTCTTATTCTCATCATCTGTATATTTGCCATTGATTTTCGCTTTTTCGAAGCCTTTGCCCCCATTATATATGCTGGTTTTATTGGATTATTGATATTAGTGCCCTTTTTAGGTGTCACCATCAATGGTTCTCATTCATGGTTTAAATTTGGGTCAATTACCATTCAACCAGCGGAATTTGCCAAAACGGCTACGGCTTTACTATTAGCAAAATACATCAATGAACCTCAGGTGAATTTATCCAAATGGAAAAACCAATGGTTTTCGGCTGCCATTATTGGCCTACCAATGTTGTTGATCATTGCTTCCAATGAAACTGGTTCTGCTTTGGTATTTGCTTCCTTTTTAATCTTACTTTATCGAGAAGGCTTACCCGGTGAATACCCTGGATTATTCATTGGCTCTGTAACCATATTTGTCTCAGCCTTGCTTTTGAGTCCATGGACCATTTTAGCCACTTTAATTGTCATAGCAGGCTGTATCATAGCACTTTCTCCCATTTATATTCAGCGTTTAAAACAAACTTATGTCAAGGCAGCCTTATTTATTGTGGGTATAATGTTCATGGTGTTTTTGGTAGACTTAGCTGTTAATAAAGTTTTAAAAGAGCATCAGCGTAATCGCATCAAAGTATTGATAGATCCATCTTTTGATCCAAGGGGTTTAGGTTATCAAGTAACTCAATCCAAAATAGCTATCGGATCAGGAGGCTTTTGGGGAAAGGGCTATCTTCAAGGAACACAAACTAAATTTGATTTTGTACCAGAGCAGAGTACCGACTTTATTTTTTGTACGATTGGTGAAGAGCATGGTTTTTTTGGGGTTATGGTGGTGATAATCTTGTTTGTGGTCTTTTTATGGCGACTCATGTATTTGGCCGATCAGCAACGTTCTCGTTTTGCTAGGGCCTATGGATATGGGGTGGTTGGGATTTTGTTCTTTCATTTTCTAGTGAATATTGGAATGACCATTGGTTTAATGCCCATCATGGGAATCCCATTGCCTTTTTTTAGTTATGGTGGTTCTTCCCTTTGGTCATTTACCATACTATTGTTTATATTTCTGAAATTAGATTCTCATCGTTCAGACATGCTTTCGCGTTAATAACCTAAACCTATGATAGAAGAAAAACTTAGTTCTAAAGCCAAACTTTTAATTGCCGTAGCTGCCCTAGGCTATTTTGTGGACGTTTATGATTTAATCCTTTTTTCGGTCGTTCGAAATCCTAGTCTTAAAAGCTTAGGACTCGTAGGTCCAGAATTATTAAATCAAGGATTAAACCTGATGAATATTCAAATGGGTGGAATGTTGTTGGGCGGAATTTTATGGGGAATTTATGGGGACAAAAAAGGCAGAAAATCGGTCTTATTTGGTTCTATTTTATTGTATTCCTTGGCCAATGCTTTAAATGGTATGGTACATGATTTGGATACCTATGCTTGGTTACGATTTTTGGCTGGGATTGGATTAGCAGGGGAGTTAGGCGCGGGTATAACCTTGGTCAATGAAACATTACCGGCTTCAAAGCGTGGGATAGGTACATTGATTATTGCTGGCGTAGGGGCTTCTGGAGCTATTTTTGCCCCTATCGTTTCTAATTTTAGTACTGATCCAGAATGGTGGAGAACTTGCTATTACATAGGAGGAGGAATGGGATTGGCATTGTTGCTATTGCGTTTAGGAACTTTTGAGTCAGGGATGTTTTTAGAATTAGAAAAAGATGTAAAAAGGGGGAACTTCTTTCAATTATTTTCGCATACTACGATTTTCAAGAAATACATCTACTGTATTTTAATGGGACTTCCCATTTGGTATATCATTGGTATCTTGGTTTTTTCCTCCCCAGAGCTCTTGCAAACAATGGGACTAAAAGGGGTAATAACAGGGGGCGATGCTATCATGTATTGTTATTTGGGTCTTTCAGTTGGGGATTTTGCCAGTGGATATTTGAGCCAATTTTTAAAGAGCAGAAATAAGGCTGTCATGACCTATTTGATCATTGCTTGGGTATTAACGATTTACTTCTTGTATGGTATGTCAGACATATCGGTGGTTTATGGAAATATCATGATCACCTTATTAGGCTTTTTTGGAGGCTATTGGGCGGTATTCTTGACTAGTTCATCCGAGCAGTTTGGGACTAACTTACGCATGACGGTGACGACCACGGTGCCTAATTTTGTGCGTGGAGCCTTGATTCCGATAAGTCTATTGTTTAAATTTTTGATACCAAGTGTTGGCATGGTACATGCCGCAACCATCGTTGGCGTTTTATGTTTTTCCTTATCGATTTGGTCGGTAAGTCAGCTTAAGGAAACTTTTGGTAAATCATTGGATTTTATAGAAGAATAATGGCTTTAATCTCTCGGAAGAAAAACCTTTATCGGATTAATAATCAGTTGCGGCGCTACCTACATAAGTATGGTCGAGAGTATTCTATGAATATTAGTTATCAGGATTTGCTTCGATATGACAATGCCATCACCCTATATGATAAAAATGGGCATGACACCTTGTGGGAAACTGTTTTTTATTCTCCTGCGGATCAGGAGGAAGTGCACGAATCCCTGAAAAATATTTATGCAGATTTAAAGACGGATGGAAATGAGGGGGTAATTAAGCACTTGGTCATTGATCGAGTGGACTATTGTACCTATGGAAATACGCATCCATTTCGAATTCGAATCGTTAATAAGGTCAATGATATTTTTGATTATTTCTACATCAAAGTGGCGGATGCTTCCAGGGTGTATGGTTTAGAATTGGAGCATATTCTGTCTCCCAACCGAATCAATTATGTGACTTATGATAATACCTTGGTGGAGGAGCATATTGCTGGGGTCCCCGGGGATGTTTTTCTAAAGCAAGATTTAGAAAACGATTTAGAGTCGCCTATCAGACTGGCCAAGGAGTTTGTTAAGTTCAACGAGCGTTGTTTGGTACAACTTTTAGGCGATATGCATAGCACAAATTATGTGGTTATTACAACGCCCGATTTTGATGATATTTATTATCGAATTCGCCCAATCGACTTCGATCAGCAATGTTATGAGGGTAAGCGGTCTGTTTATTTACCTCAATATTTCAAACAAAACAACCGTTTGGTAGAGCTGGGAATGAAATTTATGACACCTGAATCCGTTTGGCAATACCAAATTGAGGAAAGGTCGATGATTGCAAGCCGACTAAAATCGGAAAGCCAACGCGTCTATGATTTAATGACAGTCATGGCAAAAGATGAAATTGCTCCGGTGGAAAACATGGAACAGTTGCGCTTGGAATTAGCCAGGCATTACAATGATGATCGTTTTTTAAACTGCAAAACCATGGGTGAAATTGTTTGGAGCAGTTTAGAATTGGTCATGCGGCATTAGGCTTTTTGGTAGGCGGCTAGCGCCATACAGGAAAATCCTAGGATGAAGGATAGTCCTCCAATAGGAGCCACGGCTCCCCAAATATTTTGTTGGGTAATGCAGATTAAATACAGGGCACCAGGGAAAATAAAACAACCGGCCAAGGTAAAGTAGGAGGCTAATTTCAAAAAACGGTTTCCAGAGTTAATTTGCCAGATACCTAATAGTAATAGGGCTAAAGCACCATACATTTGGTATTTAGAAGCGGTTTCAAAGGTGTCTAGTCTTTGAGTCGACAACAAATAAGCTTTCCAGGCATGAGCACCAAAGGCGCCTATGGCAACTGAAAGGGCGGCTAATATAGATCCAGCAAGTAAGCAAAAACGTTTCATGAGAAAGGGATAAAAAAAGCCTTGATGAACAAGGCTTTTAATTTATGAGGCGAAAGAAACTTTTAAATCATTTAGTTTCCGTCGGATAGAATCATCGACTTGTTTGTCTCCAACACGTAGGATAAACCCACCGATTAAGGATTCGTCAATGGATTCATGTAATTGAACATCTTTTCCAGAATATTCTTTAACGATGGCAATCACTTTATTACGCTGTTCTTCTGTTAAGGCAGAAGAGGTAACGACATCGGCTTTTTGAATTCCTTTGTACGAAGTATATAATTCAATGAATTGTTTCGCAATTGCAGGTAAGAATTCTTCTCTGTTTTTACGTGTAATAATTTCAAAGATAGAATAAGACACAGCGTGAAATTTATCTTTGAATAATTTACTCAAGATAGTCATTTTAGTGCCGTGCTTGATGATTGGGCTTTTAAATGCTAGCACCAATTCCTTACTGTTTTGGCAGGTTTCTTGGAAGCTCACCATATCTTGGTAAACATCTTCCACCACCTTTTTTTCAATGGCTAAATCTAGCAAAGATTTGGCATAACGGTGGGCAACAATTAACTCAGACATTTGATCAAATTTAAGGTGTTGCTTCTTATTTTAATGTGACATCAGCAATCCACTCAGAAACTAATTTCTCTTGTGCAGCTTTGTCTTTCAATTGGCTTTTTAATACTTTTTCAGCTAAGTCAAGCGATAAGCTGGCTGCCTCTTTGCGAATTGAAGCTACAGCAGCTACTTTTTCTTGTTCAAAAGCTACACGGGCTTTTTCAATTTCTTGATTAGCAGCCGTTTGGGCATCCAATTTAGCTTGAGAAATCATGGCATCAGCTGCTTCTTTAGCCTGCTTGATTAAAGCATCACGCTCAGCGCGGGCAGAAACTAACAATTGCTCATTACCTGCTTTAAGTTCGGCCATTTCTTTCTTTGTTTCCTCAGAAAGTTTGATCGCTTGGTCAATGGACTCTTCGCGCTCATGTAATGATTGAATGATGGGTTTCCAAGCAAATTTTGCTAGGAGAAAGAACAAAATTCCGAATACTAGAATTTGCCAAAAGATAAGTCCAAAATCTGGGGTAATTAACTCCATACTTGTGTATAATTAAGATGTTAGAATCTTCTTAAAAACGCAATTTGGCGCCTAGTGCGACCAAATTGCGTTTGAAATAAGTTAAGTCATTTGCCAAGGCTAACCCGAGGCATAACTTTGGGTTGAATTACTTTAAAGTAACCAACAAACAAATTACTGCTGCGAAAAGAGCAACCGCCTCAACGAAAGCAGCTACGATCAACATCGCACCTTGGATTTTTCCTGATGCTTCTGGCTGACGAGCGATAGATTCCATAGCAGAACCACCGATGTTACCGATACCTAAACCAGCACCAACTGCAGCTAAACCAGCTCCAACACCTGCAAGACCAGTTCCTACAGAAACTTCCAATAAAATTGATAAAAGAGACATACTAATTGGGTTTATGAATAAAAATTAAAATACAAATTCTAGTGATGGTGCTCTTCAATAGCTGCACCAATGTAGGTTGAAACCAACATGGTGAAAATAAAGGCTTGAATGAAGGCCACAATCAATTCAATCACGTTCATAAATAAGGAGAACGGTACTACGGCAATTCCTAATGCTGAATTTTCAAAAATAAAGATTAGGGAAACTAAACTCAATAAAATGATGTGACCCGCGGTCATGTTTGCGAACAAACGCACCATTAAGGAGAATGGCTTCATGAAAACACCCACTATTTCAACCGGAGTCATAATCAACAACATCCACTTCGGCACACCTGGCATGGCAAATACGTGAGTCCAATAGGTAGCTTTACCATTTAGGTTAGTCACAAAAAATGCAATGATGGCTAATACCGCAGTTACCGCAATATTTCCAGTTACGTTGGCTCCTCCTGGAATTAAGCCCAACATATTGTTGAACCAAATGAAGAAGAAAACAGTCAATAAATAGGGCATAAAGCGACGATAATGTTTTTCGCCGATATTGTTTTTGGCAATTTCGTCACGGACAAATATGATGATGGGCTCAAATAATGATTGAACGCCTTTAGGTGCACGGTGAGGATTTTCTTTGTATGTTTTGCCAATTCCGATGAAAATACTTAGCAATAAAACAGCGGAGATTAACAAGGAAGCCACATTTTTGGTGATGGAAATATCATAAACTTGTTCTCCATTTTCCGCATGTATCTTACCATGTTCTAGTTTTAAGCCTTGGTAAGGAACTTCTTCATGATGTTCGTTTTTGAAATTGGAAGAAGAAAAAATCTGCAAACCAGCTGATTGAGTATATAAAATACAAGGAAGCGGAACAGTTGCATGGAAATGTCCTATGGTGAAGAAATGCCACTCATGCTCATCAGCAATGTGATGTAAGATCATTTTACCTGCATCGAACTTCTCTTCTTGCTTTGGAGCATGCTCGGCCGCTTCGGCTGCTACTGGCTCATTGGCCCAAGCAGAGAAACTGAAAAGGGAAATGAATAATCCGAGGATTATATTTGAAAAATACACTTTTTTGAAAATGGACTTACCCGACATCTTAATGCTCGCTTTTACTTGAATTTCTTTGAATAATATTGCTAATTCGTTGATTAGCTGGATGTAGAAAAGGATTTTTGTGACTTTTGGCCTAGGCCTTTTCTAAAAACGTCGCAAGTTACGAAGCAAACCAATTATTTCAAAATTTGTACTACATAAATAGAGTACAAAAAAATTCCCTACAAATAAGATCATTTCTGGAGTTCCTACATATCCAAAAACTCCGATGAAAATGAGACTTGCTATGAACCGAATGGCTAGTGAAGCCATGTGGAAGGGGATGAATTTCTCTCGGTCATTTTTCCAACCGATTTGATGAAGGGCATGACTTAAATAGGCCAAAAAGAAAAAGAAGGCCCAGATGAATTTAACATCGGGATGCAACCATTCGGCCAAGCTACTATGATGGACACCCCACAGCACTAATCCCAAGCCGCCGTAAAAACTAAGTAATTTTAGCATGCTGCAAATATCCGAATTAAGTCTTAAAAAGTGGTTTCATTGACTACTAATTTGTACTATTATCAATTTACAGATAAAAATTATCAAGAATAAATTGGCGAATTCGCTGGGCTGAAATTAGCTTTGCTGTCCTTTAAATTTGTCAACTTTAGATTTGTCAACTTTTAAAAAGTTGACAAATCTCTCCGAAAAAGCGATAATTTTGGAATTCTTCCATTTCATCCTTTACTTTGTATTTCCAAGTCAATCGCAAAAGCAGCATTGATTTATAAAGAAGAAGGGAGAGACTAGGCTCAACGAACTTCTGGCAACCAGTTTTAATCGACTAAGGTGCTAACTCCTACCCCAGGCAAATGCCTGTTTAGGGAAATATAAACGAATTGTACATGCAAGCTGAGTTTCATCAATTTCATTCTTCCTCTTCTTTTGCGCTAGAAATGGGTGGCGTTCTTCCTTCCATTCAATTAGCCTATGAAACCATGGGTAAATTAAATGCCGCAAAAGATAATGTGGTTTGGGTATGTCATGCCTTTACCGGTAGTCATGAAGTCTCTGATTGGTGGCAAGGCTTGGTTGGTTCAGGTAAATTATTTAACCCGGAAAATCATTTTATCGTTTGTTGCAATATATTAGGTTCACATTACGGTTCTACTGGGCCGCTTTCTACCAATCCATTAAGCAATGAACCTTATTACCATAGTTTCCCCACAGTCACCATTCGAGATGTTGTCCATAGTTTTGACCTGCTCAGAAAGGATTTAGGCATTGATCGGATTAAAACGTGTATCGGTGGTTCTTTGGGTGGTCAACAAGCCCTAGAATGGGCCATCATTCAGCCTGATTTAATCGAGAACCTTATATTAATTGCCACTAATGCCGTGCATTCTCCTTGGGGAATCGCTTTCAATGAATCCCAAAGAATGTCCATTGAGGTGGATCCTACCTGGAAAGAATCTCAACCAAGAGCTGGAATTGAAGGAATGAAAGCCGCTAGAGCAACAGCTTTAATTTCTTACCGTAATTATGAAACCTATCAAATCACGCAGGCCCGACAAGAAAACTCGACGGGGGAATCGCTTCGTGCCATATCTTACCAGCGTTACCAAGGTGAAAAACTAGCTGGCAGATTTAATGCCTATTCCTATTATATTTTGTCAAAAATGATGGACTCCCAAGATGTGGGTAGAAATAGAGGGGGAGTTATCAAAGCATTGAAGTCGGTAAAGTCAAAGACCTTAGTCATTGGTATTAAATCAGATGCTTTATTTCCTATTGTGGAGCAAGAATATTTAGCCAAACATATTCCTGGAGCATCTTTCCAAGTAATCGACTCTCTTTATGGCCACGATGGTTTTTTAATTGAGAGCGGTTTGATGACTAAAGCCATTCGTTTATGGCAAAAACTGCTTCGTTTGGAAGTGAATCCCATGGCCGACTTTTTCAAGGAATTAGAAATTAGACATATTTCTTACGCTTCGTAATCATGAAATTTATCAACCAAGTTGTTTGGATCACCGGTGCTTCCTCAGGCATTGGAGAGGCCTTAGCGCATGCCTTTGCTCAAGAAGGTGCTCATCTCGTACTGTCCGCTCGCAGGGAGTCAGAATTACAAAGAGTAGCTAACCAATGTCAAACGTATGGACATAGTGTTTTGGTCTTGCCTTTTGATATGGTTCAATTGGAGCTGCATGATGCCATGCTAGAACAGGTCTTATCTACTTTTGGGCGAGTAGACATCATGGTACTTAATGCAGGAATTAGTCAGCGATCTTTTGTAGAGGACACCCAATTCGATGTCTACAGGAAATTATTTGAAATCAATTTTTTCTCGATTGTGTCTCTGACTCAAAAACTATTACCGGTTTTTAAAAAGCAGGGTTCAGGTACCTTCGTACCTATTGCATCGGTTGCGGGCCGAATATCCACTCCAAGAAGGGGGGCTTATGGAGCTTCCAAACATGCCCTAATTGGTTTTTTTGACGCTGTTCGTGCAGAAGTTCATGATCTGGGGATCAAGGTTTGTACAATTTTACCCGGATACATCAAGACCAATATATCCTTACATGCCATGAATGAACATGGCCAAGCTTATGGAAAAATGGACCCTAATCAAGCGAAAGGTCTAGACCCCAATATTACAGCGAAAGGGATAGTGCAGGCCGTTTTTCAACAAAAAAATGAATATTTCATCGGAGGAAAACTGGAAGCGCTTGGTTTGTTTGTCAAGCGCCTCAGTCCATCTTTATTATTTTGGATGATCCGTAAAATCAAAAATACCTAAGCCACAACTTCTTTTTTTTTCACTGAAGAAAAGAATAAATAAAACCAGTACCAAGCCAGCTATGGCTGCAGGAACCATCCAGACTGCCTGCCAGTTATGTACTCCATTAACCGTATAATGGTCCAAAATTATTCCTGATAGTTTGGAGCCAATGCCCATTCCAACCCCGTACGTGGCAAGTGTAATCAAACCTTGGGCTGAATTTTTTACTTTTTCCCCCGCTTTTTGATCGGTATAGATTTGACCTGTCACAAAGAAAAAATCGTAACAAACTCCATGTAGAATAATGCCCAAGAATAAAATCCATTCAGAACTTATTCCATCTCCATAACCGAAGCACAGGAATCGGATAACCCAAGCTATCAAACCTACAATCAACATCTTTTTAACACCTAAACGTGTAAAGGCTACAGGAATTAATAACATGAAAATGACCTCAGATGCTTGACCAAACGACATTTTGTTCTCTACATTTTGCATGTGAGAATCTGTTAATGAAGGATTGGCTAAGGCATAATAAAAGGATAGAGGAATGCAAATTAAAATAGAGGAAACAAAGAAAATGAGGAAGGATCGATCCTTGAAAAGTTGTAAGGCATCGATTCCTATGATTTGTCCAATGGATGAATTTTTGTCTGCCTTGGGAGGAGTGTCTGGTAGAAAGAACGCATAAATTCCCAAAATAAAAGAACTTATCATGGATATCTGAAATATAGCTACCTGATCTCCTAAGGCCAAAAAACCGATGATATTGGTCACAACAATCCAGGCCACTGTTCCCGTTACTCGAATACTAGGAAACTCTTTTTCTGGATTATTCATTTGATTCATCGCGATGGAATTAGAGAGCGCTAGGTTAGGAGCGAAACATAGCGTGTAAGCTAGAATATACCAAAAGAACGTTTCTGGGTCTTTATTTTGACTCAAGAAATATAAGATTATACCCCCCAATATATTTAAAACCCCCATTACTTTTTGGGCAGAAAAAAAACGATCGGCAATTAATCCAACAAAAAACGGAGCGCTAATACAGGCAATTGAAAAAGTAGTATAGGCATTTCCTACTTGATCTCCCGTGGCATGTAAGGTGGTTAATAGGTATTTACTCATTTGACCATACCATGATCCCCAAGAAAAGAACATGAGAAACATCATGGTCATTAATTGAATTCGAGTGCTGTTTTTCATTTTAGCGTGTTTTGAGTGAGCCAAAAATACAAATTTGAATGAATTTTACTTCTTTTAGAAAATAATTTTTAGCCTCTATTGATGATTATTTTGAACTCTTCTAATAGCTTTTTCCCATTTTTTTTATTTAAAGGCTAAAATTTTAAACCCTAAAACAGAAAATTGACAAAAATATTTCAAAAAACAGCCAAAATAGGCATTAAGTAACTATTAAACGCAAACTCTTAAGTATTTGATTTTCAATGATATTTGTTGTTAGTTTGGCCAAAATTCAGGGAAATTAAAGCGCTCATGGATTTGTGTTACATGGAATTGAATTTTATTTTTTTGATTTCGGCTAGGCCAACGGGTAATTTTCAAGGATCAACCTTTTTGTTTATGGCTCTGTTCGCGGTCATTGCCCTAGTACTTTTGGGTGTTGGCGGAAGATTATACCAAAAACGTAAAGCATGGATTGAACACAGTAAATTAACCTACGGGAGAGTCGTAGAGATTTCTCGTCGATATGCCCGCGGAGACCATGCAGGTCGTTTCCCAATTTATTTTCCAATCGTTTCATATCAAGTAAATGGACTTGAATTTCGTCGTGAGGCGGAAAGAGGTCTGATGAAAAATTATGAGATTGGTCAGGAAATTCCAGTTCGATATTTATCTGAAAAACCGTATGAGGCCTCATTAAACGACCAATCTGTACCCGTTTTGAGCCCTAACGTATTTTTTATTCTTGGTTTACTGATGCTGCTTAGCGCGATTATTTTGTCAGTAATACATCCCTAATTTTTATTTTTAAAATCTTAGTTTGTAATTTGTAACTCAAATTATTTAAAGAACCATGGAAACTACTATTGCCAAGGAAAAGAGTGAATTCAGAAATTACGAGCAAGGAGATATTACAGCTGCAGTAAAAGAGCATTATAGAAAGATGCGTTCGCGTCAAACCTATGATTATGTTCAAAAGATGAAGAAAAAGTATTTGACTTTTGAACGTCCGATGGATTTATGGGAAATGATGGAGCGTTTGAATGCTTTGGTAGACGTCAGTGATCCAGACTTAAATCTTCCCAATGTAATCCATTTATTGCAAACAGCTGAAGGACTTCGTGCTGAAGGTCGTCCGGATTGGATGCAGTTAGTAGGATTAATTCATGACTTAGGTAAAGCCATGTATTTATTTGGAAGCGATGAAGATGGAACCTCTCAAGCAGAACAATGGGGATTAGTAGGCGATGTGTTTGCCGTTGGATGTAAATTCCCAGATTCTTGCGTATATCCAGAATTCAATGCCTTGAACCCAGATTCATTGGTGGATTTATACAATACTGACTTAGGTGTTTATGCTCCAGGTTGTGGTTTAGATAATTTAGAATTGGCTTGGGGGCATGATGAGTACCTATATCAGGTATTGAAAAATCATAAGGATAACAAAATTCCTCATGCTGGAATGGTCATGATTCGTTACCATTCTTTCTACCCTTGGCACACTGGTGGTGCTTACAAGCAATTCATGAATGCTGAGGATGAGCAGTACTTAGCTTGGATCAAAGATTTTAATAAATACGATTTGTATACCAAATCGCCTAAAGTACCTGATTACAACGAGTTGAAGCCTTATTATGAGCCAATCGTTGAGAAGTATTTAGGTAAAGGCCCTATCTATTGGTAGTTCCTATTCGCTACAAATAATTAAAGGTAAAAAGAAAAGCCCAAGCATTGCCTGGGCTTTTCTTTTTACCTTTTGTTATGGAGTAAAATCTATTTTACCAACCATCATCTTTTTTCGGTTTAACTACTTTCTTACTCGTATTTGCTGGAGTTTTCGCTGCAGTTATCCCCGCTGATCCTTTTATTTGAACGTCATTGTCAACCCGACTAAAAACCCGACAAACAATTTTCCATTCGTCATTCACCTTCAATAAGCTCAACAAATCAATGTATTTGAAGTCTTGAAATTCAAGTTCTACCGTAGCCGTAGCTGAAATTCCAGCATAGGAATAGGCCACTAATTTGGTCGTGGCTTTGGCTCCACCGGCAGGAGTATTGCGGATAAAGTTTCTAACTGGGAAATCTTGGATTTTACCCGTGCTTGCATTAAATGTTCGTAAAATGGCCGTTGAATGAAAAGCCTTGCCTAATAAAGCGGTATCACCTTTAGTTATTCCATCTAAATAGGCATTGACCGTATTTTTGATGGCCTCGTCGTCTTGTGCCCAAGCCATTGTGCTAAAACACAGGCAAGCTAGGCAAGTGAGTAAAGTAGTTTTAATTTTCATGATTTTGTCGAATTAAATTATATCCCACCGGTAAATTCCATCGGTAGGGCTTCGCCTTTCATAAATAAAGCTGTTTTTTCTGGATATAGAATCGATTGAACGATATTAACTCTGCCCAAAGAATGGTTGGCCATATTTCCTAGGATAATAATGGCTGAATTATCTTTGGCGTTGTGTAAATAATAGTTTTTAAAACCATGCCACCAACCGGTATGGTAGGTAAGCCATTCACCATTATCTAACTGAGTCAATCTCCAACCAAAACCATAGTTTTTAGGCAAAACGTTAGGCGTGCGATGTTGCGGTGAAAAAGCTTCTTCCAAAGTGCTTAATTTGACAATGGATTCATTATTCAAGGCCATATCCCAATGGTGCATATCATCTACGGTAGAGTAAATTCCTTTATCACCCACTACGCCATCCAAATGATCAAAACCTACCACCGCCGGCTGACCTCTTCTAGGAGAATATCCCGTAGCAGCCGTTTTTAGCATTTCCGGATGCATGGGGTCATAAACAAAGGTGTTGTGCATTCCTGCTGGTTCGAAAATGTGCTTTTTCAAATATCCACGGAAATCTTCCCCACTTAAACGTTCTACGATGTAGGCTAGTAGTAGGTAATTCGTATTGTTATAACTGAACTTGGCATTAGGACGATAATCGATTCGAGGTTTTAAACGAATCATCATATCAACAACCATTTTATTAGTCAGTGGGCTTTTCTTATTGTAGAATTTATCCAAACAATAGGCATAGTTAGGCAAACCCGAACGATGTGTTAATAAACTACGGATGGTTAAACTGGAATCGTATGGAAAGCCTGGGATATGCTGATAGATGGGATCATCATAATTAAGCTGATTTTTTTCCTTCAATTGCATGATGGCAACAGCAGTAAACTGTTTGGAAACAGAGGCCAACTGAAAATGGGTTTGCGTGGTTAAGGGGTTCTTCGTGAAGTAATTAGCAAAGCCAAAGGCTTTTTTATAAATGATTTTACCATATTGGGAAACAAGCACCACTCCATTGAACCCTGTTTTGCTATGTAATTTTTGAAAAAAAGTATCCAATTTGACAGCTTTCTGCTTTGCAACCGTTGGATTGTATAGGGAAGCAATGCTATCATTTCTTTTTTCTGTGGCAGAACTGAATTCAAAAAGGTGTCCTGGTTGATGAGAACAAGATAGAATCCCGATAAATGCACTTAGGGAGAATAAAAAGATGGATTTTGGGAGATTCAATTTCATGAACAGGTAAGTCTTTTTATGCTACACAATATAGTAGAAATGTATAGTTTTTTCAACTCAAAAGCGGTAAAAACCAATAAATTTGAGTGAAAAAGACTTATTTTTGAAAATCAGTCATCAAAAATGGGATTTATTTCAACTCTATTAAGGCATTTCATGCTATTGCTTCTTCGGCTTTACCAAGGAATGATTTCTCCATTTTTACCCAATGCTTGTAGGTATTCCCCCACCTGTTCTGAATATGCCAAACAGGCTTTACTTAAACATGGTATTTGGAAAGGAACTAAATTAGCTGCGAAACGTATCGCGCGTTGTCATCCATGGGGAGGCAGTGGTTATGACCCAGTTCCTTAAGGGGGAATGATTAAGAAAATGTAATGTTATGCGCTTACTTTTATATTGTAGTGTAATTTCTTGTTTACTGTTTTCATGTTCGAACAAAGAAGAAACGCTTTTTGAAGAATTGCCTGCATCTGAAACAGGGATAGATTTTGCCAATAATATCAAGGATAGTAAAGATTTTAATATTTTCAATTATCGAAATTTTTACAATGGAGGGGGAGTTGCCATCGGTGATGTGAACAATGACGGATTATCTGATTTGTTTGTAAGCTCTAATTTAGAAGACAATAAATTATACCTCAACAAAGGCAATATGCGTTTTGAGGATATTTCTAAACAGGCAGGAATAGTTGGGAAGAAATTTTGGTCTACCGGAGTCACATTTGCTGATATCAATGGCGATGGTCTGATGGACATATATGTTTGTAATTCAGGTTCTCTCGATTTGAGGGGTAATCAGTTGTATCTAAATCAAGGGATTAAAGCCGGAATTCCTCGCTTCAAGGAAGTGGCCAAAGAGGTAGGATTGGAAGATGGTGGTTTTTCTACCCATGCAGCCTTTTTTGACTATGACCGAGATGGGGATTTGGACATGTATTTGTTGAATAATAGCCTGACGCCCTTTGGTAAGTTAGGATACACCAACTCCCGAAATCAACGGGATAAATTGGGGGGAGATAAATTGTTTAGAAATGATTCGGAATTAAGTAATTCGATAAAATTCACGGATGTTTCTGAATCAGCAGGGATTTTTGGAAGTTTAATTGGGTTTGGCCTTGGAATAACCATTGGCGATGTCAACAATGATAATTGGCCAGATATCTATATTTCCAATGACTTTTATGAGCACGATTATCTGTACATCAATCAGAAAAATGGAACATTTAAAGAGGATATTGTCAACGAAATGCCTCATACAAGTTCAAGTTCCATGGGGGCGGATATTGCTGACATCAATGATGATGGTTTTTTGGATATTTATGTGACCGATATGTTGCCCGGAAATGATCAACGCCTTAAAACTACGAGTACATTTGAAGGGTATAATTTGATGGAATTGAAGTTGAAACAAGGTTTTTGGCATCAATACATGCGAAATAATTTACATCTGAACAATGGCGACGGGACCTTTAGTGAAATTGGACAATTAGCCGGAGTTCATGCCACCGATTGGAGTTGGGGAGCCTTGATTTTCGATATGGATAATGATGGCAAAAAAGATATTTTCGTAGCCAATGGTATCGCCAAGGATTTAACTGATCAGGATTTTGTTGATTTTTTAGGGGATAGAAGAACCGTTCAGCAGATATTAAAAGGAGTCAAGTTTGATTACAAGGATTTGACAGATAAAATCCCTTCTGTGCCTATTCAAAATTATGCCTTCAAAAATCTAGGAGATTGGAATTTTGTCAATCAAGCTGATGCTTGGGGACTTGGTGGGCCGGGTTTCTCCAATGGTTCAGCCTATGGTGATTTAGATAATGATGGTGATTTGGATTTAGTGGTTAATAATGTCAATGCTCCTATTTCAGTTTTTAAAAATAAAAGTACTGAGCAGCTAAAAAACCATTACTTAAGGATTAAACTTAAAGGGACAGCAAAAAATGTCAATGGTATAGGTACAACCGTTACCCTATATCAAAAAGGGGCATTGAAGGTGCTCCAACAGATGCCTAATCGAGGTTATCAATCTTCAAGTGATCATCAATTAGTTTTTGGACTAGGCCAATCCGCGATCATAGATTCCATGAAAGTAGTTTGGCCAGACGATGCCGTTCAATGGATTCTTAATCCAAAGTCGGATCAGCAGCTAGTTTTGGACTATAAAAATGCCCAAAAGCAAAGCGCAACTAAGGTCTTTAAAGCGGAAGTTTTGATAGCTGATATAAGCCAAGGCAATTTGAACTATCAACACCAAGAAAGTTTATTCAATGATTTTGATCGAGACGTTTTATTGAAACAAAAGTTTTCCACCCTTGGGCCAGGCTTGGCAGTAGGCGATGTCAATGGAGATGGTTTAGATGATTTGTATTTAGGGGGAGGAAAGGGGCAAGAAAAGAAATTATTTCTGCAACAATCCTCAGGTAAATTTGTCGAAAGAAGTAGCCCAGCTTTTGCTTCCGATGCAACTTTGGAGTGCTCTTATGCTCTTTTTTTTGATGCCGATAAGGATACAGACCTGGATCTTTTGGTGTTAACCGGTAGTAATGAATTTATCCCTACATCACCAGAGTTAGGAGATAAATTATATATCAATGACGGCAAAGGAAATTTTAAAATAAGTACAGGTTTTCCTCAAATTCTAGAAAATGGATCTGTTGCTGCTGCCGCTGATTTTGATAAGGATGGGGACCTAGACTTATTTATTGGATCTAGGCTAATCTCCTCCAAATATGGTTTAAGTCCTTCGAGCAGTTTTTTAGTCAATGACGGACATGGGCAGTTTACGGAACAAAGTAGGCGATTTATGCCCGGTATCTCCGACTTAGGAATGGTAACCGATGCTGTATGGGCAGATATACAGGGAGATGGCTATCTTGATTTAATAGTCTCACAGGATTGGGGAGGTATTTTTATCTTTAAAAATTCAAAAGGGAAGCAATTGCTTTCAGAAGGGAACCTACCCAATTCCAGTGGATTGTGGAATACGATACATGCGGCAGATCTAGATCAAGATGGGGATGTGGATTTTGTTTTAGGAAACATGGGCTTGAATACTAAAATTCACGCCTCAGTAGAAAAACCGGCCATTTTAGACGTGAATGATTTTGATAAAAATGGCACATTGGAACAAATTATTTCCAGCAAATCTGAAGACGGAAATATTTATCCCATGGTATTAAAAGGTGAATTGCAAAAGGCCATTCCATTAATTAAAAAAAGGTTTACCACTTACCAGGATTTCGCCAATAAGACCATCCAAGATTTATTCACAGCTGAAGAAAGAAAGGGTAGTATTCAAAGGCAAATTGTACGGACCGAATCAAGTTTGTTAATCAATGATGGAAAGGGAAATTTTACCTGGTCCAACTTACCCAAAGAGGCTCAGTTTTCTCCAATTAAAGCTATTGAAACCGCTGATTTTAATCGGGATGGGAATTTGGATATTCTTCTAGCCGGGAATTTCTTTGATGTTTTACCAGAATGGGGGAGGTTTGATGCGGATTACGGTTTGTTATTATTAGGTAATGCCAAGGGAATCTATACACCTAAAAAATCTAAGGAAACTGGATTTCACTATTCTGGACAAGTGCGCAAAATGTCTAAAATCCGTACGCGGGCAAATGGTTTTTCGATCCTACTTGCCAAAAATGCCGGAGCGGCGCAACTCTTTAAGGTCCATCAAAAATAATACATAGGATAAGCTGCTTTGGTAAATGCAGTTGAGGGCTGTTTAAATAGCTCTTTGGTTTTGAACTTTTACTAGAAATATAGTATGCTTGCATAATATATTTTTTTTCTGCATTTTTGGATTCCTAATGTATAACAATATGGCAAAAGAATACGATCGTCGGAATCTCGACTTTATTTTAAAAGAAGTGTTGGACTACGGTTCCTTGTGTTCACACCCTTATTTTGCGGATTATACTCCCGATATGTTTGACATGGTATTGGACTCAGCAGAATCTATTGCTGAGAAATACTTACGTCCTCATTTTGTTGATACGGATAGACATCCGGCTGAATTAATTGATGGAACGGTGCATGTGCATCCATCAACAGAGGCCTATGTCAAAGAAATGGGAGAGTCTGGCATGGTTGGTGCAACATTTTCTTATGAGAAAGGAGGGCAGCAATTACCAAGTACGGTAGGTGGAGCTCATGAATTTATTCGTGGAGCGGCAAGTAATTCCATTGTAATGTTTACAGGATTGACGAATGGTGCAGCTCATTTAATTGCCTCTTTTGGCTCTGAAGAGTTGAAAGCAGCCTATGTGCCCAATATGCTGAATGGTCGTTGGACAGGAACCATGTGTTTGACAGAACCCCAGGCAGGAAGCTCCTTAAATGATGTTTCTACCCAGGCCAAGGATCTAGGCAATGGGACTTATTCCATAAAAGGACAAAAGATTTTTATTTCGGGCGGTGATAATCAATTTTCTGAAAATATCATTCACTTGGTTTTAGCTCGTTTGGAAGGTGCTCCGAAAGGAACGAAAGGTATTTCGCTTTTTGTGGTACCTAAACGTAGAAAAGAAAATGGTCAATGGGTTTCCAATGAAGTGATTTCCTTGGGTTTATACCATAAAATGGGTCAGAAGGGGACACCAGCCTTGCACCTTTCATTTGGAGATAAAGGGGATTCCATCGGCTATTTAGTAGGTGAGCCTAACAAAGGTTTATCCTACATGTTTCAAATGATGAACGAAGCGCGTTTGGGCGTAGGAATGGGAGGGGCTTATATTGCTTCGGCGGCTTATCATTTCTCAAAACAATATGCCAATGAGCGTTCGCAGGGGCGTAAATTGAGTAATAAAGACCCAGAAACGCCTCCTACTTTGATTAAAAATCATCCAGATGTTCAACGGATGTTATATTTCCAAAAGGCCATAGTTGAAGGGGCTATGGGATTATTGTTCCAATGTTTTATGTGGGAGGATTATTCCAAATGTTTGAGTGGAGAGGAGGCTGAAAACTACCATACCTTATTGAATTTGATGACACCTGTGGCAAAGACTTATCCTGCGGAGATGGGCTTGCAAGCGGTTAATCAGGGATTGCAAGTTTTGGGAGGTTATGGTTATACGGAAGATTTTCCTTTAGAACAAATGGCCCGCGATGTGCGGATCATGTCTATTTATGAAGGAACTACCGGTATTCACGGATTGACTTTGTTAGGAAGAGAAATACCAGCTAACCAAAGTAAGGCCTTAAAATTATTGTTGAACTTAATTCAAAAGGATATTGAGGAGGCAAAAAAACAAGCCTCAATCAAGCGATATGCAGACGAATT
The DNA here is from genome assembly GCF_054558355.1 of Aquirufa sp. OSTEICH-129A. Classification (NCBI taxonomy): domain Bacteria; kingdom Pseudomonadati; phylum Bacteroidota; class Cytophagia; order Cytophagales; family Flectobacillaceae; genus Aquirufa; species Aquirufa sp. OSTEICH-129A. The sequence continues at coordinate 338,175 of NZ_JBPXKC010000002.1, read as the reverse complement.
AGAGCAAGAAGTAGGCAAATTGGGTCAGGTAACCATGCACAAATTGAAGATTGCGGGCGAAGGAAAACCTGAATTGTTTTTAGCGGACTCTACCCTATACATGGAGTTATTTGGTTTAATCGTAGTGGCTTGGCAATGGATAAAACAAGGAACCATAGCTAGTAAATCCTTGGAAAGTGGCGTTTCAGCGGCAGACAAAGAATTTTATCAGGATAAATTACATACCATGAAATTCTTCTATCACTATGAAGTACCTAAAGCTTTGGGATTAAATAAACGATTAATGGATACGGAGAATTTAACCGTGTTTGAATCTTAACATTGGAAAAATATATGAAAAGAGTATTAATATTCACTTGCTTACTGTTGACTTGTACTTGGTCAGGAATGGCTCAAACGAAGTCGGCATACAGTGCCTATGAATTATTTCATCCCTTATGGAATTATCAATCGAACTCGCCCTATCGATCAGGTTCAGGGATTCCGGGTCCATCTTACTGGCAAAACGCTGCTGATTATAAAATTCAAGTAAGTTTGGATGAAGAGGCTAGAAAAATTTCAGGGGATGTGGAAATTACCTACAAAAATAATTCCCCCGATAAATTAAGTTTTCTTTGGTTGCAATTAGATCAAAACTCCTTTAATACTCAATCCAGAGGAGGTAAAACGACACCAATTTCAGGAGGACGTTTTGGTAATGTTGGTTTTGATGGTGGATATAAAATTGAGAGTGTTTTAGTAGATGGCAAAGCAACTCCTTTTATCGTGGAGGATACGCGTATGCAGATTCGTTTGGCACAACCAATGGCTGAAAAATTGGGTCAAGTAAAAATTAAGATTGTTTATTCTTTCACTTCTCCTCAAAACGGATCTGATCGCATGGGATTACAAGAGACGAAAAATGGAATGATATTCCAAGTAGCTCAATGGTTCCCGCGTATGTGCGTTTATGATGATATCGAGGGTTGGAACGTATTACCTTATTTAGGTGCAGGAGAGTTTTATTTAGAATATGGAAATTTTGAATACTCAATCAATGTACCTGCATCGCATATCGTAGTCGGTTCTGGCGAATTACAAAACCCTGCCGAAGTTTTCACAGCAGAACAATTGAAGCGTTGGAATGCTGCAGCTAATTCTGAAACTACAGTGATTATTCGTGGCGAAGATGAAGTAAAAAATCCAGCTTCCAGACCAGCTAAAGATCGTTTGACTTGGAGGTTTAAATGTCAAAATGCCCGTGATGTAGCATTTGCTAGCTCGAAATCATTCATCATGGATGCGGCAAAAATTAACCTACCTAGTGGAAAGAAATGCATGGCTATTTCGGTTTATCCAGAGGAATCCAATGGTAAAAATTCTTGGGGCAGGTCAACTGAATATGTCAAAGCTTCCATTGAATATTATTCTAAGTGGTTGTATGAATATACCTATCCAACAGCTACCAATGTGGCTGGAATCGTTTCAGGCATGGAATATCCAGGAATTATATTCTGTGGTTTCCGTGACCAAACGGCCGCACTATGGGGAGTGACAGATCATGAATTTGGTCATAACTGGTTCCCTATGATTGTCGGAAGCAATGAGCGTAAATTTCCTTGGATGGATGAAGGCTTCAATACCTTTATCAACTTTTATTCTACCGATGCCTTTAACGACGGAGAATATAAGAATCGTAAGTTTGATATGCATCAAATAGCTAAACCCATGTTTAGAGAAAATGCGGATCCAATCATGTCGATCCCTGACGTGGTTCAACCTAGAAATTTAGGATGGGAAGCATACAACAAACCGGGTTTTGGATTAAAAATCTTAAGAGAGCAAATTTTAGGTCCCGACCGATTTGACTATGCTTTCAAGAATTACATAAAGCAATGGGCCTTTAAGCACCCTACTCCATATGACTTTTTCCATGCCATGGAAGATGGTGCGGGAGAAGATTTAACCTGGTTTTGGAGACAATGGTTTTTTGAACTTTGGAAGTTAGATCAAAGTGTTAGTGATGTGGTGTACATTGATCAAAATCCAGCCAGTGGCGCCATTGTAACCATTAAGAATTTGGATAAAATGATTATGCCGGGCATTGTAGAGGTCGAATTATCAGACGGTAAAAAAGAAAGATACAATTTCCCTGTGGAAATTTGGCAGCGAGGAGGAAGCTGGGAATTTAAGACTAATACTACTTTGCCAATCAAATCAGTTACTATAGATCCAGATCATGTATTTCCTGATTTGAATCCTCAAAATAATACTTGGAAGCCTTATTCTTACCGGGCACCTAGGTCAAACTAGCTGAAGTTTATTTCATTTGAACCTGGTGTTCTAATTCATTATTACTATACTTTCATCAATACAACTAACATGCTCCAGACCTCGCAAGAAGTCTGGAGCTTATCTTTTATTTGCGGTTCAGAATTCGCCCAATGTCATTGGCTTTCGCTAATTCCTCTTTGAGTTTTTCATAGCTTCCTGATAACATCAATCCTTTGTATTTCAATAGCGTATTAATGTATTCATCCAGGACATCCATTAAGTTTTCTTGGTTTTGATGAAAAATCTGAATCCAGGTTTCTGGGGATGATTTAGCCAAACGAACCGTAGATTCAAATCCAGTGGATGCTAACTCAAATATTCGTTTTTCATCTTTTTCTTTCTCTAAAACCGTATTGGCTAAGGCAAAAGAACAAATATGCGATATATGTGAAATATAGGCCGTATGGACATCATGGCTGATGGAATCCATATAAATCAAATTCATATGTAAGCCATCTTGGTATAAACTTTCGATGGTTTTTTCGGCATCAGGATCACTTAATTCCTGATCGCAAATGACGCAACGTTTGCCTTCAAATAGTCCATCGATAGCTGCCTCTGGTCCAGAAAATTCAGTACCTGCCATGGGGTGAGTTGAGACAAATTGTTTTCTTCTTGGGTGGTTTTTTAAAGCTTCATAAATAGGACTTTTGGTCGATCCCACTTCAATCACAATCTGTTTTTCATTGAATTGGTCCAAAATTTTTGGTAATTGTTCAACCAAATTATCTACGGGAGTAGCTATAATCAGCACGTCTATGACTTGTAAGGCTTGATCCAATGGGAGCAAGCGATCAATAAGGCCTAGTTCCAAGGCTCTTTTTTGGTTTGGACGATTGGTATCAATGCCAATGCACTCTTTTGCCCAGCCAGTTTTACGTAAACCCAGGGCCATGGAACCACCAATTAAACCGATCCCTAAAATTCCTACAACTTTATTTGATTCCATTTGAATGTGTTTTTATGCGGTGAATGGCTGATTCAAAAAGGGAAATGGGGGCACATAGAGATACACGAATATAGCCATTCCCTTGGCTTCCAAATATGCCACCTGGAGTGATGAACACGGCATTTTCTTCTAATATTTTATCTGAAAGCTCATATCCGCTTCCGTAGGTATTGGGGATTTTCGCCCAAACGAACATACCGCTTTGTTTTGGATCATAGGAGCAATTTAATAAGTCCATTAATTGAAATACCACTTGCTGACGCTCAGAATAAATTTTGTTCTGTTGTTTGAACCAATGGGCATCTGCTTTTAAAGCTTCTACGGCTGCCTCTTGCAAAGGTAAAAACATGCCTGAATCCATGTTGGATTTAAAAGTCAAAATAGGTGCTAAAAAACTCTGTTTTCCCAAGACGGCTCCAATTCTCCAGCCCGCCATATTATGTGATTTAGACAAAGAGTTTAATTCAATAGCTACTTCCTTCATACCGGGAATGCTCAACATGCTGATAGGTTGATCATTTAAAATGAAGCTGTACGGGTTGTCATTGACCAATAAGATAGCGTGCTTCAAGGCAAAATCACGTAATTTTTCAAAAAATGCCCAATCGGCTTTAGCACCTGTAGGCATGTGGGGGTAATTCACCCACATGATTTTCACTTTGGATAAGTCTCGTTTAGCTAATTCATCTAAGTCGGGTAGCCAACCATTTGCTTCAGATAGTTCATAGCTTTGTACCTCTGCACCAGTGAGCGCACAGGCCGCTTGGTAGGTGGGATATCCTGGGTTGGGAATTAAGGTGACATCTCCTTTTTCCAAATAGGCCATAGCTATGTGCATGATTCCTTCTTTGGAACCCATTAGGGGTAAGATTTCTGTATTGGGGTCAAGATCTACTTGATATTGAGTTTTATAAAATTGGGAAAAGGCTTCACGGAGTGCGGGAATTCCTTGATATCCTTGATAGGCATGGTTTTCTTTTTTCTGGGCGCTAGCTATCAGCGCCTCTATAGTCGCATCAGAAGGAGCTAAGTCCGGACTACCTATTCCCAAGTTCAGCACTGGGATACCTGAGGCTTTTAAGGCTGCAATCTGTTTTAGCTTGGTAGAAAAGTAGTATTCTTGCACTACTTGTAATCTTGAAGCTGGAGAAATGGTGAAGCTCATAAAACAAAAAAACCGACTTCTGGCCGGCTCATAATAAGTTTAAAATTAATCAATACCTACAATAGCCTATTGGCAAGATGTGAATCCTGCGTAATAATAAGCGTAATAATAGGTAGTGGATTGTTTAATCATGTTCCAAAGGTATAAAAAAAATGTTTTTATACAAACCTTAAACTTTCTGTTCGATAGGGTGCATGCCGAAATTGCTCTCCTTTAGCCCTTAAGAAAGTCGTTGAATGTACATGGAAATTAAATCAGGCTCAAATCCTTTTCGCAGGGCATATTGGTAGCACTTTTGTTTTCTTGCCCAATCATTGGAATCTTTTAGCTGTTTAAATTTTTCGACTATCATGGATTCCAGGGTGGAATCATAGGGAAGTTCGTGTAATTCCCCTAAGGCAGCTTGTACCAAAGCATCTGAAACTTGAAGTCTTTTTAACTCAAATTTTATTTTATTTCTACCCCAAGATTTTTGATTGAATTTTGACCGAACAAATAAGCGAGCAAAGCGCTCTTGATGTAGGTAATTATTGTCTTCTAACCAATCTAGGTAGGCTTGTTGATCCTCCGGTAAAATAGAAAATGAGTCCAATTTCACTTTGATTTCCCAAACACAGCGTTCTTGGTAGGCGCAGTAGCGAGCCAATTTCTGTAAAACCTCCGATTTCATGGGGAATTATTGGATGGGCGAGTTGGAATCAACCTCCTCGTATGCCTCTAAATTAAATAAATCATTCAAGGCATCCACCATGCTATCCGATTCTCCTCGCTTACAAGCAGCTTTTAAATGGATAATAGGTTGTTTGATGATTTTCTGAACCAAACTTGCCGTGATCTTTTCTAATTTCTCTGCCTCTTGAGGATTTAATCCTTTCAAATGACGATTAATTTCTTCTTTACGGATTTGCTCCAAGGCATTTTTTAGTTTGTGAATGGTAGGAGAAACTTCCATTTCTTTTGACCAATCATTGAAACTAATTACAGATTCATCGATGATTCTACGTACATCAGGAACAGAGGCCATTCGAATGCGCAAGGCTTCGTCGGCACGTTCTTTTAATGAGTCAATATTGTATAATAAAACACCTGATATTTTTTCGATGCCTTCCTCAATACTTCTAGGAACTGATAGGTCAATGAAATATTTGAAAGTTAAAATCGATAATTTCTTTAATTCAGCTTGGGTGATAATCGGGTCTTGGTTACGGACAGAAGAAATAATAATATCTGCTTGTGCAATTTCCTTCCATAAATCCTCGATGGGTGCCACCCGGAAAGGTTTATCGTGTGCTATTTTTTCAGCCTTTTCCAAGGTACGGTTCATGATGGTGATTTCAGCGAAATCTTTGTCCTCCATGTTTTTACATACGTCTAAGCCTATTTCCCCCAAACCTAAAATCAATACCTTAGGTTGAGCAATGGCCTGAGACAATTCTTCTGCCAAGGCTACGGTCGCATAAGAAACAGAAGCCGCTCCATCACGGAAAGAAGTTTCTTGGGCAACTCTTTTGTTAGCATAGAAAATAGTATGCATCAAACGATGCAAATATGGTCCTGCTAAATTTAAATCGGCAGACTGTTGGTAGGCTTTTTTAATTTGATTAGGGATTTGTAAATCCCCTACCACTTTAGACTGTAACCCCGTAGCAACTTCAAATAAATGCCTTAAAGAAGCCTCTGCGTCAGATTCAAGATGGAAATAAGGCGTGTATTCTTGCGTTTGATGCAAGCCTTTTTCAATCAATAAACTTTTAACTAAGTCCTGGGAAATATCTTCCGGGGTATTGTAATACACCTCTGTGCGATTGCAGGTTGATACAATCAGCATTTCTTGTAATCCAAAAAGGTCTTTGCATTTGATAGCAAAGGCTCTACTTTCTTCCTCATTTAAGGCTACTTGCTCACGAATCGTGAGAGGAGCAGAGCGATGAGATATACTGATAGACTTAAACGGAATTGACATTAGGTGGTTTTGAAAAATAATTAACAAAAGTACAAACCAAAATTTATTTTATGTACTGTCTTGACAAGAAAATAGTAAATTAGACAAAGTTTAAATAACACACGATGGACTTCAGCAACAAGACAGTTTTTATCACCGGTGCCTCCAGGGGTATCGGATTTGAAATTGCTAAAAAAATGGCTTCAGTGGGCGCAAACGTAGTTATTGCTGCCAAAACAGCCACACCTCATCCCAAATTACCCGGTACGGTTTTTTCTGCTGCCGAGGAAATTGAGCGTTTAGGCGGCCGAGCCTTACCATTAGTCTTAGATATTCGTGATGAAAATCATGTTTTTGAAGCGGTGGAAAAAGCCGTAGAGACCTTTGGGGGGATTGATATCTTGGTAAATAATGCTTCGGCTATTTCATTGACGGGTACCTTATGGACCGACATGAAAAAATATGATTTGATGCATCAGGTCAATGCTCGAGGAACTTTTTTGACATCCAAGGCTTGTTTGCCTCATTTATTAAAATCCTCAAACCCCCATGTCCTAACACTATCGCCTCCATTGAACATCGAAGCGCGCTGGTTTGAAAACCATGTGGCCTATTCCATGGCAAAATTTGGCATGTCACTCTGTACCCTAGGTATGGCAGCGGAGTTTAAGAATAAAGTAGCTTTTAATTCCCTTTGGCCTAAAACCATCATAGCTACCGCAGCCATTGAATTTGCCGTGGGCAATTCGGAGATGTTAGATCGAGCTAGAAAACCTAGTATCATGGCAGATGCCGCCTATGAAATATTCAAGCAAGATCATGTGAGCACCACGGGACAGTTTTTCATCGACGAAGAGGTTTTGCGTGCAGCTAATTATACGGATTTTGATGTATATAAAGTAAATCCAAGCTTGGGTGATCACGAACTAATACCAGACTTTTTTATTTAATACCGTGCCATTAATTCAATCAAAACCCGATTATCAAGCCCCAATTTGGTTACCTGAAGGACATACACAAAGTATGTTTACTGCTTTATTTCGTAAAATAAATGACCTGAAACCGCAGCGGGAAAGGTTCATTTTAAGCGATCAGGATTTTGTGGATTTTGATTGGTATGCTGATACGCCTTTATCCGAAAAACCATTACTCATTATTTCCCATGGCTTGGAGGGAAGTAGTCAGGCCCAATATGTAAGAGGTTTGGCCAAAACCATGTTGGCCCAAGGATTCAATGTGCTGGCGTGGAACTTTAGGTCCTGCTCAGGTGAGATGAATCGGCAACTCAGGTTTTATCATAGTGGGGCTACGGATGATTTAGAAGAAGTGATTCAAACCTGTATTCAACGTGGGGCGAATAGCATTTATTTGGCTGGATTTAGTTTGGGGGGAAATCTAACCTTGAAATGGTTGGGTGAGCAAGGGCAAAATCATCCAAATTTGATTCGAAAAGCTGTGGCATTTTCTGTACCTTTGCACCTTTCAAGTAGTAGCCGAAAGTTGGCACGACGAGAAAATGGACTCTACACTCATCGATTTTTACAAACTCTTCTATCTAAAGCAAAAGAAAAAGCTGTGTTATTTCCCACGGCTGTCGATGTGGCTATTCTACAAAGAATTAAAACATTGAAGGAGTTTGATGATGTGATTACGGGTCCATTACATGGTTTTAAAGATGCAGAAGACTATTATGAACAGAATAGCTCACTGTATTTTTTAGATAAAATTCAGGTTCCTACCTTGGTAGTGAACGCCCAAAATGATCCATTTTTATCGCCCGAATGCCTTCCCGCATCTCAGGCTTCAAACTGGGAACAGGTATTTTTGGAATTGCCAGCTCAAGGCGGGCATTGTGGATTTTATCCTTCAGGTTATCGAGGAACCTTGTGGTCGGAACAACGGGCAATGAATTGGTTTTTGAATAAAGAAACGATTAATTATGTCTAATAAACAGTTGGAACCATTGCACATTGTGATTGATTTTGATAGCACTTTTACCAAAGTAGAAGGGCTAGATGAGTTGGCGAATATCGCCTTACAGGGAAACCCGAAGCAGGGTGAGATTGTCTCTAAAATTCGGGAAATTACGGAAAAAGGGATGGCGGGTTCCTATTCTTTTGCAGATTCTTTGCGTGATCGAGTGGCACTTTTGTCTGCCAACCGCAGTCATGTAGATCAATTAATTACTTTTTTAAAAGGTAAAATTTCCGATTCATTTAAAAGGAACAAGGAGTTTATCCAAGAGCATGCCGAGCAAATCTTAATTGTTTCCAGTGGGTTTAAAGATTTCATTGTTCCTGTAGTTCAGGAATTAGGTATCCCAGCAGAAAATGTATTTGCTAATACGTTTCATTATGACGCGGAAGGAAATATAACAGGTTACGATCATGATAATTTATTGTCGAAGGATCGAGGTAAAGTTAGCCTACTGCAGTCCCTACACTTAGAAGGCGAGGTTTATGTGATTGGTGATGGTTATACTGATTACGAATTACGTGAGGCGGGTTTAGCCAATAAGTTTTTTGCATTTACAGAAAATGTTTCTCGTAAAGTGGTGGTAGAGAAAGCTGATCATGTGGTGCCTTCCTTAGACGAGTTTTTATACATCAATGGATTGAGTCGTGCTCAGTCTTATCCTAAATCTAGGATTAAAGTGTTATTGTTGGAAAACGTTCATCCACATGCAGTACAAGCATTTAAAAAGGAGGGTTTCCAAGTAGAATTATTGAAAGGAGCCTTGGATGAAGCCGAGTTGATGGAGAAAATCAAAGATGTTTCTATTTTAGGTTTACGTTCAAAAACCAATTTGACCAAGAAAGTATTGGAGCATCCCAATGCTGCTCGTTTAATGTGCGTAGGCGCATTCTGTATTGGGACTAATCAAATCGATTTGTCGGAGTGTGAAAATAGGGGGATTGCTGTATTTAATGCGCCTTATTCTAATACCCGTTCGGTGGTGGAATTATCCATTGGTTTAATGGTGATGCTTACGCGTAATATTTTTGAGAAATCCACGCGCATGCATGCGGGTGTTTGGGATAAATCGGCTACCAATTCTTATGAGATTCGTGGGAAGAAATTAGGTTTGGTTGGATACGGAAATATTGGAACACAAATATCCGTGATTGCTGAAGCATTAGGCATGGAAGTTTACTTCTTTGATACGGTCGATAAATTGGCCTTAGGTAATGCCAAGAAATGTTCCAGCTTGAAAGAATTATTGAACTTAGCCGATTTTGTGAGTTTGCACGTTGACGGCAGAAAGGTCAATACCAATATCATTGGAAAACAAGAGTTTTCTTGGATGAAAGACAATGTGATTTTCTTGAATCTTTCCAGAGGTCATGTGGTGGAAATCCCTGCTTTGGTAGAGGCGATTAAATCAGGCAAAGTTTGGGGAGCTGCGGTAGACGTATTTCCTTATGAACCTAAAACCAACGATGAGGAATTCATCAATGAGCTGAGAGGTTTACCCAATGTGATATTAACGCCGCACATCGGAGGCTCTACCGAAGAGGCTCAGGCGAATATAGGGGAGTTTGTTCCTGCCAAATTATTGCAGTTCATGAACAATGGAAGTACGTATGGGTCCGTGAATTTCCCAGAATTACAATTGCCGCCATTGGAAAATGCACACCGCTTATTGCATATCCATCACAATGTTCCGGGTATATTGGCACAAATCAATAATGTTTTTGCCAAGTATCATGTGAATATCATTGGTCAATACTTGAAAACGACCGAGAAAACAGGATATGTCATCACCGATGTGGCCAAGGAATATTCAGAAGAAATCGTCAATGAATTGAAATTGATTGATAATACCATTAAGTTTAGAATGCTTTACTAATTATATGATGCAACCCGTATTTTTTACCCCTGGCCCAGCGGCACTTTATCCTACTGTTCAAGGACATTATGAGGAGGCATTTCGTCTGTCCATCGGTTCCATCTCGCATCGTTCTGCTCAGTTTAGAAAAATATACCAACATGCCGATGAGCAATTAAGGCAATTGTTTAATTTGCCTAAACAGAATAATGCAATTTTATTTGCGGGTTCTGCAACAGAAATTTGGGAAAGAATCATCATGAATACGGTGGAGCATGAGTGCTTTCACTTAGTGAATGGTTCATTTTCAAAAAAGTTTTTCGACTTTGCACAAGAACTCCACAAATATGCGCATGCTGCTCACAAACCATTTGGTGAAGGTTTTGATGCGGCAGATGTACAAGTGCCAGCTTATGCTGAATTGATTTGTGCTACTGCCAATGAAACAAGTTCCGGTGTACAAATGCGTTCACAGGAAATTCATAAATTAAAGAAAGCCAACAAAGACAAGTTTTTAGCGGTAGATATGGTTTCTTCGGCTCCTTATACCAACTTAGACTTTAATATCGTAGATACGGCTTTTTTCTCTGTTCAAAAGGCTTTTGGTATGCCAGCTGGTTTGGGTGTTTGGATTGCCAATGAGGCTATGCTGGAGAAGGCAGAAAGGATGAAAAAGCATGAAGGGGTGATTGGAACTTATCATTCATTACCGAGCCTTTGGGAAAATTACAAGAAGTTTGAAACGCCAGAGACACCCAATGTGATGGGGATATATGTTTTAGGTAAAGTGGCGGAAGATTTTAACCGAATAGGTGTGGATCAAATCCGCAAAGAGACGGATCGCAAGGCGAAGGCACTATATGATTTTGCCAAGAAATCAGATCGATTTGAAGCTTTTGTAGAGCATGAGTCGCATCGTTCTCAAACGGTAGTTGTTTTAAATTGTCAGGAGGCAGCGGGGACCATCATTCAGAAAGTGAAAGATACGTCGGGTATGATTGTGGGATCAGGATATGGCAAAATGAAAGAAACTCAAATAAGGATTGCTAATTTCCCTGCCGTTTCATTGGAACAGGTGGAGGCATTGATACAAACTTTGAACGCTATTTAATTAGAAAAAAATGATTAATCCAGGAAATTCTATCCGTTGGGGAATACTCGCCTGCGGTAAAATCGCGCGCAAATTTGCCGATGATTTAGCTTTTGTTTCAGATGCCCAGCTAACAGCTGTGGCTTCTAGGGATATCAATCGAGCAGAAGAATTTGCTTCCCATTATCCAGGTTCAAAGGCCTTCGGTTCTTATGAAGAAATGCTATCCAGCGGCCTGATTGATGTTGTCTATGTGGCTTCCCCTCACGGTCTTCATCATGCTCACACTTTATTGTGTTTAGAGGCAGGAATACCCGTTTTATGTGAAAAAGCTTTTGCCGTAAATGGTAGGCAAGTATCTGAAATGATTCAAAAAGCCAAAGAAAAGAATTTGTTTTTAATGGAAGCTTTATGGACGAGGTTTCATCCCTCTGTGGCACAAGTATTGGCGATTATTGAATCGGGTAAGATAGGTCAAATCAGGCATGTGGCGGCTGACTTCGGGTTTAAAGCGGAGTATGATGTAGAGAGTCGTTTATTCAACCCCGTGTTAACCGGTGGATCTTTGATGGACATTGGGATATATCCTCTTTTTATTTCTAAATTGTTACTAGGCCAACCCAAAACTTTGTTGGCTACAGGTACCATGGCCCCTACAGGAGTGGACATGAATTGCTCCATCGTAACTAGTTATGAAAATGGAGCTACTGCCACATTATTTTCTACTTTGGCGGCTCAAACAGATACCACATGTACGATATACGGTAGCCAAGGAAAAATTTTGATGCATTCTCGTTTTCATGAAACCTTTGGTATTACCCTGACTTTGGAATCTGGGGAAGTGGAGGAGTATGCATGCGAACGAAAGGGATGGGGATATTCTTATGAGGCGGAAGCAGTGCAAGCTGATTTACGCGCTGGCCGATTGGAAAACAAATGGATGACGCATCAGTTTAGTCAAGAATTGATGGGACTTTTAGATGAAATTAGAAAACAAATAGGTTTAGTCTATCCTAACGAATAAAGATGAAGAAACAATTATTACTAGGCATTTTGCTCTTGGTGAGCACTAGCCTATGGGCACAAATCGACAAATTTGAAAAGGAAATTAGGGCGTATGAAAAGCAGGACTCACTTTCCATGCCTGCCAAAAACCTACGTTTGTTTATTGGAAGTTCCAGCTTTCGCCTTTGGAAGACTTTTAGTCAAGATATGGCAGCCTATCCCTCCATTAACCGCGGATTTGGTGGTTCTACCCTAGAGGAGGCATTGTATTATTTTGATCGAATGGTCATTAAATACCAGCCATCATGGGTATTTATGTATGAAGGTGATAATGATTTAGCAAAGGGTCAAAGTCCTGAATTCATCGCTCAGGAGTTCGTCGAGTTTTCCAAGCGACTACGTGCTAAATTGCCTACTACCAAATTGGTGTTTATTGCTGCCAGACCTAGTTTAGCTCGATTGACCATGTTAGATAAACAAAAAGATTTAAACAATCGAATTCAACAGATTATCTCCAAGGAAAAGGATAGGTTTTATGTGGATATGCAAAGCCCCTTTTTCCGTGCAGATGGTACATTGATGGATGATATTTTTGTTGCAGACAAATTACATTTGAATGAAAAGGGATACCAGATTTTTGTGAAGCAAATTCATGAATTTATTCAAAAGCATCCCTAAATTTTACGTTTATGGTGAGAGATTATTCAGCAACAGATTGGTTAGCCAATATTTCAGTGGATTGTGTCATCTTTGGATTTCATGAAAACCAATTGAAAGTACTTCTTTTGAAATTTAAAAATACCGATGTCTGGTCGCTTTCCGGTGGATTCGTCAAGTCCAATGAAGATGTTGATCAAGCAGCAAGTCGGGTACTTTTTGAGCGTACTGGCCTAAAAGATTTGTACCTGGAGCAATTTTATACTTTTGGAGATGTCAAGCGAAACCAAAACGCCATCCAACAGCATGCCAAAATTCAAGAGCAGATAGGTGAATCTAGAATAGATACTTCCTTTTTGTCAGAGCGGTATATTTCCGTAGGTTACTATGCCTTGGTTGATTTTTCTAAAGTGAACGTCAATTTGGACCACATGTCAGACCAATTTTCTTGGAATGATATACATGATATCCCTGAAATGTTTTTAGATCACCGAGCTATTTTAGAAAAAGCCCTGGAGCGCTTGAGATGGTCTTTGGATCAAAAATTACTGGCTTTTAACCTCTTGGCTGAAACATTCACCATGTCTGAATTACAGCAAGTCTACGAAACCATTTTAGGTAAAAAATTAGTGAGGACGAATTTCCAACGAAAGATATTAAGTATGGATATTCTGGTGCGCTTAGAAAAGCGTTTTTTAGGAGGGGCCCACAAAGCACCTTATTTATATCGCTTTGACGCTAAGAAGGCTCAAGCCTATTTGGCTCAAGTAGATTTATAATTTAGACACTTATCTAACTATTTAAATCTTTCATTCCATTTTTCTTGTTCCAATAAGTTGATGCCGTGTTGAGTTTCTTCATCATAGGCTTTTTGGGTGCTATTCATCCAGCGGTAGGCATCTAAAAACCACCATTGCAGCTCGCTTTCATACCAAAGTGGGCGCAATGTTCTTTGGGTGATAAGTTCTTTAAATTGCTTGGCAGCTCTTTGGGTAATAGCAAAATGGGTGGCTTCGTGGTCCAAGGCTCTGTCTGGGAGATTTTCTTTTTTCCAGGAATAGGATCGTAACATATACACCTTTACTTGTAAGGGAAGGTATAGGATTCCTAGCTCAATTCTTGGGCTTGCGTGGTATTCAAAATTGCTAAATATTTGAGCAGCAAATCGTGAACCAGGCGTAGGTTTAGATTTAAAATCACTCCATTCCAGTTTTTTTTGCCCGTAGAAAAGGCTGTCGGCATCTTGGGAACTTGGTAAGTAATCAGGTAAAAATTCTACCTTAACTTGCTGAATTAATTTAGGGTCTTTATCCCAATTGTTTTTCCACCAAATGGCAAATTGCTTAATTAGGCTTTGGGAACTTAATTTGGCCATTTCTTCCCAATGGGCCGAATTCTTTTTGAGCCCTTGGGTTTTAAAACTGCTTCGGTAGCTGTAGAGCAATTGTGGTCCCAAGATAGAATCTCGATCTACATAAACTTCAGCATGAAATTTGACTATTTCCTTGGTTTGTAAATCAAATTCTTTGATATGTACTTGCAAGTGAAAATCAGACGTTTCTTTTGATCTGAATAGGTAGGGTTGAAATAAGGCTTTGGAGGAATTGCTTATTCCATGAATGGATTTGAATTGATAGCTAGGTATTTGTCCGAATAAGGTGAAGGAGCTAAATAAGTAAAAAGCACCTAATTTTAGGTGCTTTTTACTTATTACTTTATCCCATGTTGTGGTAAACATTTTGAACATCATCATCTTCTTCCAAACGTTCAATTAGTTTTTCCACATCTGCGGCTTGTTCATCGCTAAGTTCTTTCGTCTCATTAGGAATTCGCTCAAAGTCAGCCCCTAATAATTCATATCCTTTCTCCTCTAAGTATTTCTGAATAGCTCCGAAAGCCGTAAACTCTCCATAAATATTGATTTGATTCGTTTCAGTATCTAAAAAAACTTCATCACCTCCTAAATCAATTAATTCAAATTCTAATTCTTCTAAATCGATTTCTGGTTTAGCCGCAATTTTAAAAGCTGATTTACGCGTAAAAATAAAATCCAACATCCCTTGCGTACCTAGGCTTCCCCCACATTTGGTGAAAGATGAACGAATATTCGCCACAGTACGGTTGATATTATCCGTGGTGGTTTCTACTAAAATAGCGATACCATGCTGGGCATATCCTTCGTATACAATTTCTTTATAATCCTCTTGGTCTTTGGATACGGCTCTTTTTATGGCACGTTCCACATTATCTTTCGGCATATTAACTGCCTTGGCATTCTGAATGATGGCCCTTAGACGCGAGTTACCTGTTGGATCTGCTCCACCTGCTTTCACAGCAATAACAATGTCTTTACCGATTTTTGTAAACGTTTTGGCCATTTGACCCCAGCGTTTAAACTTTCTTGCCTTTCTAAATTCAAAAGCTCTTCCCATAATTCTTTGCGATAATTAGTACTAGCTACAAAAATAAAACAAGCAAAAGGATTTTTGTCGATAGAAATAAAAAAACTAAAGAATTATTTCCATCTAAGTTCCAAGCTGCCCTACAATACCTACCTACGCTTCCGTTTAATTTGGTTAAATTGCCGAGACTGATTTACGACAACCTTTTTTATGAAGCGAATTTTCCTTTTAATTTTTACGCTTACCACTTTTTTTTCTCTAGCTCAAACAGCCAAACGAAACGAAAACTTCCAAATGCTCATCAAGCCGGCTAAAAGTCCACTTAAGATGGATGGAAAGTTGGATGAAGCCGCCTGGTTCGAAGCGGCTAAGGTGAGTGATTTTATGATGTGTAATCCAACCGATACACTATGTTCTAATGTACGTACGGATGTTCGAATGACCTATGATGATAAGTTTTTATATATTTCTGCGGAGTGTTTTTTGAAAGATCAATCTCGCTATGTGGTAGAATCACTTAAACGTGATTTTAGCTTTGGTATTAATGATAACTTCCTTGTTTTTATTGATACTTTCGATGATAAAACCACCGGATTTTCTTTTGGAGCCAATGCCGCAGGGGCACAGTGGGACGGCCAGATGTCCGAAGGGGCGAAAGTAAACCTAAATTGGGATAACAAATGGGAGTCATCCACTTCTTATAACAAGGAATCTTGGATTTGGGAGGCAGCTATTCCATTTAAATCCATTCGATATAAAAACAATAGTACTCGTTGGGGAATTAATTTCAGTAGATTGGATCTGCAAGCCAAAGAAAAATCTGCTTGGGCACCAGTGCCACGACAATTCCCTACGGCCTCTTTAGCTTATTCAGGTGTTTTGTTGTGGGAAACTCCTCCTCCAGCTCCCAAACAAAATATTTCAGTGATTCCTTATGTATTATCTGGAGTGACGAGTAATTATGAAACCCAAAGTCCAACCAGTTTTAGAAAGCAAATTGGTGGAGATATCAAAGTGGCATTAAGTTCTAGTATGAACATGGACTTGACCATCAATCCTGATTTTTCGCAAGTGGATGTGGACCGGCAACAAACCAATCTTGATCGATTTGAGTTGTTTTATCCAGAAAAAAGGCAATTCTTCATTGAAAATTCCGATTTATTTGATGGGTTTGGGACCGAAAATATTCGTCCATTTTTCTCTCGTCGCATTGGTTTAGCTTTGAATGCTCGTACTGGTATTTATGAGCAAACACCCATAACCTATGGTGCTCGTGTGAGTGGTAAATTGACCAATGACTGGAGGATAGGTTTGTTGAATGTTCAATCGCAAAGAATTGATGATAAGGGAGTTCCTACCCAAAACTATTCCATGGTTGCCTTGCAAAGGAAATTATTTGCTCGTTCAAACATCGGAATATTTATGATCAACAAGCAGTCCTTTATAGATACCGAATTTCAGCGACAAAATGGATTTGCTGAATTCAATAGAAATATTGGGGTGGAATACAATTTAGCCTCATCCAATAATTTCTGGACCGGTAAAATCTTCTATTATCAGTCCATTAGTCCAGATGCTAAGGCGAATAATTTTGCCCATGCGGCTTCTTTGGCCTACAAAGACAACCATTGGATCATGAGTTGGAAGCATCAGTGGGTAGGGGATAGTTATAATCCAGAAGTGGGTTATGTGCCTCGTGTCAATTACACTAATATCAATCCAGAGGTAGGTAAGATTTTTTATCCTAAAAGTAAAACTAGTCGCTTATTCTATGCGCAAGTTCGTTTAAATAGCTTGAGCTTTTGGAATAATTCAGGTGGTTTGACAGATAATACCACCTACGTAGCTTTGGAAGGTAAAATGAAGGATCAGTCAAGCTTTTCAGCCTTCCATGGCTATGATTATGTTCGATTATTATATGATTTCGATCCTACCCGTATGGGAAATACGCCAGTCAGAAAAGGTTCAGAACATACCTGGAGATCCGTAGGATTTGGGTATATCTCTTCACCCATTAAATTGTTCACATATTCGGTGACTTCACGTTTTGGAGGATATTATGGGAATGGATATAGAACAGGAATGACTGGAGAATTGGGCTATCGTTTTCAGCCCCATGTCGGTATTTCTGTGGCCTTGGATTACAACGATATTTGGGGAGTGGAGGTGCCCATCACGCAAGCCGATGGGACTAGCAAAAAAATCATTTCGGCTTCAGAATTTTGGATTGTTCGTCCAAAAGTGGACATAACTTTTACCAATAAACTGTTTTTTACTACCTTCTTTCAGTTGAATCAGCAAACCAAGAATATGAACCTCAATGCCCGTTTACAGTGGAGATATAAACCGGCTTCTGACTTGTTTTTGGTTTACACAGATAATTATTTACCAGAGAATTTTCATATTAGAAATCGTTCCATAGTGCTAAAATTGAATTATTGGCTTAATTTGTAGGTCTAAAAATTAACAAACACTACCATGAAAAAACTTCTTGTTATTCTTTCCTGTATTTTAAGTTTTGGAGCATTGGCACAAAGTCCAGCTTCGCCACCAGCAGTAGCCTCTCAGAAAGTGGGTAAAACCCAAGTTTTGATTAAATATGCTAAGCCATCTGTCAAAGGACGTTTGGTATTTGGTACCAAAGAGCAAAAAGCTTTAGTTCCTTATGGAGAAGTTTGGAGAACAGGTGCGAATGAAGCCACGACCATTGAATTCTCTAACGATGTGTTAGTTCAAGGTAAACCTTTGGCAAAAGGTGTTTATTCTTTGTTATCTATCCCTGGTCCGACAGAATGGACCATCATATTCAATAAAGAATCAAAAATGTGGGGTGCTTATACTTACAAAGCCACTCAAGATGCTTTACGCGTGACAGCTAAACCAAGTGAGCATGCCATGACCGAGCAATTTACTATAGCTGTTTCAGAGACAGGTCAAGTTACTTTAGATTGGGATAAAACTTCCGTTTCTTTCTACGTTAAATAGGAGAAATAATCTAAAATTAAAGCGAACCATCAAGGTTCGCTTTTTTTATGTCAGAAATTCATTTGAATTCCTCGATGCTTTGGTTATTTTTACCTCATTATGGGCATGTGCCCCTGAGCCATTTTAACAAGATTGTGTTATGAAAAAAGTATTGATTGCAGAGGATAGTTCGGTCATTCAAAATTTAGCCAGAAAAATTTTAGAGTTTCAAAACTTTGAAATTCATGCGGTTAAGAATGGACAACAAGTTTTAGACGAATTAGCCAAAGCTGATTTTGATATCATTCTTT
Source organism: Aquirufa sp. OSTEICH-129A (assembly GCF_054558355.1). Lineage (NCBI taxonomy): Bacteria > Pseudomonadati > Bacteroidota > Cytophagia > Cytophagales > Flectobacillaceae > Aquirufa > Aquirufa sp. OSTEICH-129A. Next base: position 319,548 of record NZ_JBPXKC010000002.1, on the reverse strand, counting down.
TGGATATTAACATGCCTGTCATGGATGGAATGGAATGTGCCAGAGCGGTTCGTGCTTTAGCAGATTCAACGAAATCCAACATTCCTATGATAGCGATTACAGGGAATGCAAGAAACTACAGCATGGAAGATTTCAAAGAAGCTGGATTTAATGATTTTTTAGCTAAACCTTTGAATTTTGATGCCCTTGTATCTCAAGTTAAAGCATTAACAGAATAACGGCATGTCGCCGATCTCGGTAGAATTTCTGGGTACAGGTACCTCACAAGGGATACCCATGATAGCCTGTTCATGTGAAGTTTGTACTTCCTCTGATTATCATGACCAGCGTTTGAGGGTTTCCATGCACATTCAAACCCAAGGTAAAAGTTTCATTATAGATACTGGCCCTGATTTTCGCCAACAAATGCTTCGTGCTGGTATTAAGCAGGTAGATGCTGTCATATATACACATGAGCACAAGGACCATACCGCGGGGATGGATGATTTGCGAGGCTTTAATTATGCGCAAAAATCAAGTATACCTTTGTATGCTCAAGTGAATGTAATCGATCAACTGAAAAGGGAGTTTGCCTATGCTTTTGGGGAAAATAAATATCCTGGAGTACCTGAGATTGAAACCATACCCATCACCCATCAAGCCTTTGAAATCCAAGGAGTAAAAATTCAACCTATTTTAGTTCGGCATTATCTTTTGGATGTTTTGGGTTTTCGATTTGGCAATTTTACCTACATCACCGATGCGAATTTTATTTCCGATGAGGAATTAGAAAAAGTGAAAGGTTCTAAGGTCTTGGTCATTAATGCCCTAAAAAAGACAGCTCATATATCGCACTTTACCTTGGATGAAGCTTTAGAAGTCATCGACAAGGTGAAGCCAGAAAGAGCCTACATCACGCACATTAGTCATCAAATGGGATTGCATGCCGAGGTTCAAAAAGAATTGCCACCCCATGTTTTTTTGGCCTATGACGGCCTTCAATTAAGCGTATCATAATGCCTGTAGAAGCTGTTTTATTAGATATGGACGGAGTGGTGGTAGATAATTTACCCTACCATGTAGATGCCTGGTTATTATTTTGTGAGCAACATGGCATTCCATTGACTCGTGAAGTGTTTTATCGGGATTTAAACGGAATGAATTCCAAAGACACATTTGAATGGTTTTATGGGAGGAGCATGTCTCGTGAAGAAATTGAACATCTTGAAGAAAAGAAAGAAGCCATTTACCGAGGATTTTATGCGGCCCATCGAGTGGCAGCTCCCGGTTTAATCAGCTTTTTGGAAGGATTAAAAGAGCAAGGTATTCCTTGTGCTTTGGCTACTTCTGCCGGACAAGGGAACATTGATTTTATCGTGGATGGACTGGCAATTCGGCATTTTTTTCAGGCCATAGTGGGAGGTGCAGAGGTGAAAAAGGGCAAGCCCGATCCAGAAATTTATTTGAAAGCCGCTGATATCCTGGGGGCAAAATATGAAAACTGCTGGGTAGTGGAAGATTCCCTCCAAGGGATACAGGCAGGCCTATCCGCAGGAATGAAAGTTGTGGGTATGACAAGCTCCCACACAGCTACTGAATTAGCACATACTCAGATTCAAGTACCTAACTTTGAGGGACTTCTTAGCTTGATTCAAGCCAAATAATTCATCTTGTTTTTTAAATTTACCTAAATTATCTTTGGCAAATTTTGGGATTTTCCTAATTTTTAAAACCTTTTACCCAGGTAAGTGGTTTTACATTACTGTTCTTTGTTTTAATCTTTTATTTCATCAAAAACTTTCCTTATGAAAAGAAAATTATTGTTCAGCCTTGGATTGATGCTGTTCTGGATAGTTCCAGTACTCGCTCAGGACCAAGTAATTTCTGGAAAAGTTAGCTCATCAGAAGATGGGTCTGGTTTGCCAGGTGTGAGTGTTTCCATCAAGGGGAGCTCTCGAGGTATTACTACTGGTAGTGATGGTAGTTATCGCCTTTCCGTTCCCGGAAAAAATGCCGTTTTATCCTTCAGTTTTGTTGGTTTTGCCAAACAAGAAGTAGCTGTTGGTAACAAATCGGTCATTAATGTTTCTTTAGTTCCAGAATCATCAAGTTTGGACGAAGTGGTTGTTATTGGTTATGGTACAGCCAAAAAGCAAAATTTAACCGGTGCTCAGGTGAACGTGTCTTCCAAAGCCTTGGAAAACAAACCGGTGGCCAGCTTTGAAAATTTATTGCAAGGTAAAGCTGCGGGTGTTCAAGTTACCGCTCAAAACGGACGTCCAGGGGCTCCAGCCTTTATTCGTATCCGTGGTGAAGGTACTTTAACAGCAGGTGCACAGCCATTGGTGGTTATTGACGGTGTTCCAACCGCTAACAGTGAAGGAGCTATCGGAAGTGTTAACGTATTAAGTTCATTGAACCCTAATGACATTGAAGATATTTCCATCTTAAAAGATGCTTCTTCAGCGGCTATTTATGGATCTCGTGGAGCTAATGGTGTTATTTTAGTAACTACCAAAAAAGGTAAGAAAGGAAATGCCAAAGTAACGGTTTCTACTTCTTATGGTATCAACGAGAAAACACCAGACAATTTCCAAATGATGAATCTTCGTCAAAAGTTGGAATATGAAAGAGACTTAGATTATGCTAATGAATACGTAGATGCTGCTGGAATCACTAGTCCTGCTAGCGCAACTCAGGCTGACTTAGACAAAGTTTGGGCTACTTTAGAATCTAAAAAAACAGATTGGTTTAATACCCTTTTACGTCGTGGTATGAACCAAGTTACTCGCGTGGGAGTAAGTGGTGCAAGTGATACATTTACTTATAATTTGTCATTAGAAAATCAAATCAACGAAGGTATCTTTAAGTTAGCTTCTGATTTGTGGAGAAAGCAAGGTCGTGTGAATGTGGAGTTTAAACCAAATAATTGGGTTAAAATAGGAACCAACGTAAACTTCTCCAATAACAAGACTAATGAGGTTCGTGACCGTTACAATGCGCAGAATCCAGCTTTTGCTATTTATGCCTACAACCCATATGAGCCAGAGCGTTTAGAAAATGGAAACTTTAATTTAACTCACCAAGGTTTCCCAATATCTGAGGCATTGGAAAATAATCCAGAGACCTTGACTACCAATACAGGTATTTCTAGTGCTTATGTGTCTTTAACTCCAATCAAAAACTTTGAGTTTAGATCTCAGGCAGGTGTAACTTGGGTAGATTATTACAGAGAGTCATACATCAAGCCTAATTCCGTATTAGACCAATATGTAGGTGACCCTGCAGCTCGTGGATCCAAAACAGATAATGGATATCAGTCATTCAACTATGTATTCTCCAATACATTGAACTATACAAATACCATTGCTGATAAGCACAATATCCGTGCCTTAGTAGGGGTAGAGTATACAAATGATAACTATCGTTCTTTCTCATTTGGAACAAAAGGTTTCCCGAATGGAAAAGTTAGTACACAGGATAATGCTTCAACGCCAGTTTCTGCCACTTCATTTAAAACAGATTGGTCGTTATTCTCATTATTCGGTCGTGTGGGTTATGACTTCAACCAGCGTTATTTCTTGGATGCGTCCATTCGTCGTGACGGATCTTCTCGCTTCGGAGTAGATAACCGTTATGGTTTATTTGGTTCTGTCAGTGCAGGATGGGAAATCAGCAAAGAGGCTTTCATGGAAGATTTAACTTTCATCAATCAGTTGAAATTGCGTGCTAGTTATGGTACTACTGGTAATGACCGTATTGGTAACTATACTTCCTTAGGTTTGTATCGTTATTCAAGTTATGGTACTACTTCCGCAACTTTCCCTTCTCAATTACCTAACTCAAGTTTAACCTGGGAAAAATCAGCTTCAACAAACGTAGGTATTGATTTTGCTATTTTGAAGAGCAAGTTGACGGGTTCGGTAGACTACTACCAAAAGAAGACAACTAATTTGTTATTTGATCGTCCGGTTTCTTCAACTACTGGTTTCTCTAGCCGTACAGAAAACGTAGGAGCTGTAGAGAATTCAGGTATTGAATTAACCTTGAATTACAAGATCATGCAAACAAAAGATTTCTACTGGGATATCTCAGCTAACTTTACAAACAACAACAATAAAGTGGTTGAGTTGACAGAAGATAATCTTAACCGTACAGGTGGTGTTTCTAGATTGAAAATTGGTGAGCCAATCGATGTATATTATTTAAATCGCTATGTTGGCGTAAATAAGGAAACAGGTAAGCCAATATATTTGGATAAATCTGGTGCCAATACCGAGACTTGGAGCGCAGGAGATGCTGTAATCTTAAGTGGAAAATCTCGTCAAATTAAGTATTTCGGTGGTTTAGGAACTACAGTGACTTATAAAGGTGTGACATTGTCAGCAGACGCTGTTTATCAAGGAGGTCATTACATATTAAACTACAGATGGCAAGACTTGAATTCAGATGGAGAGAATGTATATCAAAATCAGGCAGTAGATGCGTTGAATTATTGGAAAAAAGCAGGAGATGTGAATGTTTTGCCTGATCCACGTAATTTATATCAATCATTCTCTACTGATCGCTTCTTACAAAAAGGAGATTATATCCGTTTACGTAACGTGACTTTAGCTTATAATTTGCCTAGCAACTTGGTGAAGAAGGCTAAAATGCAGTCAGTACGTGTTTATGCTCAAGCACAAAACTGGTTCTACTGGGCTCCAGAGTTCAAAGGAGATCCAGAAGTAGGATTTGGCCAGGCGGAAAGTGCTGGTGGAACTGTTCAAGGTTTATATGCGGCATATTCTTATCCGCAAACTAGAACAGTCAATGTAGGATTAGATATCACATTTTAATTAGTAGAGACATGAAAATGAAAAAATTCATTCTAGCGATATGCAGTGTTTGCCTAGTAGGACTAGGTTCTTGTGAAAAAGGATTGGAACTGGGACCATATAACTCAGCTACCATCGCACAAGCTTTTGAATCGGAATCTGATTTTGCTAATGCTGTCAGAGGTATGTATGGATCAGCTTTAGGAGGCTCTTATTATGGAGGTTCTATGATCAGTTTACCCGATATTTTATCGGATAATGTTTTGGTGGCACGTACAGGTCGTTTATCTAATCTTTCTTTCCATGAGTGGCGTTATACTTCGGATGGAACTTGGGGATTATTTGCAACAGCTTATACTGGTATTCGCAGAGCTAATGCCATTTTAGAAAACTTGGATCGTTTACCAGCAGGTGCAGCTAAGGAAAATTTTAAGGCTGAAGCTTTGGCTTTCCGCGCTATGGCACATTTTGATTTGGTACGGATATATGGAAAAGCCTATACCCAAGCTTCTGATACAGACTTAGGAGTTCCATATGTAACATCTACGGATGCTACCTTGAAACCAAGTCGTGAATCTGTAAAAACTAATTTCAGTAAGATTGAAGCAGATTTAAAAGCAGCTGAAACTGGAATTGGTACTGCCAATGGAATTTATCGATTCAACAAAGCAGCTGTAGCCGCTTTATTATCTCGTGTTTATTTATACGAAGGAAAATGGCAAGAATCAGCTGATGCAGCGACTCGTTCATTAGCTTTAAGTTCTAACCCAGGGGGTTTAGCGGATTATGCTAGAATTTGGACAGATGCAGTAAATACAGGTGTATTGTTAAAATTGCAGATTGTAGACAAAGACCGTATTACTCCAGGTGTGGAATATAGCCAAAGCTCAGCTTCGGGAGTTCGTAATGAATATGTAATAGACTACCAATTCTTACAGTCTTTCAAAGCCAACGATGTAAGAACAGCAGCTTCTGTACGATTGACAACATTCAATGGTCAGCCTTATAATTCCATAGCTAAGTGGTTTGGTAGAGCTACTGGTAATGCTAACGTTACGGATTCTAAGGTATTACGTGTAGCAGAAGTTTGGTTAAATTTAGCTGAATCATTAGCTAATTTAGGCAAGAATGCTGAAGCCTTAACTGCTTTAAATAACCTTCGTAGAAATCGTTATAATGGTTTTGATGCAGGCAATTTTACAGAATCAGGAGATGCTTTGAAAGCAGCTATCGATTTAGAGCGTCGTTTGGAGTTTGCTTTTGAAGGACATCGTTTATTCGATTTGAAGCGTAAAGGAACAGGAGTTTCTCGTTCTTCGCGTGGTGATAGAGCCGATGGAACTGGTACTCCAGCACGTTTCTTGACTTTAGCAGCTACAGATTATCGTTTACAATTGCCAATTCCAACCAATGAATTGCGTGTAAACCCTAATATTCAACAAAATCCGAATTATTAATCGACGTATTTTGTGTGTTAATCGAAAAAGTCCCCATTTGAGGGACTTTTTCGATTTATATATTAGCCAAACATCTTTATATTTAGGGATAATTACCACTTATGAAGAAATTTCTATACATCATTCTTGCAGTGCTTGGTTTAGGGCACATCGGATATTCTCAACATCATACGATGGATATGATTCCAGGTAAGATGGTTGAAGAATACACTCCTGAATTCACCAAGATAAAACGCGAACTCCCAGAGGGCTATACCCAGGAAATGAGGGAGTGGGTAAGACGAATGAATTTGGAGACCAAGGGTACCCAAAATAGAACCTCAGCTAGTGCGGCTAAGTTTACCCTGAGCTTTGAAACACCTCCTCCTGCCGATGTAAGAGCTATTTTTGAGAAGGCGGCTGAGACTTGGGCTTCAGTGTTAAATTCCGATGTTGAAATTAAAATCCTTTGTAGGTGGCGTACCTTAGCTAGTAATGTATTGGGAAGTGCCGGGGCAACAGCCAATGTGCGCAATTTCCCAGGAGCAGCTAAAGTGAATACTTTTTATCCCATTGCTTTGGCCGAAAAGATGGCCCATAAGAATTTGAATGGTACGGATTTTGATATCGTAGCTAACTTTAATTCGGATTATGCCAATTGGTACAAGGGACTTGATGATGTACCAACGATCAATCAAATTGACTTATATTCTGTGGTTTTACATGAATTTGGTCATGGACTGGGTTTTATTGGTCAAGTAACAGTAGATAATTCAACGGCCTATTATATCTATCCAGGTATCTTTGATCAATTTATGGTCAATGCTTCAGGGATTAGTTTAACTGATACCCTCAATTTTAAAAATGATTCTCCTGAATTAAAAACCCAACTGACTTCAGCTAATTTATTTCTAAATACAACCAAAGTACTCGCAGCCAATAAAAAAGAGGCAGCTAAGTTATATGCTCCTACAACTTACACCCAAGGGTCTTCCATCTACCACGTAGATGCCTCTAAATACAGGCCTAAGGACCCTAATGCCCTAATGACACCCAGCATTGCCAAAGGAGAAATTACCAGAGAGTTAGGGACTATCGTGCCGGCCGCTTTCAATGATTTTGGTTGGTATTCATCAAGTGTTATTCCTTCAGGAGATTTATTTACTGATTCAGAAGATGTAACCAAGGATTATGTCTTTACAGCTAAAGTATATTCAGATACCTTGCTCAAAGAAAATTCCGTGAAATTGATGCTTTCTACCGATGGTAACATCCAGAATGCAACATCCAGACCACTAAGCTTATCAGGAACAAGTTATTCCTATACTTTACCTAAAGAAAATAAATTAAGAACCATTGCCTATTATTGGGTTGCCGAAGAGGCAAGTGGAAAGAAATTTACGAGTCCCGCCCAAGCACCCATCATTTCGGGAACCACTACCACGAGCATATATAAATTCACCATTGGTCAAGACACCGTTAAGCCCGTTGCGATTTTCTCCAACCCGCTTAAATATGTTTTCTCAAATCAGACAAAAATCCCGCTTCCTACCTTATTGGCAAATGATAATATAGGAATTGATACGGTTTATATGGAATACAGTATAGGTACTGGTTCTGTAATTAGATCGGGATTTGTACGCTCTACCAAAGATGCATTTAGCTATAATGGAGCATTCAATTTTGCCGCAGGACAAATCAAAGCGGGGGATATTATTAAGTACCGTGTGGTGGTAAAAGACAAAGCTAAAATTTCCAATTATGTTTATTTTCCTGCCACGGGTAATTACGAATTTGTGGTCTTGACCTCCATGGATGCTGTCAATAACTACAAAACAGATTTTGAAAATAAACCTAGTGCCGATTTTTATTTGAAAGGCTTTGCTATCAACCAGCCAGCCAATTTTACTTCCTTGGGCTTACATACTGATCATCCTTATGCCAATGGAGCAGAAGAGTCTTATGATAATTCAGGTGGTTCCGATAAATTTACCAATTACGATGCCATTCTCTTAAAGCCCATTATCATTCGCGCAGATACGGCCCGCATTTCCTTTGATGAGGTGGTTTTGGTGGAAACAGCCGAGACAACAGGAACCTCTTTTTTAAATGCAGATGGAACGGTCAATCGCTCATTTTATGATTATGTGATTGTGCAAGGTTCTAAGGATGGAGGTCTTACCTGGCAAAATTTACGGGATGGCTGGGATTCCAATGATTATTCTGAATGGCAAAAAGCATGGACTGGAACCAATGTCGATAAAAATGGAAACTCTACCCTGAAAGGTACTGCCGCCTTATTCCAAAAAAGAGAGATTGATATTTTAGGGTCGGGTAAATTTAGTCCGGGAGATAAAGTATTGCTACGTTTCCGTTTACATGCGGATGTCGGCGCCTATGGCTGGGGCTGGGCCATCGATAATTTAAATATTCAAGGTGCTCAAGCTGTTACTCCTCCTAAATTAGTATTGGCTGTAGAAAATGGAACAGAAGACAGAGGCTTACTGATTCGACCGAATCCTAGCCAAGGGCTATTTCGCTTGCAATTACCTTTAGAGCAAATGGGCCAAGTAGTGGAATTAAACGTGGTTGATTTGCAAGGAAGAGTGGTTTATCAAGAAAATATACGCGTAGGAGGTTCCCTATTAGACAAGGAAATAGAAGCGGGGAATTGGCCAACAGGTACCTATTTCTGTATTGTTAAAACGGAAAAGCAACAGTGGGTAAAGAGAGTATTTTTATTGAAATAATCATCTAATAGGGAATTAGTTTTCCATGCCACCTCTTTTTAATTATCTTTGCAGTCCTTTATAAAAAAGAAATTATGTCTTGGTTTACCAGAAAAGATAAGGGAATTCAAACTCCTACCGAATTCAAAAGAGAAGCCCCAGATGGTTTATGGTATCAGTGCCCTTCTTGCAAGAAGGCCATCCATACCAGAGAGCATCGTTTATTTGCTTACACTTGTTCCAATTGTAATTACCATGAGAAGATAGGTTCTCAAGAATATTTTGAATTACTATTTGATCAAACAAAATATACCGAATTAGATGCTTTAATGAGTTCAGGTGATCCATTGAAATTTGTGGATACCAAGAACTATCCAGATCGAGTTAAAGCAACGGAATTAAAAACCGGTTTAAAAGACGCTGTTCGTTCGGCTTATGGTGAAATGAATGGCATGCCCATTACCATTTCGGCCATGGATTTCAGTTTCATTGGAGGTTCCATGGGATCTGTGGTGGGTGAAAAGATTTCTAGAGCCATTGATTATTCTTTGGAGCATAAACAGCCTTTTTTAATGATTTCTCGTTCCGGTGGTGCCCGTATGATGGAAGCAGGTTTTTCATTAATGCAAATGGCAAAGACTTCTTCTCGTTTAGCCTTATTGGATGAAGCTAAGATTCCTTATATTTCCTTGTTGACAGATCCTACTACTGGAGGTGTTACGGCATCTTTTGCCATGTTGGGTGATTTCAATATTGCAGAACCAGGGGCTTTGATTGGTTTTGCCGGACCACGTGTTATTCGTGAAACGATAGGTAAGGATTTACCAAAGGGATTCCAAAGTGCCGATTTTGTGTTGGAACACGGATTCTTGGATTTCATTGTAGATCGTAAAGATCTAAAAGATAAATTGACTTCTTTATTGGGAATGTTGCAGAAATAATCCCAAACAGAAATATAATAAAAAAGGCTCCCGAAATTTTCGGGAGCCTTTTTTATTACTCAGCAGCTGGAGCAGCAGGAGCGGCAACCGCTGCCTTGCTACGGCTTTTCTTTTCTTTTTCTGGAGGAGGAATAACATCTTCCACACCGGCAAAAACTCGACCACAGTGCTCGCACACAATGATTTTCTTCTTGTCCTTGATATCTGTTTGTCTTTGTGGAGGAACAGAACTAAAACATCCGCCACAAGCACCACGCTTCACCATCACCACGGCTAAACCGTTGCGGGCATTATCACGTAATTTTTCGTAAGACTTAAATAAACGAGGGTCCACTAATTTCAAAGCCTTCTCACGATCTTTCATCGCTTTTTGCTCATCTTCTTCACTCTCGTTGATGATAACTTCTAATTCTTTCTGCTTTTGTTCTAAATCTTTTTTGCGTTCAAACAAAGTAGATTCAACAGAAGCGATTTCGTCATTTTTGTTCAAAACTTTGAAATCAATTTCTTTGATGCGCTTATCAGCGATCTCCATTTCTAATCCCTGAAGTTCAATTTCTTTTGAAATAGCTTCAAATTCACGGTTATTACGCACGTTCATTTGTTGCTCTTTGTACTTCACAATTAACTTATCAGAATCCTTTTTAGAATTTTTGTAGTTAGAAATTTGCTCTTCAAAAGACGCGATTTCTTGTTGGAATTTAGCCAAACGAGTCTCTAAACCCATGATCTCATCCTCTAAATCACGTACTTCTTCGGGTAAATCACCTCTAACTTTCTTGATATTATCTAAGGCTGAATCAATGGTCTGAAGCTTTAATAATGCTTCTAACTTTTGGGCAATCGTAGTTTCGGTAGCTGTAGCCATTATTATTGTTACGTTTGAAAGTGTTTAACTCTCTTTATTCTTATGCATACTTGACCGGATTGGTCAAGGTCTCGCTTTTCAGAACGGCAAAATTACTAAAAATATTTGATAAATAAGCATGGATAGCATCCTTTATCATGACTTCGGATTCATAATGGCCTATATCACAAAGCATACAGCTATTTTCGCCATCAAAGAATTCATGATATTTTAAATCACCGGTCAAAAACGCATCAGCGCCTTTTCGCTTTGCCTCCCCAATCAAAAAACTTCCTGCTCCCCCACAAAGGGCTACTTTTTTAATTTCTTTGGATGGAATATTCGTATACCTAATGGCTGACAAACCGAGTGATTTTTTTACAAAGTGTAGGAATTCTTCTTGGGTCATGGCCTTCTCCAATTCACCAATAAACCCAGCTCCTACCTCTTGCCAACGGTTAGACAAAGAATGAATGAAATAAGCTACATCCTCGTAAGGATGTGCCTTTTTCAAGGTTCTAAGTATGGTAGCCTCTAAATAACTCGGGAAAATCATATCCACTTTTACTTCTGGAACTTCCGTAGATTGCCCTGCTTGACCCATAAAAGGTTGGGCTTCATTAGACGGAGTAAACCGTCCCATACCTTCTGAGGAGAAACTGCATCCCGCGTACTCACCGATGTTGCCAGCTCCAGCCATATGTAAAGCATTTCTCACAGCTTCTTGTTGTGCTAGCGGGACAAAATAAGTGATTTGTTTTAGGGCATTTTCTGCTGGTAATAGGACCTTTCCCTTGATTCCTAATTTTTGAGCCAAATGAAAGGAAACACCTTTCGGGGCATGGTCTAAATTGGTATGGGATGCATACAATGCGACGGAATGTTGGATTGCTTTAATGACGGTTCTTTCTACATAATTTTTTCCCGTTAAGGATTTTAACCCTTTGAACACGATAGGGTGATGCGAAATAATGACATTGCAGCCTTTTTGAATAGCTTCTTCGACCACAGCCTCGGTACAATCAAGGCTGATTAAAACCCCTGTTACCTCCATCGTGGGATCTCCGATAATCAATCCTGCATTATCATAGGATTCCTGCCAGGCCAAAGGCGCCCATTCTTCCATGCTACGGCAAACGTCTGCAAGCTTCATATTCTTTTTTTAGTATGCCAAAGGTAAAATTCTTTCGGGAGCTTTGAAAAAAATGGCTATATTTAAGCAGATAATACCTATCTAATTGAATTAAGTATATGCGATGTAGACCGGCCATTGTGATTATGGAAAATGATCACGTTTTATTAATGCGCTATCAATTTGGCAGTGGAATGGTGTATAATTTTCCTGGGGGTAATCCTGACCCAGGAGAAATTTTTCCAGAAACCATTATTCGTGAATGTCAAGAGGAATTGGCGGTAGAGGTAGAAGTGGGAAAACTTCTTCTTATGGGAGAAATTCCTTCCAAAGAAGACAAAAAAAGTACTTTACATATTCTGTTTGAAGGTAAAATTGTTTCTGGTATACCCATCCTTCAGGCACATGAAACCACTGCCCAAGAGCTATGTTGGGTTCCCATTTCTCAGTTAGCCAGTCTTCATTTATACCCGAACGTAGGGGAGGCTTTACAAGATTTAGTTTTCTTACAAAAGAAGGGGGAATACCTAGGGGCTATCCAACAACCTTGGGTGGATTAGGCCAAAGGTAGGTTCCTGCCACCAACCCAAATAAACTAGCTGCCAATCCTGGCCAAATCGAGGGGATTTCAGAAGGTGAAATAAACTGAAAATAGGCCCAAACGCCTAATCCCAATGTCATACTAAGGTGGCTACCAAGGGAGCTAGCCTTTTTCCACCATAATCCGGCATTTAGTGGGATGAAAAGTGACACCAACCCAAAGGCGGAGGATTCACCCACCAATTCAAAAATATTTTGTCTCTTGACAGCCATGTAAATACATGACAGGGTGACTATCACCACCGACAAACGAATGACGCTCAAAACCTTTTTATCCGATGGATTTTTTAGTAAAGGTTTGATTAAGTTTTCTCCCAAAACCGATGCAGGAGCCAAAATAGCACCACTGGTAGTACTCAACAAGGCTGAAAGCAAGGCGCCTAAAAATAGTATTTGAATTCCCGTAGGGGTAAATTTCATGACCAAATGAGGGATTAATAACATATCGTCAGCGAGTAAACTTGGGTATAAATTCACTCCTAAAAATGCTATAAGTAAGGGTAACATGGCTACACTTAAGTACATCATGCCAGCAGAAAAACTAGCTATACCCGCGATGTGAGATGATTTAGCTGACATGACCCGTTGAAATATGTCTTGCTGAGGAATAGACCCTAATCCTATGGTAATCCAGGCGGCCAAATAGGTTAGCCAAGAGTTTAAATCATGTTTTTGAGGAGTGAATTTAAAAAAGTCGGATTCTTGCTTAGCTACTATTGCTCCCAAATTGGGTGTTTCCTTGTAAAGTAAAAAGGCTAAAAATGCTAATCCTACTATGAGAATGATGTTATGAAAAAAGTCGGTGATCGAAATTGACCACATACCACCTAATAGGGTATAGGTCATCACGAGCAATGCCCCGAAAACAATACCCCATTCGGTACTGATTGGCAAAAGTAGGTGTAAGGTTAAACCTAGGGCAACCAGCTGTGCTGAAATCCACCCAAAATAGGAGGGTACCATCACGATAGCAGATAACTTTTCGGAGAAATTACCAAACCTTTGTCGGAAGTAATCACTAAACGTTAGAACCTTTAAAGCATATAATTTACGGGCATAGATAGTTCCCACTATCATCAAACCCAAAGCCGCACCAAAGGGCTCCTCTATGATGGATAAAACACCACCATGGACAAATTCCCTGGGAGCACCCAAAATGGTCTCAGATCCAAACCAGGTAGCAAAGGTGACCATGGTAGCTAAGGCAAAGGGCAGGTTTCTACCTGCCAAAACAAAATCTTGTGTGGTATGCACTTTTTTACTCGCCCACCAGCCAACGGCTAGGTTCAATGCCAAATAAAAAAGTACAAATGCGATTAACATATTGAATAGAATGAGCCTAAAAATACGTAATTTTCTTTACCCATTTCTAACCCCATTAGCCTTTACCCTCTTGTATGTTGATTAAATTCCCTTACTATTTGATGTTTTTACTGGCAAGCTTATTCTTTAGTGCTTGTCAAACCGCTAAGATGAAACAAGCATTTGTGAAATCTGGCTTAGCTAAATTTCATACAGGAATCCTAATTCAGGAATCATCGGGTAAGGTAGTTTTTTCTCAACGAGCTGAACAATATTTTATGCCAGCCTCTAATGTCAAATTGTTGACCTTATTGATGGCCAAAACTATTTTGCCTGATTCTGTTCCGGCTTTTCGTTTTCAAGAAAAAGGAGACAGCTTATATTTTTGGGGCACTGGAGACCCCTCAACGCTTCATACTAGATTAAAGGGGACAGCTTTATTTAATTTTTTACTGCAGTCAAACAAAAATTTAGTCTATGCTGATGATCCTTCATTCGTATTGCCGCAAGGGGCAGGCTGGGCTTGGGATGATTATCAAGATTATTATGCTGCAGAAATTTCTAGTTTACCACTTTATGAAAACTTAGCTCATTTCACCAATTTGGGAAATACCTGGAAAGTCCATCCTTCGTTTTTTCAGTCTAGCATTAGCCTAACTACAGAAAAGAACGCCTCAAGGGATAGAAATACCAATCAATTTCGATTACCTATCCCCACTGCCCAATCTTCCCCCAAACAAGTGACCATACCTTATTTGACTTCACCTGTTTTAACTGCCCGGTTGTTATCCGACACCTTACATAAACCTATAACATATCGCATAGCGAAACCAGATGCAGCAAACTCAAAAATTCATTATGCAGGAAAGTTGGATAGTTTATTGCTACCCTTATTGCATTATAGTGATAACATGATTGGAGAGCAATTGATTTACCTGATGGGGGCTCAAAGAGGATGGAATGGCCCTACGGCTAACATCCTAGGCAAATTAGTTCAAGAGCCTGGATTTGAGTTTTTGAAGGAAGTGAAATGGGTGGATGGTTCTGGACTATCGCGCTATAATTTATTTCGGCCCAAAGATATGATGCTCGTTTTGGAGCATTTGAAAAATAAATTGCCAGCGGCCCAATGGCAAATCCTTTTACCTGAATTAGGAAAATCAGGCACCTTAAAATCCATGAAATTGGATAATCCTCAATCCCATGCTTGGGCCAAGTCAGGCTCTTTTGGAAATACCTACAACCTGTCTGGCTACTATCAAAATGCCAAAGGAAAGCTGTATTTGTTTACCATCATGACTAATTTGGCCAATCAGTCGGTGACAGTCAATAAAAAACAAATTTTAGAATTTTTGAATGTGCTCCGCTAAGGGCTTTTTTCCTGGAATAAATTTCGATAAATCAGGTAGGTGGCCAGAATAAACAGAGCCACATATATTCCACTACTTGGATTTTGAGCAAGCGTCCCAAGTAAAAATAAAGCTGAAATAATTAATAATATTCCCGGCACTAGGGGATATGCCCATGCACGGTAGGGACGATGCAATTGTGGTTCCTTTTTTCTTAATTGAATCAGTGATGAAAAGCCTGACAAATAACTGGCTACAAAGAAAAATGTGGCGATGTCAGAAAGTCTTTCATTTAAATTTTTTCCAGCCAATAAAAGTAAACAGGACATGGCTACGGTTAAATGAGTAGCAAAACTGGGACTACCGACTGCGTTTACTTCACTTGCCTTTTTCCAGAAAAGTCCGTCCCGACTCATGGAAAAAAGTACACGAGGGGCAAACATCACCTGGGTATTCAGAATTCCAAATATACTTAAAGCCAAAAATGCGGTTATCCATTGACCTGTATGAGCCCCAAAAAGCAGGGTGATGGCATCTGCCGCGGCCAATTTGGAATGTCGAACATCTTCTAGTGGAAGTACATAAAAGATGGCTACGTTGATGAGCAAATAGATACTTGCAACAGAAATGACGCCGATATACATGGATTTGGGCATGCTTTTCACGGGGTCGGCATTTTCTTCAGTGAAATATGCGGCGGTGTGCCAACCATCAAAAGCATAAAAAATGGAAAGTAAGGCCGTCATGATACCCGACCAAATAGGTAAACTAGGTTTAGCAGCTGTCTGATCCTGATGCCACATGCCTCCAGAACCATAAATAAAACAAAGAAGTATGAAGCCCACCAGTGCAACCGCTTTGATGCCAGATAACCATTCTTGGGATTTTCCAGCCATAACTACGCCTAATTGATGGAAAAACCATAGTAACAGCAAAGTGCCTACGGCCACAAAATTTTCTTGATGTTGAAAAAATGGAAATAATATGCCGACATATTCACTGAAGGTATATGACCCAAAGGCAAGGGCAGTGACAGTCCCAAGCCAAGAGCTAATTCCCACTAGAAAACCAATGTATCGGCCAAAGGCTCTTTCAGCATAGCCATACCAAGCACCTGCTTTAGGAATAGATAAACTTAACTCCAAGACGGTACTGATTCCTAATAAGGCATATAGAGCTACTAAGAGCCATAAGCCAATGATTAAATATGGATGGGCCAATTGGTCAGCAATGGGGCCTGGTTTACGGAGTATCCCTGTTCCAACGGTGCCACCTAAGGTTACCGCCACACCAAAGCCCGTACCTAAAACCTTCCAAAGTTGATTTGTTGCCTTTTTTTTCGACATAATTGAACAAAAATAAATAAATTTAGGTTATCGCAAGGCTTACCTTACATTGAATGAAAAAGCTGCTTTTTATAAAGCTGTGTGTTCTATTACTCATATCTACTGCTCTTTTCGCTCAAAAGCCCAAAGTAGTGAAGGAAGAGTATATTAGTTTCCATTGGAAAAAATCAAAAAAAACCGTTTATATACCCTTTGACCTATATTCTAATTTGGTCATTGTACCCCTTGTCATCAATGGTTCTGATACCTTAAAGTTTATTTTAGATACAGGAGTAGGGACTACTATTTTATCTGATCCGGAGGTCGCCAAAAAATTGGGTTTAAAATCTGTTCGTAAAATTCGAGTGAATGGGGTAGGGATGGGGGAGTCTATTTCTGCCAATATCGTTATAGATGTGAAGATAGGATTGGGAGAGGCGCAAGCGAACCGACAAAGCATCATATTTTTAGATTCGGATGTTTTGGATTTGTCCAGTTTTGTTGGAACCAAAATTCACGGAATAATAGGGGCCGATGTATTTAATAATTTGGTAGTAACCATCGATTATTTAAATAGGAAGGTAGAGCTACGTCATGTGGGTAATTATACATACCGACCAGGAAAAGGCTTGAAATTTCCCATCACCATTTTAGATAATAAACCGTATATCCAAGGGGTTAATTTGACGAATAATCGAAATACCACGTCTGATTTATTGTTAATAGACTCCGGTGCAGGACATGCTTTTTCCATAGAAGGTCAAACAGGAGATACAACGAAATTTCATTTGTCGAAACATCAATTTCAACTAGGGAAGGGATTGAATGGTATCATTCTGGGCCATTTGGGAAGAATCAATCAAGTGGGTTTAGGTCCTTGGAAATGGAAGGATGTGGTTAGTTCTTTTCCAGATTCCCTATCGTATCAAGTCAAACAAATGCAGGGAAAATCTACGGTATCGGGAAGTATCGGAGGGGAATTTTTGCGAAGGTTTAAATTGACTTTTCATTATTTAAATAATTATGTGGTTTTCAAACCGATTGCTTCTCGGTTGAACCGTCCATTTGAGGAAGGACTATCAGGCCTAACCATAGTAGCCATATCTCCAGAATTTAAACGCTTTAAAGTAGAATCTGTCCAAGAAGGGTCACCAGCGGATGATGTAGATTTTAGGGCAGGAGATGAAATTTGGATGGTGAATAATCGCCGAGCTACTGAGTATAGGTTAGATGAATTAAATCGAATTCTTCAAACCAAGGTCGGAGATAAGGTAATATTTTTAATCAAGCGAGGAACCGAGGTTCACTTGAAGGAAATTACCCTCAAAAGATTATTTTAGTTTTTCTTAATGACGTAGCTGGCTACGATAGGAAAGTGGTCTGAATAGGTGATTTTTCTTAAAGTGGTAAATTGAAGAATCTCAAATTCCTTAGAGAAAAATTGGTTATCAATACGGACCATGTAAGGACTCCGATTCAGTGTAAAACCAAATCCCCTTCCAGCACTTTCAAAAGCATTATCCATTCTTTCCCTGAGAGTACCATATGCCCAGCCATAAGGAGTTTCGTTTAAGTCGCCAGTAACTAAAACGGGATAAGGGCTTTGCTGAATGATGCGGTTGATTTGGCTAATTTCCTCTTTATGACGGATGAATCCTTTTTTTAGTGAAGCTATGATACCCCTTCCTTCTTTTTTAGCATCTTCATAATCTTGGTCTCGGATTTTTCCCGTGACTTTTCCAACGCGAATTCCCATGGACCATAATTGTAAATTAATGACGCGAATGGTGTCTTTCCCCTTAACTAAATCTACAAAAAGAAAACCATTGGCCGAGTTTTTAAACTGTTGGCCCTCTTGGTGAATGATGGGGTACTTAGAGAATATGGCTAAACCCATTTTTTCGTTGGCATCAAAAATTTCTTTCTTTAAAGCTTGTATGGCATAATGAGGGTATTGTTGCTTCATCATACTGATACTTTTATAAGCTGGACGGTCGGCATTGGAATAGAATTCCTGAAAACACTTGATGTCAGCTTCGTAGTCCAGCATGAATTTTTTTAATTTTTCTACATTTTCTTCATTAGCCTCATAGGCATTGGAATACATCCCGTAGACATTATAATTTAAAACCTTGATTGGCTTTTCTAAACTTTCCTTAGGGTTATTGATGGCAATACTCCTTTGAATGAAACTATAGCCTAATACCAAAACAGTTAAAGGTAATAGCGCTCTTTTGGCACGTTGAAATATCCAATATATAAGCGATACAAAACAAAGAATTTGGGCCACTGGCATGCTCATCATGATGAATCCAGCAAGCCAATGATCAACAATTAATGAATAACTAAGTAAATAGGTTAATAAGGTGTATAAACACAAGGGTAAAGTGCCTAACCAGATGATGGAGGATATTATTTTCTTAGGAAGAGATTCGGTGGTTTTACGCTTACCCATACTCAAAGATAGCAATTGAATAATAATGGGAGAGATATTTTATAAATTTTAGAAAGGGGATTGCAATTTTATAAAATTATGAGTACTTTTGCCATCCGATTTGATAACAAATATAATTCAAGAGCGAGTCTCAAATAAAAAGCAAATATTATGGCAAAGGTTTGTCAACTAACTGGAAAGAGAACAAGAGTAGGAAACAATGTTTCTCACGCTAACAATAAGACCAAGCGTAAGTTTTTCCCAAATTTACAGACAAAGAAATTCTTTTTAGAATCTGAAGGTGTTTGGGTACGTATGAAAGTAAGCGCTAAGGCAATTCGTACCATCAATAAGAATGGTTTCGAAAAGACTTTAATTGCTTCTGCACGTAAAGGAACTTTAACTGTATAGATTGTAAAATTTTTACGAAATTAGAGCCTCTTTGAAAATCAAAGAGGCTTTTTTTGTTGCCTATGCTTACATCAGAGGACTTCATTCGTTATCAAAAACAGCTTAAAATGGCTGATTGGGGAGAAGCACAGCAGCTCGCTTTAGCCAAGGCTAAGGTATTGGTGGTGGGTGCTGGTGGCTTAGCCAGTGGGGCTTTACCCTATTTGGCAGCGGCTGGCATAGGACAAATAACCATCATTGATGGCGATACTGTTGATTTGTCCAATCTAGGTCGACAGGTCATTTATCAGCAGGCCGACATCGGGGAGTTCAAAGCAATTCGAGCGGAGGCCTATGTGAAAGGGTTAAATCCGAGCATTCAAGTTCAGGCTATTGCCCAGCAATTACACGAAGATAATGCCGAGTTGCTTATCCAATCTGTGGATTTGGTGATTGATTGTACCGATAATTTTAAGACTCGGTATTTAATCAATGATTACTGTGTGGCCTTAGGAAAACCCTTTATTTACGCTGCCATTCATACCTGGGAGGGACATTTAAGTGTTTGTAATATGCGCTTGTCATCGGGAAAAATGAGTCCCACCTACCGTTGTTTCTTTCCCCAGGAACCTGGGCCTAATGAAATTCCGACTTGTGATGAAGCGGGTGTTTTAGGTTTTTTACCGGGAATTTTGGGAATCATGCAAGCCAAGGAGGCCATTTTTTGTTTAGCGGGTATGGAATCTCCCGCCCAAGGGGCCTTGATGACTTGGGATGCACAAGAAATGCGCAGTCATTTTTTTGCCTTGGAAAGAGATCCATTGGCCGAAGAAAAGATTTTTCCAATCACCGAGGATAGTCGAACCGTCCGTGAATTAAGTCCTGAGGAGGCATTTTCCCTATGGCAATCAGGTCAGATTGATTATTTATTGGACGTACGTGAAGAAGATGAATGGGATTTTGCGCGAATAGAAGGAGCGATTCATGTCCCCATGAATGAAATTCCAGGTAAATTGGCTGATTTACCTAAAGCATCAAAGGGATTGGTACTTTGCCATCATGGGATGCGATCAGCCAGCGTCATTGTGTACTTACAACAAGAGGCAGGTTTCAAGCAGCTCTATAATTTAGCAGGAGGAATCGATGCTTGGTCAAGAAGAATTGATCCTGATATTCCTCGATATTAAGAAACGATAGTTCCGTATAAATCAAATTCCTCAGCACGGTCTATTTTAACCTGAACAAAATCCCCTAAACGAGCATATTGCTCAGCAGGAATCAAAACCTCATTGTCTACTTCTGGAGAATCAAATTCAGTACGTCCTACGAAATAGCCACTTTCTTTACGGTCAATCATCACCTTGTAGGTATTACCAACACGTGCTTGATTTAATTCCTCTGAAATACCTTGTTGCAATGCCATGATTTCATCCGAACGCTCTTGCTTTACTTCTTCTGGGACATCATCTTGAACAGAAAATGCGTGTGTATTTTCTTCATGACTGTAATTGAAAATTCCCAAACGATCGAAACGCATGCGTTCTACGAAGGAATAGCTTTCTTCAAAATCAGCATCTGTTTCTCCCGGATAACCCGAAATTAGCGTGGTTCTTAGGGCTATACCTGGAACCGTTTCTCGGATGGTTTCAATCAAAGCTTCTGTTTTTTCGCGGGTAATACCACGGCGCATACGTTTTAAAACGGCATCAGAACCACTTTGAAGTGGCATATCTAAATATTTACAAATGTTGTCCCTTTCAGCCATCGTTTGTAAAATTTCTACTGGGAATCCAGCAGGGTAGGCATATTGTAAGCGTATCCATTCAATGCCATTGACATCGGAAAGTCGTTCCAATAATTCCTTTAGTTTTCGTCCACTTGGGCTACCTGCTTCTTTGAAATCTAAGCCATAAAAAGTTAGGTCTTGAGCAATCAAGATAAGCTCTTTGGTTCCCTTTTTAGCCAATGAATTGGCTTCTTTGACCAGTTCTTCCATAGGCCTTGAAACGTGGTTACCACGCATCAAAGGAATGGCACAGAAAGAGCAAGGGCGGTCACATCCTTCTGCAATTTTCAAATAAGCATAATGAGCTGGTGTGGTTAAAAGACGTTCGCCTACTAATTCATGCTTATAATCAGCTTTCAGCGCTTTCAATAAACGAGGTAATTCATTGGTTCCAAAGAAGGAATCCACCAATGGAATTTCTCTTTCTAAATCATCCTTGTAGCGATGAGAAAGACAACCTGTGACATATAATTTATCTATTTTACCTGCTTCTTTAGCATCTGCATAGCGTAAAATAGTGTCAATGGATTCTTGTTTGGCATTATCAATGAAGCCGCAGGTATTGATGACAACGATATTGGCTTTATCTTTTTTGGCTTCATGGGTCACTTCCAAACCATTTCCTTTTAGTTGGGTAAATAGCACTTCCGAGTCGACCAGGTTTTTGGAACAACCTAGGGTAATGATATTGATGGAAGGTTTGGCGACAACTTTAGTTTTCATGAAGCATGATTAAATGAACATGCAATTTACGAAGAAAGAACGAAACCTCGATTTTTACCTTTTTTGTGTAATTTTTTCTTTTCGGGATACAAATTTTAGATTCTTTTTATAGTATTGCAGTTCACAAAATCTAAATGTTAATTATGAAAAAATTTATCTTAACCTGCTCTTTGGTAGCGATGGGAATAGCCGCATTCGCACAGAAGGCTAATACATTGACTAACAAAGAGAAGAAAGAAGGTTATCAGTTATTATTTGATGGTACAACGTTAAAAGGATGGCATGGCTACAATAAACCAGGTACCGTAGGTGCTTCATGGACGGTTAGTAATGGCGAGATAGGATTTGATGTAAGTAAAAAAGATGGTGGGGATTTAACAACGGATGAGGAATTTGAAAATTATGATTTTTCGGTGGATTGGAAGATTTCGCCCAAGGGTAATAGTGGTATTATTTTCAATGTAACAGAAGATCCAAAATACCGTAGTTCCTATAATACAGGTCCTGAAATGCAGGTTTTGGATAGCGACGGCCATCCAGATGGGAAGATATTCAATCACCGTGCAGGGGATTTATATGATTTAATACATTCTTCGGTTGAAACCGCTAAACCAGTAGGTGAATGGAATACAGCACGCATTGTGAATAACCGCGGTTTATTGCAATTATACCTTAATGGAGCGAAAGTGGTAGAAACGCGTTATGACGATGAGAACTGGAAAAAGATGATTGCAGGATCTAAGTTTAAAAATATGCCAGGTTTTGGTGTGAACATGAAAGGTCGTATTTGTTTGCAAGATCATGGTAACCCAGTTTGGTATAGAAATATCAAGATTAAGAAATTGTAGTTAATATTGATGGATGGTAAAGGCCTGAGAGTAATCTCAGGCCTTTTTTATGGATTATCAGTTGATTGAATTTTAAAGGCTATGGAGTTTTATTTATCAACCGCCAAGCCGCTATTCGACATGGCCCTGCGGAACATGTCGAACAGCGGAATAAAAATTTCTAAAAGCACAAAAAAAGGCTTGAGGTAATCCCAAGCCTTTTATACATAACTACCTGTGGCGAATTAAATATTAGTTGATAAATTCTAATTTACCTGTTCGAAGCGTGTAAAAGGATCCTACTATTCGTATATCTCCATTGTTTTCCATTTCTTTAAGAATGGGACTCTTTTTTCTAATTTGGGCGATAGCGTTTCTTATATTATTCTGGGCAACTACTTTTACAAATGCTTCATTTTTAGAACTTTTTTCACCTGTAAATGCTTGGCTCATGGCCACGGCTGGTTTGATGTTGGACAACATGGAGGTGATATTTCCTAGTTGGACATGGTCGATAGCCCCTTTAATCGCCCCGCAATGTTGATGCCCCATGACAATAATGAGCTTAGCCCCGGCTACTTTGCAGGCAAATTCCATGCTCCCAATTAAGTCGGTATTAACAAAATTTCCCGCTACTCGGCCAACGAAAACATCTCCAATACCTTGGTCAAAAACATCTTCCACGGGTACTCGACTGTCCAGACAACTTAACACCATGGCTTTAGGGAATTGACCATCGGTAGCCGCTTTTCTAATTTCTTCTGAATGTTCACGCTGCGTCAAATTTCCAGAATTAAAGCGTTGGTTTCCCTCTTTGAATTCCTGAAGTACCTGATCTGGTGTCAAGGAATCCTGTTCGGCTTTGGTCATAACATGCTTATGTTGATATTGAATTACTGGCTTAACAGTTTCATTTTCAACCATCTTTTTTTGATTCTCAGCATTACAAGCAGTCAAGATTTGAGCCGCTGTTAAGATTAGAGCCAATTGGGTCACTATTTGTTTCATGTTGATGCATTTTTTTTTATGACACAAAGTAAAAAACATAATGCATTAAATTTTATTTAATATTAATATGATATTCATAAATTATATTTATGAATTTTCCGAACGAAAAAGCTGAGGCCTTTGATTTTATATGTTGGATTGTAAATCCTTTGAATGTGTTTTCGACTTAGAACATGTCGAATAGCGGAGTTCAAGAGCTTTATCAAGAAATAGATAAATATAATGAAGCTTATCTTTATTGATTTTACGCAAGATTTGTTGGGATAATATTTACAAACTTTCGAAAGTTTAAAATTTAGGATTATGCTAAAAATCCCATAAAAGAGTAAGCGCTAATTAATGTAAATATCTAACCATGAAAAAATTATTTAACTTTAAAAGAATGATTATGTTTTTTGTTTTTATTGGCTTGTTAATTTATACTTTCGTAGGATTTGGAAATGATCCAAGTATTGAAGATTGTACAGATCCTGGATGGCGATTTTGGGGTATTAGTTATGGATGTGCGTTAGCTAGTAGTGGAAATGGACATATTGCCAATAGTATGCCAGATGGTTCATATTGCGTTGCATTAATTCGGTGGGAAAGGTATGTATTGGGGATATTAGTTGAAAAGGGAGTTAAACAAGAAAAGATTCCATGTCCGAGTAATCATTAATATCCAATGGCCAGAATATATTTATATATAATTTTTTTGTCTATTAGTTTTGTTGGGTATTCCCAAGAAATTTACTGTAAGTTGTTAAGTAGAAGTGATAGTTCAAATGTTCCTTATGCTTCCGTCATATTTGAAAATAAGAAAGTTGGTTTTCATTCAGACGAGTTCGGTCGATTCACGTTGAAGTCTAATCAAAGCATTGATACCATCAAGATTCGGTCTATTGGTTTTCAGGATACTTTGGTAATTGTAGATAAATCGAAAGTCAAGGGGGAATTATTGATTTATTTACCAGTTAAATCTATCATTTTACCAGAGTTTCGAGTTTTGTCTATTAATAAACCTTATACAAGCAAGAAACCTAAAAAAACAGGGTCGTTACAACAATGGGGAGGGGTAGGGTCTCAATATGGATTACTTTTGAATGATGAGAAATTGATAGGTCGTAAAATGCTCAAGGCTCATTTTTATTTGGCACTTGGGGGAAATCCAAGATATCCATTTCGGATCAGGATATATTCCATCAAACAGGGTAAGCCAGATCAAGAGTTAAGCCATGAAAGTATCATTGTTCGAGCCACCCAGCAGGGCTGGAACGAATTTGATATTAGCCAATATGATATTTACGTTCCAGAAGGAGGATGCCTTTTAGCGATGGAGTGGCTAAATTTTGAATATGTTGTATCCGCTGAATTAATTCTCACAAAAGGTAAATACCCGGGTCAAGTTCTTGGAATGGGGGATTTTGGGAACCAATATTTGGGTTTTGTGAAGGATGATTTTAGTAACTGGCATTTTAATGGAGATTATCTTCCCAGATACCAGTTACCTGATAAAAGTAAATTTTTGAATCCCATGATACGTTTGACGGTGCAATAAATGGGTAATAATAAAGGCTTGAGAATTCTCCCAAGCCTTTATTTTTAATTGTATCATTTATAATTTCCTACCAGCCCATTCCTTTGGTCTTCGTTCTCACGCGTAACAAGTTCATGTCGGCCGTAATAAATAGGGTTGAGCCATCCTCGCCAAAAGCGACATTGGCGGTGGCACTGCCGGCCTCTATTCTTCCTAATAATTTACCTGCAGGACTAATAATCAATACACCTCCGGGACCTGTGGCCCATAAATTGCCTTCTTTGTCGACCTTAAATCCATCGGGTGCACCTCTCCAGCCATTTTTAGCTAGTTCTGCTCCATCAAAAAAGATTTTTCCCTCTCCTAAATTACCGTCTTTGTCAACGGGGAATGCCTTCCAAATTAAACCCTTCGGGTCCGATTGTCCTACATACAATATTTTCTCATCCGGACTAAATGCCAATCCATTTGGACGCGTCATGTCTTTAACTTGCAAGCTCAATTCACCCTTTTTATTCAAGCGATAAACACCTTGAAATGGGAGTTCCTTCGCAGGTTCATCTTTTCCTCTTCCAGGTAATCCATAAGGGGGATCGGTAAAATAATAATCTCCCGAACTATGTTGTACTAAATCATTGGGGCTATTCAGTTTTTTCCCCTCAAACAAATGCGCCAAGGTTTTCTTTTTGGCAGGATTGTCCAAAGGCATCTCGGCAATTCTACGATCGCCATGCTCACAAGAAACTAAATTTCCTTTTTTGTTGATGATTAATCCATTGGCTCCCGGTTCTTCCGAATAGGGTACGCTTCCCGTATAGCCCGATGGTTTTAAAAATACTTCGACATCCTTTCCTGGCGCCCATTTATGGATTACATTCTCAGGAACATCTGAAAACAACAAATAATTTCCTTTTTTGACCCAAACAGGACCTTCAGACCAAGTATAGCCTGTCCCTAAAATTTCGATGGGTGAATTAATATCCAGTAATTTATCCAAAGCAGGATCCAATCGATGAATCTTTCCAATGGTAGGATAGCTTTTTTCCTGTGCATTCATGCTAAAAAGGCCGCTTGTTAAACAGCAAAAGAGGTAAAAGATATTTTTTTTCATGGTCTTGAGAAAAAAAATGTGGACTCTGTAAGTCCACATTTCAAAGAAAAACTCAACTTATAAATTACGTTTTTTCAATTCTTTCACTGCAAAATCGGCCGCACGGGCTGTTAATGCCATATAGGTTAAGGAAGGATTCACACAAGATGCCGAAGTCATCGAAGCACCATCAGTGACAAAGACATTTTTTACAGCATGTACTTGATTATTGCCATTCAAAACGGAAGTTTTTGGATCACGACCCATGCGGGCAGTTCCCATTTCGTGAATAGCCATACCCGGATAAGAACCATTATCAAATGCTCTGACGTTTTTCAAACCAGCACTTTCTAACATTTCACGGGCATCTTCCATGATATCTTTACGCATTTTCTTCTCGTTTTCCTTGAATTCTGCATCAAATACCACTACCGGTAATCCCCATTTATCCTTTGTATTCGGATCTAAGTACATTTTGTTTTCATGGTATGGTAAAGTCTCACCAAAACCACTTAATCCCATCATCCATGGACCTGGTTTTGTCATGGATTCTTTGTAATCAATACCAAAGTTTAGATCACCCACGCCACGGTTCCATCCTTGACGTGAACCACTTCCTTGGTATCCGAATCCACGTAAGTAATCACGCTTATCGTTTCCAATATTTCGGTAACGAGGAATGTAGATACCATTAGCACGACGACCGATGTAATATTTGTCTTCATCTCCTTCCCAAACACCGCTAGCACCAATTTTGAAGTGGTGATCCATTAAGTTATGTCCTAATTCTCCAGAATCATTTCCGAAACCATTCGGGAAACGACGAGATTTGGAGTTCAATAATAGGGCAGTCGTACTAACCGTAGAACCGCAAACAAAAATGATTTTAGCATAATATTCACGTACATCTTTGGTAACCGTGTCAATTACTCGAACCCCTTTGGCTTTTTGTTTTTGTTCATCATATAAGATCTCAGAAACTAGAGAATCTGGACGAAGCGTCATTAAGCCTGTTTTGGCAGCAGGAGGTAGGGTACAAGATTGAGAACTGAAGTAAGCTCCATAAGGGCATCCTAAGCGGCACTTATTGCGGTATTGACATGCACTACGTCCAATGCCTAACTGAGCTTGCTTGGCTTCAGATAAGTTTGCCACACGACCTATCGTCATGTGTCTTCCAGGAAAGTTTTTCTCAATACGTTTTCTTACCTCTTTTTCCACGCAATACATGTCCATCGGTTTTAAAAATTCCGAATCGGGCAATTGAGGTAATCCTAATGCTTCCCCAGAAATTCCCACGTGCTTCTCCACATAAGAATACCAAGGCGCAATGTCTTTGTAACGAATAGGCCAATCCACGGCAATGCCATCTTTTAAATTTGCCTCGAAATCGATATCACTTAAACGATAGGTTTGGCGTCCCCACATGATGGATTTTCCTCCGACGATATTGGGACGGAACCAGTCAAAACGTTTTTCTTCCTTGTACATGGAGTCGGAATCATTGAACCAATAGGTTTCCGTCATCTCATTGTAAGGATAATCACGAGCTAATTTGGGGTGAGAGGCTTTTTGTTCATTGGTTAACAAACCATTGTATTTAAAATCCCAAGGATCTTTATAGCTAGGGGTATATCCTGTTATGTGCTCCATTTGCTTACCACGATCTAGTACCAAGACGCGCAAACCTTTTTCCGTTAATTCTTTGGCAGCATATCCACCAGAAACACCCGATCCTACGATGATGGCATCGTAAGTTTGATTTTTGATTGAATCTATATTTAAGTTCATTTTATTCTAGTCTTGACATGAAAATTAAAGTGCCCAAGTTTTTTGTCCTGGAGCTAATGGCATACATCCATCGAATTTACCTGGGATTGGTAGGTATTCCAAAGCCTTAGTAGCACCGATTTCTGATGTAAAATAACCTGTAGTGGTTAATTCTTTCATCATAAAAAAGAAAGGAATAGGGGCTTTTTTACCTTTATTGGCTGTTCTTTCAGCATCAGATTCTAGCATGATACTTGTCAAGGCTTCTTTCTTTTCTACGGCACTAGCTTGTGTGAATGATTTTCCCGTTTTAGCTTGACAATTGGCATCTAATTTGGCTAATCCAGCATAAAAATGCTCTTGATCTTCTTTAGGATAACAATCACGTACCACACGAACAATGAATTTCTCCACACCTGCCGCTTTGGCTCCTGGGGTTCCAGTGTTAGGAATGATTACATCGGCCACTTCCGCCAATAAAGACTCTTGATCAGCGCTTACACTAACAAATGCCCCATGGTTTAACTTTTCTCCTCGCAGTCCAGCCATGGCAGGGGCAGAAACAACACCACCCATTAACATGACCACACGCTGTACAGCTTCTCTACGGTTAATGTTCATATTCAGATTAATTTATAAGGATTCAAGGTTATTGCATTGAAATAATTCAATTTTTTCCATACTGATTTCAAATATATACAATTATAGCAAAATTACTAGTGGGTATTGGAGGTCATTTCTAAAAAAAATATTGCGTAAATTGTGGCCATAAAACTTGTATATGCCCATTTTAGCCGCTGATTTAGTTCGTCAAGTTCAGTCAGCCATACAGCCTTTATATTCAGCCCAAGAAGTAGACGCTATTGCCTATTTGATGGTAGAAATGAGTACGGGTGCGTCTCGCTTGGATTGCTTGATGGGAAAAGAAGTGGAAGAGGTCCCGCATTGGGAAGAATCCTTGGCTAGATTAACTCAGCATGAACCTTTTCAATATGTCTTGGGTAAAGCTTGGTTTCGAGATCGATTATTTGGATTAAATCCTCATACACTAATTCCAAGGCCAGAAACGGAGGAATTGGTGGATAATGCCTTGGAAAAAATACCCCAACAAAAAACCGATTATAAAGTCTTAGATGTGGGTACTGGCTCGGGCTGCGTGGCTATTTCTATTGCATTAGAAGCTCCTCATGCTCAAGTGTCTGCATGGGAAATATCTCAAGAAGCACAGCAACAGGCACAGCTTAATGCCCAATCGCTTGGTGCGCAAGTACAAATAGACTTACAAGATGTGTTTCATTGGTCCTCGCGAAAAGATGCTGAAATTTGGGATATGATTGTTTCCAATCCTCCTTATGTCATGTTTCAGGAGGCCGAGCACATGGAAAAGCATGTAAAGGACTATGAACCCGGCTTAGCCCTTTTTGTGCCTGATTCCAATCCATTGATTTTTTATGAAGTATTGGAAAGCATGGCTTTTAAACATTTGCGAAAGGATGGTTGGATTCTATTGGAGATTAACCAGGCCTTCGGTAAGGAAACTAAAGCGCTTTTTGAAAATAAAAACTGGAAGCAATTGGAATTGAAACAAGATTTTCATGGAAAAGATCGTTTTGTCATAGCCCAGAAGGACATTTAAATAAGTAATCTTACATTTGTCAGGGAAATGGAACATTTATCCTTTAAAAAGCATTTTAATGGAAATTTGCAAAGGACAGATAGTAATTTGTATACCTTTGCAGAGCAAAAATTTTAAAACAATATCAACAATGAACAGAAAACTTTGGATTGCTTTGGGCGTCATTGCTCTTGTGATTTTTTGGGGAGTCGGAGTGCGTAATGGATTAGCTACCAGTGACCAAGAAGTAAAAGGGTCATGGGCCAATGTACAATCGGCATATCAGCGTCGTGCTGATTTGATTCCAAACTTAGTTAAAACCGTACAGGGAGTTGCCAATTTTGAGAAATCAACATTGACGGATGTCATTCAAGCACGTGCTAGTGCCACACAAATGAAATTGGATGCCAAGGATTTAAGTCCTGAAAATATGCAGAAATACCAAGCAGCACAATCATCTTTAGGGGGAGCATTATCTCGTTTAATGGTTGTTGCTGAGAATTATCCTCAATTGAAAGCTACTGAGAATTTCTCTGAATTACAGGCTCAATTGGAAGGAACAGAAAACCGCATTAAGGAAGAAAGAGATCGTTTCAATGAATCGGTTAAGTCTTATAACAGTAAGGTGGTTACGTTTCCGAATAATTTGATTGCATCTTTCTCTGGATTTACTGAGAAAGGATATTTCCAAGCAGAGGCCGGTTCTGACAAAGCTCCAGAAGTAAATTTTGACGAGAAGAAATAAGGATGCACATAAGCCAGGAACAGCAAGCGGAGATTTTAAAAGCAATTAAAGAAGCTGAATTAGGAACTTCTGGTGAAATACGTGTGCACATAGAGAGTCATTGTGAAGGGCACCCGATCGAACGATCCAAG
Source organism: Aquirufa sp. OSTEICH-129A (assembly GCF_054558355.1). Classification (NCBI taxonomy): domain Bacteria; kingdom Pseudomonadati; phylum Bacteroidota; class Cytophagia; order Cytophagales; family Flectobacillaceae; genus Aquirufa; species Aquirufa sp. OSTEICH-129A. The sequence continues at coordinate 289,056 of NZ_JBPXKC010000002.1, read as the reverse complement.
GTGCTCTTCTATCAATTAGGCATGAACCAAACCGATTTACAAAATGGGGTTTTGGTTTACTTAGCCATCAAAGATCGTAAATATGCCATCATTGGGGATAAAGGGATTGATGCCCATGTAAACCCTGAGTTTTGGGAAACCATACGCGATGAGATGAGGCCTTATTTGGCCAAAAATGAAATAGGAGCAGGATTAGCTTGGGGGATTCGTCGAATTGGCGAAGTTCTGACCATGTATTTCCCTTACCAAAAAGACGATATCAATGAGCTCACGGATGAGTTGTCCTTTGGGGCTTAATATAATACGAGTTTTTATCTTGGGCATGGCTTTCCTTGGCCTGTCTATGCCTTTACTTTTGGCACAAAATGGTATTCCAGAAAAGCCAAATGGTTATGTGCTGGATTTGTCCAATAAATTGAGCCCAGAAGAAAAGCAAAACTTAGAACAAAAATTGAGGGGCTATGCGGATAGCACATCCACTCAATTGGAGATAGTGATTGTTCCTACCACCGGCAATACCGATCCTTATGATTATGCCATGGAAATAGGCAAGGCATGGGGAGTTGGTCAAAAGGGTAAAAATAATGGTCTAGTCTTACTGATTGCCTCAGAAACTAGGAAAATTAGGATTGTTACAGGCCGAGGTTTAGAATCGGTCTTGCCTGATGCTATATGTAAAAGGATTATCAATCGGATTTTAAAACCTGCCTTAAAGCAGGGGAATTATTTTGGCGGTATTGATGCTGCTACCACAGAAATGATGCAAAGGGCTAGTGGTACCTTTCAATCTGATGGGAATGGAGAAGGTGAAAAAGGAATCCCATTAGTCTTTATTATTGTCATATTCTTTATCATCATCACCATCATTCGGGCCATCAAAAATAGAGGAGGAGGGTCCGGTCCTGGTTCCCACGGTGGAGGAATGTTTTTTCCACCCATCTTCTTAGGAGGAGGTCATTCGGGAGGCGGATTCGGTGGAAACAGCGGAGGCGGTGGATTCGATTTTGGTGGATTCGGAGGTGGAGATTTTGGTGGCGGTGGCGCAGGCGGAGATTTTTAACAGTAGTTATGAGCATGGTACAACAATTAATACAGAATTCATTAAAGGAATCTCAGTCGGTTTTAGAGCGATTTGTAAATAATCCAAAACAAATACAGGCCATTGAGGCTGCGGCTCAGGTTATGGTGGAGGCCCTTAAAGAGGGTCATAAAATCATTTCCTGTGGAAATGGGGGTAGCCACTGTGATGCCATGCATTTTGCCGAAGAATTATCTGGACGTTATCGGGAAAACCGCCCTGCTTTAGCAGCCATGGCAATTTCAGATCCATCTCATATAACTTGTGTGAGTAATGATTTTGGTTACAATTTTGTTTTTTCCCGATTTATAGAAGGTTTAGGACAAGCAGGGGATGTATTAGTGGGAATATCCACAAGTGGAAACTCAGCCAGTATTATAGAAGCAGTAATAGCTGCTAAACAAAAAGGAATGAAGGTGATATTACTCACTGGAAAAGATGGTGGGAAATTGGCAGGTTTAGGAGATGTAGAAATTCGTGTTGAGCACGAAGGTTTTGCTGACCGTATTCAAGAAATTCACATCAAGGTCATTCATATTATGATTCAATTGGTGGAATATCACCTGTTTGGAAGACAATAACCCTTTACCTAGTTAGCAGCCTTAGGATGTAAGCTAGGGCTTTTACGTTATGCCCATGTAGGGTTTAATCAAAAAAAAGGCCCCAAATTCATTGGGGCCTTTTTATATTTATTTTAAAGTAATTAGTATTCTCCTTCTGCTTCATTGCTACCCATGAGTACATCTACTACACGGGAGAATATAGTTTTTATACCTGGTTTGTCTCCAACTTTACCGGGGTCTTTTGGACCATCTCCACCAATGATAGCAGGTTCTTGCTCTTTTGTTGGAATAGCTTGGTCTAATTGTTCGTAATAAACTTGTACTAAACCAATGGCGGTAGCAAAGGATGGATCAAGAATTTCTTCCGATGCCTGTGAGTTTTGTACCACCATAGGAACACCAATGCGGCATTCTAAATCGGTCAATTTTTGGAATAACTCAGCAATGTCGGGTAATTGAGCTCCACCACCGCAAAGCACAATGCCACTTTTGAAGGCCTGAGGATCGCCAACTTTACTGATTTCAGCTACAATTTTAGCGGCCAATTCTTTTAGGCGCTCTTCTAAAATGATGGCTAAGTTTTTAACTGATACCGGGCTAGGTTTACGCCCCGCAATACCTGGAATCATTACTACTTCATTGATATCAATTAATTTACTTACAGCTGAGCCAAAGGTAGTTTTTAATGCTTCTGCATTTTCCAATGATACATTCAATCCAATTCTAATGTCTTCGGTCAACCTATCTCCACCCCAATTTAGAATGCTGGCTTGTACCAATCTTTTGTTTTGGTATACACTGATTTCAGTGGTGCCACTTCCGATATCTACCAAGATAACTCCTTCTTCTTTTTCTTCTGGACTTAATACGGCTGTCGATGCAGCAATTGGACTAAAATAAACATTTCCCTTTTTGAGGTGGTCAGATTCAGCTGCTTCTAAGCATTGAACCAATAAACCATATTTATCAGGATTCGCCGTAACTACCATGAAGTCGGCTTGGATTTTCTGACCAATTTGTCCAACAGGGTCTAGGGTAGTAGGTAAATTATCTACTTTAAAACCGATGGGTAGCGTATGTAAAATACAAGGATTCTTCTCTGTAATGGGTTTTTTAGCCTCTTCAATCAAGGCATAAACCTCCTGAAGTGATACAGCCTCGCGCGGATTCTTCCGGATTTTCGTGCTAGAATAGGGCTGAACACTAATATGACTTCCTGACAAATTCGAGGCAAAATAATAATCGGTATTCTTGCCTTCCAAGGCACCAGAGATTTTTTTAAGCGCCTCTGCAATAGCTGCAGTAGTTTTATGAATATTGACAATCTCTCCTCGTAAAATGTTTCCAACCGTACTGGCTTTACCTGATGCAATGATCTCTAATTTACCAGTGGCATTTTGTCTGCCAGCTACAGCTCTTACGAAGGAGCTACCAATGTCTAATCCGATGATTAAATCGTTCCGCATAATTTGTTATTGAAGATTACTCTAGCTTAATAGGAAGCCATAAAGGTTTAAAAATAGCTATTTTGACTAATAATCGCAAATAACCTGATTCTTATATTTTAAGCGTACCCAGCGATAAGTATTCCAGCCTTTGTTTGGAATTATCTTCTTATAAAACAGGGCTAGTTTTTTGAATTTTGTCTCCACATTGATAGGCAAACCAAAGTCGACCCGCGTGATACCTAAGGTAGGAATCATCACAACACCACCATCTTCCGCAACTTCCAATTGTGAAATTTGGGCTCTCCAAAATTCATTGTTATTGATGAATTCAAATAGTGCTACCAAATGTTTTCCTTTCGCATCACTTAGGTTTTTTCGATTCTTTTTGAAAAAAGGACCTGAAACGACGAGGATTCGGGGGGTGAAAAGTGGACTAGTACCAATGAATTTACCATCTTGGGTGACATATTGGTCGCTCAATTCAGATTCACTGACGGTGCTTCTTAGGATACGTGCAATGGGGCTATATTCTTTGACAGAAATGATGATTTTGCCCGAAAAGTCATAGTGCGCTTCACAGGATTTTACCAAAGGAATGCGTTTGACTCGCTCTTCCATTTGATGTAAGGAAATATTTTGAAGATACTTGCCTACATAGTACCTAGTACCTTGCTCAGTGACAACATTATTGATATCTTTTTTACCTAGAAGCGGTCTTTCATTTTCAGAATCTAACTTAACCACGATGCCCGTGCATTTGATATCGTTGTAAGATAAATCAGAATAGATAACGGCTGCTACGCCCATGCTCAACAAGATGATTAAGCTGATTAATCGTTTGATTAGTGCCCACTTACTTGTGTTTAATAGAGCCATGTAATGAGTTTTTTTTTAATTTTATTGTAATGAGTCTTTTAAATCGGCCAAAAGTAAATCAATATCTCCTGCACCCATGGTGACTAATAGTCGGGGCTTTTTGACTTTAATGACTTGTTTTAAAGCTTCTTTGCTGATGCATTGTTTATGTTCTAACTGGACAATTTCCAATAATTTTTCAGAAGTGACTCCCGGAATGGGAAGTTCTCTGGCTGGATAAATGTCCAATAAATATAATTCATCTGCTAAGGAAAGACTTTGTGCAAAATCATCTAAAAAATCCCTAGTTCTGGAAAATAAATGTGGTTGAAAAACAGCCACTATTTTCTCATTGGGATATAAAGCCCGTACGGAATTCAAGCATGCCGCTATTTCAGTAGGATGGTGTGCATAGTCATCAATCATGACATGATCCTCGGATTCAACATGGTATTCAAACCTTCTTTTTACACCTTTGAAGCTAGCAATACCTGCTTTAATTTCTTCACCTGTTAATCCCACTTGCATGGAAAGGGCAGCCGCTGCTAAAGCATTTTCAATGTTATGAAAACCTGGAATACGCATCGGAATATCTTTAATTTCACCCCCAGGATATAGCATATCAAACACCATGCGATGTGCTTGAATACGTATATTAATAGCCTGGAAATCACCTGAATCTATTCCAAAAGTTGCATTTTTTTGTTGGGATACTAAACCCAAGCCTACTTTTTGAATAAAAAAACCTTGGTCCTGAATTTGGCTAACAAATAATTGAAAAGATTCTACCACTTGTTCTGAGGCTCCATAGATATCCAAATGGTCAGCATCGGTGGAGGTAACTACGGCCGCATAAGGGTGTAAGGTTAAAAATGAACGATCGTACTCATCGGCCTCTACCACACAAATGATATTTTCTTTGTCTTTATTGGGAATAAAGTTCGTCCCATAATTTTGTGTAATTCCACCTAAAAAGGCGGTCACATTTTTATTGGCATGAATAAGTAAATGCGTCAATAGGGAAGAAGTCGTGGTTTTACCATGTGTCCCTGCCACAGCTAAGGTTGGAATTTGTTGTGTAATCCAGCCTAATATTTCAGATCTTTTAAATAGCGGAATGCCTAAGCTAAGCAAATAGTTTTTTTCAACATGATCAGCCGGAATGGCTGGTGTATAAATGAATAGGCTATGCGCTGTATCCGCCAGAATTTCAGCAGGAATGCAGGTAATATCATCCGTATAATGGATATTCATGCCTTCCTGACTAAGGGTTTTGGTCAATGGGCTTTCTGTTTTATCGTATCCTGCCACTGGAAATCCATTATGTAAAAACCAGCGGGCAATGGCCGACATACCGATACCCCCTATACCTAGGAAATAGACATAAGTTAAATCTTTCAGTTGAATATTACTTTTCATGTAGGGTAAGCAAGGCTAAAATGTTCGTAGCTATATCTTGTGCGGCCATCGGTTTAGCCATGGATTTACTTTGTTTTTCAATTTGAGCGATGAGCTCTTTGTTTTGTAAGCTTTTAATGGCCTCATCGATTAATGTCTGTTGGGCATCTCCATCTTTGACTAATATGGCAGCACCCTCGGATACTAGGCTATGGGCATTTTGGGTTTGATGATCTTCAGCGGCACTCGGTAACGGAACTAAGATACTGGCTTTTCCTACCAAGCAAATTTCTGACACGGAAAGAGCGCCTGCTCGGGAAATCACTAAGTCGGCAGCAGCATAGGCCAAATCCATTTCATAGATAAATGCCGACACAAAAGCGCTTAGATCTTTTTGCTTTTCTACGGAGGCTATGGCTTCTTTTTCAAAAGGTATACCTGTTTGCCAAATAATTTGCACCTGAGATTGGGCTAATTTTTCTAATCCGGCTTGGATAGCTAAATTGATGCTTCTAGCTCCTTGGCTTCCTCCAATGATTAAAATGCAAGGCATTTTAGGATTTAGACCAAAATGCTTGATGGCTTTTTCTTTTTTACCGGCTTGATCGATCAAGTCTTTTCGAACAGGATTACCTAAATAATGAATTTTTTCTTTGGGGAAGAATTTTTCCATATTGGGGTAGGCCACAAAGATTTGTTGGGCTTTGGAACTCAAAAATTTATTGGTAATTCCTGCAAAAGAGTTTTGTTCTTGGATGACAAATGGGACACCTTTAATCCAAGCAGCTAGTAACATGGGGCCCGATGCGTATCCACCAACTCCTACGGCCAAATCAGGTTTGAACTCATTTAATATAGAAAACGCTTTGGATAGACTTTTGATTAATTTAAAGGGGAAAAGTAGGTTTTTCATCATGTGTTGACGGTTGATGCCAACGATAGGGAGCCCTACAACGTTAAAACCAGCTTTAGGCACTTTCTCCATTTCCATTTTTCCCTCAGCACCTACAAATAGAAATTCACTATTGGGTGCCAATTCTTGGATAGCTGAAGCTATGGCAATGGCTGGATAGATATGTCCACCAGTGCCACCCCCTGAAATGATGATTCTTTTTGGTTTCACTAAATAATAGTTTTAAGATCTTTAGTTTCTTGTTCTTTATCTCTACTTACTGAAAGAATGAGACCAATACTAATGGCTGTAAATATCAGTGAAGTACCACCTGCTGATACCATGGGCATAGGCTGTCCTGTCACTGGACCTGCACCTACAGCAACCAGCATATTGATAAAGGCTTGAAAAACGATAGAAAAAGTGAGTCCTGCCGATAGTAATCCACCAAATGGTTTACCACTATGCCGGACGGCATTCGCCCCTCGGTACATGAGCCAGAGGAAAAAGATTGGGATTAAAATGGCCACGACGATACCGTATTCTTCTACTATAATGGCATAGACAAAATCGGATTCTGCCTGTGAAAGGAAGTAACGTTGCTGACTTCTACCAGGTCCTTTGGGGCTTAATGCTCCCGTGGCAATGGCATAGTAACTTCGGTAAAGCTGGTAATCTTCGTCTTTTTTGTCAATGGATTTACTATCCTGTTTTCCTACTCGATTTCTAAAATTTGTAATCCTTGCTTTTACGGTTTTTGCTCTTTGGCCTATTTCAAGGGTAACGACCAAGCTAGCCAAAATAGCGACGGAGGCAATGATGTAACCAATTTGTTTCCATGGAACCCGACCAAAAATCATTAGGATGATACTAGTCAGGAATATCAAAATGCTTGTTGAAAAGTTTGATAACATGATCAAGAAGCAGGTGATTCCAATTTTAATTAATAACCAAAGGAAAAACTGCCAATTATATGCCTCAGGATTAGATTGTCGGGTTGAAAAGTCTTTTGCTAAACTACCTATCAAACATAATTTAGCCATGTCTGAGGGCATAAAAGAAATAGGTCCAATCTCCAACCAGCGACTTGCTCCTCCTTTACTTTCTCCAAAAATAAAGGCAACTAGGATGAGCATCCAGGAAAAGATAAGTGCTAAATGACTGTATTGCGCAAATTTCAAATAGTTTTGCCGAGAGAACCACGACATCATGATGAATGAGAATATTAAGATCACGAAAGACTTAATAAAGCTCATGATAGGGTCCATCGGATTCATCATCACCATACGGCCTTTGGCAGAAAACTGTATGAGCAAGCCAAAGGCATTTAGGACAAATACGATGAACCATATTTGGTAATCTCCAGCTAATTTAGACTTGATGAATTCAGAGATTCTATTTTCCATCGTTGAGCATTTTTACCATGGCTTTAAATTGATTTCCACGATCCTCGTAGTTTTTAAATAAGTCAAAACTAGCGCAGGCAGGAGAGAGCAATACTACATCTCCAGCTTGTCCCCACTCCATACTTTTTTTGACAGCTATCTCTAAATTGTCTGTTGAAAAGATGGAAGAACAAATAGGCCCAAAATGGGATTCTAGTTTTTTGTTATCTGTACCTAGGCAGATAATACCTTTTACCTTCTCTTTGACTAAATCATCCAAGACTTCATATTCATTGCCTTTATCAACACCTCCAATGAGTAGAATGATGGGTTGTTTGAAACTATTTAAGGCATAAAAAACTGCGTCGACATTCGTGGCTTTGGAATCATTAATGAATTGTACTCCATTCCAAGTTCCACAAGGTTCTAGTCGGTGCGGGGCGTTTTCAAAGGTTTTAAGTGCCCTATGAATAGACTCTGCACTAATTCCAACAGCTTCTGCTGCCAAAATTGCTGCTGACATATTGATGGCATTATGTGGGCCTTTCAAAGGGGCATCCTCCAGGTTTAAGTGGAATTGAGAAGCACCCTTCAATTGATTATTTTGGATCAGCATGTCGGCCTTAGAATCATCAAAACTAATGGTTCTTAGCTTTGCTTGATGGGGTAAAGAGCTAGCGTGCGATAATAGTACGGGATCACCTGACCAAAAGATGCACGTATTATGGGAGGTAGCATTTTGAAAAATGCGAAATTTCGATTGAATATAATTTTCGAATTGGTAATCGTACCTATCTAAATGATCGGGGGTGATGTTTAATAATACGGCTACATCAGGAGCAAAATGGTAACAACGATCAAGCTGAAAGGAAGAAATTTCTAATACATAATAGTCATGTTGATTTTCCATGACTTGTTTAGCAAAACTATGGCCGATATTACCAGCCAAACCTACTCGATATCCTGCTTCTTTTAATAAATGGTAGGTTAATAGGGTGGTGGTTGTCTTTCCATTGCTACCGGTAATAGCAATGATTTTGGCCTGTGTATACCGTGCTGCAAATTCTATTTCTGAAATAAGAGAAATGTTTTTTTGCTTAATTTCTTTGACGATAGGGCTTTTTTCGGGTATTCCTGGGCTGATGATTATTTCATCAGCTTCCAGCACTTTTTCCATGGTATGGCTTCCTTGTTCAAAAGGAATTTGCGCGTCCAATAGGTTTTGTTGGTATTCGGGTTTTAATTGTCCTTGATCGGATAAAAAGACCTCGAAGCCTTGATGTTTGGCCAACAAGGCAGCCCCAACGCCACTTTCACCCCCGCCTAGGACTACAATTTTTGACATTTGCTTAAAAAAATGGAAAACAAAAGATATAAACTAATACAAGTTAGAAAATGTCTTGGACTAATGAAAATGAGAAATCACCACTTTTATAAAAATTAGAGATTATGTTTTTCAGGAAATAAGATTACCAAATATCAAGTAGTTGATATTAAGTACTGAAATGCTAAAGTTGATTTCAAATGAAGGGAATTTTAGGTAAAATGGTAGATTTTGCTTTCGACGTTCAATTAAGAAATTTAATTCGCGATTATTATGATTTATTGACAGACTATATTCCGTTAAATAATTTTCATTTTTTTGTCCAAACCGATAATCAATGTAACCGCTATGAGATTTGAAGGAAGTATTGTATTTCAATTTGAAATATTAAATGAAAAGCATGATGCCGAAAGGCAACGGGTAGAATCATTCCGTAAATTCAATGCGGCTAATGAACGATATTTTCGCTTTATTGAATCTGGGTTGATGCGAAAGCGAGGTTACACACTTCGAGGAATAGAAGATGTTCATTTACACAGAATTAAAAAAATCTAATGGGCAAAAAAAAGACCAACTTTTCAGCTGGTCTTTTTTACTTTCGGTGGATTGGAAATTAAGCCAAAGCCACACGTTTGAAAGTTGAGATCGTCAAACCTTTCTGAGTTTGCTCTAACAACTGACGAATATTGATCGATGAATCTTTCACGAATTGTTGGTTCAATAAAGTAGATTCTTTGTAGAACTTCTCTAATTTACCAACTGCAATTTTCTCTAACATCGCTTCAGGCTTACCTTCTTGACGAGCTTGATCTTTTCCGATTTCGATTTCACGTTGAATCGTTTCCGCATCAACACCATCTTTATCTAAAGCTACTGGCTTCATCGCAGTGATTTGCATCGCGATATCTTTACCTACTTCTGTCACATCTGTTCCCTCAACACCTTCGAATGCTACTAAAACACCGATTTTGTTGTTGGAGTGGATATAAGATACAACTTTCTCCGCATCAATGTTTTCATAGGCAGCTAAAGTGATTTTTTCACCAATTTTACCTGTTAATTCAATGATGTGACCTTCTACTGAACGTCCGTCTGAAAGTGGTTCAGCTAAAAGAGCAGAAGCACTAGGAGCGTGTGATTTCACAGCAGCTTCTAGAATGCTTTGAGCTAAGTTATTGAAATCGGCTACTTTTGAAACTGGTTCAGTTTCGCAAGCAAGAGCGATTAATTTACCATTTGAATGATCGGCTGAAAGAGCTACGAGTACTACTCCCTCGTTGGTTGCGTTTTCAGCACGTTTTGCTGCTACCTTCTGACCTGCTTTACGAAGAATATCGATTGCTGCTTCGAAATCGCCATCGGCTTCCGTCAAAGCTTTTTTGCAATCCATCATTCCGGCGCCAGTCATTTGGCGTAATTTATTAACGTCTGCGGCTGTAATTGACATTTTATGAATATGTTTATTCTTGTTCTGCTTCTTTTTCGTACTTAGCGGCTACTTTAGCTGCTTCTTGTGATTCCTCATCTGCAATACGCTTTGATTCCTCTTCTTCAGCTAAACGAGCATCGTCTTTATCTTGTTTTCTTTCAGCTAAACCTTCTTCGATAGCTTTACCAATAGCAGCTGTAATAACAGCAATGGATTTGTAAGCATCATCATTTGCAGGGATAGGGAAATCAACTAAATCTGGGTTAGAGTTAGTATCGCACATAGCAAAAACTGGGATACCTAATTTTTTAGCTTCTTCTACTGCAATGTGCTCACGCTTAACGTCAACCACAAAAAGAGCTGCTGGAAGGCGAGTTAATTCAGTGATACCACCTAATACACGCTTCAATTTCTCTTCTTCACGCGTCATCATTAAACGCTCACGCTTAGCAAGAGTTTTTACGATTACTTCGTCTTTTAACATTTTGTCGATGCTTGACATCTTCTTGATAGACTTGCGTACAGTCGCGAAGTTAGTCAACATACCACCTAACCAACGATCGGTTACGTAAGGCATCTTTAATTTTTCTGCTTCAGCAGATACCACTTCTTGTGCTTGCTTTTTAGTCGCAACGAACATGATCTTACGACCAGAACGAACGATAGCACGCATAGCTGCAGTAGCTTCGTCTAAACAAGAAAGAGTTTTATTAAGATCGATGATGTGAATCCCGTTCTTCTCCATGAAGATGTAAGGAGCCATTTTCGGGTCCCACTTACGGGTAAGGTGTCCAAAGTGTACACCTGCATCTAATAATTCATTGTAGCTTAATTGTGCCATTTTTTGAGTTTAAGAATGAGGAAAAATAAAAATGTGGAAAAGGCATCGGCAACAGACAAGCCCTTTCCACGCAATTTGGGATTAACGCTTAGAGAATTGGAATCTCTTACGCGCCTTTCTTCTACCTGGTTTCTTACGTTCTACCATGCGTGGGTCACGCGTTAGGAAACCTTCTTTTTTCAAAGGTGAACGTAATTCCGAGTCTTGCGTTTGCAATGCACGAGAAATAGCTAAGCGTAAAGCTTCAGCTTGTCCTTTGATTCCACCACCATCTACGTTGGCGGTTACATCAAAAGAACCTAATGTGTTGGTTAATGCGAAAGGCTGATTAACGACAATCTGAAGAATTTCAGATGGGAAGTAATCAGTCATCGTACGGCCGTTGATTTTAATCTGGCCTTTACCAGGGGTCATTGAAATACGGGCAATTGCCGTCTTTCTTCTACCGATTTTGCTTGTTAATTCTGCCATTTGATTGAGGATTGACCTATTTTTGGGTCATATTGTCCGTTAAAACTTTATTTCTTTTGGTTGTTGAGCTGCATGAGGGTGCTCAGTACCAGCATATACAAATAGGTTAGTGAATAATTCACGTCCTAAACGATTTTTTGGTAACATACCTTTCACCGCAGATTCTATCACACCGCGTGGGTTCTTAACTAACACCTCACGTGGAGTAGCAAAACGCTGTCCACCTGGATATCCTGTGTGACGGATGTACACCTTGTCAGTCATTTTCTTTCCTGTCAAGCGAACTTTCTCCGCATTGATCACAATGACATTATCACCACAATCTACGTGTGGAGTGAATGAAGGCTTGTGCTTGCCACGAATAATTTTTGCGATTTCAGAACATAAACGTCCTAAAACTTGATTTTCAGCATCTACCACCACCCAGTCTTTCTGTACTGTAGCCTTATTGGCGGAGATGGTTTTGTAACTTAAAGTATCCACTATAGTATTGTTTAACTGTTGAATCGCACCATAAAGACCACGGAATTTGTCTTAAGGATTTGATTATGACCTATTTTGCAACTAAACGGGCATTCAATCGAAAAATGGGAGTGCAAATTTAGAAATTCAAAGACTAATATCCAAGCGAGATATCAAAAAATAAAAATATATGTCTGAAAACAAAAAAGGAGGCCTTCGCCTCCTTCTTTGAATGTTTCCATCAGGGCCTATAAATTGCTTAAATCAAAGCTGTCCATAAAGGCTGTGGTGAATTTACCCGATTGAAAACCAGGGTCATCCATTAATTTAATGTGGAAAGGAATGGTCGTTTTAATTCCCTCAATCACAAATTCCTGAAGCGCTCGTTTCATTCGTAGTAAAACTTCCTCTCTGCTTTGTCCGCTTACAATCACTTTCGCAATCATGGAATCATAATTTGGAGGGATGGTATAGCCAGAGTAAACGTGGGAGTCAATACGTACTCCATGTCCACCAGGTAAATGTAAGTTGGTGATTTTACCAGGAGATGGTCGGAAGCCATTGGAAGGATCTTCCGCGTTAATACGACATTCTAAAGCATATAATTTAGGGAAGTAATTTTGCCCTGAAATAGCAATACCAGCTGCTACTTTAATTTGCTCCTTTATTAAGTCAAAATCGGTTACTTCTTCTGTAATAGGATGCTCTACCTGAATACGTGTATTCATCTCCATAAAATAGAAGTCGCCATTTTTGTCTACTAAAAACTCAATGGTTCCAGCTCCTTCATATTTGATAGCCGCAGCACCCGCCACTGCTGCTGCACCCATACGAGTACGAAGGTCGTCTGTTAAGGCAGGAGATGGTGTCTCTTCACACAATTTTTGGTGACGTCTTTGTATGGAGCAATCACGTTCTGATAAGTGACATACAGTACCAAATTTATCGCCCACTACCTGAATTTCAATATGACGAGGTTCTTCCACGAATTTCTCCATGTACATTCCATCGTTTCCAAAGGCTGCAGCAGCTTCCATTTTGGCATCATCCCAAAGTTTAGCAAATTCAGACTCTTCACGGATGATACGCATACCGCGTCCACCACCACCAGCAGTGGCTTTGATGATAACAGGGTATTTAATTTTTTTGGCTAATTCTATGGCTTCCTCGACGGTATCCAGGAGACCATCTGAACCAGGAATCACAGGTACCCCAGCTTTTTTCATGGTATCTTTTGCCGTGGCTTTATCTCCCATGGAATTAATCATCTCAGCCGAAGCTCCAATAAATTTGATTCCGTGTTCTTCACAAATGCGAGAAAATTCTGCATTCTCAGATAAAAAGCCATAACCTGGGTGAATGGCATCAGCACCGGTAACTTCAGCGGCTGAAATAATGGCAGGGATACTTAAATAAGATTGTTTACTGGGAGGGGGGCCAATACAAACCGCCTCATCCGCAAAACGAACATGCAAACTGTCGCGATCTGCTGTGGAAAAAACAGCCACCGTTTTGATGCCCATTTCCTTGCAGGTACGAATGATTCGAAGGGCTATCTCCCCACGATTCGCAATGAGTATTTTTTTAAACATAGTAATTCTTTTTTGGCGCTCTAAAGCCTTTTGCAGGCGGAGCTTATATTATGCTTTTTCTACTAGGAAAAGGGGTTGGTCAAATTCAACAGGTGTGGCATTATCCACTAAAATTTTCACGATTTTACCCGATACTTCCGCATCGATCTCGTTGAATAATTTCATTGCCTCAATCATACAAACCGTTTTACCAGGTTCGATGCTCGATCCAACTTCTACATAATTACCTTTATCTGGCCCTGGAGCTAAATAAATGGTTCCAATCATAGGTGATTTTACTGTATATAAATTGTCTGCTACTGGAGCCGGTGCTGCTGCCACTGGAGCGGCTGGTGCAGCCGCGGCAACTGCCGGTGCAGGCGTAGCTGCAGGAGCTGGGCTGTGAACTACTTGTACACTTGGTGCAGCTTCTCCATGTTTTTTAACAGAAACTTTTAATCCTTCAGTTTCAATACTAACCTCTGCTAGAGGTGATTTTGCGATATAATCTAGTAATCGCTGTATTTCTTTGGTGTCCATTCTTGATAGTATTAGGTTTACCTGCTTGTGCTTATGGTACAAATGTAATAAAAATGAGATAAGCTGTTTATTTTACTCTTTCCGCATAGGCGTAAGTACGCGTATCTACTTTGATAACTTCGTCTTGTTCAATAAAGATAGGTACGGTAATGGTGGCACCTGTCTCTACGGTAGCGGGTTTTTTGGGCGAGTTAGCTGTATCTCCACGAACACCAGGTTCTGTGTAAGTTACTTTTAATTCCACGAATGGAGGTAATTCGCAAGAAATAGCCTCATCATTCTCGGTATTAATTAAGATTTCTACTTCTTGACCTTCTTTCATTAAATCTGCCATCACCACGAGGTTGTCATTTAACAAGATTTGCTCAAATGATTCATTGTCCATGAAGTTATATCCATATTCATCTTTATAAATGAATTGGAATTTTCTTCTCTCCACACGAACTGGATAAATGTTTACCCCTGAGTTGAAAGTATTATCAATCACTTTGCCAGAAGTTAAGGATCTCAATTTCGTGCGAACGAAAGCTGGGCCTTTTCCTGGTTTAACGTGTAAAAATTCGACGATGGAAAAAAGGTCATCATTGTATTTGATAACCATTCCATTTTTAATGTCTGCTGTAGTTGCCATGTATGTAATGTAAAATTATTTCGGATTATAAGCCCACTTCACATAAGCAGATGCCCAGGTAAAGCCTCCACCGAAAGCTGCTAAAATTAAATTATCTCCTTTTTTCAATTGGTTTTCATAATCCCAAAGACATAATGGGATGGTGGCTGCTGTGGTATTTCCATATCGATGGATATTCAACATCACTTTATCTTCCCCAATGTTCATGCGGTTCGCCGTAGCATCAATAATGCGCTTATTGGCCTGATGAGGTACCAAAAAGGCAATATCATCTCCTGTCAATTGATTTCTTTCCATAATTTCCGCAGAAATATCTGCCATGCGCGTCACCGCGAATTTGAAAACAGATTGACCTTCTTGGCGGATATAATGTAGTTTTTGGTCGATGGTTTCATGACTTGGAGGATAGGCACTTCCACCTCCTTTTTGCATCAAACTTTCACAACCTTCTCCGTCTGATTTTAAAATAAAATCTTGAACCCCCATACCATCTTCTGTAGGTTCCAACATCACGGCACCGGCTCCATCTCCAAAAAGAATGCAAGTAGTGCGGTCTGTGTAGTCTACAATGGCCGACATTTTATCTGCACCCACTACCACAACTTTTTTGTAACGGCCTGATTCGATGAAGGCAGTACCTGTTCCTAAAGCATTTAAAAAGCCCGAGCAAGCAGCAGCTAAATCAAAAGACGCCGTTTCGCGAATACCCACTGATTTACAAATCAAGTTGGAACAAGACGGGAAAAAATAGTCTGGGGTAACCGTAGCACAAATTAATAAATCAACCTCCTCTGGTTTCGTATTCGTTTTCTTCAATAATTCAGTGACAGCTTTGGCTCCCATGAAAGAAGTTCCTAAGCCTTCACCTTTGAGAATTCTACGTTCTTTGATTCCGGTACGAGTGGTAATCCATTCGTCGTTAGTTTCGACTAACTTTTCTAATTCTTCGTTGGTCAACACATAGTCCGGTACATATCCTGCTACTCCGGTAATGGCTGCGTTTATTTTATGGGTCATGTTTCTTTAACCTAAACTTTTTTATTTGTTCTCGATGATGCCCTTGATTTTCTCGTAGACTTTCGATTCCACCACGGACTTACATAGTCCAATCATATTTTTAATAGCTAGCGGACTCGATGCACCATGTGCGATGATCACGTTGCCATTGATTCCAATGATGGGACTACCTCCGTATTTTTCGTAATTGGTATTTTCAACAAATTCATTGGTCATCCCTTGGTCCTTCATGATGTTATAAATGGATTCACCCATTTTTAACATGATGTTTCCCGTAAAGCCGTCCGTTACAATAACGTCTGCTTTTCCCTTGAAGAAATCTTTTCCTTCAATATTACCGATAAAATTAATGTTTGTATTCGCTTTTAATAAAGCATGAGTCGCCTGGGCCAAAATAGAACCTTTTTGTTCTTCTTCACCAATATTGATGAGGCCTACGCGAGGGGATTTGATGCCAGTAGTAGCTTCAAAATATACGGAACCTAACAAGGCAAACTGTTCAAGCATTTCTGGCTTACAGTCCGCGTTGGCACCAATGTCCAGCATCACGGCATATTTTCCATTGGTCTGTGGAACAAAACCAGCAATGGCTGGTCTTTGTATACCTTCAATGGTTTTTACGGAGAATAAGGATCCCACCATCATGGCTCCTGTATTTCCTGCCGAAGCAAAGACATCGGCTTTAGCCTCCTTTAAAAGACCAAACCCAATTCCGATGGAGGAATTGGGTTTTTGGGATAAAGCTCGGGTAGGGTGTTCACCCATTTCAATCACCTGATCTGCGTGAATGATTTGGATTTGCGTTCCAGTATATTGATGTTCATCCAAAATAGCTTGGATGGTATCACGAGGACCTACAGCTAGAATTATTTCATTATTGGAAAGACTTGGAAGCGCTAAAAGTATACCCTCTATTACTGCTTTCGGAGCAAAATCTCCACCCATCACGTCGACCGCTATTTTCATCTAATTATGTTTAATTACTAAAGCTTGAGGCAAAAATAGTATTAAATTTAGTCAAAAAATAGCATTTTAACGGGATATTTTCGCTTGAGGCAAAAATAAGTTGTTTTCCTTGATAAAGAGAAATAAGACTAAGAAGAATAACCTTCTACGATCATCTTTCCTTTATAGAATAAGTTTCCTTCGTGAACGTGGGCACGGTGGAATAAATGAGTTTCTCCTGTTTGGCTATCCACAGCTAATTGTCTTGGAGTGCTAAAATCGTGAGAACGTCTTTTGTCACGGCGTGTGGTTGAAATCTTTCTTTTAGGATGTGCCATTGTATGTAAATTGAATTAATTTCTAATTATTGTCTGTTAATTTTTTTAATGCTGCCCAGCGTGGATCCATGCTTTCTTCCTCTGTTTTAGGAATATCAGTTTCCTTGGCTGTGGTATATAAAAATTCGTTTTCAGCTGATTCATCTTCTGGTTTAACAAACCTAGGATGTAATTTTTTCATAGGCACCTGTAAGGCTATGAAATCATATAAATCCTGCGATAAATCAAGTTTTGGTTCTTTTCTGTCAATTAAAAACAGATTATCCCCCAAGTCCTCAAAATGATCCCCGTATTTGTAAATTAACTTTTCCTGAATATCCATGGGGAACTCAAATTCCTCATTGGATCGATCACAAATTAAATTCAAATGGCCTTTGATCTTCATCAAAACCTGGATCATGGTAGCAGATTTATTTAACTCTATCTCTGCCTGAAACTTGCCTTTTTGTACCCATTCCTGCTCAAAAGCCTTAAAAAATTCATCTCCGCCCTCAAAGCTATATCGGTACGATTTATCTTCTAAGGAAATGATGGGTATCTGATAGGCATCCAATACTTTCATGTTCTCTCGGGTAAAAAGGATTGCAAAATTAGTCATTTTTTTGGAAACAGCAAGGTTAAGCTGGAACAATTTGATAAAATCTTACGACCTTTGAATTCATGAATCAACTACCCGCCTCCATTCGATCTTTTATACGGACTTGGCTGTTCTTCGAAGTCATTGTTTGGATTTATTCCTTAGCCTTTCAGCGATTTGATCAAGTGCGCTGGATTAATGAGTGGCATCAACCCATTTTAGACCTAGTATTTCGGTTTTTCACCAGTTTAGCAGAGGTATTCCTGCCTTTGCTTTTTGCCATATTTCTATACATTAAACAGCGAAAATGGGTTTTACCCTATTTAGCATCTTATCTATTATCCACGCTCATCACTCAGGGACTTAAGCATTTTGTTTTTGAAGGTAGTTTAAGGCCATTCGCTTATTTTAGAGATGAAAGCTATACATGGTATACCGTACCCGGGGTATTTATCAATGAATTTAATAGTATGCCTTCCGGACATACCGCAGCTGCCTGGTTTATGTTTTTTTGGATGGCCTTGATAATCAAATCTTCTCGCTGGGGTATTCTCATGGCTTGCATGGCCGCAGGTGTCGCTTTGTCGCGCGTGTATCTTTTTCAACACTTTCCCATAGATACCGCGGTTGGGGCCATCATTGGGGTAATGAGTTCAGCTATCCTATATTATTTGACCATCTATAAAAAAATGCCTCATGAGTCCAATCCTGCTGCGTAGACCTTACCTTTTTTGGTTCTTTATCGGGGCCTTGGTGTATATTCCTTTTCTTGGGGCGAGCCATTTATTTGATTGGGATGAAATCAATTTTGCGGAGTCGGCCAGAGAAATGATTAAAACGGGGGACTACCTCAGTGTTCAAATTAATTTTAAGCCATTTTGGGAAAAACCACCTTTGTTTATCTGGTTGCAAGCCTTAAGTTTTCAATTCTTTGGGACATTTACAGACCTGGCTTGGACTAGCATGGAGTTTGCCGCCCGCTTTCCTAATGCCTTGATTGGAATTGCCACTTTATTGACATTATATCGAATTGGAGTGAAGCATTTTTCACCTAAAATGGGTCATTTATGGGCATTTTCGTATTTAGCGGCCATTACTCCTCATGTGTATGCTAGTTCCGGCATCATTGATCCATTATTTAATTTGTTGATTTTCTTGGGGGTATATTTTTTAATTCAATCTTTTTGGAAAGACTTTGCCACAAAGGAATTAGTTATTTCTGCCTGCTTTATCGGTCTTGCTTTATTAACTAAAGGTCCGGTTGCCTTGTTGATTTGGGGATTAACCGCTGTGGTTTATCTCGTTTTGAATCGAAAAGAATGGAGCCGACTTTTTGCTTGGTTGAAAGCGCTAACCTGGGTTAGTATCATTGCTATTATTTTCTTTATCTCTTGGTACGGAATCATTGCCTTAAAATTTGGAACTGGCATTATTGCTGATTTTTTTGCTTACCAAGTTCGGCTTTTAACTACCGGCGATGCAGGACATGGCCAGCCTTTTTATTACCATGCCATCGTATTAATATTAGGCTGTTTTCCTATTTCCATTTGGGCGATAAGTCCATTGATTTCCCGAAAATCTGAAATTAATTTAGCTACGGAGCATGAGCGAGATTTGAGCCTTTGGTTTCGAATATTATTTTGGGTCGTGTTAATTCTATTTAGTTTAGTTAAGACTAAAATTGTTCATTATTCTTCCATGTGTTGGATTCCATTGAGCTTTTTTTCTGCCCGAGTTTTATGCGATTGGGAATCGGGCTTCAGTTCTTGGAAAAGAATTCACAGCATCGGGCTGCTTGTCATAGGTTTGTTGTTTTCATTAATTTTATCCCTAGTGCCCTACATTGGATCTCATGCCTTTGAATTCATTCCTTACATTGAGGATAAATTTGTTCAAGGAAATTTACAAGCTCCTGTTTATTGGTCGGGATTTGAAATAGGCATAGGATTGGCATTTGCCTTGGCTATTTTGTTTTGGATTACCAAGAAAGGGGCCTTAGTTCCTAAGCGCATTTATGGCTTAATGATAACGGGAATTGCCATCATCATGGTTTACATGGCGGTAGTGGTGCCAAAAATTGAAGGATATACGCAGGCTACTGTGATAGATTTTTATGAATCTAAAGTAGGTCAAAAGGTGTACATAGAAACCGTTGGTTTTAAGTCATTTGCTCATCTCCTATATTTCCAAAAGCCAGAAGGCTCTCCAGATGGAGAAACACTGATTAAGAATGACCGTGTGGATAGACCTACTTACTTTGTCATGAAAAATGATGTGGATGATGCCATGCGATATCACCCACATCTTACCTTCATGAAAGAAGAGAATGGTTTTTTATTCTTTAAGCACAAATAATTAGATAAGTTCTTTTTCAGAAAAGAAAAATGAACCTTCTATGGCGGCGTTTTCATTGGAATCAGAACCATGAATGGCATTGGATTCCAAGGATCTGGCGAACTGTTTGCGAATAGTTCCTTCGGCTGCTTGCGCTGGATTAGTAGAGCCAATCAGTTTGCGAAAATCCTCAACGGCGTTTTCTTTTTCAAGAATCATCGGGATAATGGCTCCTGAACTCATATAATCACACAAGCTTTGGTAGAAAGGTCTTTCTGCATGAACAGCATAAAACTTACCAGCTTCTTCACTATTTAATTGTACTTTTTTAAGAGCCAAGATTTTAAAACCAGCTGCTTCAATTTGCTGAATGATGGGTCCTGTAAAGCCATCTGCCACAGCATCAGGCTTGATCATAGTAAAGGTGCGATTTGTAGGCATAGTAAAATTTTTAATCAAATTTATCTTTAACTTTGCGAACGCCCAAATTTATTATGGCGCATTATCAAATTTATGTCTTCCATTTCGGCGCTTCAAGCACAATTACTTCCTGGTACTAAGGCAGTCATCACGACGCACTTTAATCCTGATTCTGATGCCATTGGCTCTTCATTAGCTTGGCAAAATTATTTGCTTCAGCTGGGTGTTGATGTCCGTGTTATCGTACCTTCAGTGGTTTCTGCCAACTTAAAGTGGATGGCAGGAGCGGAGGATATACTTAATTTTGAAGATACGGTACATCGAGTACAAATTGAAGCAATCATTCAAGAAGCGGCTTTCGTTTTTTGTTTGGATTTTTCAGGTATGCAACGTTTGCATGGTCTGAGTCATTTAATTAAAGCGGCTCGTGGGAAAAAAGTAGTGATTGACCATCACCTCAATCCAGAGGATTTTGGTGATTATTATTATCACCGGACAAGCGCCGCTTCCACTTGTGAATTAATTTTTGATTTGATTCAAGAATGGGGACATGATGCCTACATAAATGAATCCATGGGTGCCTGCTTGTATTCTGGTATCATGACGGATACAGGTTCTTTTCGCCATCCCAACACGACAGCCCATGTACATGAGGTGGTAGCTCAATTGATTAAAAAAGGGGTTAATACCAATGCCGTTCATCGAAAAATATTTGATTCGGCTAGTTTGGACCGCTTGCGATTTTTAGGCCATGTGTTAGCCAACCGCTTGGATTATCTACCTGAATACCATTTGGCCTTACTTTGGATCACAGAGGAGGATCAAAAGCAATTTAATTCCCAAGCCGGAGATACGGAAGGTATCGTAAACTATGGCTTACAAATAGCTGGGGCAATTTGGGCTATTTTATTAATACAGCGTCCTGATGGTATTAAATTATCTTTTCGGTCCATCGAACCATTTGCTGTCAATGAATTTGCCTCTACATATTTTGAAGGAGGTGGTCACAAAAATGCCTCAGGTGGTCGATTTTCTTCTAGCTCCATCGAAGGGGCGAAGGAAAAATTGCAAGAAGTGTTACCTTTGTATCTTTCTGAAATAAATCGAGTTAAAAATTTATAAACGAAACAATCTAAAACAATCTATAACAGACTCAGGTCTCAACAAAACAATCATGCGTAAACAACTCATTGGTCTTTTATCCGCAGTCGTATTTTTGTCTGCATGTAATCAAAACAAAGTCGAGATTATCGATGGCGTAAAAATTCAATTTCACAGTCATGACGACAAAGCCAAAAAACTGAAGGATGGAGACATCATTACTTTTGGTTTAGTGATTAAAAATTCAACAGATTCTGTTTTACAGGATACTTACAAAGAAGGTAAGCCAGGTAAAGGAATGATTCAAGCTCCGAATAACGCTCCTGGTTCATTCAAAGGTACTTTCGAAAACGGATTACGTTTATTGGCCTTAGGAGATAGTGCTACTATCTTAGTTCCGATCGATAGTTTGACTAAAAACATTCAAGCGCCACTTCCTCCATTCTTGAAGCCTGGTTCAGATTTGAAATACACAGTTAAGGTATTAAAAGTACAATCACGTGCAGAGTTTGAAAAAGAAATGGAAAAAGAAGCGGCTGCTAACAAGCAAGCGGCGGCTGGAAAATTGGCTCAAGAGCCAAAGGTGATAGCTGACTATGTGGCTAAATCAGGTAAGAATTTCCAGAAATCAGCTTCCGGTTTGTATTATGCTATACTTAATCCAGGTGCTGGAGCTTCAGCTAAAATGGGAGAGACTTGGTCTGTAAACTACCGTGGATCTTTCGTTGATGGTAAAGAATTTGATAAAGGAAGTGCTGCTGAAATGCCATTAGGTCAAATGATTCCTGGTTTCAACGAGGCATTAACTTTATTGAAAAAAGGTGGAAAAGGTATCTTCGTTATTCCTTCAGCTTTAGGTTATGGAGATCAAGAGCGTGGTCCTATTCCAGCCAATTCAGTATTGGTATTTGAAGTAGAGTTATTGAACAAAAAATAAATTTTAAGGGGATTTCGGTCCCCTTACTTCTTTGTTCCATACGAATCGGATATCATATTCGTTTAAAATGGAATAAAATTGAGTGAATTAGTGAATCTATATGATGATGGTCAATCGAATGTTTGTTAGAATTAGTGCTTTTTTGGCTTTGACTTTGGGTTTGGGGGCTTGTTTAAGCAATGTGGAATTAGTGGATGAAATTAGAGCCAAAGAAAATCAAGCTCAGATTACTGCCTATTTTACTAAATTGGGCCAAAGTCCAACCGCCATGGAAAACGGAGCCTATTATGTGCTCACTAAAACAAATCCAAGCGGCGAATTAGCCACTAAAGGGGACACCTTATCCGTACACTTTGAATTTGCTAACTTGGTTACAGGTCAGGTCCTAGACAGTACTGATCGTAAAAACAATGCTCCATTTGTCTATCTTTATGGATTTACGAATCCAGTATTTAGCCGCTTGATGGCATTTCTTCGTGAAGGAGAACAGGCGGTATTGGCATTGCCAGGAACGGCCCAGGAGTTTCCGGGTTTACCTGCCTACACACCTATGAGAGTGACGATTAAATCCTATAAAGTACGTTCACAAGCTGATAATATCAATGAATTTATAGCTGCTCGTGGTTATAATGTCACTGAAACCACCGAGGATGGTTTACGATTTATACAATTAGTTAAAGGTACTGGGGAATTAGCTGCCAGCGGTAAAGTCGTCAAAGTGAAATATACAGGCCGTTTTTTAAATGGTGTAGCTTTTGACGGTAATATGTTGAAAACAGACAGTCTTTCAGTAACCATTGGAGGATCACAAACCGTAAAAGGTTTTCAAAAAGGTATCGAGAAAATGCGATTGGGGGAGAAGGCTATCTTGGTTTTCCCTTCTACCTTGGGGTACGGTCAAGCAGGATCAGGAAGTATTCCGGGTTATACCCCCTTGATGTTTGAAGTATATTTAGCCAAAATTAATGAGTAGTTATCATGAATAGAAGTACACTTTACCTAATTATTACACTAATTTTTACGCTTTTCACATTCGCTAGTTGTAATTTTAATGCCATCGATCAACAGGTTGAAAACAACGAAAGTGATATTCAAAAATACATTAAGGATAACAAGTTAAATGCCCAAAAATCTCCAGAAGGGATGTATTATTCCATCTTATCTGCAGGGACTTCGGGTAAACAAGCTAATTACACCGATTTAGTGAAGTTCCATTATGTCATGACTTTATTAAACGGTTCCAAAGTAGATTCTACCTCCCGTATTCTTAAGCAGCCTAGGGCCTATGTAACGGGAAGTTTTGAGAGTATTTTCTCATTGCCTTTGCGATACATGAAAGAAGGCGACAAAGGCGTCTTTATACTACCAGCTAGTTTAGCCTTTGGTGGTAGCTCTTATGGAAATGGCCTTATTCCTGCTTTTTCTGTCATTAAAATCGATATAGAGTTGATTTCTATCCAATCAGAAACTCAGGTAATTGATGAGATGAAAAAGACCTACAATGTCAACAATCCTGAGGTGACAAGTAGTGGTTTGATATTCCAAAAAACCATTTCTAATCCCAATGGTAAAGCCCTAATACCAGCTCAAACGTATCTGGTCAACTATACAGGACGTTTAGGTTTTAGTTATTTAAAACTGGATGCTGCCGGAAAGGTCGTTTATGATCCAATTTTTGATTCTCGTAATGGAGCATCTATGTTGGTAGGAGCAGGTCAACTTATTGCCGGTTTTGATGAAGGTATCATGAAGTTGAAAATGGGAGAAAAAGCCATCGTCATCATACCATCCAAACTTGGATATGGCGCCAATAACCAAGGATCTATTCCAGCCAACTCACCTTTATGCTTTGAAATAGAGGTTCCAGTTCAATAATTCCATGTTACCCATCTTATATCTGGCGACCCAAAATCCTCATAAGGTAGAAGAGCTTGCAACGCTTTTACAAGGGGAGTTTGAGCTTAGAACCGTCAAAGACTTGGGTCTGGAGGAAGAAATACCAGAAACTGGAAAAACCTTACAGGAAAATTCCTTGTTGAAAGCACAATTCATTGCTCAACGCTATCAGGTTACTTGTTTGTCGGATGATTCAGGTTTAGAAGTGGAAGCCTTAGGTGGAGCACCTGGTGTTTATTCCGCTAGGTATGCCGGGGAGCCCAAAAACGATCGTAAGAATCTTGAATTATTATTGAAAAATTTAGAACACATCAATCAACGCCAAGCAAGATTCGTGACCGTTTTAACCTATCATGTACAAGGTCAGTATTTTCAATTTGAAGGAGAAATACTAGGAAATATTACTTTACAAGCCCAAGGTTCAGTTGGTTTTGGATACGATCCCGTATTTCAGCCCGAGGGTGAAAGTCGGACCTTTGCCGAAATGAGCCTTCAAGAAAAAAATCAAATGGCTCATCGAGCGCGTGCTTTACAGAAATTCAAAAGATTTGTCGACGAAAATCGAAAATCTCACGACATATAGTGGGATTGTTGCAATCAATCTGTATTTTTGCTTAGGTATCTTTTAAGCTTTTAACTTTGTTCAACAGTAGATAAATGAATTGGAGAAGTCGTGTTTTTTTGGCTCTGCTAATTCTTTTGGTGGGTGTGCATTGGGCTGAAGCTCAATATGTGATCAAGGGAAGAGTAACGGATGCTTCCAATGGAGATCCTGTGCCCTTTGCTTCGGTGGGTTTAGTGGGTATAAATCTAGGTACAACAACTAATTTTCAAGGGGAATACACGTTTAATTCCAAAGTCTTAACGGATTCTTTATTTGTATCTTTTGTCGGGTACAAAAAAAAGGTCAAATTCATTGATAAGAAGAAAACGACTCAAGTAGTTGATTTTCAATTGGAACCAGCCCAGAGATCTTTGCAAGAAGTCGTGGTGTATTCTGGGGAAAATCCAGCCTTCAAAATTTTACGTCAAGTATTAAAGCAGCGCGACATCCATGACCGCAATAAGTTGACGGCTTATGAGTATGATTCTTATACCAAAATGGAGCTGGATGTAGACAACATTTCAGAGAAATTAAGGAATACAAAAATCATGCGGGAGATTGAATCCTCCATTAAAAAGTTTGAAAAAGAAGCAGGAGAAGATGGAAAGCCTGTTATTCCAACATACATCTCGGAGTCAATAGGTAAATTTTATTACCGTGAGTCCCCCAAAAGAAAGAAGGAAAAAATCCTAAAGACCAATATCAAAGGTGTCGGGGTACAAGACGGAGGTTTCATCTCCCAGTTGGTAGGTGGTAATCTGGTAGCAAATTATAATTTTTACCAAAATTATGTGCCCTTCTTCGGAAAGGATTTTGCCAGCCCTATTGGAGATAACTGGAAAGGAAATTATAAATATTTCTTGGGCGATACCGTCAATGTAGATGGTCATATCTGCTATCAATTGGATTTTGATCCTAAAAATCCACAAGACCTAGTCTTTACGGGTCAAATGTGGATTGATACTACCAGTTTTGCTTTAGTGCAGATTGATGCGGTGATCGACAAGCAAGCCAATTTAAATTTCATTGATAAGATTAAAATCTCTCAAGAATTAGAACAAGTGGCTGATGGAGCTTGGTTACCCTCGCGCACTCGTTTTTTAATTGATATTGAAGAACTGACCAAAGGCTCAGCTGGGATGTTATTAAAGATGTATATCTCCAATAAAGGCTTTATTGTTAACCAGCCTAAGCCATTAGAGTTTTATGATTTGACTTCAGAAGTAGCCGAGGATGCCAAAGAACCTGACCCTGAGTTTTGGAAACATGCACGGTATGAACCTTTAAGTCGACAAGATTTAACGGCCTTTGCCTTGATTGATTCGGTAAAGAATTTGCCCGTTGTGCGTACCTATGTGGAAATAGCGGAAATAGCATTGAGTGGTTATAAGAAGTTCAATGATATTGAGGTGGGGCCTTATTTGAGTAGTTTCGCCGTCAATCGCTTGGAGGGAGCACGATTTAGATTGGGATTCAGAACCAATTCTAATTTTGATAAACATTGGATTTTGCGAGGTAATGTGGGATTTGGTACAAAAGATTTAGTGCCCAAATATTCCATTGAAGTCAATTATCTTTTCTCCAAAGCGAAGTGGACAATTGCTGGATTACGGCATTCCTATGATATCGAACGGGTTGGTTTAACTCCCGAATTAATTGGTGATAACCGCTTATTTTATGCTTTTACCCGATGGGGAGCTTTTTCTGGAGCATTTTTTAGAAGGGAAAGTGAGGCATTTTTTAGTACTGAGCTTACCAAAGGTTTGAGTTTTACAGCTCAAATGAATACGCGTTCATTTGATCCACTGTTTAGATTTCAATACCGTTTAAAACCTGAGTTAGGGAATGCTTCGCCTGTACAAGATTATTACCAAGAGTCCTTTTTTACCCTAGAAGCTAGATTTGCCAAGGGGGAAACTTTTATCATGAATGGTAATGAACGCATCACTTTAGCTACCAAGCGCATACCCGTGGTGACTTTTCGATATCAAAGGGGACTAAAAGGCTTTTTGGGAGGTGATTTTGATTACGAGCGATTTACGCTAAAAGCTTATCAAACATTTAGATTAGGCACTTTAGGTAGATCTGATTATACCTTATCCATGGGTTATACCCCATCCAACTTACCAGCTCCCTTATTATTTCCTCATCTAGGAAATGAGACTTTGTTTTTTGTACGTAGTGCCTTCTCCACCATGAATTATTTTGAATTTGTGAGTGATCAATTCGTTTCTTTGCAATACAACCATAATTTCGAAGGTTTATTATTCAATCGTATTCCCTTGATCAAGAAATTGAAATGGCGATTTATTGCTAGCGGAAATTTATTGTGGGGCAGTCAAAGAAAGGCAAATAAAGACATCATGAAAGATGTCAATAATCCATTGAAATCGAAGTTTCTCGACATGTATTCTTTTGACTCCTTGAATCCTAATGTACCTTATGCTGAGGTGGGTTATGGAATCGATAATATTTTCAAATTATTTAGGATTCAAGCCTTCCACCGTTTGTCGTATATGGATCACGGTTCACCTAAGGCTTTTCGCCTGATGGCATCGGTTAATTTCTCATTCTAAGCAATTTTGGTATATTATTAAGACGAAAATTTAAACATTTCAAGAATGTTTTTAATGTTCTTGATTTTAGGTTTAAGCCACCCTATATTTGGGTTCTGCGCCTCGTTAAATTATGGTGACATTTAATATTATAATGATTTTAATTCTCATTGGGCTTTGTTTATTAAGCTACATATTGGGCTCTATACCTACGGCTATTTGGTATGGTGAAGCCTACCATGGAGTAGATATCCGTACCTTGGGAAGTGGGAATGCAGGAGCTACCAATACCTTTCGGGTATTAGGAAAAAAAGCAGGTAGTATTGTCTTGTTTGTGGATGCATTTAAAGGATTTTTAGCTACTTCTTTGTCTACTTTTTTATTTTACCTTCATTTGATTGATTGGCAGACCTGCGTATCCTTAAAAATTGTCTTTGGATTTTTGGCAGTATTAGGTCACTTGCTGCCCATATTTTGTGATTTTAAAGGAGGAAAAGGAGTGGCCACCTTGATGGGTATGGTTTTGGCCTTGCATCCCGAAGCAGCTTTGGTGAGCATAGCTGTATTTTTACTTGTATTTTATGTATCCAATTACGTCTCTTTAGGTTCTATGGTGGCCTCCTTGGTATTTCCCTTTTTGATGGTTTTCAAGGTCTTTGGAGAGGAATTTCCGATTCTGATATATTTTGGATTTATCGTGGCATCTTTGGTCATTTTCATGCACCGCAAAAATATTGCGCGTATCCTTCAAGGAAAGGAGAATCGCATGTATCTAATCCCTCGAAAGAAACAATCCTAAGTCGTTTTTATTTATCTTTGTGCGTGGATGTTGTAATCCCATTCGCCTTTCGATATGAAAAAAACGCAAGCTTATATTCAAGCAAATCAACAACGATTTTTAGATGAATTATTGGATTTATTACGAATCCCCTCTATCTCGGCGGATCCTGCCTATGCTGGAGATGTTCGTAGAGCGGCAGAATATATTGCCCAAAATTTACGTCAATCTGGTGCAGATCACGTTCGTTTAGAAGAAACTGCTGGCTTTCCAGTGGTTTATGGTGAGAAAATCATTGATCCCCAAGCTCCTACTGTTTTGGTATATGGACATTATGATGTTCAACCTGCAGACCCTTTGGAATTATGGGAGAGCCCGCCCTTTGAACCAGTTATCAAAGATGATATCATTTATGCCCGTGGGTCTTCTGACGACAAAGGACAGGTTTTCATGCATGTGAAAGCCTTTGAAGCGATGTTAGCTACGGATAATTTACCTTGTAACATCAAGTTTATGATTGAAGGGGAAGAGGAAATTGGCTCCAATAATTTAGCCATTTTTGTGGCGAATCATAAAGAATTATTGAAGGCAAATGTTATTTTGATTTCTGATACGGCCATCATTGCCAATGACATTCCATCCATTGATGTAGGTTTACGAGGTTTAAGCTATTTGGAAGTAAAAGTTCAAGGACCAAACCGCGACTTACATTCAGGGGTTTATGGAGGTGCGGTAGCAAATCCGATCAATATTTTATGTGAAATGATTGCCTCCATGCATGATGAATTTAATCGGATTACCATTCCAGGTTTTTATGATGCTGTTCAAGAATTAAGTGCTTCCGACCGAGCGGCTATGGCTCAAACACCATTTGATTTGGATGCTTATCAAAAAGATTTAGGAATTGCTTCCGTACATGGGGAAAAAGGCTATTCTACCCTTGAAAGAGCGTCCATCCGTCCGACACTGGATGTTAACGGAATATGGGGTGGATACATTGGTGAAGGGGCTAAAACAGTTCTCCCTTCGGTAGCGCATGCTAAAATTTCCATGCGATTAGTTCCAAATCAAAGTTCAGAAAAAATCACCCAGTTGTTTATAGATCATTTTAAGTCCATAGCACCTAAAGGAGTGAAAGTGACTGTCACACCCCATCATGGTGGGGAGGCTTATGTGATGCCAACGGATTCCATTGCTTATCAAGCTGCTTCCAAGGCCTTAGCCGAGACATTTGGAAAAGAGCCCGTTCCTACTCGTGGCGGAGGAAGTATACCGGTACCTACTGTTTTTGAAAAAGAATTAGGAATTAAGTCGGTTTTAATGGGTTTTGGATTGGATTCAGATGCCATTCATTCGCCTAATGAGCATTTTGGCTTGTTTAATTTTTATAAAGGAATAGAAACAATTCCTCATTTTTTTAAGCATTTTTACACACTTTCTTCAAAATAATGACCGAGAATTTAAGCAAGCTAGCCACCGAGTCTGACTCTAATTATTTGGATTTGGATAAACAGTCGGTAGATACCATTTTACGACAAATCAATGCCGAAGATAAAACAGTGCCTTATTCGGTAGAAAAGGTGATACCTCAAATTGAGAAATTGGTCTTACAGATAGTTGCTAGAATGCAAAAGGGTGGCAGATTATTTTATATAGGAGCTGGTACAAGTGGTAGATTAGGAGTGGTAGATGCTTCGGAATGTCCTCCAACTTACGGAGTCCCTCATGATTGGGTTATAGGTTTAATTGCAGGGGGTGATGGCGCCATTCGAAGGGCTGTGGAAAATGCCGAAGATGATGAAAAGCAGGCATGGCTCGATATGAAAGCTTACGACATTGATGAACATGATGTGGTGATAGGTATTGCCGCCTCAGGAAGGACGCCTTATGTTATTGGAGGTCTACGAGATGCCAATGCCCACGGCGTTTTAACCGCTTGCATTGTTTGTAATAAGGGAAGTTTGATTGCCCAGGTGGCTCAATATCCGATCGAAGTGGTAGTGGGGCCTGAGTATGTGACGGGTAGTACTCGCATGAAATCAGGTACAGCACAGAAATTGGTTTTGAATATGATTTCGACTGCGGTAATGATTCGATTAGGTCGGGTTCGAGGAAATAAAATGGTGGATATGGCCTTAAGTAACCACAAATTAGTTTTACGAGCCATTCGTATGGTTAAGGAGGCCACGGGTGTGACAGAAGATAAAGCTTCGGAATTATTGGATCAACATGGAAGTGTTAGAGCTGCTGTGGATGCTTTTCATGCCTCTATTTAATAAAAAGGGAGAAATATGCGTAAAAGCATATAGAAAATAAAGTTTAAATCCCTTATTTTGTGAACAATTAAACATTCAATCAAAATGAAAAAAATATCAAAATTTATTTTGGCTGTTACCTTAGGAACCTTTGCATTTGGATTTCAAGCCCATGCAGAAGATTTTCCTGCTGATATCAAGCCATTAATGCAAAAATATACTTGCTTTGCTTGTCACAAGGTAGACGCTCGTTTAGTTGGACCTGCCTACACCGAGGTTGCTAAGAAAAAGTATAGCAATGCGAAAATTGTTGAATTAATTGCGAATCCAAAACCAGAGAACTGGCCAGGTTACCCACCAATGATGGCATTGAAAAATGTACCAAAGGCGGATGCCATGAAAATTGCTTCTTGGATCAATTCTTTGAAATAAGCATAAAAAAAATCCCGAATAAATCGGGATTTTTTTATTTAGTATGGAGCGGCTTATTTAGTCGCTTTTGCTTTTTTAGGAGCTTTCTCCGTTTTTTCTTCTGTCACTTCTTTTACTTCCTTTGCTGCTTTTGGCGCTTTTGCCGCCTTTTCCACCTTAGGCTCGGCAGGAGCAGTTTGGAACATATCAGGAGTATTATTCACTAAAATTAAATACCAAGAAAGGATTTTTTTGATGTCTGAGGCATATACACGATCCGAATCGTAGTTTGGAACAATGCTGGCTAATAAGCCAAATAACTCTGAATCACTTGCCTTTTTTGGCTCGATTTGTAAGCTTCCCTGACATACAGTATGAATCTTTTGGAATAAATCACCTAATGGCAAGGTGCTATCTTGGTGATCATCTAAGTATAGTGAGATATCTTTTAATACAGAAATACGTGTTTGACCACTAACAACAGACTTTTGCTTAAGAGCATCTAATGTTTCTACAATAACCCCCGTACGAGTGGGTTTCAATACTCTAAATAATCCGCTTTTGCCTGAGATGTGGGCAATTTCATTTAATAATTCCATGTGTGATGTTTAATTCGGTCGCAAAAATATTAAGATTTCCTTGATTTATAGGGAGATGAGTCAATTAATTCCTGAATACTAGCTAAGATTTCTTCTCTTCCTTGATGTTTTTCAGCGGAAGTGATGAACATTTTCGGTAAAGCTTCCCAAGATTGTAATAAGTATTCTTGGTAATGTTTGAAATTGTCATCCACCTGTTTTTGAGATAATTTATCCGCTTTGGTGAAGACAATGTAAAAAGGAATTTGTTCTTCTGCCATTCTTTCCATGAATGCAATATCCACGGGTTGAGGCTTCAAACGTAGGTCTACCAATAAAAACAAACAGGTTAAACTTTTACGATTGATCAGGTAATCTAAAATCATCTTTTCAAATTCCTTTCTCTTTTCTTTGCTTACTTGGGCATAACCATAGCCAGGTAAATCCACTAAATACCAATTGTCGTTAATCAAAAAGTGATTGATTAATTGCGTTTTACCTGGTGTTTGAGATGTTTTGGCTAATTTTTTGTGAAAGGTAATGGAGTTGATTAAAGAAGATTTACCCACATTCGAACGACCGATGAAGGCAAATTCTGGGAATTTGTCAGGCGGACATTTTAAGTAATCGGTATTACTGGTGATGAATTGCGCACTAATTACTTGCATATGGGTAACAGGTTAAGATGGTAAAGATACAAGGATATTATTTATTAGGGTTTAGTTATTAGTTATTAGGGATGAGTTTTTAGTGATTTCGGCATGGCAGGTATCTCTAATCACTAATAACTAATCACTATTAACTAATCATTTGCCATTTCTTAACTACCTTTGTGGCTTGATTTACAATATGGAAGTACTACAAAATGATCGCCTGATTAGGGCTGCGAAAGGGTTGCCAGTAGATAGAATACCTGTCTGGGTGATGCGTCAAGCTGGAAGAATCTTGCCAGAGTATAGAGAAGTTAGGGCCAAGGCTGGCTCTTTTATAGGATTGGCCACCCATCCGGAGTGGGCAGCCGAAGTAACCATTCAGCCGGTAGATCGATTTGATGTAGATGCTGCTATTATTTTTTCAGATATTTTGGTCGTTCCCGAAGCCATGGGCTTGCCCTATGTGATGGAGGAGCAAAAGGGCCCTGTATTTCCCCAAGTCATTCGTTCCCAAGCGGATCTAAATGCCTTGAAAACAGCCGTTCCCGAAGAGGATTTGGCCTATGTGTTGGATGCCATAAAAATTGTTAAGCGGGATTTGTCGGGTAAAATACCTTTAATAGGTTTTGCTGGGGCACCATTTACTATATTTTGTTATATGGTGGAAGGGAAAGGGTCTAAAACTTTTTCTCAGGCTAAAAAAATGCTTTATGCTGAACCCGCTTTAGCACATGCGCTATTGCAAAAAATTACGGATTCTACCATTGCCTACCTGAAAGCCCAAGTGGCGGCAGGTGCCAACTTGATTCAAGTATTTGATTCTTGGGCAGGTATTTTGTCTCCAGCCCAATACAGTATTTTTTCCACTCCTTACCTCAAGCAAATTTGCGATGCTTTAACTGAGGTTCCGGTGACCTTATTCGCAAAGGGTGCGTTTTTTGCTCGAGAAGAAATGGCTCAATTGAATTGCGCTACCATTGGATTGGATTGGAACATGGATATTCAGGAATCAAGAAAACTGGTAGGTCCGAATAGAACACTTCAAGGTAATTTAGATCCATGTGCACTTTATGGCGATTTTAAAACGGTAGAGAGTGAAACCAAAAAGATGATCGATCAATTTGGGACCCAGCGCTATATAGCCAATTTAGGCCACGGCGTTTATCCTGACATCCACCCAGATAAGGTGAAATGTTTTGTTGATACCGTTCATAATTATCCAGTATAATTTATTGAATAGTTGGTAAAAATGAAAAAGCTCAGGGTTTAAACCCTGAGCTTTTTTGATTATCAATATCTTGGACAATATCTTTAAAAACTTATTCGTTTTTGCAACGCTGGCAAGGTTTCAAACCTTGACAGCGTTAAGGGAAAAAACTGTTTTTTATTTAGCACTATAATTCGGTGCTTCTTTGGAAATGCTGACATCATGCGGATGGCTTTCTTTCACGCCTGCCGAAGTGATTTTAACAAATTTGGCCTGTTGCATATCCGCAATAGTACCCGCTCCGCAATAACCCATACCAGCTTTTAATCCACCTACCATTTGGTATAGAATTTCCGTCACTGAACCCTTAAATGGTACACGACCTACGATACCCTCAGGAACCAATTTTTTAATATCATCTTCCGCATCTTGAAAATATCGATCCTTAGATCCATCTTCCATGGCCTCTAAAGAGCCCATGCCACGATACGATTTAAATTTACGACCTTCTAGAATGATCATTTCACCCGGTGCTTCGTCAGTACCTGCTAAAAGGGATCCAATCATAACGGTACTTGCACCTCCTGCGATGGCTTTGGCAATATCCCCTGAAAAACGAATACCTCCATCAGCAATTAATGGAATATTATAAGGTTCTAGGGCCTTAGCAGCCTCATATACCGCAGTTAACTGGGGCATTCCCACTCCCGCAATGATACGGGTAGTACAAAT
Source organism: Aquirufa sp. OSTEICH-129A (assembly GCF_054558355.1). Classification (NCBI taxonomy): domain Bacteria; kingdom Pseudomonadati; phylum Bacteroidota; class Cytophagia; order Cytophagales; family Flectobacillaceae; genus Aquirufa; species Aquirufa sp. OSTEICH-129A. The sequence continues at coordinate 254,830 of NZ_JBPXKC010000002.1, read as the reverse complement.
ACTGCCTGGACCCACCCCCACTTTTACGGCATCTGCTCCTGCTTCAGCTAATGCTTTGGCCGCTTCTCCCGTAGCGATATTGCCCACAATCACATCCAAACTTGGGTAGGACGTTTTAACGGATTTCAAAGCATCTATGACACCTTTGGAATGGCCATGTGCTGTATCTATACTAATTACGTCTACACCTACTTGGACCAATGCTTGTACACGATCCAATAAGTCGGGGGTAACTCCAACAGCAGCTCCCACTCGTAAACGACCCAACGAATCTTTCGAAGCTAAAGGGTGGCTTTTACGCTTTAAAATATCTTTGTAGGTAATTAATCCAATCAATCGACCATTCTTGTCGATGATGGGTAATTTCTCAATTTTATGCTCTTGCAAAATACTCTCCGCCGCTTCCATGCTAATTCCTTCATTCGCTGTGATTAAATTAACCTTGGTCATGATTTCATGTACAGGTCTAGCCGTTTCCTTTTGGAAACGTAAATCACGGTTTGTTAGAATACCAACCAAAATTCCTTGGGTATCAATGACAGGAATACCCCCAATTTTAAATTCCTTCATGATGCGCTGAGCATCTCCCAAAGTTTGCGTATCATGTAAGGTAATGGGATCGATGATCATACCGGATTCTGAACGCTTTACTTTGCGAACTTGTGCCGCTTGCTGAGCAATCGTCATATTTTTATGAATGATTCCAATGCCTCCCTCTTGCGCTAAAGCAATGGCCAAGTCAGCCTCAGTCACCGTATCCATAGCTGCAGAAACAATAGGGATATTCAAACTGATATTTTTGGTCAGTCGAGTTTGAGTCTTTACATCACGTGGTAAGACTTCGGAATAGGCAGGAAGCAACAGTACGTCGTCGTAGGTGAGAGCTTCAAAAAGAAATTTGGATGAATCAAGCATGGCAAATAGTTTGAACGGGAATTGGATTTATCGGATGAAGGCGAACCATACCCTTATTTGCGAGACAAAGTTACAATTTTTTTTGTAATATTTGACAGATGAATAAAAAATCCCTGCTAGTCGCTGCCTTACTGATGTTGAGCGGCTTTTTGACGCAAGCTCAATGGACCAAATATCGATTTGAAACAGCCAGAATGGGCTCTCCATTTCGAATCATTGTCTCTACTCAAGATTCGACAGGATTGTCTCAAACCATTAAAAATGCCCAAGCCTTAGCAGCGAATTTGGAATCGCAATTAAGTGATTATCAGCTTAATTCTGATGTTAGTCAGGTGAACCAAAAAGCTGGAACCGAGCAATTTTTCCCAATTAAGGAACCATTTAAAGCTATCTTGAAGGAATCGATGTTGGCATATGAGCAGAGTGGCGGAAACCTGAATATTTTTATTGGGAAATTAGTTGCTGCGTGGAGAATAGCAAGAAAGACGCATGTTTTACCAGCGGAAGATGTATTACAATTTGGACTAAAGGCCACGGAAATAGCTTGTTTAGAATTTAATGCGGATAGTAGTGCTATTCGATTAACTAATTCAGCTTGTCAAATAGACTTGGGTTCTATTGGGAAAGGTTTTGTAGCCCAACGAGTTTTGGATTTTTTAAGGAAATCAGGGTATCCTTATGCCTTAGTAGATGCAGGAGGGAAAATTTGCGCCAGCCAAGTAAATCCCAACGGAGATGCATGGAAAGTCGGTCTAGAATTGCCCAATTCAAAAAAAGTAGCAGTTGATTTTATTGAAATTAAAAACCAATCGATAGCAAGTTCAGGTAAAACCTATCAGCAAGTTGAAATTGCTGGAAAAAATTATTCTCATGTCATTAATCCCAAGACAGGCCTAGGATTGGAGCATGCTCGATCGGCTACTGCCATAGCACCTGATGGAGCAAGGGCAGATTGGATAGCCACAGCTGCTACGATGATGGAATTGGACAAGATCAAAGAATTACTAAAAAGCATTCCCAAGGTACAGGTGCTTGTATGGGAATACCAAAATGGGGAATTGGAAATATTATTGAATCATGGTATCTTGAAAGTCGATTAGAATTAATTAAAGAATGAATAGAAAATTACGTGTATTAGTACTGGCCTTGAGTGTAGGGATAAGTCAGCTTGGAATGGGGCAGCAATTAAAATCATACCGACAAACCATTCCTAATTCTACGGTAGCATTTGATATGCAGGCCATTCCTGCGGGTAATTTGTTATTGGGAAGTCCGAATACTGAGGCGGGGAGAAATGCAGATGAGGGTCCTCAACAAAAATTGACCATGGAGGCATTTTGGATGGGGAAAACCGAAGTGACCTATGACGAGTATCAATTGTTTTTTGAAGAAGATCGTGATCCTGCTCCCAAACCAGCTAAAGAAGGACCCGATGCTATTTCTCGTCCTAGTCCACCCTACATTGATTTTACCCTTGGAATGGGAAAAGTAGGGGGCTACCCAGCCAATTCCATGCAGCATTTTGCTGCGCTGATGTATTGTAAGTGGTTATATGCCAAAACCCAGATATTTTACCGATTACCTACCGAGGCCGAATGGGAATATGCGTGTCGGGCTGGTGGTAAAGGAGCTTATTCTTCCTTATCAGCCAATGAGAAATTAGAAGATTACGCTTGGATAGCTAGTAATTCAGGGGATAAATATCATTTGGTTGGTCAGAAAAAGCCTAATGCTTGGGGATTATATGATATGCTAGGAAATGTACATGAATGGGTATTGGATCATTATGAGCCAACTTACTCAGCTAATAAAAAGGCACATCAAGCGATTTTTAAAGATAAATATGCGGATGCCATTGTCCGTGGAGGTAGTTTCCGGGATGAGGCCAACATGGCTCGAAGTGCCAGCCGATTAGCCGCTGATCCAGTTTGGAACCGAAGAGATCCTCAGGAGCCTAAAAGTAAATGGTGGAATGCAGACGCTCCTTTTGTAGGATTTCGTATTATGCGACCTGCCAAACAACCAAGTCCGGAGGAAGTTCGGGCATTTTTTGATCAATATTTAAAAGATTTTTAACCTTCAAAATAGATACCTAAATAACATGAAAAATTCACGTAGAGAATTCATCGTGCAGTCGAGCCTGGGAGCCGGAGCAATGCTAGCAGCTCCACTAGTCACACAGGCCAGTCCAGGAGTAAGTTTTAGCCAAAGTTTGGTGGGAGATACCTTGAAAGTAGCCTTGATTGGTTGCGGTGGTAGAGGAACAGGAGCCATCATTCAGGCTTTAAGTACGAAAGAAAATATTCAATTGGTGGCTATGGCTGATGCCTTTAAAGATCGATTGGAAGATTGCTACAAGAGCGTCATGAATTCTCGTGCCAAAGATAAATCGGCTCAAGCAGTACCGGTGAATCAGAAAGTCAATGTGCCTGAGGACCATAAATTCGTAGGTTTTGATGCTTATAAGCAAGCCATGGCCTTGGCTGATGTGGTGATTTTGACAACTCCTCCAGGATTTCGTCCCTATCATTTTGAAGAGGCGGTACGTTTAGGAAAGCAAATTTTCATGGAAAAACCGGTGGCAACTGATCCAGCGGGTATACAACGTGTTTTGGCAGCGGCTAAAATAGCCAAAGAAAAGAAATTGAATGTGGTGGTGGGATTGCAGCGTCACTACCAAAATTCTTACCGTGATTTGATGAAGCGTGTGCAAGATGGCCAGATTGGTGATATTGTATCGGCATCTTGTTGGTGGAATAACGATGGCGTATGGGTAAAACCACGCAAGGAGGGGCAATCGGAAATGGAATACCAAATGAGAAACTGGTATTATTTCAACTGGATTTGCGGGGATCATATTACAGAACAACACATTCATAATATTGACGTGATCAACTGGGCGAAAAACGGATATCCAGTTAGAGCCAGAGGTACAGGAGGTAGAGAAGTAAGAAAAGGGAAGGATTATGGTGAAATTTTTGATCACCATATTGTAGAATTTGAATATGCAGATGGTACTATCCTAAATAGTCAATGTCGGCATATTCCTGGAACCTGGACAAAGGTAGATGAGCATTTAATTGGTACTAAAGGAAAGGTGTTATTTGATTCAGCCAAAATGTTGGATTTGAAAGGAAATGTGAGTTATGCTTTTGATAAAAAGACAAAAGAGAATAATCCATATCAAACCGAGCATGATGAGTTATGGGCCAGTGTAGCAGCGGGAGAGTACAAATTTGCTGATGCAGAAAATGGGGCATATTCTACCATGACATCCATCTTAGGAAGAATGGCTACCTATTCAGGACAGATCATTGAATGGGATAAAGCGATTAATTCAGGGATCAATATAGCACCAAGTCGATTTGCTTGGGATGCAGATATGCCATTGAAGCCAGATGCGAATGGATTGTACCCAGTAGCAGTGCCAGGAAAAACCAAGTATTTTTAATAAAATAATCTTCAAAATTAGATTTTAGTGAGTAAATTGCCGCTTCAAATTTAGCGAAGTACAAGATGAACTATCAACCTCAAGATTTTTTACCCATTTTCGTTCAATTAGGGGCGGCCTTGGCATTTATCGTTCTGGTCATGGTGTTAACCCATGCCCTAGGTCCTAAACGTCATTCGCAGAAAAAAGACGATTCTTTTGAGTGTGGAATTGAATCTATTGGAGATGCTCGTACGCCGATTTCGGTGAAGTATTTCTTGGTAGCGATATTATTCGTTTTGTTTGATTTGGAGATTGTATTTATGTACCCTTGGGCGGTTAACTTTAAGCAATTGGCATGGAACGGTTTTTATGAAATGATCGTATTCATGGGCTTGTTATTAGCTGGATTTATCTACGTAATTAAAAAAGGTATTTTAACCTGGGAAAAATAAACAATTAGCTTTTTGCTGGGTTTATTTTTAATAGAAAAGAAGATTATATATGAGTGATGCAAAAATTAATATCGTAGAAGCGCCGGCAGGTTTAGAGGGTCAAGGATTTTTTGCTACCAGTTTAGATTCATTAGTAGGGATGGCTAGAGCAAATTCGCTCTGGCCATTGCCTTTTGCTACATCTTGCTGCGGTATTGAGTTCATGTCTACTATGGCCTCTCATTATGACATTGGCCGATTTGGTGCAGAGCGTTTGAGTTTTTCTGCTCGCCAAGCGGACGTGTTGATGGTAATGGGGACGATAGCCAAGAAAATGGCACCGGTTGTTAAGCAAGTGTATTTGCAGATGGCTGAACCTCGTTGGGTTTTATCCGTAGGTGCATGCGCTTGTTCTGGAGGTATTTTTGATACTTATTCTGTATTGCAGGGTATTGATCGGGTTATCCCAGTGGATGTATACGTGCCAGGTTGCCCTCCTCGTCCAGAGCAGATTTTGGATGGCTTTATGCAAATCCAAGAACTAGCAAAAAATGAATCTATTCGTCGTAGAAACCAACCCGAGTATAAGGCTTTGTTGGAATCTTATGGTATTGAATAAGTAAATCGAGCATGGAAAACGTGAGTAATCAACAAATTATAGATGCCTTACAAGGGCAATTCGGCGAAGAGGCTATTTATGGAATCGCTGAATCCCATGGGATCTTACAAATAACCACTGAAGTAGAACACATCGTTCCGATGCTTCATTTTCTGTACCAACATCCGGTATTGAAATTTCAATTTTTAACTGATTTAGCAGGGATACATTTTCCTGAGGCTAAAGGGCAAGAGTTGGGGGTTATATACCATTTGCACAGTTTAGAAAATAATGTGCGATTGTGGATCAAAATTTATGTACCGATTGAAAAGCCTGAGGTTCCTACGGTGACTGGTTTGTTTGCCACCGCCAACTGGATGGAGCGTGAAGCTTTCGATTTTTACGGTATCATTTTTGAAGGTCACCCGAATTTGATTCGTATTTTGAACGTTGAGGACATGGATTACCATCCAATGCGTAAGGAATATCCTTTAGAGGACGCCACCCGTCACGATAAAATAGATGAATTATTTGGTAGATAAACTACCTTCAACGAGCGAAACATGTCTGAAGTAGCATTAGTAAATAACCCCAACGTAGGTCTAGATAAGACGCCGAAAAGCGGCCCTTATGTGAACGAGTTGACTACCCTAAATTTAGGTCCTACCCACCCAGCCACCCATGGTATTTTTCAAAATATCTTGACCATGGATGGAGAAACGATTGTGGATGCAGAGCAAACCGTGGGATATATCCACCGTGCATTTGAAAAAATTGCGGAGCGTCGTCCATTCTATCAAATTACCACATTAACTGACCGCATGAATTATTGTTCAGCTCCTATTAATAATATGGGTTGGCACATGACGGTAGAAAAATTATTGGGAATAGAAGTTCCAAAACGTGCACAATATATCCGAGTTATCATGATGGAATTGGCTCGTTTGGCAGATCATATTATTTGTAACTCCATTTTGGCGGTTGATACCGGAGCCCTTACCGGCTTCCTGTATGTTTACCAATGGAGGGAGTTTATCTATGAAATTTACGAGGAGCTTTGCGGAGCTCGTTTAACGACCAACATGGGTCGTTTTGGTGGCATGGAAAGGGATTTAAGCCCGGTTGCCATAGAGAAAATTAAGAAATTATTGGCCGAGTTACCTGCTGCTTTGAAGGAATTTGAAAGCATGGTGGTACGTAACCGAATTTTCATGGATCGTACACAGAATGTGGGCGCCATTTCGGCTGAACGTGCTTTAAACTACGGTTTTACTGGTCCTAATTTACGTGCTGCTGGAGTAGATTATGATGTGCGTTCCTTGAATCCATACTCATCGTATGAAGATTTTGATTTTGAAATTCCAGTAGGTACCAAAGGAGATACCTATGACCGTTTCTTGGTGCGTGAAGAGGAAATGTGGCAGAGTTTACGCATCATTCAACAGGCCATGGATAACTTGCCAGAAGGACCATACCATGCAGATGCCCCACATTATTACTTACCTCCTAAGCAAGAGGTTTACCGAAACATGGAGGCCTTAATTTACCATTTCAAAATTGTAATGGGAGAAATAGACGCTCCAGTGGGTGAAGTATATCATTCGGTAGAAGGGGGTAATGGAGAGTTAGGATTTTATTTGGTTTCGGATGGTGGACGTACACCTTATCGTTTGAAATTCCGTAGACCAGGATATATATATTATCAAGCATTCCCAGAAATGATCAAAGGTTCGACTTTATCGGATGCCATTGTAACAATGTCATCGATGAATGTGATTGCAGGTGAGTTAGATACATAATACATGGAAGGTAAGAATAACATCGTTTTCCCAGCAGAAACGCTGGAATTAGTGAAGAAAATCATTGCTCGTTACCCTGAGGGGAAACAGAAGTCGGCACTTTTGCCCATTTTACATTTGGCTCAAGCCGAATGGAAATGGTGCAGTCCAGAGGTGATGGATTATGTAGCTTCTTTATTGTCTATTAAGGCGGTGGAGGTGTATGAAGTGGCTAGTTTTTATACCATGTTCCATTTGGAACCGGTGGGAGAACATGTCATTGAGTACTGTCGAACCGGTCCTTGTTGCTTGATGGGAGGAGTTGAGGTGTATGACCATTTGAAAAAGCGCTTAGGAGTTGAGACTGGAGGAACGTCAGCAGATGGTAAATTCACCGTCAAAGAAGTAGAATGTTTAGCTGCATGTGGATGGGGACCTGTATTTCAGATTCGTGAGAAGTTTTACATGCACTTGACGAAGGAGAAGGTAGATCAAATCATTGATGAATTAGGAAAATAAGCGAGGATGAAGATATTAACCGAACATATTGAGGTACCTAGAATTGAGACGATTGACGTATATCGTAAGCATGGTGGGTACCAAGCGGTAGAAAAAGCGTTAAAAAAAATGACTCCTGATGAAGTAACCGAAGAGGTGAAGAAATCAGGGTTGCGTGGTCGTGGTGGTGCAGGATTCCCAGTTGGGATGAAGTGGTCATTTTTGGCAAAACCAGAAGGAGTACCCCGTTATTTAGTTTGTAATGCAGATGAGTCTGAGCCTGGTACTTTCAAAGACCACTATTTGATGTGGAAATCTCCTCATACCTTAATTGAGGGTATGATTGTTTCCAGTTTTGCCTTAGGAGCCAATACATCTTACATCTACGTTCGTGGAGAGTTGATGTATGTGATTCATATTTTAGAAAAAGCCATCCAAGAAGCCTATGATAAGGGTTTGTTGGGTAAAAATATACTAGGTTCTGGCTATGATTTGGACTTATATGTTCAGTCGGGCGGCGGTGCTTATATCTGCGGAGAAGAAACAGCTTTGTTGGAATCTTTGGAAGGTAAACGTGGTAACCCACGTAATAAGCCACCATTCCCAGCCGTAAAAGGTCTTTGGCAATGTCCGACAGTAGTCAATAATGTGGAGTCTATCGCTGCTACTTCATGGATTGTGAATAATGGTGGTGATGCGTATGCGCAGATTGGAATAGGAAGAAGTACAGGTACTAAATTAATTTCTGCATCAGGGCATATTCGTAAGCCAGGTGTGTACGAAATTCCATTGGGGATAACGGTAGAGGATTTTATCTACTCAGATGAATGGTGTGGTGGTATACGGGAAGGGCATAAATTAAAGGCTGTAGTAGCTGGTGGTTCATCTGTACCTATTTTACCTGCAGAAATGATCTTAACGACGGCATCAGGTGAGAAAAGATTGATGACTTATGAGTCTTTGTCTGACGGAGGTTTTGCTACAGGTACGATGTTAGGTTCAGGAGGATTTATTGTGATGGATGAGACAACATGTATCGTACATAATACCTTAACTTTTGCTCGTTTTTATCACCATGAATCTTGTGGTCAGTGTTCTCCTTGCCGAGAAGGTACTGGCTGGATGGATAAGGTTATCAAGCGTATTGAATTAGGCCATGGCCGAAAAGAAGATATTGATTTGTTAGTGGATGTGGCTAAGAAAATCGAAGGAAATACGATTTGTCCATTAGGTGATGCGGCCGCATGGCCTGTAGCTGCGGCAATTCGTCATTTTAGAGATGAATTTGAATGGCATATTGAACATCCTGAATTAGCGACTCAACCTGGTGCGGTTTACATGCGTCCGGGTGCCAGCTGGTCTAATTAATGATGGGAGCCAAAATTCTTTTTGTAGGGCATGATGCTAACCGTGCAGGAGCACAACTCGTATTATTGCATTGGTTGAAAGAAAATGCGGCAAAGGGTCAAAAAGGATATTTGTTATTAGAGAAAGGCGGAGATTTATTAGCCACTTACCGTAAATATGCGGAAGTTTGGATTTGGAGGAGAGAGCATAACAAGGCCAGAAATATATTTAAAAAAATACCTTTTCTCAAAAGAGAGGAAAGTTCACCAGATCGGGAACCTAATAAAGCAGAAATTCAAAAGATGTTGGGCGAATTTCGTCAACAAAAATTTGATTTAATTCTAGGAAATACGGTAGCATCTTTATCCTTGATGCAGCAGCTGACTTCCTTGAAAATTGCTTTTGGTGCTTATGTGCATGAATTGAAGTTTTCTTGCGAGACTTATGCTTCGGAAAAGGACATGCAGTTTTTAGCGCAAAAAGTAAAGCATGTTTTTGCGGTTTCAGAACAAGTGAGAATATTATTGAAGGAGAAATATGGTATTCCCCAAGAAAAATTGGCTTTACTTCCACCCGTTGCCGAGTTGGCTAAAACCAAATCTGGAACGTCTGAGCAAGTAAGAGAACAATTGAATATCCCAGCAACAAGTCCATTGGTCTTGGGTTGTGGATTAGCTGAATGGAGGAAAGGAACAGATGTTTTTATTCGCGTAGCTAGACAGGTGATTCGATTAAAACCGGAAGTTCATTTCGTTTGGTTAGGCATGGGTGATAACCTCTATTCTGCGGAGCTCATAGAAGAGAAAGAAAAATGGGATGTAGGCGCACAAGTGCATTTAATCCCTGCCAGAGCAGATACTAAAGCCTATTTTGAGGCCATGGACCTGTTTTTCTTGTCGTCTAGAGAGGACCCTTTTCCACTGGTAATGCTAGAAGCAGGCTATCAAGCCAAGCCATTGGTCGGGTTTAAGGAAAGTGGCGGAATTGCTGATTTCACCCAGGGGATAGAGGGATTATTAGTAGATTATATGGATGAAGGGCAAATGACGAATTTAATTATTCGTTGGTTAGAGGCTCCCAATTCTGAAAAAGTACTTTTAGGTGAAGAATTAAAAGCTAGATCCACCCAATATACCGTGAAAGCGTTTATGGAACGATGGGCTGCATTAGAAAAAGATCTTTAATTGAACATTGATCAAGGGCTTAAACCCTTAAAAATAGAAAATGAAAGTAACAATTGATAACATCACATTAGAGGTAGAACCAGGTACTACCATCATGCAGGCGGCAAGGATGATTGGTCCAGAGATTGCGCCTCCTGCTATGTGTTACTATGAACCTTTGAAAGGTACGGGAGGTAAATGTCGGGGTTGCTTGGTTAAAGTTACTGCCGGTTCAGAAAAAGATCCTCGTCCTATGCCAAAATTGGTACCCTCTTGCATCACTACGGTACAAGATGGTATGATTGTAGAAAATACCATCAATGAGCAGGTATTAGAAACAAGAAAAGGTATTGTAGAGTTTTTGTTGTTAAACCATCCTTTAGATTGCCCTGTTTGTGATCAAGCTGGAGAATGTCATTTACAAGACTTCTCCTTTGAGCATGGAGTTTCTTCTACTCGTACGGTTGAGGAAAGAAATACGTTTGAGCCTGTTGATTTAGGTCCTTACATCAAGCTTAACATGAATCGTTGTATTCTATGTTACCGTTGCGTATATGCCGCAGATCAGCTGACTGAGGGTCGTGTTCATGGAGTGATGCACCGTGGTGATCATGCGGAGATTAGTACCTACATAGAAAAGGCCATTGACAATGATTTTTCTGGAAACGTGATTGACGTGTGTCCTGTTGGAGCATTAACCGATAAAACATACCGTTTCAAAAGTCGTGTTTGGTTCTCTAAGCCTGAAGATGCACATTGTGATTGCGACAAATGCTCGGGCAATGTGACCTTATGGTATCGTGGAGATGAAGTTATTCGTGTGACAGGACGTAAGAATGAGTGGGGTGAGGTGAAAGAATTTATTTGTAATACTTGTCGTTTTGAACGTAAGAAAACTTCGGATTGGGTAATTGAGGGGCCAACCAAAATAGCTCGGCATTCAGTAATTTCAGCGAATAAATACGGAGCTAATTTGATTAAACCATCCTTCCCAATCAAACAAGCGGCCTTGGCTTATAAGCCAATTGACGATGATCGAGATCGTAGTTTTTTACCTGCTAAAAAGAGTCTTCCTAGTTCAGAAAAGAAATAATCATGGAATTAATTAATACCGTTTTTATCGCAAAAGCCATCATCGTAGGAATCGTATTCGCGATTACTCTAGGGGTTGCTGCTTATTCAACTTATTTTGAACGGAAGATTGCTGCGTTCATGCAGGACCGAATTGGTCCAGACCGTGCTGGTCCATTTGGTATTTTACAGCCTTTGGCAGATGCGGTTAAAATGTTCATGAAAGAAGATTTTATCCCGGCTAATTCGAATAAATGGTTGTTTATCGCCGGACCATGTTTGTCCATGTTAACCGCTTTAATGACCTCAGCAGTAGTACCTTTTGGAGATACAGTAACCATTGGTGGAGCTACTTTTGATTTACAAGGTATAGATGTAAACATCGGTATTTTGTGGGTTTTTGGTATTGTTTCTCTTGGCGTTTATGGTATCATGATCGGTGGCTGGGCATCGAACAATAAATTTGCCTTGCTAGGGGCCATTCGTGCCGCCTCTCAGAACATATCTTATGAGTTAGCTATGGGTATGGCCATCATTACTATTTTGATGATTACCGGTTCATTATCTACGAAAGAGATTGTTGAAGTACAGCAAAATGGCCATTGGAACATTTTTTATCAACCTTTGGGTTTCATCATTTTTATCATTTGTGCTTTTGCCGAATGTAATCGTACCCCCTTTGATTTACCAGAATGTGAAACGGAATTAATTGGTGGATACCATACCGAGTATTCTTCGATGAAATTGGGATTCTATTTGTTTGCTGAATATATCAATATGTTTATCTCGGGTGCAGTAATGGCTACTTTATATTTTGGTGGTTATGATTACCCAGGGATTGATTTTGTGACGCAGCAATTTGGAAGCAATGTAGCTAGTTTTGTTGGTGTTGGTGCTTTGATTGGAAAGTCCTTAGGCTTCGTATTTGTTTTCATGTGGGTACGTTGGACCATCCCAAGATTCCGTTATGACCAATTAATGAATTTAGGTTGGACTGGCTTAATTCCATTAGCGATGTACAACGTGGTCGTGACTGGATTTGGAATTTTAGTGGGAAAACCATTCATGGTTTCCATCGCAGGTTTAGTGCTATTAATCGCGGCATTGTTCGTGTATGATCAATTATTAGTTAAGAAAAAAATAGCTTAGGTATATGAAATTAAGCAATAAAACCAAGGTCTTGGAGCAAGGGGAAATGACCCTAGCTGAGCGTATGTACTTACCTGCCATAGTAGGTGGTATGGCCACTACCTTAAAACACTTCTTTTCGAAGCCCGTTACCATACGTTATCCTGAGCAAAAGCGCTATTTGGGTCCTGTGTATCGTGGGCAACATATTTTGAAGCGTGACGAAGCTGGTGCAGAGCGTTGTACGGCTTGTGGCCTTTGTGCTGTGGCATGTCCAGCCGAAGCAATTTCTATGGTTGCCGAGGAAAGAAAAGCAGGTGAGGAGTCATTGTACCGTGAAGAGAAATATGCCAAAGTATATGAAATCAATATGCTTCGTTGTATTTTTTGCGGTTTATGCGAGGAGGCTTGTCCTAAGGAAGCTATTTTCTTACGCCATGATACCATGGTACCAGTATTCCACCAGCGCGATGAAGTGATTTGGGGTAAAGATAAATTAGTTGAAAAAATGGATCATCGCTATTTGCGCGATGGTTGGAAATAAATAGATGTATGGAGATTTCTAATATTTGGTACTTTTTATCGGCCTTGACCTTATTGAGCGCGTTGATGGTGATTTTGTCGAAGAATCCCATCCACAGTGTATTGTATTTGGTATTTACCTTCTTCTGTATTTCTGCACATTACGTGTTGTTAAATGCTCAATTTTTGATGGCTGTTAATATTATTGTTTATGCAGGAGCCATCATGGTATTATTCTTATTTGTTATCATGATGTTTGATTTAAAGAAGAATATTCCTGAGTCTAAAAGTTCGTTAACCAAATTAGCGGGTTCCGTAGTGGCAGGTACTTTATTGGTGATTCTAATAGCGATCATTCGTAAAAATAATATTCCTGGCCCGGTTTTGGAGAAGTTTAATTCTCAAACAGGTATGGTGGAGAATCTGGGTCAAGTACTTTATGGCGAGTTTTTACTACCCTTTGAATTAGTATCTATTCTATTCTTTGTGGCTATGGTAGGTGCTGTTTTATTAGGTAAAAGAGAGGCTGGAGAAAGGAATTTCTAAGGTACAGTTTTTATAAAATACAAAGGCGAACCATTTGGTTCGCCTTTTTTTATTCAGAGAGTAGATTATTTCTTTGGGCTAATTTTGTGGTTGAAAAAACCAACTTTAAGTCCTACCTGACCTGAAAATCCAGATAGCTCAGGTATCTCGTCATTTCCAATAGCTAAGCGATAATTAGCTCCAGCAAATAAACGAATGTATTTATGAACATTTAATTCGGCATTAATACCTGGCTGAAGGCCAAAGGCATTACGAGCATTTCTCCAATAAAAATTGTCAAATCGCCCGCCTGGACCCGGCATGCCTGTCATCATACTAGCATCTTGATAACGAATAACTCCTATCAACAATGGAAAACTTAGGTGAACTAATTTGTTGGCATTGGGTGTATATGCCAAGGAAAAAGCAGAGAAATTTTGTCTCAGATCATTGGAGTAAAACTCATTTCGGTGGCGCATGCTGCCTAAAAAGCTAGCACCAATTTCCCATTTATTATTTACATGCAAGGCTAGTGCACCACCTTGTTGTGGGCCCAATTGTCCAAACTGGACCAATGGAGAAAAGGATAAACCAATACTTTTGATTTTAGGAGAAGTACCTCCTTTAAACAAGGTTTTGGTTTCGGAATCTGTCTTGGCATCTTTTTTATCTTGAGCAGATAAGGTAGTTTGCGCCAATGCAACTTGTGACATGAACACGGATAAGCAGAATACTAAAGGGCGGATTGAATAAAGTTTCATATAGGGGGTGGTTTGAAATGATGGAACGAATGTAGAAAGCATTTTCGAAGTAAAATTTAATTTTCGATTAGCCTAGATGAAAGGAGGATATATACCCATATTTTGTCGATAAGCCTGCATAATTTCAATAGAAGTCAAAATTGTTTGTTTTGTCGATTGATTTCCCTTGATTGAAGAGTGGATTTCTAAATTGGTATAGAATAGCTAGCTTTGTGGGCAATAAAACAGGCTTATGTGGAAGGCTTTATTACAACCTAAATCTCAACGAACTTTTAAAATACTCTTCAACCTCATTTTATGGGGTTTGTGGATTGGGCTACCTCTATTAAGTCCTGTGCACCAGTCGCACTCGAACGACCACCCACATCCTCATCAAAACCCTGAGTTCACTGAGCATATTTGGTTGGAGATTTGCACGGTAGTCCCCATGTTTTACACCATTACCCTCATTTTAATCCCCATTGTGTTTAGGCAAGGAGGGGTATTGTCCTACATTGTTTCCGTTATTTTGCTCGTAATAAGCTTTTGGTTTATTCAGTATTTTGTCATGGCTTATATCCTTCCATTTGACGAAAGAACAATGGAGTGGCCGACCATCAAAGGCTTTTTCCCCTTAATTATGATAACGGGAATCGCGTCAACTTATGGTTTATTATTGGAATTTATCACCATAGAAGCTAGAAATGAAGAATCGAAAAATGAGCAAATGAAGTCGGAGTTATCCTTCCTTCGCTCCCAGATTTCTCCGCATTTTATCTTCAACGTATTGAATAGTATTGTGTATTTAATTCGTACCAAGGCCGATAAACAAGCGGAAGATGTTACTATTCGTTTATCCAATTTAATGCGCTATATGCTGTATGATTCGGATCAGTCCATGATACCTTTGACTAAGGAATTAGAGTATTTGAAGAATTACATTGATTTACAAAAAATGCGTTTTGATGATGATGTACGGATAGATTTTCAAATTACAGGTACAATAAAAAACTGCATTATTGAACCCATGTTACTGATTCCATTTGTTGAAAATGCTTTTAAACATGGAGTAGGCTTCGTGGTGGATCCCGTCATTAAAATTAGTTTTGGGATAGAGGATGGTATATTGAATTTTACCGTGGAAAATAAAAAAGGAGATCATGATCCTAGTGTCAAGGATGAAAGCTCTGGAATAGGTTTAAAAAATGTTATTCGTCGATTGGAATTACTCTATAAAAATCGACATGTATTGAATATAGAAGATTTGGAAAAAGACTTTAAAGTAGGACTACGATTAAAACTGCATAAATTATAGGTATATGGAAAAGTTAAATTGTATTGTTGTCGATGATGAAAACATGGGCAGAAAGTTGTTGGAGGAAAACGTACGACAATTACCCTTTTTGCAATTGGTGGCTTCTTGTAAGAATGCTTTTGAAGCGATGGAAGTCTTACAAACTCAGTCTGTTGATTTAATCTTTTTAGATATCCAAATGCCAGGTATGTTGGGAACTCAGTTTTTACAAACCTTGAAGGACAAACCATTGACTATATTGGTTACCGCTTATGATCATTATGCCGTGGAAAGTTATGAATTAGATGTCGTCGATTACCTAATGAAACCAGTAAGTATCGAACGATTTAGTTTGGCTGCACACAAGGCTTTAGGTTTATTCCAAAATAAGAAAAGTAAGGTAGATGCAGGTAGTAGAGCTAGTTCAGTAGAAGCAGCCCCACAAGAAGATTTCTTTTTTGTCAATGTGGAGTATGCTTTGGTTCGTATTTCCATTCCACAAATCACCCACATTGAAGGTTTGAAAGACTATGTCAAAATTTATTTAGAGGGTGAAAGGAGGCCAGTGTTGACCAAGCTGACCATGAAGTCTATTGAAGCAAAAGTGATCAATCACTCATTCATGCGTGTGCACAAATCGTTTATTGTCAACATGCGAAAAATTGAATCCATCAAACAGCAGCGCATCAAAATAGGTACATTTGAAATACCTGTAAGTGATTCACATGCCAGTGAATTGATGGAAAAACTGAATTTTACAAGGCCTTCTTAATTAAAAGAAGCCTATTTTCAGTCCTCCTGAGAAGTTTCTTCCTGGAGAAGCATTGTAGTACCTAGCACCTACGGCATTGAGATCTGGACCAGCGCTGTATTTCTCGTTTCCAATATTATCGGCGGCAAGCCACAATTCCCAAGTATATTTGGCCATATTTTTGCGGTAGGAAATTTTGCTGTTCCACACTCTACTCGAGGGGAGAATGTCCGTATTGGCGTCATTCAAATAAATATAATCGCTCATTAAGAACTGCTGGTTCCAGCTTAAACCCGGTAAAATATTCCAAACAAAAAGTAAAGATTGTTGGAAAGGACTCGTTCCTGTTAAAAAATTACCGTTGTAGGTTTTACCTGCATTACTGTAATCTGTGAATCTGAAGTTTTGCCAAGTGGTGGCAGAAAGTACCTGTAAGAAGGAAGTAGGCGCCCACTGTAAACTAAGTTCCATACCTTGCTGGGTTGTTTTACCCACATTATCATAAAAGTCAGCTCCGTCTGCCGCTCTACGCAATACAATGGTTTCGTCCAAATTGAATTGATAAAGACTTAAGTCCCAGGTTAAGCGAGCAGCAGGACTCCAGCCTCGGTAACTAAGTTCATAATTCCAGCCTTTTTCAGCTCTCAATGAGCGGTTGATAACATTGGTAGAAGGTCTAATTTCAGCTATGCTGGGGGGTGAAAAACCATGGGCTACCTTGGCAACTAAATTCTGATGAGTACTTAGTCTTCTGACTATGGCTAAACGTGGAGAAAAAATACCTTCACTGGATTGGAATTCAGTCCAAAGTTTATTGTAACTACCGGCCAAGGTAAAAGCCCAATTTTTAATGCCATCGTATTCCAATTGAGTGAAAATGCCACCCTGTTGGACACGTGTATTTTGTTCAAATTGTAAGGTATCTTTTACCCCTTTGCGATTTCCATAGGTACGGCTATCAAATTGTCCCACTTGAAATTCATAGCCCAGATCCCAGGTAAATTGACCTTTCCCTGCGGCTTGTTTATAATGTATTACTCCACGGTTATTCAGGTTGGGTTCCTCTCGGAACTCATAGTTTCGGATGGTCGGATTTTCGATACTATTTACTTGAACAGCATGTATGGCATCCCAGGCCCAATTGGCATTCCAAGCATTGGAAACATGAGCCCCAACAAAATAACTTTTCAATTTAAAGGTAGCCATTTGCTCTACCGCACCTCGGTTAATTCCGGCGGCAGGTCTGGCTTGGATGGGGTTTTCTTGATACTGCTTTAAGGTTAATCCACCGGGAGTTTGGTAGGCTAAATCTCCATAATAGGCAATTAAATTGATGGCACCAGTGGTTCCAAAACTTTTATTCCATTCATAGGAGAACCATTGTTTTTTCAGGGCAGACTGATCTCGGTAGCCTTTTTGTTGCCAGAATGAAGTGTAAAAACGGTGTGAACTAGTGGCCTTGCCTAAGCGGATATCCCAAGATTGTTTATAGCCACCCAGGGAATGAAAAAGTTGCTGGTGCTGTACAGAGGGAGCTTGGTAAGCCTGACTAGACATCAATAATACGCCTCCTGTTCCCGCTCCATAAAGACCCCCACTTGGGCCTTTTGATACGACTACTTGTTGGAATTGCTCAGGATCAAGTAATGCAAAGTAGGAGTTGTTTCCAGCATCTGTAAAAGACATTTGATTCCAATATATTTTGACATTTCGTACACCAAAAGGAGCACGAAGTGAGCTTCCACGAATGGCTAAACGATAACTTCCAGGCGAGCGTTCTTCCATCCGAATTCCTGCTTGCGAATTTAAAGCGGGTAGGAAACTTAGGGCATTTCCAACGTTTAGTTTGCTTGAATCTAGCAATACGATGGCATCGGGAGAACGAAGTGGATTACGTTTTTTCTCAAAGGCTTGTACCTCTACCGTGGCTAATGTTTTGTTGGAGAATTCATCTTTATTTTGAGCCCAAGTTAAACTGGGGATCAGTAGAAAAGTACAAATCCGGATAATTAAAGTATGGTTGAATTTCATTAAAAATAATAGGTAAGGTAGCCTGAAAGAAAATGCACACTCGAAGCTGGAATGGATTTAGAATTTGGATTCGAGGATGAACCCAAGTTAAGCAATTCGTACATGAACGTTGCCCCGATTTGTTGGCGTTTATATTCTATTTTTCCTTTAAAAGATAAGTCATTTGCCGTACTCAATGTTTGAAAGGGTACACCTACGTATCGGCCAAATAAAGTAACTTCTCGAATGATGGGCTCAAATACCTGACCAGAGATGGCAAAATCATTTTTTCCTGGAATTTTTAATCCAAAGCCAGCTGTAATACCATGTAAACTGTATTTCTCTTCTTCAATGTATTTATAAGTTGGAGTAGAGATTCTTCTTGCCAATGATTTACTGTAAATGCTTACCATAGGAAAAAAAAACGGTTCTTCTTTTTTAGCTTTATGTTGCCATTTGATACCTATTTCTGCTTCACCTCCACGAAAGGCGGATTCTAAATTATTTAAATTGGTAGGCGCATTTTGAGGTTCAATGAAAGTATAGGTTTTTAGGTCCACGAGCGAATGATGTGTGTTCCCATATGTTTTAAGGCGGACGAAAAATAGTTTTTTGGAGTTGGGTTTTTGAAAGGTGATTTGAGTCGCAAAATCAACGGTTTGTTGATCTTCATACCATAAAATACGGCTACTTCCCACACTTGTTTCTAATTTAAACTTTTGCGCCCAGCTATTTTGGCAGGTAAAAAGTATTAAAAATAATATCAAGTAGCCTAGTCTTTTCATATTTCCGTAAAATTATAAAAGATTACCAGTATTTACCCTTTTTTTGCCAGGTAAAAACTAATCCTCTAATGGCAATAATCAGGTGATAATAGCAGGTAGTCCACCATCCATAATGCTTTTTAAGTATTTGAAAGCGTTCTTTCCAACTCGTTTTGAGGTTTTTTACAGAAGCTCCTCCCATTAAATATCGACAAATCGGATAATCGGTCTTCTTGATGTTATGGGCTAATTTCAAGCAATTAATTTCCCAATCGATGTCAGAACTCATTCGATATTCCATAGAAAACATCGGAGCTAATTCTCTTTTGGCGATAAAGGATTGATGACAAACCACCATGCCTTTTTTAAAGTCTTTCCAGCTGAGATTTTCGGGTAATTCATGGGGACTCACTTCTGAACGTAATCCGATGGCCTTGCCGGCAGGATTAACAAAAATGGCATCTCCATATAGGATATCGGGGTTATTTTGTAAATCGCGTATAATCTGACGTAGGGTATCTGGCCCGGCAAAAGTATCTCCTGCGTTTAAAAAATATACATATTTTCCTGTGGCTAGTGCCATCCCTTTATTCATGGCATCGTAAATACCTTTGTCTGGCTCAGAAACAAGGTGTGCGATTTGATTTTTATAGGCTTGTACCAATTCCAATGTACGATCTCGAGAACCTCCATCCATGATAATCAGTTCAAAGTCATCCTCTCGCTGAGAGAAAATACTTCGAAGGGTATTTTCTATAAAGGCTTCAGCTTGGTAGGTGACCGTGATGATACTAAGTAGTTTGGACATACTATAGGGATGTTTGGTAAAACTGAAGGTGCTTTTGTGCGATGATGGAGGCTTCGTAATGAGTTTCTACTTTTTTGCGCGCTTCATTTCCCAATTCTTTGGAACGAGAAACGATGAAATCTATTCCTTCACAAAGGTCCTCGGCTTGAATTCTCTCAGCCACATAACCATTTGTTTGATGATCAATCATCTCAGGTATACCGCCTACTTTAAAGCCCAGACAAGGGGTGCCGCAGGCCATGGCTTCCATGATGGTATTGGGTAGATTCTCTTCCAAGGAAGGGGTAATGAACATCTCGGCTGATTGATAGGCAAGAATCATGGTAGGAACATCTTGAATTTTGCCTAAGGTATGCAATGGTAAGGCCAGCGATTGCATAATTTGTGAATCTGAAATTTCACCCACCACCAGTAATTCGGTATTTTGAGCCTTATCAGGATGAAGATTCACCCATTGCTGGAGAGCCGTTTTCAACAATGAAAAGCCTTTTTCAGGCGCCGAAACGCGCATGGCTACAAAAAGCAAATAGTGCTTACCAGGCTGTAGTCCCAGCTCACTTTTGGCCCTTTTTTGATCACCCGGCTTGAATATTTGTAAGTCGATGGCATTGGCGATGGTTTTTATCTTAATACCTTTTAAAATACTGCTAGACTTGGCTCGATGACCTAACCAATCTGAGCAGGTGATGATGTGCAGGTTTGGGTACTGAAATTGCTTTACTTTTTTAGACCATAATTGATGAGATAGATCATTGGATGCGGGCTGGGCTAAAAACTTACAGTTGCCACATGCACTTTCATATCCCTGGCAATTTCCACTATGGTGACACCCACCAGTGAAAGTCCACATATCATGCAAGGTCCAATAAACAGGTTTATTTATTTGTAAAATTTTTTCAATGGTGGCAATAGATAAAAAACCGAAATTTACCCAATGCAAATGGATGATATCTGCCTCTAATAAAGCAGGATGTTGGGAAATATCTTGTCCAAAAATCCCAGGATTAAATAGAAAACGGATGGATTTATCTCGCTCAAATCGAGCGAAGTAAAGTCGCTCAGCAACAAATCGGGCAAATGCCATCCATTTTTTCCAAACAGAACTTGCTAGCGAAATACTAGGGCCATTTCCAGTTTTTTCTTGGACTAAAGTAGTCACTTGATGGCCAGCTTTTTCTAATGCATCATGTAATCGACCACAGGCAATCGCCGCTCCGCCATTGTTATTATGGTAAGAGAGTAAGACGATTTTTAGAGGTCGGGGTGAGTTCATGAATGAGGGAACAATTGATGAATAATCGCCGCAATTCTTTCTGCCGTATGTCCATCCCAAAGCGGAGGAACTTCCCCTTTTTTGACTTTACCTTGTAAAATATCCAATAATGCCGCGTAAGTCTTTTGAGGGTCTAAATCAGCCAATAATTGGTTTGTCCCCAAAGTGACAGTAATGGGGCGTTCTGTACTATCTCGGAAAGTCAGGCAAGGAATTCCTAAATAGGTGGTTTCTTCTTGTATTCCGCCTGAATCTGTTAGGATAGCGGTGGCATTGGACATCAACTGAATGAATTCTAGATATCCCAAAGGTTCTGTTAGAATCAAATTAGGGATCTTATTTAAGCGGTCCGATAATTTAAATTTATCGATATGCGCCCTAGTTCTCGGGTGAATAGGGAATACTACTTTCGTTTGAGCGGTACTTAATTCCAATAATTCCAAGATGGCAAGAAGCCCCTGTTCTGTATCTACATTGGCTGGACGATGCATGGTTACGACAATGTAGTTTTTGGCTTGCACCTGCAAATCGGCCATGATACTACTTTGTTTTGCTTTTTCCCGATACCGCTCCAAAGAATCTATCATGACATTTCCCACAAAAAAAACTCTTTCTGGGTCAACTCCTTCTTTTTTAAGGTGTTGCATGCCACTTTCTTCCGTAACAAATAAGTAGTTAGCCACCGAATCCGTTAAAATTCGATTAATTTCTTCGGGCATTTTTCGATCTCCACTCCGTAAGCCAGCCTCTACGTGCGCTAAAGGAATATCCATTTTAATAGCCACTAAGGTGCATGCCAAGGTAGAGGTAACATCTCCCACCACAATGATTAAATCGGGCTTTTCTGCTTGAACTATGGGTTCAAAGGCCAGCATGATTTTAGCCGTAACCTCAGAATGTGTACCACCGCCTATTCCTAAAAAGAAATCAGGTTTAGGTAGTTCTAATTGAGTGAAAAAAACATCACTCATTTTGGCATCAAAATGCTGTCCAGTATGTACAATTTTAGATTCCCAGCCCTCCATAGCCTGTATGGCACGGTGTAGTGGTGCTACTTTCATGAAATTGGGCCTGGCACCTACAATTTGTAATACTTTCATGTGAATTTTTGTCGAATGATTTATTAAAAAATTACCGCTTATTTTGACGTTCTATGGCAAATTTAAAGGCTTCCATATAATTACTCAAAACGCTATGAATATTGATTTCTTCCTCAATGATATTCTTGGAAGCAATTCCCATGGACTTAATTTTATCAGGATGTTGGAATAAGTCAGAGATTACTTCCACTAAACTTGATAAATCTCCTGATTTAAAATATCGACCATTGATGCCTTCCTTGACTAATCTTTTCTCGGTTCCGTCGGCAATGGAGCATACCACGGGCTTTCCGAAACACATGGCTTCGTTGATGGATAAACCACCCATTCCGGCTAGCACGTAAATACCCGCTGCCAAGGTGATTTTGCCCAATTCTTGCATGTCATAAATACCTCCCCAAAAGTGAATATAGGCATTGGCTCCTAAGCTTTCTACCAGTTGTTTTAGCGAAGCCATTTCGGGGCCATCTCCTACAATATGTAATTCCGTTTCTGGAAATGTTTTTTTAAGCTGAACAGCCGCATGAATAAGTAGATCAACCTGTTTCCATTTCACCAATCGCCCTACATGCAATAATCGAAAAGCATGCGATGTGGGTAATCCTGCTTTTTCGATGGCTGCGTATTGCTGAGCTATAAAATCTGTATCAGGGGAATTAGCCGTCACAAATACTTTTTCAGGGGATACTCCATAGCTTGCATGGATGTTTTTAGCTTCATCCAAGTAATTTATGTGGGCATCCACTAGGTTAACAAAGCGCTTTCTACTCTCTCTCACCATCCAATATTTAAGATAGGCTAGTAAAGACTGGCTTTTTTGATGCTGCTGATTGTTTTCAGTAATACCGCCGCCGCTGACATAAAAAGAAATGGCCTCTTGATAAGTAGGCACCTGAAATGGGATTTCTTTTGAAATGAGTGCGATTTTATGTTTTCTTAAAAATCGATACCATGAAGGATAAAATACATAGGCCAATTGGTAAGGCCAATTCACCATTAATACATCTGGTTTTTCCTGAAGTATGAGTTCCTTTAAACCTTTAAAGAATTTTTTGCCATAATAGGTAGTGTATTCCTCCGCATAAATCACCTTGAATTCTATTCCGCTTTTACTTTCAAATACCCCTGCCCCCAAGGTAGCACCCTCGCCAGAAGGTACAACCACCACCACTTCCACACCAAATTCATGCTGTAATTTATTCAGCACTAAGTTGTAATAATGAGGCAGGCCACCGGCCAGGGACATTAATTTCATTTTTTCAAATAATTTTTAATCAACTGCTTCATGTCTGGACTTAAATTCAATTTCCAAGCAGCCAATAGAAACAAAGCACTAACACTGAAAGTCTTTAGACTAATATTTAAAAACCAGCTTATCCACTTTTCTCCCTCAATGGTAGGCAATTGGCTGACTAATAGGTAAATGACTCCACTGACTAATAAGATACCCAAGGTGCGAATTTCAAAGGGTTGCAGTCCCATTTTGTACCAAATGAATACAAATTTGATGGTATTATAAATGAAGAGAGCCAACAGACTCGCTAAAGCCGCTCCATTAAATGAGTAAAGTGGAATAAAAATAAGGTTCCCCACCACCACAATGCTCGCCAAAATAATGTAAAAAAGTAGGTCGTAGCGGTAAAATTTAGAATTAATTAAAATTTCTGAATTCAAGCCTGTTCCCATATCGATGATTTTACTAATCCCCACCATCAAGACCACCCATCTCCCTGTTTCGTAAACTTCACTTCTAGGGATGATTTGATAGATTTGATCCAAGTTTAGCCAGACTAACAGAAATAAAAAACAACCGACCAACAGTAAGTTTAGGGATGATTTTTTATAGATTTCTTCTATCTGGCTGTTGTCATTTCGTTTCCAAGCTTGGGCTAAGAGGGGCGTAGAAATCGCGGCAATCACATTTCTAGGTATGGCAATCATTAAGGCCATGCGGGAGTTAATATCAAAAATAGCCGTTGTGCCTAATCCCCCTGCGTAAGCTGGCAACATGATTTTTTCTACATGTTGTATCAGTGTGAAACTGGCCCCCGCTAAAATAACCCAGGCACCGTATCCTACCATTTCTTTAAAAATGGGCTTTCTCAAAAATGAAAAGTCCATTTTGGTATAAAATCTTTTTAATTGTTTGATGTAGAGTAAAAGTGTCACAACGGCTAGAATATACGAAACCGTGATTCCTTGAACCAATTGATGGAAATTTAATATGCCCCATCCATATGCGACAATTAATAAGGCATTGGCGATTCTTAAATATAACTCTCGAATGATGGCCGGAACGACTATCCTTAAATGTACCCTAGCATAGGATTCCAATACACTCATGTAGAGAAAACTTGCCGTTAACGGGATGATGTAATAAAAATAGGTAGGCAAAAGGGGCGAGTTTTCAGCGTAAAACTGGTTGAATAGGCCCCTCAAGGCCACATAGCCCAGACTGAATAAGCCAAGTCCTAGGAGAGGAGAAAGTAAGAGAAAAGTAAAAAAGCCTCCATGCTTATTTTCCGGATTATCAAAATGGGGAAAAAACCGAACAGCTATATGAGGTATACCAAAGTGCGTAAAGGAAGAAAATATCAGAGGAATACTGACCAAAGCCCCAGCGATTAAACCCACTTCAGCTTGGCTTAGAAACTTATTATACAAGAAAATGACATTGAACGTCCCGATGGCCGTACCCAAATAGGTAACAATAGAGCCTTTTAAACTTTGTCGGATGACGATCCCCATGCGATTTTTTTTGAATAATCAACAAATTTACACATTTGCCTTCATTGAATGAATTCAATTGTTAAGACAATAATTGTTTAATCTTTTGGCTTAATTTGCCTACTTCATAATGTTCCAGCATATGTTTTCTGGCAGCCATGCCCATTTGTTGGCATAAATCTCTTTGAGAAGCCAATCGAATCAAGGCATTTCCCATGGAACTTACATCATGCTCATCTACTAAGATGCCTGTTTCTTCCTCTATTACTGCTTCTGGAATACCGGCATGTCGAGTGGAAACAATGGCCAAACCTGTGGCGGAGGCTTCTAAAATGGCTACGGGAGTCCCTTCTGAGTCACCCGATGGAGTCACCACCGAATGTTGAATAAAGGCATCTGCCGCTTGTAATAGAGGTAAATATTCTTCTGGCGACTTAGCCCCTAAAAAGTGGATGTTATTTTCTAATTGATGCGCTTTTACATAGTCCTTAGCTTCCTGCCACAAGGGTCCATCACCCACCATGTTGAATTGAGCATCAGGAAATTGCTTTAGTAGTATTTCAAAGGATTTAATGCTGAGTAAAGAGCCTTTTTTGGCGGCAAAACGTGCCACTGAAATAAGTTGAAATGACGTATTTTGTTTCTTTTGTTTGTCTGGATAAAACTGATTGAGGTCTACGCCGCATGGTATCACATGTAAATTGGGCAATGGACCACAGATTTTCTCTAAGGTAGGTTTCATGGCAGAAGCCACAACAATGACGGCCTTGGCCTTGGGTAAGACCTTGGCATATTGGGGTCCATAATTTTCCAAGGTTTTGGTTTCATTG
Source organism: Aquirufa sp. OSTEICH-129A (assembly GCF_054558355.1). NCBI lineage: Bacteria > Pseudomonadati > Bacteroidota > Cytophagia > Cytophagales > Flectobacillaceae > Aquirufa > Aquirufa sp. OSTEICH-129A. Next base: position 229,124 of record NZ_JBPXKC010000002.1, on the reverse strand, counting down.
GCATCAAAGCCTAAAAAGACGATTCCGAATGGTATTTTTTCCGATTCACAAGCCTCGGAAATATGTGTCCCAAGAGGACCATAATTAGCCAAAAGAGCTTCTATTTGATTATTTCGCAGGTATTTACGTAAAAAATAGGTGTAGATTTTTTGGTATAAATCAGGAAAAAGTCGACGTAAACTACCCCGTACTAGTAGTTGATTCAGAGGAAAAGGATAAATAGAGCCACCTTTATAAAGTCTAGAGGGTTGCCAACCTTCATAAAGAACCGAGTGTGGTTGAAGCTGTTTGATTTGCTCATCAATGAATGTTTCGGAATAAGAAAAGTAATTTGATCGAGCAATTAATAGCTTCATCGAATGGGGTTCGAGGTGAATGAATTAACGAAAATACGAAATTATTTTAAAGCCATCCCGACTAGGTTAATCAAATCTTAGCTCTATTTTTGCAAGGCATTTGAAAGGTATGGAAAAAATATTACTCATTGGTGGAGCTGGTTTTTTAGGATTGAATTGGATTCAATTTTTAGAGAAACAAGCACCCAAGAATGAAGTTTCCTTGACCGTATTGTCTCGGCACCACCATCCTGATTTGAAGCGATTTCCGGAGATAACTTGGGTGAAAGGAGATTATGGCGATAGAGGGTTGTTGGAAAGCCTATTTCAAAAAGAAAAATTTACGCAGGTATTTCATTTTGCTAGTACCATCGTACCAGCTACATCAACCCAAAATGTATCGGAAGATTTAGAGGCTAATCTCAAACCGACCATACAATTGTTAGAAGTGATGAAGCAGTTTGATTGTCGCTTTTTACTTTATTTATCTTCTGGTGGGGCTGTTTACGGGAATGCAGGTTTGGAAGCTCTTCATGAAAATCATGCTTGTCGGCCTATTTCTTCTTACGGCATCATTAAATTGGCTGTTGAGCATTTTATTCAGCTTTATTCCAAAATCCATCAAATTGATTACCTCATACTACGCTTGTCTAACCCATTTGGATATTTTCATCATTCGGATCAACAAGGCGTTATCAATATTGCCTTAAGAAAAGCATTGCGTGGAGAGACCTTCACGGTTTGGGGAGATGGTAGCCAGACCAAAGATTATATTTTTGCTGAGGATATAGCCAAAGCCATATTTCAATTATGGCAGGCGGGTCATAAAAATGACACCATCAATATTGGCTATGGTTCAGCCATATCCTTATTAAGTATTTTAGAAAAAATCAAAAGCTTAATCCCAAGCTTTCAGGTTGCTTTTAAAGAGGCTAAACCTACTGATGTTCCCCATGTTTATCTAGATGTACAGAAATTGGAATCCCTCATTTTTTTTGAAAGAACTCCTTTTGATGAGGCTTTGGAGAGAACTTGGAAATGGGAAAAAAGTAATTTATAAGCTTTCGTTCATTCCCTTTCGCTGGGCTGTCCGACGAGATTTTGAGCTTCCTACCCCTAATCACTAAAACCCAATCACTAAACCCTAAACCCAATCACTAACCCCTAACCCCTAAACCCTAAACCTTAATCACTAACCCCTAATCCCTAATCACTATATTTCTATCTTTCAATTGGTGATTCCAACAAATACCTAAAAATGAGATTATAATTTCTTTGCTACTAATATAAAGGTACAGGCATCTTCTCTTCTGGATTTATTACCTGCAATTTTGTCAAAAAAGATAATGAAAGGTTGTAAGAGCATGGACCAAAGTGGACGAATGGCTTTGGGGAATTTAAATAAAAGTCCATCCTGGAATAATTGAAGTCCCATGGATGAGCGGGATAAGATTCCTTCAAAATATACGATTTCAAAGCCAGCCTCTTTTACAATCTTCTGCAAACCTGTGGAAGTCCAGCGCCAAAAGTCCGTAGGATCTGGATGAAACATCCAATAGCCATGAGTAGAAAGTATTAATTTGCCATCCTTTTGTAAAATGCGACAAGCCTCCATTAAATAGGACTTGGGATCTTCCACATGCTCCAAAACTTGGGTGGATAAGACAAAGCCTACACTTTCATCCGGCATGTCGATGATACCTTTGGGGTCTACCACCACATCAGCCTTGGTATTGATGGCTAAATCTAAACCGATGTATTGCTCTACAAAAGGTCCAAAAAGTGGCTCATAAGGTTTGTTACCACAACCGTAGTCGGCCAAAAGCTGATGAGGGGCATTTTTCACGAATAGTTCGATGACCCTTTCTAACTGCTTCCTAAGTTGAATCAGGTAATAATATCGGGCTGACATCCTTCCCCAAATTTTGGGATATAAACGTTCAACTCCAGCTTCTCTACTTTCCATAATTACAATAGTTTGGATAAGCGATGGTACTCATCCTGCGAGTTTTTATATTCAATATACTCCTTCGAGAGGTGTAAGTATTTTTTTGCTTTAGCCTTTTGGCCCGACTTATGAGCGATACGGCATAATCCTAAATAGGCCAAACCTCGGATATCTTTGGTGAATCTTTCCTCAAAGGGATATTGTAATGCCTTGAGGTAATGTGCTTCAGCTTGAGCCATTTTTCGTTTGCCAAATTCATCTGCGATACCTCTAAATACCCATGCTGCACCGGTAAAATAAGGGATCTTTAATTTCTCTAATTTATCAAGGTAAATTTCTCCTTCCTCAAAATTATGAGTCAAGGCCAATAGTTCTGCTCTTTGAAGGATGAAAAGATGATTGCTTGGAAAATCTTCTAAAAGGGCTTGGTTAAGTGGAAGAGCTTTGGCCGGCGTACCCTCGTATTTATTGTATACATAACCTAAATAGAAGCGCCCTTCATTCTTCACAAAGATGGTTTTGCGGGTACTTTGTTCTAAGAAATTTAAGCCAACCCGTTTATTCCCTTCTTCAAAAAAGACCATTAAGGGTTTAATGACAGGGTGCAATTCCGGGTAAACGATGCGGTAATAATTGTATATACCTGCTGAATATAAAAATTCAGGTTGCTTATCCGTATTTTTTAGGGCAATCTTTAAGAAGGAATATGATTTCCGCGTGTGAGAAACGGCCTTCATGAAGTTCTGGTTATCTGCTTCATAGGCCGCCAAAAAACCCGTAGAAGAAATGCAAAAAAAGACGGCTTCTAAATCATTTTCATTTTTTTCAAATGCAGCTTCCGCTAATTCAAAACTTCTTTCCAAATAAGCCAAATAGGCTTTGCTCTGATTTGGATGATCTTTTAAGGGGAAATATTGTTTTTCCCATTGCATGGCCAATAATAAATAACTACTTGGGTGCTTGGGGTATTTAGATTTTAGGGCATTGAAGTCGTCCGTGGATTCTTTGAACTCATGGTTATACATGTGGTTCAATCCATTTGAAATCCATTCTTTTGCTTGATTATCGGATAAAATTTGTCCAGAAATATTCCAAGATATAAGCCAAAAAAGGACCAAAAATATTCGCCACATAAATACACGGTTGAATTGCAAAAATACGTAAGTACTGTGGTTTTTGGGCCTAATTTTTTACTTTTGTTTCTATTTTATAATTAAACTTCCCGAATGATTTCATTTCAAGAATTTACCTTAGACAATGGCTTACGAGTTATCGTACATGAAGACCCCAGCACAACCCTAGCTGTGATGGATGTGATTTACGATGTGGGCTCCCGAGATGAAGATCCCAGCCGGACAGGTTTTGCTCATTTGTTTGAGCATTTGATGTTTGGAGGTTCGGAAAATATACCAAATTACGATAGTCCTTTGCAGCGAGTTGGAGGCGAGAATAATGCTTTTACTACGCCAGATTTGACTAACTATTACATCAGTTTGCCATATCAAAACTTGGAAACAGCCTTTTGGTTGGAGTCTGATCGTATGAAGCAGCTGGCCTTTAACCCTAATTCTTTAGAGGTTCAAAGAAAAGTTGTGATTGAAGAGTTTAAACAACGCTATTTGAATCAACCTTATGGTGATTTATGGTTAAAGTTTAGGCCATTAATTTACCAAAAGCACCCCTATCGCTGGGCCACCATTGGGGCAGATATTCAGCATATTGAAGATGCTAGTTTAGAAGATGTTAAGGCCTTCTTTTATAAACATTATGTACCAGCTAATGCAGTATTGGTGGTGGCAGGGAAAGTTCAGTTGGAAGAGGTTAAAAATTTAGCAGAAAAGTGGTTTGGTCCTATTCCGGGTGGAGTGAAGCCTTTACGCCAACTGGTTCAAGAGGATCCTCAATTAGAAAATCGCCACATGGAAATTACAGCCCAAGTTCCTTCTGATCGAATCTACAAGGCTTATCCCATGGTAGGGCGTTATCAGCCAGGTTTTCATGCCATAGATATGTTGGCAGATTTGATGGGTAGAGGGGAGTCATCCTATTTGTATGAGCATTTGGTTCAAAATAATCGCATTTTTGATTCAATTAATGCTTACCAAATGGGATCTATTGACCCCGGAATCATGATTATTCAGGGTCAAGTAAGTGATGGAGTAGCTATAGAAGAAGCTGATCAAGCCTTGGAAAAGGTAATTCAAGGATTTGTTCAGTCCGGAATAGTGGAGCAGGCTTTGCAAAAAGTGAAAAATCAAGCGGAGGCGAGTTTAGTGTTTATGGAGGTGGAGGTTTTAAACCGAGCCATGAATTTAGCCATGGCGGCCAATGCCGGAGATCCCAACTGGGTAAATACGGAAGCTGAAAAAATTCAAGCCGTTTCTTTAGCTGAAGTGCAATCTTGGGCAAAACGCTTGTTTATTGACGGGAAATCGAATACCTTATGGTATAAGAAAGAAAAGAATTCATAATGAAGATACGTGTAGGACAAGGTTATGATGTACACCGCTGGGTCGAAGGTAGACCTTGTATTTTAGGAGGTATTGAAATTGAATCTACGAAAGGGCCCTTGGGTCATTCAGACGCCGACTTAGTTTGTCATGTGATTTGTGATGCTCTTTTAGGGGCAGCTAATCTACGAAATATCGGTTTCCATTTTTCAGATAAAGATCCGCAATGGAAAGGGGTTTCCTCCATTGCCTTGTTAACCCGTGTGCTTGAAATGATTCGTGAAAAAGGATGGCAAGTAGGCAATGTAGATGTGACCATCATTTTAGATCAGCCAAAGTTAAATCCCCATATACCTGCTATGCAAGCTAATTTAGCTCAAGTAATGGCAGTGGAATTGGACCAGATAACCTTGAAAGCAACCACCTCTGAAGGAATGGGTTTTGTTGGAAGAGGAGAGGGAATATCGGCCATGGCAGTGGCTCTAATTACTGCTGAGTAAGCTATGCCTATCAATTTAGAAAAAGAAAGATTAGAGATTTTAAAAAGGTATCGCAAATTGCTGCGAACAGCCAAGCCTTTTTTAAAGGATGATGATGCCAAACAAATAAAAAAGGCCTTCTTAATTTCGGCGGAGGCACATAAGGAAATGAGGAGAAAATCCGGAGAACCTTATATTTATCACCCTTTGGCTGTAGCTCAAATTTGTGTGGAAGAGATTGGATTGGGAACCACATCCATCATCTCTGCTTTGTTGCATGACGTAGTTGAAGATACCGATACAACCTTGGCCGATATTGAGAAGGATTTTGGGCCGAAAATCGCCTCCATCATTGATGGCTTGACCAAGATCTCAGGGACTTTTGAGTATGGGACTTCCCAACAAGCGGAAAATTTCCGCAAGATGTTATTGACCTTATCTGACGATATTCGAGTGATCTTGATTAAGTTGGCGGATCGTCTACACAACATGCGGACTCTTTCCAGCATGGCCAAGGAGAAGCAATTAAAGATAGCTTCTGAAACCATTTATTTATATGCTCCTTTGGCCCACCGTTTGGGTTTAAATGCTATTAAGACAGAATTGGAGGATTTAGGTTTGAAATATACCGAACCCGAAGCGTTTAAGGAGATTGCCAATAAATTGACAGAAAACAAACGGAACCGGGAAAGTTTTGTCGATCATTTCATCCGTCCTATTAAAAAATCACTGGATGAATTGCATTTGAATTACACCATCAAAGGAAGGCCTAAATCCATTTATTCGATTTACAATAAGATCAAAAGCAGTAATACTCCTTTTGATAAAATCTATGATTTATTTGCTGTAAGGGTGGTGATTGACGTACCCTTGGAGAGAGAAAAAGCAGACTGCTGGGAAGTCTATTCCATTGTAACGGATCATTATCGTCCCAATCCTAGTCGATTGAAGGACTGGGTGTCAACCCCAAAATCCAATGGATATGAGTCCTTACATACCACGGTGATGAGTTTGCCTTATGGCAACGATAAGGAGGGCCGTTGGGTGGAAGTACAGATTCGTACCAAAAGGATGGATGAGATAGCCGAGAAGGGGGTTGCTGCACACTTTAAATACAAAGGAACAGATACGCGCACCAGTCAAGCTTTTGAATCCTGGTTAAGTCAAGTTCGAGAGGCTTTAGAAACTAATGACAAGAGCCAGTCGGCCGTGGAACTAGTAGATGATATCAAAAACTCCTTGTATCATGAGGAAGTTTTTGTGTTTACACCGAAAGGGAAATTAGTGGTTTTGCAAGTGGGTTCTACTGCCTTGGATTTTGCTTTTGAAATTCACTCGGAGGTGGGGGCCAAATGTATTGGGGCTAAAGTAGGAGGAAAATTGGTGCCCTTGTCGCATAAACTGAGCAATGGAGACCAAATTGAAATATTAACTTCTTCCAAGCAAAAACCTTCTGAAGATTGGTTGCGCATCGTGACTACCACGAAGGCAAAAGCCCGGATTAAGGATTTCATCAAGGAGGAGAATAAATCGCACGTTATTAAAGGGCGTGATTTAATTGAGCATCGATTGAAGATTTTGGGATATCCTAGTTTGACTTTGGAAATCACCAATCAGCTACGAGCATATTACAATGCCAAAGATGCCAATGACCTTTTTTATCGATTTGGGAAAGGCTACATCGCTATTGAGCAATTAAAACATTGGAAGTCCGACAAGGAAATGCACGAGCGGAAGCAAGCAGAGAAGGCTATCCAGGTGCCCATTGTTGATAATAAGAGCTTCACCAAGGAGATGAAACGCGTGCAGCATGATCGTAAAGATGCTGATATTTTGTTGATTGGTGAAGATATGGATAAGGTGGATTATACCTTAGCCAAATGCTGTAATCCTATCTCCGGAGATGATGTATTCGGTTTTGTGACCATCAATGAGGGGATTAAAATTCACCGTACCAATTGCCCTAATTCTCCCGAATTGCTATCAAGACATGGTGATCGAGTGATTAAAGCGCAGTGGGCCAGTCAAATAGCCATGTCATTTGTGGTGGACTTGGTGATTCGTGGAATTGATCGGGTGGGATTGGTGAATGATGTGACTCGGGTGATATCCGATGAACTAAAAGTGAATATTACAGCCCTCAATATTGGAGTCAAAGATGGGCTTTTTGAGGGGCGAATTTCCTTAATGATTCAAGATACTGACCACTTAGTTGCCCTCGTAGGAGAATTAGAACGAGTGGCAGGAGTAATTGAGGTAGCTAGGGAAGAATAATAGCTTTTTTCAGTTTTTATAGCTTATTTTACGTCGTTTTTTTCGCTAAATGTCCACAGAAATAGATAAGTTCGATTCGGTTAAGAAAATTTTCACAGCCTACTTGGAAAACAAGGGTCTGCGCAAGACACCCGAGCGATTTGCCATCCTGGAGGAGATTTATTTACGCGACGACCATTTCGATGTGGAAGAGTTATACATCTCCATGAAAAATAAGAAATACCAAGTTTCTCGGGCCACGGTGTATAATACCTTGGACGTCTTGGTAGAATGTGATTTGGTGGTAAAGCACCAATTTGGACGTAATCAAGCTCAGTTTGAGAAGTCTTATGGACGCAGGCAGCATGATCATTTAATTTGTACAGATTGTCATAAGGTGACGGAGTTTTGTGATCCTCGAGTTCAAACCATCCAGAGTTTAGTGGGAGAGATGTTGCACTTTAATGTAATGCACCATTCCTTGATATTCTACGGATCATGTACCAACAAGAATTGTGAACACCGCGCTAATTTCCAAGCGAGGTCTCAAGAATAGAAGATTTTAAAAATAGTTTTTATGGCAGTTGATGTATTATTAGGCTTACAGTGGGGTGATGAAGGGAAAGGGAAAATTGTAGATGTTTTAGCACCTCGTTATCAGGTTGTGGCGAGATTTCAAGGAGGACCCAATGCGGGCCATACCTTGGAGTTTGATGGTTTTAAGCATGTGTTGCATCAGATTCCATCGGGTATTTTCCGTCAGGAAGTACAGAATATTATCGGAAATGGCGTGGTTTTAGATCCCATCATTTTTAAGAAGGAAATCGAAGGATTAGCGCATTTTAACCTTGATTTGAAGAAAAACCTGGAAATCTCCAAGAAAGCGTCCATCATTTTGCCTACGCACCGTTTGTTGGATGCTGCTTATGAATTAGCCAAAGGAAAAGAAAAAATTGGTTCTACCCTAAAAGGAATTGGACCTACTTATACAGACAAAATTTCTCGTCAGGGATTGCGTGTAGGTGATATGATTTCGCCTAATTTCTCCGAGAAATATAAGGCCCTAGTGGATCGCCATAAAGCGATTTTGGATGTGTATAAATTTGAATATGATTTGGCGGAAGCTGAGGCGGCATTTTTTGAGGCCGTGGATTTCATGAAGCAATTTGCTTTAGTTGATTCCGAATATTCGGTTAACAACGCCATTAATTTAGGCAAGACCATTTTAGCGGAAGGAGCTCAAGGTTCATTATTGGACGTTGACTTTGGTTCTTACCCATTTGTTACTTCTTCCAATACCATTACGGCGGGAGCTTGTACCGGTTTAGGGGTAGCTCCTAAAAACATCGGAGAAGTGTTTGGTATTTTTAAGGCCTATGCTACACGTGTGGGATCAGGTCCATTCCCAACCGAATTAGAAGATGAAGTGGGAGAAGCGATGCGTCAAGAAGGTCGTGAATTTGGTTCTACGACCGGTCGTCCTCGTCGATGCGGTTGGATTGATTTACCAGCATTGAAATATGCCATGATGATTAATGGCGTTACGCAATTGATCATGATGAAGGCGGACGTCCTAAATATTTTTGAAGAAATTTTGGTTTGTACTGCCTATGAAATGCCCGATGGCACCGTGACAGATCAAATTCCATTTGAGATAACCGATATCAAGGTAAAACCTATTTATGAAACCCTTCCAGGGTGGCATTGCAGTTTAGAAGGAATGCGTGATTTTAATGAATTACCTGCTGAATTGACAAATTACATTGCTTTCTTAGAGAAACACTTGAACTTACCGATCAACTTCATTTCTACAGGCCCAGATCGTGAGGCTTGTGTTTTAAGAGGATCATTGGCATAAAAAGAACATGGCTTCGGATCGAATTGATTTGGCAGAATTGTATAAGTTCGATGAGATTTACTGGATTCCAGCAGATCGGCCTAGCATTCCATCCGAAGCTTCTGTTTTATCTGAGCCTGAGCCTCTAGCAAGTCAAGAAGTAGAGCTCCCGGTTGCCACCTTTGCTCCTCAGGTTGAAAAGGAGACTAATTCCACTCAAGATAAAGCCAGTATTCCATCTGGTCCAGGTCTTCAAGCAAGCTTTGTAGAAAAAATCGTTACTGAGCCGACAGCCCCTCATGAGGTTTCAACAACTTTGCCGACTGTCAATTGCCGTTTGGTCGTAGTAGGGAAAATCAATGCCACAGAAAAAGAGCGTTTGCAATTAGTTTTATCGGCTTCTCCGGTTTCCCTTCAAGCGAATGATTGGCAAATTCTAGAACCCATGGAAACCTTCACATTGGACGAATTCGTGGATGGTACCCACGCTCAATGGTACGTGTTTTTAGGTGATCAAATCCCCGCTTGGAAGGAACAATTATCAGAAGGAAAAATCATCAGTCGGGTGAACAAAAAGGTGTATCATTTCCCTCGACTAATATCCAGCTTAAAAGACTCCGAAAAACCATTGAAATTAGCATTTTGGAATGCTATGAAAGAAATTGTCAATGGTTAAGCTTACATATTGGCATTTCTAGCCAGATTGAATATTTCGTCCAATAGATCATTAACCGTTTACATTACATCGCCATTCTTGGCAGCGGACTTACATCTTGACCACAGAAAATACCTGCTTCTGCTTTAAAATGTCCCGCCATGGCAATCATACCAGCGTTATCAGTGCAATAGGAAAATGCTGGAATAAAGACATCCCAATGCTGTTGAGTCCCTAATGCTTGAATACCATTCCTAAGTCCGGAATTTGCAGCTACTCCACCAGCAATGGCAATTTGCTGACAGTTTTTTTCCTTCATGGCTTTTTTGACCTTGCGCAGTAACATGTCGATCAATGTTTTTTGAACCGAAGCACAAATGTCCGCCTTATTTTCTTCAATGAACTGTGGATTATTCTTTTGTTCTTTTTGTAAAAAATAGAGAATAGCCGTTTTAATACCTGAAAAAGAAAAATCTAGTCCCGGCATTTCCCCTAAAGGAAATGAGAATCTATTGGGGTCTCCTTCCCTAGCTAATTTATCAATCATGGGGCCACCTGGATAGGGTAGACCTAGGAGCTTAGCTGTTTTATCAAAAGCTTCCCCCACGGCATCATCCTGGGTCTCACCAATGACTTCCATGTCCAAAGCACTTTTAACCCAAACCAGCTGCGTATGACCACCGCTCACGGTTAAGCAAAGGAAGGGAAATTGGGGTTTAGGCTCTTCAATAAAGTGGGCCAACACATGGGCTTCCATGTGGTTCACTTCGATCAATGGAATTTGTAAACTTAGTGCTAGGGCTTTAGCAAATGAGGTACCAATTAAGAGGGCGCCCAATAAACCAGGGCCACGCGTAAAGGCAATGGCATTCAGTTCATTTTTGTTTATATTTGCTTTTTGCAGAGCCTCCTGTACAACAGGTATGATGGATTTTTGATGAGCTCTGCTGGCTAATTCCGGAACTACTCCTCCCCATTGGGTATGGATTAGTTGAGTGGATACAATGTTCGAACGAAGTTCTCCGTTTACCATAATGGCAGCGGATGTTTCGTCGCAGGAAGATTCAATGGCCAGTAGTTTCATAGGGATTTAAAACTCTGCAAAAATAAGGCAAAATATGCCGTAATCGGTGGTTTTTCTGAAAAAGAAAATATGATTAAAGCAACCAAAATCTTCGCTAAATCCATTCTTTACGGTTTGGTGGGGATTTTTTTGTTGTTTTTTTTGCTAGTCTTATTACTGCGTGTCCCTGCGAATCAAACGCTATTAGCCCAATATTTTGCTCCCAAAATAGAGAAGGCAATCGGCTATCCACTCACAGTTCGAGCCATTCAACTCAAGTTTTTTGATGAAATAAGTTTTTGGGGTTTGCGTGTCAAAGACCCTTGGGGCAAAGAAATGATCCATATTGAGCGATTGGATATCAATTTTAATCTTTCTGATATACTCTTCCAAGGAAGTAATCCACATTTGGATTATGCCCGTTTGTATCAACCCAAAGTACACCTGATTTTCGAAAAAAAATCCGGAAAAATGAATTTGGATGAATTTATTGTACGGATTGACCATTGGTTAAATCCAGGTCCTAGCGTAGCTGGCCCCAGCTCTAAATTTGAAATTTTAGATGCCGAAGTGGTGGATGGCTCATTTATGTTGGATGATCAACAAATTAAAAGTGAAGCTACTTCCCGACATTTTGATCTAAATCACCTCATTTTTACCCACATCAATGCCAAGGTAAAGGACTTTTTTGTACAAGGAGATACCCTAGGTTTACAAACCATAGGTCTGAAGGCTTTGGATCCTATTAGTGGTCTGAATATTAAGTCATTGGATACCAAATTCATGTATGCTGATAAGCAAATGCGCTTTGATCAATTGAATTTATTTTTCAATGATTCTCAAATAAAAAATCAGATTGTTTTTGACTATTCAAGTACCCAGGACTTTAAGTCATGGAACAAGAAAGTCAGAATGAAAGCCTATTTTGATAATAGTCAAATTCGCGGCGAAGACTTAGGTCGATTTGTCTCTGATATGTACCAATACAAAGGCATGTATAAATTGAAAGGCAATTTAGATGGCCCTGTTGCCCGTTTAAATTTGAAGAATTTTGAAATGGCCTTCGGTAGTAAAAGTGTACTCCGGGGCGATTTTAGTTTCCAGGGATTGCCAGAAATTGATAAAACGGTGATGAATTTTGACATGGTGAATTCCCTTTTTCACCCGCAAGACCTACAAGTCTTTTTGTCCAAATCTGCCGTGGAAAAAATGAATATTTTGGGGCCTGTTTCCTTTGGAGGGAAGTTTTCAGGAACAAATAAGGATTTCTCCACCTCGGGTAAATTAAATACAGGTTTAGGCTATATGGAAGGAGATGTCATGATGAATTTAAGTGATTCCATGGCTTTTTCTAAGTACCAAGGGAAGTTAAAATTGAAGAAATTTAAACTGGGTAAATTGTTCAGTTTGGAAGAATATTTGGGAACGATTGATTTAGAAGCGCAGGTAAAAGGTTCTGGATTTTCTAGTAATTCGGCTAAAGTTGATTTTGATGGGCAAGTTTCGGAAATCAATATTAAACGCTATGCTTACCGAAGAGTAAGTTTAAAAGGGAATTTACAAAGGCAATTATTTAAGGGATTGGTATCTGTTAAGGACAGTAATTTATTGGCCCAAATGACAGGTGAAATTAATTTGCGTCAGGAAAAACCAGTCTATAATTTGGAAGGTCGTATTGACCATGTGGATTTAGGAAGGTTGCGAATTACGGATACTCCCATGCAGTTGGTGAGTGATTTTCAGGTAAATATTGCCATGAATGATTTGGATGATTTGGAAGGTAGGGCCACATTCTCCGAAGCGATTTTAGGAACACCTAAGAAGTTGGATTTACCCATTCACCTACTGACTTTTAGTTCTGATTTGAAAGGGCCTAAAAGACATTATCGTTTGAATTCAGACCTGATTTCAGTGGAGGCTGAGGGGGATTTTGTTCCTTCTCAATTGCAAAAAGATTTGAGCCAGTTGTGGGAGGAATACACCTTGTATTTCACTAAAAACGAGGCGGAAAGAGCTGCTTATTATGCCGCCAAATCCCATGAAACGAATCGGAAATATGTGTCCGACTTTACGGTAATTTGCCATGATGCTAAACCCATTTTGACCCGATGGTTTCCTACCATAGACCTAGCTAAAAATACAGTTTTCTCAGGAAGCGTCAATAAAGGACGATCTGTTTCCTTGAGTTTAGAATCTTATCCTGACACCTTGGTATTGGGTGGATATAAGTTTTATCAATCCATTTTTTCCTTCCAAAGTTCGAAGTTCTTAGGAGGCCCAGAGGTTTCTAGTAGCTTGGTATTCCAGTCGAGAAGGCAGCATCTGAACTTCCTAACCCCTACGGAAAACTTAAAATTGGATGGTCTTTGGGATCAAGATCGAATCAATTTCGAATTGGATTTTAAGCAACAAGGTGACGAGAATTTAGCACATTTAGGTGGTGTTTGGCGCTTTGAAAAGGATGGTTTATCGCTCCGTTTTAAAGATACGTATCTTAGGATTTTAGGGCAGGATTGGGCTGTAGATCCAGAAAATAAAATATCCATACAAGGTAAGGAATTGCATGCTGAACACTTTTTGATTTCGAATCAAAAGCAATCAATTGCCTTGCAAGGAAGCTTGTCCATGGACTCCACAGAAACATTAAGGCTTCGAGCCAATAAGTTTCAACTGGGGACATTGGCACCCCTATTTTCACTGAAAGTACAAGGTGAATTGAATGCCGAAATTAATATCCAAGATTGGTACCAACACACGCGTTTAGATACCTGGTTGTTGGTAGATTCTTTGCATTTGAATAAGTTTTACATTGGAAATTTGCAAGGTGTAGGAAGCTATAATGCCGACTTGAAAACCATGGATTTAAACTATCATTTAAATCGATTGGGGGAGTCAGTTGTGGAGGTTAATGGTACTTATAAGCCTTTTGAAACTAGGAACAAACTAGATATTTCTGCCGAGTTAAATAAGACAAATTTGAGTATTCTGGAACCCTTTACCCAAGGGGTATTTTCTGGTTTGGCTGGGGACGCCTCAGGTAAATTAAAGGTTAGAGGCACCATCGAAGACCCAGATATCCAAGGAAAGATCGTGCTTCAAAAAGCCAAATTATTTTTTGATTACTTGAAAACTAGCATGGCTTTTTCAGATACGGTTGAGTTTAAGACCCGTCAAATCATAGGCCGAAATTGGAAGATTTCAGACCCAGAAGGTAATACAGCTAAGTTAAATGCAAACTTTGTTTTTCCAGTAGGAAGTCCTTTTGAAATGAACATTGAAGCCAATTTGAATCGCTTTAAATTATTGAATACACAGCGTGACCCTACCTCATTTTATTATGGAACGGGGTATACCTCTGGCCCGATATCCATTCGAGGAGCCTTGCATGATTTGTTGATTACTGCCGACTTAAAAAGCGAAAGAGGAACTCGTTTATACATACCTTTGGATAGAGAAAGTAGTACCGAAAATGATGAAGACTATGAGTTTTTTAGTAAGTCTTTGCAAGTAGATTTGAATGCCAACACGCAGCAAATAACATCTAAATTAAAAGAGGGTGGCATTAGTTTGGACTTGGATTTGGCCTTTACCCCAGAAGCCTATGGCGAAGTTCAAATTGATAAAAAGAAGGGAGATTTGATGCGAATTTATGGTACGGGAAATATCAATATGACCTTAGATAAAAAAGGTCAGTTTAGGATGGTGGGAGATTATGCCATTGATCAGGGAGACTATACTTTTACCTTACAAAATTTAATCAATAAGCGATTTGCTATCCAGCGAGGATCAAAGATTTCTTGGACAGGAGATCCTTTGGAAGCAAATGTGAATATTAAAGCAATTTATACGCAATATGCTTCATTATTCCCTATCTTATTAGACACCACGAATAAATCGAACTTGCCTGAGTTTAAAAGACGTTATCCCGTGGATGTGACAATCAACTTGCAAAATAGACTTTTATCGCCCAATATTTCCTTTGATATAGGTATTCGTGATTACCCCAAAGATGTTCATTTGAACGGAGCTGTTACGGCATTTACGAACCGAATAAAAACGGATGAACAAGAGCTAACCCGACAAGTCTCCAATGTCTTATTGTTTGGGCAATTGGTTTCTCCATTTGGAGGAAGTGGTATCGCTTTGGGTAATTTGGTAGGAAATTTTACGGAGATGTTATCGAATCAATTGAGTAATCTGGCTTCACAAATCAATAAAGATTTGAACATCGATGTATACTTAGGAGGAGGGAATTTGAACCAAGATATTTTATCCAATTTACAATTAAGGGCCTCATACAATGTGAATGATCGCTTACGAATTACTCGAAGCGGAGGTTTCACTGATGCCCGAAATCAAACGAGTCCTTTGATTTTATTAGGCGACTGGGCCTTGGAATATTTTGTAAAACGGGATGGTTCACTCCGTTTAAAAACCTATAATCGAAACGTTCAAACTACCCTATTGGGGTCATTAAACTCCTATCAAATCAACCAAACACTTGGGGCTAGTTTACTCTATAATCGTAGTTTCAATAAGTTGTTTGGAAAGTGAAATTAATGTAGAATGTAGAATGTAGAATGTAGAATGAAGAATGTAGAATGAGAGCCTCATAATTCCTCATTCTACATTCTTCATTCTACATTAAAAAAGGAACCACTCGCGCAGTTCCTTTCTTAATTCTTAATAACTAATCACTGAAATTCTTATTTTACTTCAAATCCACCCGTACCAATGGCAAAACCTTCCGAATATAATTCGATGGTATATTTACCAGGTTTGTAAGCTACACCACCGCGAGAATAGAATACATCTACCGCTTGGTTATTGTTCGTATAGGTTACTACTTGCTTAGCCGTATAAACCATTTCTTTTCCGTCTTGAGTAAACTTACCAGAACCGGCTGCTTCGTCAGAAATAATGGCCCCATCAGCATCCAAGACACGAACAAAAATGGTTTTGTTCTCTAATTTAGTAATTGGGTTGCTGGCTAAGTTGAAGGTAATTTTCAACTTCTCAATTTTCTTACCATTAAAACGCGATTTTTCAGCTTCCTTCCCTTTGTTACTCACAGAAAGTACGCGCAATCCTTGAGCTTTCAAAGCAGCAGCAATACTTACCTTTCTAGCCAATTCTTTGTTTTTAGCAGTTACTTCCGATAGGGTGTCTGCTAAGGTTTTGTTCTCCGTTTTTAAGCCAGTATTTTCAGAATTCAAGGTTTGATTTTGCGTAGTCAAGACTTGGTTATTCTCGGTTAAGATGCCGTTTTGTTTTTTCAGTTCAACAATGTCTGCATCTTTTTGGGTCAAAACTAGATCATATTCCTTGATTTTGGCCTCGTAGGAGGCAATGGTTGCGTGGTTGGCTTTTTTCAAAGAGCTTTTGTCTTGCTCTAATTGAACTTTCAATGCTTCTAAGTCACTAACTTGGCCACCTAATGCTTTGATTTCCTCAATCTTAGCATCTAGTTGGGTCGAAATGGAATCCAATTTCATGCGAGTATTCGCTAATTCAGTGGCTTTTTCTTCAATATTGACAGCTTGTTCTTTTGTCAATTGGTTGGAACGAAAATACAAGACGCCTAATACTGCTGTTAATACAGCCAATACAATCAAGGCAATCTTTGAGGTGTTGTTGGATGTTTCCATTTGCTTCAAATGTTTATTTAAGGGTTTAATTCAATGCAAATTTAACATTAATATTCAATATTTCGTTTTAAATAGGCTTTTGGTTAATTTGCGCCTCTGAAAGACATGAATATGCCTACGTATGATTTTATTGTGGTGGGTTCTGGAATCGCTGGCTTATCATATACGGTTAAGGTAGCCCAATACTTCCAGGATAAACAAATCCCCATCAAGATTGCGCTAATAACTAAAACGGTTGCTGAGGAAACCAATACCAAATATGCTCAGGGCGGTATTGCGGCCGTTTGGGATAATCAAGATTCTTTTGAAAAACATATACAAGATACCTTGGTAGCTGGAGATTTTGAAAGTGATCCAGCCGTGGTAGAATTGGTAGTGAAAGAAGCTCCCGAGAGGTTGAAAGAGTTAATTTCTTATGGGACAGATTTTGATCGTAAATCTGATGGAAGTTTTGACCTAGTCAAAGAAGGAGGGCATTCCGATAAACGTATCTTGCATTATAAAGATTCTACAGGGAATGAGATTGAAAGGGCTTTATTAGAAAAGGTGAAGTCTTTTTCATCGGTTGATTTCTTCACTCATTACTTTGCGGTTGACTTGATAACCCAACATCATTTGGGTGAAAAAGTGACCAAAGATACGCCTCACAAAAAATGTTTTGGCGTATATGTATTGAATAAAAAAACCAAAAAGGTAGAGACTTTTATTGGAAAAACTACGCTATTAGCTACGGGTGGTATAGGTCAAGTGTATCAATCGACCACTAATCCTACCATTGCCACTGGAGATGGAATAGCGATGGCTTACCGTGCCAAAGGATTTGTCAAAGGGATGCAATACATCCAGTTTCATCCTACAGCCCTTTACCAACCTGGAAAGAAACCTAATTTTTTGATTTCTGAAGCAGTTCGCGGACACGGTGGAATTTTGAAAAATTTAGATGGATCTACTTTCATGGAAAAGTATGACGCTCGACTTTCTTTGGCTCCCAGAGATGTTGTTGCTCGTGCCATAGACTCTGAGATGAAGAAAAATGGTACCGAGCATGTGTATTTGGATACCCGACATATTCCTAAAGAAGATATCATCGCTCATTTTCCGATGATTTATCATTATTGCTTGGATCATTTGGGCATTGATATGTCAAAAGAAATGATCCCCGTTGTGCCTTGCCAGCATTATTTATGTGGAGGCATCATCGTTAATGAATACAGTCAAACCAATATTGAGCACCTATACGCCGCGGGGGAATGTTCACATACAGGCTTACATGGGGCCAATCGTCTAGCATCCAATTCACTTTTGGAAGCGATTGTTTTTGCTCATCGTGCCTTTGAAAAATCCATCACAGAATTTGGCACACAAATGATACCTGAAGGCATCCCGCAATGGAATGATGAAGGAACTCGGAATCCAGAGGAAATGGTCCTAGTAACGGAAATGACCCGCGAATTGGAGTCTATTATGAGTAATTATGTAGGGATTGTTCGTACTGATCGCCGTTTAAAGCGGGCTTATGATCGATTGGAACTTATCTATTTGGAGCATGAGGAATTGTATAAGCAATCCAAAATCACGGTTCCACTTTGTGAACTTAGAAATATGATTAATGTGGCTTATTTAATTATTAAGCATGCCCGTGCTCAAAAAGAAAACAAGGGGTTACATTACAACCTAGATTTACTTAATGCGTGATTTAAGGTAATGAACAATCACCTCGAGTCCTTTCTCAAAATGGACATTATTAGGGATGACAATGTCGCAACTTTTTTTGTGAGGACGAATGTATTCTTCGTAAGTAGGTTTAACGTGGTATTTCCAGCGGTACATTACATCCTGTAAATCATAACCTCTTTCTTCGTTATCCCGTTTAATGCGGCGTTTCAATTTGATTTTGTTTTGCGCATCTATGAATATTTTCAAATCCAAAAGTTTGGCAACCTCTGGAAAGTGGAAAACAAAAATACCTTCAACAACCAAAATTTTGCGCGGATAAAAATGTAGGATATCTGGAACTTTACTTGAATTATTAAAGGTGTATTCTTCCCTGGTTACGATTTCACCCGAACGTAATTTTTCTACATCTTTCGCAAATGCCTCATCATCGATGGCGCCAGGTAAATCAAAATTCTCAATCCCATTTTCGTCCTTCGATTGTTCATGCTTCGGACGATAATAATTGTCTTGAGATAATAAACAGATTTCTTCGGAAGGAAATTGAGCCATCAGTCTTTGTAAAAACAATGTTTTACCTGAGGCGCTTCCACCGGTAATTCCGATGATATATGGTCTTTCGATAGTTGGGGTCATTGATGTTTGAATTCGAATGCAAATTTGCGAAAAGCATTTTATTATCCCTCAAAAAAAAGCATGTTTTCAAAGGTTTCGGTATTCTAAATAAAAACTATGTTTTTCTTTTGGCACTTTTTGTCGAAGTTGAAATTGCTTACTTGCCATTTGCTGATCAATTTCCTCCTGAAAATATAGCTTTTTCCCACATCCCTCATGTATTTCTCGTTTTTGGATAGATAATTCCTCTTCCAAAATAATCCAGCCGCTGGGTTTTATTAGCTGTTTCATGGCTTGGATTAACTCTTCTATTTGGTCAAATTCATGCCAAGCATTGAAAATAAATATGCCATCGATACTCTGAGGGTCTAAAGCTAATTGGTTTAAAGGCAGGTTATGAACCTCAAATTTAGGGTAAAAAGGTAAAGCTGTTTTCTCTTTAAAATACTGAATACTATCTTCTACCGCCTCTTCATTCAAAACATCTACTTGAGTATCTACTAAAATGATTTTCCCACAAGGTCGGTGTATCAATAAATTCACTTCCCACCAGGCTGAGCCACATCCTATGGATATTAGGGTATCCGATGGATTCCAAGTAAAATGATCCATTAATTGTTTCATGGCTCAAAGAAAGGGAAAATATGGCTAATTGTTAAGGGGAAATGTAGAATGTAGAATTAAGAATGTAGAATGTAGAATGTAGAATTGGGGAGGTAGAATTGGGAATGTAGAATTAAGAATGTAGAATGTAGAATGTAGAATGTAGAATTGGGGAGGTAGAATTGGGAATGTAGAATTAAGAATGTAGAATGTAGAATGTAGAATTGGGGAGGTAGCACTGTGAATTAAGAAATTTTGGAGCATCCATTTGAAGTTTATGGAGTGCTTATTTCAAACAAGAAATATGAAAAGGAAATGGAAAGACTGAAATTAATCAGTAATTTTCGGAGTAAGCAAAATTTTATTAACCTAGTTATGGCCATATTCATTGCACCCACCGCCTCTGTCATGGGCCGAGTTTTTATCTCTCCTAATGTTTCTATTTGGTATGGAGCGGTCATTCGGGCAGATGTGGAAGAAATTCATTTGGGCGAGGGATGTAATGTGCAGGACAACGCGGTGTTACATGCAGATGAGGGGGATAAAACCATCATTGGAAAATTTGTTACGATCGGACATG
Source organism: Aquirufa sp. OSTEICH-129A (assembly GCF_054558355.1). NCBI lineage: Bacteria > Pseudomonadati > Bacteroidota > Cytophagia > Cytophagales > Flectobacillaceae > Aquirufa > Aquirufa sp. OSTEICH-129A. Next base: position 208,984 of record NZ_JBPXKC010000002.1, on the reverse strand, counting down.
CTGCCATTGTACATGGAGCGGAAGTCGGCGAAGGCAGTTTGATTGGTATGCATGCCACGGTTCTGAATCGGGCTAAAATAGGTAAGTATTGTTTAATTGGAGCACATGCCTTAGTGACAGAAGGAATGGAAATACCTGATTATTCCTTGGTATTGGGAACGCCTGCCAAGGTGGTCAAAACCTTAAATGAATCGCAAATTGAGCGTTTGAAATTTGGGCCGCCCCATTACATTAAAATGGGAGAAAAACATGCCAAAGGAGAATACCCATTGATTACTCAAGCCGATTTTGAATCATGATTGATCTAATTTTAATTCGACATGCGCACTCAGGGCCTTACGATCAGCCCGATAAAGAGCGGCAATTATCACTGCAGGGAATGGAAGAGGTGAGTTTGTTGGCTCAAAAACTTAAATCGGTTCATCTGCCAACGGGTTTATGGTTATGTTCAGATGCCAAAAGAACGGTGGAAACAGCCACAGCACTGAGAAGTGAATTAGGTATCGTAGGTCCTATTAATTTAGATGCTTGTTGGTATCAAGCATCCGGACCAGATTACGTTAATTTAATTGAAAAGCAAAATAGACCCGTGATCTATTTGGTAGCCCATAATCCATCCATTTCCTATGTGGCTTCCTATTATTCAGGAACATTAATTCAAATGGAAACTGGTGGATGTTGCTATTTACGGTTTCAATATGCTGACTCTGCTGCGGAATTAAGTAAAGGTGCGGGAGATTTAGTATTTAATTTTAATCCACAAGTTGTATAATGAGCAAAAATCAAAAAATATTCCGTTGGGTACTCATCTTATTTACACTACTGATGGTAGCCCTTGCCATTGATATGGCCAAAAATACCACGGCTCCTTGGAATAAGAAAAAGGTGGAAAAAGCCCGCTAATTTGATTGTGCTATTTAGGATTTGGCAAATTTTGCTTGCTTGAATTTTCGAAATGCCTGTATACCTACCTCAAATGAAGTTATTAGTCAGCATTTTTCTTTTTACCGTACCATTATCTGCTTTTTCTCAAGCGCAAAAGGCAGAATTGGCCATTGATTCGATCATGAAATCAAGTCCGGTCATGGGAATCTCTGTAGCTGTGGTGAAAAATAATAAATTGGTCTATTCACATTCATTTGGTTTAAAAGACCAATCCAAGAATACTCCTTTGACAGATGATTGCTTATTTAGGATTGCATCTATCTCCAAATCATTTTCAGCAACAGCCATCATGCAATTGGTAGAAGCCAAGAAAATATCCTTAGAAGATGATGTCAGTAAGCTAGTCGGTTTTCCAATTCGTAATCCCCAATTTCCAAATCAAGTGATTACCCTGGGAATGTTGCTTTCGCATCGGTCCTCATTAAATGATAGTCAGGGTTACTTTAGCTTGGATGTCCTGAATCCAGCCAAGAATTCTAATTGGACACAATGTTACAACCCGGTGGAGCCAGGTAAGGGTTATATGTATTGTAACCTAAACTTTAATATGGCCGGAACAATCATAGAAAAGGTTTCTGGAGAAAGGTTTGATCAGTACATAAAACGTCATATACTTATGCCATTGAAGATTGATGGTGGATATTGCGTGGATTCATTGGATAAATCTCGATTCGCAACAATTTATGAGTACTCCATTGACTCAGCCAAGTTTAAGGCATCACTAGCAGCCTATGCCCCAAGAACACAGGAGATTGCTAATTATCAAATGGGATACTCAACACCTATATTTTCCCCAACGGGAGGGATGAAAATATCCACGCGTGATTTAGCACGATATATGATTATGCATAGTCAAGAGGGTAAATTTGAAGGGATGAGAATTATTTCAAAACGTAGTTCTAAGGTGATGCAAACGCCCCTTTCAGAAGAAGAACATTATGGATTAGCATTATTAAAAACAGACCGATTGATAGCAGGGAAGACCATGACTGGTCATACAGGTTCTGCCTATGGATTAGAGAGTTTGATGTTTTTTCAGCCCAAAGAAAAATTTGGATTAGTTGTGATAAGCAATGGCTGCCACCCCGAAAGTGTGGATGGTTTCAATTTGATCTTGAAAAAAACAGCCAATGCCTTATATGATGCATTTATTCAATAGCGGATATTTTGATATATTATTTTAGAGCTAGGAGGGATTTACTCATTTCCTATCTTACAAAACCGCTCATCATTTATTTCATCTAATCCTTTTGGAAAATCCTTAGTTTGAGTTGTTTATTTACATAATCCCCTAAAAAACATGACTACTTTACTCGTTTTTGGAATCATTGCCATTTTATTAATTTTCTTCAGTTTGGTTACGGTTCAGCAAGGAAATATTGCGGTTATTTCTATGTTTGGTAAATACCAACGTATTCTTCACCCAGGTTTGAACTTTAAAATACCTCTGATTGAAAGTGTATATAAGGTTATTTCCATTCAAAATCGCTCCATTGAATTAGAGTTTCAAGCGATTACTATTGACCAAGCCAATGTGTATTTTAAATCCATGTTACTTTATTCAGTGATCAATCAAGAGGAAGAAACCATCAAAAATGTAGCCTATAAATTCATTGATGCTCAAAGTTTGATGCAAACATTGGTTAGGACAGTGGAAGGTTCAATTCGTTCTTTTGTGGCTACCAAGCGCCAAAGCGAAATCTTGAGTTTGCGCAAGGAAATTGTTTCTTATGTGAAAGATCAAATCGATCAAGTGATGGAGGAATGGGGTTATCACCTACAAGATTTACAATTAAATGACATCACGTTTGATGAAGTGATTCTGAAATCCATGAGTCAAGTTGTGGCTTCTAATAACCTAAAAGCAGCTGCTGAAAATGAAGGTCAAGCTTTATTAATCACCAAAACCAAAGCTGCTGAAGCGGAAGGTAATGCGATCAAAATTTCGGCGAATGCCGAGCGGGAGGCTGCTCAACTGCGCGGACAGGGTGTGGCTTTATTCCGACAAGAAGTAGCCAAAGGGATGTCGGATGCAGCTAGAGAAATGCAACAAGCCAACTTAGATACCTCCGTGATTTTATTCTCTATGTGGACGGAAGCCATTAAGCAATTTGGAGAGCAGTCGAACGGAAACGTTATTTTCTTAGATGGCTCTGCTGATAATATGCAAAGAACCATGCAGCAAATGATGAGTGTCAACCAGCTTCAAACCATTAAGCAGACTAAAAAGAAAGAGAGCTAAGGCTCTCTTTCTTTATTTTACCGATAACACGTGTGCCAAATGATGGTCACAATGCCAGGCATAAATTCCTAATGCGCGATCTAATGGGTAGGTAATTCCTCTTTCTGGGTTCACGTAGGATTTTTTCCAATCACTTTCCTGCATCGCATGTAATAAAAATACCCAACGTAAGTGAATATATTTTATCCCTTCTATTGACCATTCTATGGGTGCTTCGTTGCCATCGGGTAAATTAGCCCAATCAGCTTCCGAATAGGGTTTAATGATGGGGTTTTCCTCTGTCAAAGCCATTTTAAAACGAATAAAAGAATTCATATGGCTATCATTGACATGGTGAATTACTTGACGAGCCGTCCAACCACCCGGTCTATAATGCTTGGCTAAAGTCTCTTGCGACATTCCAGCTACTGCTTGTTGCAATTTTTCTGGAAATTCAACTAAGGTTTTAATCCATGCTGTTCTAATTTCTGGAGTGATGTTTTCAGGAGCTGAAAACCTACCTATCGGGTATTGCAATGAGTTGATTTCCATATGGTTAAACTGTTTTAGATTGGGTGTAAAAACCAGTAATTTCTTGGGCTAGTTGACGTGTTTGGGCTATCAAAGGATGCACCCCTTTGGAGATAGCCTCAAGCATTTCAGCGGCGGAATCTTTGTTCCACTGAGCGGTATTGACAGTAACCATTATTTCACCTTCCTCTAATAATATGGGAGTTTGAACAATAAAGGACTGTTTTCCTGCAGCAGATAAAGCATGAGCTTGTTTTTTTACAGCTTCAAAACTTTCTTCTAATTCAAGCGCATGATTGCCTCTAATTTCAAGGACAATCTTCTCTTGCTGATTTTGGGCAGCTAATTCTTCCTTAATGGCCAAATCAAGTGCTTCTAATTGTTTACGAATGGCATGGTAGTTTTTACCTGTACGCATCCTTTCTCTTAAAGACTGGCGGATGAAATAGGTAATTGAATCCGTAATGGTCAATCCAATTTCTGCCATTTGTTTAAAAATTAAGGAACTAGGCGACATACCTGGGATGGTATTGGGATCATGTAAAACCACCTGGCCACCCTCTGATAAAAATCCATCGATTCGAGTACAAACACCAAAGCCTAAATCATCAAATGCCTGACAGACCTTTTTTTGGATTTGTTGCAAATCCACTAAACTGGCATCCATGGGTATGCGTTTCCGAGTAGCCTTAGATTTATATTTAGCATTGAAATCAAAAACTTCGACTGATTCATCGATAACGATTTCGGTAGGAGGTAAGGCAACCGTTTGTCCTTTGGGACTTTGAATCACGCCACAACTAAATTCGTTGCCTTGGACAAAAGATTCCAACAAGATAGCATCTTCCGAATGGATGGAATGAATACTAGCCTTGGTAACACTTAATTTGAAATATTCTTGTAAACTGGGAAGTAAGTCGGCCGGGTGTTGGTAGTTTTGGTGATTAAATCGGACAGGAAAACCAATTCCTTCGTCCAAATTCACCATTTTTTGTAATAAAACTAATTTATCTTCTTCCGTATAATTCAACCAGTCCTCGCGGTAAATTTCTTGAATAAATAAGCATTTTTTGATCGCCTTGTCGAAGTCTTCTAAGGAATCTTTTTTCACAAAAGCCAAGCCAATGGAAGAGCCTTGATGTGGCGCTTTGGCAACAAATGGAATTCCGATTTCCTTTTTCACTTGTTCAAAAAGGGTCTCTCTTCCGTATTTTTCGTAATCTTCTCGTTGAAGTACAAAATACTTTTTATCTAAACCAACACTCTTTTTTAGCCAGTCATTTTGTTTGGCTTTATCGATACCAATGGAGGAGCCTAGTAAACCTGGTCCCGAATAGGGGATGCCAAACCATTCTAATAAACCTTGAATGCTACCATCTTCTGCAGCGGGTCCATGCATGGCCAAGAAAACAAAATCAAAGTATTGGGAAAATTCATGTGGCTGAATTACTTGCCCAATTTCAGCAATGATCTGTTGGTAATCTTCCGTCGATAAATCCTTAATGGATTCGATGTAAACAGAGAATATGTCGTCTTGAAATCTTTTTGGAGGGAAAAAATCACGAATAGAACTTGAATGTATCAAATCTTCGTGGATCAAAATAAAATTACCTAAGCTATCCACAAATACAGGGACAGGTTGAAATAGGGCTTTATTGATATGAGCCATGGCAGTCTTACCGCCAGCAAAACTAATTTCACGTTCACGAGCCGGTCCCCCAAAAAATATTCCAATTCGCATCATGAAACTTAAGATTGTAGGGTTTGACTTAACTCTTCTACCGATATAATTTCGGGCACTTCGCGACGAATGGCTTCTTCAACACCTGCTTTAAAGGTCATGGCAGACATATTGCATGACTTACAAGCACCTAATAAATTAAGCTTTAGGCGATTATCATCTGTAATTTCAACGATCTCCACATTTCCACCATCGGCAATGAGGTAGGGGCGTATGGAATCAAGGGCTGCTTGTACTTTCGAATATAGAGGGTGGTTTTCCATAATTATTGACGTGGAGTAGAAGCGTTTCTAATAGCAATTTGTTGGGCTAAATTAGCAGCAATACTAGCGAAAGCGCTGGCACTTGGTCCTTCCGTAGCAGCGATGGGCTTTCCCTCATCTCCGGCTTCGCGGATGGCTTGAATCAGGGGAACTTCGCCCAAGAAAGGTACTTTGTATTTTTCTGCTAAGTTTTTGCCGCCGTCTTTACCAAATAAATAATATTTATTGTCTGGTAATTCCGCTGGAGTAAAGTAGGCCATATTTTCTACTAAACCTAAAATTGGAACATTGATTCCAGCCTGGTTAAAAAATTGCAATCCTTTAGTCGCATCAGACAGAGCTACTTTTTGAGGAGTAGTCACGATAACAGCTCCAGTCAATTTAATTAATTGAACCAATGTTAAATGAATATCTGAAGTTCCAGGAGGCAGGTCAATCAGCAAATAATCTAATTCATCCCAATTGGTATCTCCGAAGAATTGACGTAAAGCTTGGGTCATCATGGGACCTCTCCAAGGCACTGGACTTTCACTAGGAGCTAAAAAGCCCATTGAAATCATCTTAATGCCATATTGCATGATGGGCTGAATGCGGTTTTTACCGTTGACTTCCTGTACCAAGGGCTGTAATTCCTCTGCCCCAAACATCACTGGGATGGATGGTCCTGAGATATCAGCATCCAAAATACCTACCTTAGCCCCGCTTTGCTTTAAAGCCATGGCTAGGTTAGCCGTTACGGTTGATTTACCTACACCACCTTTACCGGAGGCTACGGCAATCACATTTTTGACACCAGGAATTAATGGATCAGAGGAAGTTAGGCTGGTAACCTCCGCCGTCATGTTGATGATAATTTTTAAGTCGGGATGCACCAAACGATGAATGGCCTCCTCGCAATCTTGTCTAATTTTTTCTTTTAATGGGCAGGCAGGAGTGGTTAATACCACGGTGAAACGAACTTCACCAATACCTAATTCCACATCTTTTATCATGTTCAAGGTCACCAAATCTTTTTTAAGATCAGGTTCTTGAACGGTGCTTAAGGCACCTAATATGATTTCTTTACTTACGCTTAATTCTCCCATGAATGCTTTGTCTCTATCAAACCTCAAATATAAGGTTTTTTCACCTTTAATTGCCTCTTGGAATTAACTTATTGATAAAATTCGAGCTTGTATGGCTTGCAAAATTTTATGGGTATCATAGCCCAAATTACTCTTGGAAAACTCAGATTTACATTGTTCCAAGCTTTGCAAATAAAGGGCTTTTTTGGCTGGATGAAATTGATGTCCTAAGGTTTGAAATACCGATTTCCATTTTTTTTCAATTTGGAGTAATGCTGGGCTGCAATAACAGGTGCTGAATTTTTCCCAAATGTATTCTTCAGCAGTTTCATTAGGATGAATCATATCAGCAGCATAAAACCGATAATCGCGTAATTCATCCATCATGATTTCAAAGGCAGGAAAATAGTCGACTTGCTCGTGATTGTTTTTTAATGTTTCTGCGGCCAAGCGAAGCAATGCCTTGGAAACCGCGTTCTCTGGCATGCCGTCTTTGGTATGTCTGACTGGAGAAACCGTTAAAATAATGCGTAAATCGGGATTTTTCTTGATTATTTTTTGAATGAATTCCTGATAAGGAACAATGATTTCATCCAAAGTAGATAATCGTTTTTCAAAGGCATTAGCTGCTTGTTTATGGCAGTTTGCAATAGGTCTTTTTAATTTTTTATCCCAATAATAATAAGCCGTACCCCAGGTTATCAGCAAAAATTGGCTTTGTGCCAAACTTTTTTTGACGATTTGTTGACGCTGTTGTATCAGCTCCATGAGGTCAGATGGGTCTGCGGCACATAGACTAGAGTGGTAATCTGGGTGCAGCCAAATACCTTGTTGATTGATTAATTCTATAGGAGAAAGTTTTTCTGTTTGAAGTGCTTTCAGGATAGCATTGGGGTGAAATAGCGTTCCAAAAGGTTGGTTCAGGATGTTAATAGGCAAACTTTCCATTCTTTTTCCCATATTTTCAGCAAAGCAAGAACCTAGGCTAATTACTGAGGAGGAGGGAATTATTTTCTGGGTGGATTCGGGTATTGGAATGGGAGTGGAAAATTGCATTTTATTTTTACTGGTTTAAACGCATGAATTTTCAAAATATGCGATATTTCAAGGGCAATTTATTCAATTTTAGTGGATTGTTATTAGCTCAAACCAGTGGATTATATCACAAAATGACATGGAATGGTATTATTCAGCGGTAGTTTTGAATTCGTCCTGGATTCTATTTCGAATCTGATTGAAATCAATAACTTTGCGATTTGCATTTATTCATACAAATTATAAGCTATGTCGGAACTAGGAGCGGAGCGTGCACGATTAAAAACTCGTAATGATAATAAAGGCTGGAAAAAGTGGGGCCCATACTTAACAGAAAGGCAGTGGGGTACGGTACGAGAGGATTATTCGGCTCATGGAAATGCTTGGGATTCGATTACTCACGACATGGCTCGGTCCAAAACTTACCGTTGGGGCGAGGAAGGCATTGGCGGAATTTCAGATAATAAGCAGCATGTCTGTTTCGCTTTTTCCTTTTGGAATCACAAAGATCATATCTTAAAAGAGCGGTTTTTCGGATTAACTGGTGGGGAATCCAATCACGGAGAGGACGTTAAGGAATTGTATTATTATGAGGATTCTACCCCGACTCATTCTTATATGCGGATGAGTTATAAATATCCGCACCAAGCTTTCCCTTATCAAAAACTGATTGATGAAAGTAAAAAAAGGACTCGTTTAGAGCCTGAATATGAATTGTTAGATACTGGCATATTTGATCGAAATGAATATTTTGACATCAAAATGGAATATGCCAAAGCCGATGAGCAGGATATTTTAATACAAGTAACGGTAGAGAATCGAGCCAAAGTAGCGGCCCCAATCACCGTATTACCCACCATTTGGTATCGAAATACTTGGTGTTGGGGATATGAAAATTATAAATATAAACCATTGCTTACTGGGGTGGGTCATTCCTTTATTGAGGTAGATCACCGGGTAGTGGGGCGTTTCAAGCTTTATGCCGAAAATGCAGATGAATTTTTATTTTGCGATAACGAAACCAACTTTCGTCGCCTACATGATTCACCTAATTTAAGTCATTTTGTTAAGGATGGTATCAATGACTACATCGTTAACAAGGCGAAGAATACCATTAATCCCAATAATATCGGAAGTAAGGCGGCGGTTCGTTTTTCAGCTAAAATTCCTGCTGGGGGTAAAAAGGTATTTCGTTTGCGGTTGACGAATCACTCCATGCAACATCCTTTTGAGGATTTTGATCAAATATATTCCGCAAGAATCAAGGAAGCCAATGAATTTTATGATGATTTGCATGGAAATGTAAAAGAGGAGAAGTTGCGCCACATACAGCGTCAATCTTATGCGGGTATGCTTTGGACAAAGCAATGGTATTATTATAACGTTTTTGAGTGGATCAAAGGAGATCCTTCTATGCCGCCACCGCATCCGAGTAGAAAGGTGGGTAGAAATAATACTTGGCGCCATATGTATGCGGCAAATATTTTATCCATGCCTGATAAATGGGAATATCCTTGGTTTGCGGCATGGGATTTAGCTTTTCATACCTTGCCATTGGCTAGGTTGGATCCAGATTTTGCTAAGCGGCAATTAGCAGTAATTCTTCGTGAATATTACATGCATCCTAACGGCCAGATTCCCGCATATGAATGGTCTTTCTCGGATGTAAATCCACCTGTACATGCGTGGGCGACTTGGAAGGTCTATGAGATAGATAAGCAAATGAACGGGGGAGTGGGAGATGTTACTTTCTTAGAAAGGATTTTCCATAAACTCTTGTTGAATTTTACTTGGTGGGTCAACCTGAAAGATGAGGGAGGAAATAATATTTTCGGTGGAGGCTTTCTGGGGATGGACAATATCGGTGTATTTGATCGATCGGCCACCTTGCCTACGGGCGGGCATTTAGAACAAGCGGATGGAACAGGTTGGATGGCCATGTACAGTTTGAACATGCTACGAATTGCCTGTGAGATTTCGATTGAGAAGCCAGTGTATCAAGATATGGCTTCCAAGTTTTTTGAGCACTTTTTGCACATAGCAGGAGCGATGCAGGCCATTGGAGGGGATAAATTGAATTTGTGGGATGAGGATGACCAATTCTATTATGATATGTTACATAAGGAAGATGGTAGCTTGATGTTATTGAAATTACGTTCAATGGTTGGCTTAATTCCATTGTTTGCGGTAGAGGTATTGACTTCAGAAATGTTGGAAAAATTACCTCAATTTAAAAGAAGGGTAGAGTGGGTTTTGAATAACCGACCGGATTTGGCCAATTTGATCTCTCGTTGGTATGAGCCAGGTAAGGGAGAAAGCCGCTTATTATCCATTTTGCGGGGTCATCGTATGAAAATGATCATGAAGCGGATGTTTGATGAAACGGAATTTTTATCGGATTTTGGTATACGAACTTTGTCAAAATACCATCAACAGCATCCATATAAATTCATCTATGATGGAGGTACCATTCAGGTCAATTATGATCCTGCGGAATCTACGGGTGATATGTTTGGAGGGAATTCCAATTGGCGAGGACCTATTTGGTTTCCAATGAATTTCTTAATTATAGATTCATTAAGGAAATTCTCTGATTATTATGGAACGGATTATGAGGTTGAATTTCCGACTAATTCGGGTGTTATGGTTAATATCAAAGATGCAGCCGAAGGAGTTTCAAAGCGATTATTAGATTTGTTTATCCCGAATAAAGAAGGAAAGATTCCCATGTATGGAACCTATGAAAAAATGCAAGAAGATGAGCATTTCAGGGATTCTATGTTGTTTTTTGAATATTTCGATGGAGACACGGGTAAAGGTTTAGGAGCCAGTCATCAAACAGGATGGACAGGATTAATTTCAGAAATTATACATCAATTATATGGATAAGCGTACACCAGAAGAAAATTTTGCAGCCTTGAATTTGGCATTACCACCGGCACCTAGTCCACTAGGTGTTTATAAGCCTGGTCTTCAAATGGGGGAATTGTATTACGTTTCAGGTCATGGACCTGTGCAAACTAATGGAAAATTAATCATTGGCCGTATTGGGGATAGCTTAACGATGGAAGAAGGAAAGCAAGCAGCCCAACAAGTTGGATTGACTATTCTGGCTACTTTAAAGGCACAGCTGGGTAGTTTAGACCGGGTGAAAAGGGTGGTAAAAGTATTGGGAATGGTGAATTGTACCTCTGATTTTGAGCGACATCCTTATATCATCAATGGCTGTAGTGAGTTATTTGCGCAGGTTTGGGGGGAGGAAATGGGAATCGGTGTTCGCAGTGCTGTGGGTATGGGGACTTTACCTGACAATATTCCTGTAGAGATTGAAGCCTTGTTTGAATTACATCAATAAGCTGATATTCTTTATCAGTTTTTTCTCGGATTATCTGGGGTTTCGAGCTTAGATTTGAGCTTCCCTCCGCTTGGTTTGATGATCAGGTATGTTGTTCAGGTTTGTCAATCTGGATCGACGAATTGGTTTTTCATTCAATTGTGTCATTCAGATTTGTCAACTTTTTGAAAGTTGACAAATCTAAGTGGCCCCCAAGCTCATTTATTAATCCTTATTTGGAGATTTCCAGCATGGCTTTCAAGGCTTTGTAAGCAGGGATTCTGATTTCTTCGCTCAAATGAATTTCTGGAAGCTCGTAATATAGCGCGTTATATAATTTCTCCAAAGTATTCATCTTCATATAGGGACATTCACTGCAAGCACAGGAGTTTTGCTCATTGGCAGGGGCGGGGATCAAATGTTTTTGAGGAACAGCCATTTTCATTTTATGCAAAATGCCGGCTTCCGTAGCTACAATGAAGGTTTGTCGCTCTGATTTTTCCACATAGTTCAACAATGCCGTTGTACTTCCTACATAATCTGCCTCACGTAATATCATTTCCTTACATTCGGGATGGGCAATCAACAATGCATCAGGGAATTCAACGCGCAATTGCTTTAATTTATCAAGTGAGATATCAATATGAACCATGCAGGCACCCTCCCATAAAATGAGATCGCGTCCTGTTTTATGAGCCACATACCTGCCTAAATTAGCGTCTGGAGCAAAGATGATTTCTTTGTCTTTAGGTATGGACTCCACCACCTGCACCGCATTGGAAGAGGTACAAATGATATCCGTCATGGCCTTAATTTCAGCTGAGCAATTGATGTAACTTACCACCACGGCCTCAGGATGTTTCGCTTTTAAAGCCGCAAATTCCTCTACAGGAACTGAGTCAGCTAAAGAACAACCGGCATTGAAATCAGGAACAACAACCTTTTTTTGCGGATTTAATATTTTGGCCGTTTCACCCATAAAATGAACGCCACAAAAAACGATTAGGTCGGCGGTAGTTCTTTCTGCCGCTTGTGAAAGTCCTAAACTGTCTCCCACAAAATCAGCCAATTCTTGGATTTCACCATCTACATAATAGTGTGCCAAAATCACCGCATTTTTTTCGGCTTTTAATCTTTTTATGGCTTCAATTAATTCTGCCCCTTTGGGTGCAGATCTACTGATATAACCTACTTCTGCTGCTTCTTCCGTTAAATTCATGCTTTTTTTGCTTTTAAGCTCAGATCTAAACTCTTAATTTGATGGGTTAATGCACCCATGGATATATAATCTACCCCCGTTTCGCCATAGGCTCTTAAGGTATTTTCATTAATTCCCCCGGATGCTTCGGTAATAAATCTTCCATTGATTTTTCTAATGGCATCTCTAAGTCGATCCGGACTAAAATTATCCAACATAATTCGTTGCACCCCCCCAAAAGCTAGGACTTCATCTAATTCCGACTCGTTCCTGACTTCAATTTCAATCGCTAAGCCCAATTGGTTTGTTTGATTAAAGGCAAAGGCTTTTTCAAGGGCAGCTTTGATACCACCTGCGTAATCGACATGATTATCTTTTATTAAAATCATGTCATATAAAGCAAAACGATGATTCACTGCTCCTCCAATTTTACAGGCCCATTTTTCTGCAATCCTGAAGTTGGGTGTTGTTTTTCTAGTGTCTAATAATTGACTACGGGTTCCTTCCAGCAGGTTTACCATCCGTTTGGTGTAGGTAGCAATTCCTGACATTCGCTGCATGCAGTTTAACACTAGCCGCTCTGCTTTTAAAATGGATTGAGCCTTACCTTGGACCTCTAAAACGATTTGCCCAGGTTGAATACTTGCTCCATCCATCATAAAGGTCTGCACTTGTAAGTCAGCATCTACCTCTTGGAATATATGAAGGGCCATTTCAACACCAGCCAAAATACCCACGTCCTTTACTAATAACTGAGCTTTTCCATGAGCATCATGGTCCACGGTGGCCAAGGAAGTGTAATCTCCTGGTCCAACATCCTCCTTTAAGGCTGATTGAATAAAGGACTTGATGTGAATAGGATCCAGGTATGCCAACATGCTCACGGTTTTTGTTTCGCAAATTTACAAATTTTAATCTTACTTGAGTGGGAAATGGAATTGTAAAAAAAATATCCTATTTTTGCTCCCCATCATGCAAAAGAAGGCTAACTTTTTTCAATTGTTTTTATTTCTACCAGTCCTATTCTGGCTGGTAGCAAATCCTATTTTCCTGTTTTCCGCAGAGAAAAAGGTAGTACAAACAGAGAAAAAAATACCATCTAGTAAGAAAGAAACTAATCCAGAAACGATTGTAAAGGCTGAACAGCCTGTATATCAGGTGAGTAGCAATCTTCAGTTGGATTTTCCAACGGATTGGGCTTTTCAGCAATTGTCGATTCCTAGTTTCCAAGAAACGTTGCATGCATTTAAATTACCTATTGCATTGCCGCGTGCTCAGATACTGAGTATTCTATTTACCCAATTTATAGCCACTCTGGCCCCTTGAGAATTGTCTAATTTGTTGGACAATTTTACACTTATTTTATTTCAATTTTAATTTACTATTATGCGTTACAAAAGTGCCATTATATGGCTGTCTACGATTATTTCAGCCCTTTGTATCTTTTTCCTTTCCTTTACTTGGAAAGCGAATCAATTACGTGATCAAGCCGTTACTTATGCTACAAGCAAAGACGGTAAGTATGATCCTGCGAAGCGTTTACGCTTTATCGATTCCCTTTGGAAACAACCTGTTTATTTGGGATATACTTTCCAGGAAGTAACTCAATATGCCCTACAAAAAGGTCTTGACTTAGAAGGAGGTTTACATGCCGTATTAGAGGTTTCACCAGATGAAATTTTACGTGCACTTTCTGGTAAAAGTAATGATCCAACTTTTGAGAAAGCATTAGAAGAGGCTAGAAAACAGCAAATCAATTCTACTTTGCCATTCAATGAGTTATTCTACGCAGCTTTTGCTAAAATAGCTCCCAACCAAAGTTTAGCTTCGGTGTTTGCTAATTCAGTGAACCGTGGTAAAATCAGTTCTACTTCTTCAGATTCTCAAGTTAAGAAAGTTATTAATGCGGAAATTGATGGTGCTGTAGACCGCGTTTACAAAATTATTCAAGCGCGTATCGACAAATTTGGAGTAGCCAACCCGAACATTCAGCGTTTACCAGGTTCTAACCGTATCCAGGTGGAGCTGCCGGGTGTAGACAATCCTGAGCGTGCTCGTAAATTGTTATCTGGGGCTGCCAAATTAGAATTTATTGAGTGTTATGAATTGAATGAATATGGCGCTGGATTAAATGCTTTAGGTGCATTATTAGAACAAGAGACAAAAGCACCAGTGGCTGCTACAGCACCTGCTGCAGCGTCTAAAGATACTTCAGCTAATGCTTTAGCTTCTCAATTGACTTCGGCTTCTAAAACTGATTCTGGAAAAGCTAAGGCTGATACAGCGGCTGGCAATGCATTGACTAAGTTATTTGTACAGATGGGAAATGGTATCGGAGTGTATCGTAAAGATACGGCCCGCGTTAATGCTTTATTCCGTCGCCCAGAAGTGAAAGGCTTTTTCCCTGCTAATTTAACGTTTGCTTGGTCAGCTAAAGGAACACCAGCTACCAACGGAGATGAGATTTTGAGTCTTGAAGCCTTGAAAAAAGGAGAAGGACAATCTGCTCCTTTAGAAGGTGATGTGATTACAGATGCCGCACAAGATTTCGATCAGACTGGTCGTGCAGAAGTAACCATGTCCATGAATGGAACAGGTGCTCGTATCTGGAAAAACTTGACTGGTGCTAATGTAGGTCGTCGTATTGCGATTGTTTTAGATGGTTATGTATACTCTGCTCCAGTTATCAATGGTGAGATTCCTGGTGGTCGTTCTTCCATCTCTGGAAACTTTACCGTAGAAGAAGCAAAAGACTTAGCCAATGTATTGAAAGCGGGTAAGTTACCAGCTCCTACGCGAATTGTAGAAGATGCTTTCATTGGTCCATCCCTAGGAAATGAAGCTATTAACCAAGGATATTTATCCATGGTATTAGGTTTGTTATTGGTTATCATCTTCATGGTTGGTTACTACGGTACTCCAGGTTGGATGGCTAACTTATCCTTATTCTTTAACTTATTCTTCATTGCTGGAGTATTGGTACAGATCCAAGCTTCTTTGACTCTACCGGGTATTGCAGGTGTTGTATTGACGCTGGGTATGGCGGTGGATGCCAACGTATTGATTAATGAACGTATTCGAGAAGAATTACATAAAGGGAAAGGCTTATTGGAAGCCATTAACTTAGGTTATGAGAAGGCACTAAGTGCTATTTTGGATGGTAATATCACCACAGTTTTGGTCGGTGTAATCTTGATTATTTTTGGATCAGGTTCAGTAAAAGGATTTGGTGTGACCCTTTGTATTGGTTTAATTACCTCTGTATTTACTGCGGTATACCTATCACATATCTTCATTGATTGGATGGCTAAACGTGCCATTAAAGCTGGAAAAGAGAAAGAAATGACTTTTGAAACCTTTATTTCTAGAGACTTATTCAAAGGCATGAATTTCGATTTCATTGGAAAGCGTAAATATTCATATTGGTTCTCTTGGGGATTAATTTTATTAGGTGGTATTGTTTTATTCATGCAAGGTGGATTTAACTTAGGTGTTGACTTCAAAGGAGGTCGTTCATATGTGGTGGAGTTCTCTAAGCCAGTAGAAGCAGGATTAGTGAAGGAAGCTTTGAAAGATGATTTCAATGGTGTTGGTTCTGAGGTAAAGACCTATAATGGTCAAACTAAATTAAAGGTAACAACTTCTTATTTGGTAGAAGATGAATCGATTCAAGCTAACCAAACAGTTAGAACAGCTTTAGAGAAAGGTTTATCAGAATTTTCTGCAAGCAATCCTAAGATTTTATCTGAATCCAAAGTTGGTGCTACAGTAGCGGATGATATTTTGACCCAATCTTTTGTGTCGATATTCTATGCCTTGATTGCCATCTTTATTTATATCTTAATTCGTTTCCGTAAATGGCAGTATTCATTAGGAGGTATCATCGCTCTATTGCACGATACATTGGTGGTACTAGGTATGGTAGGAATCGTTCGTTTATTCGGATTTGAATTGGAAGTTGACCAGGTTTTCATTGCAGCGATCTTGACAGTAATTGGTTATTCCATCAATGATACAGTGGTTGTTTTTGACCGTATTCGTGAGGAAATTGGTGTAGATCCTGACATGGGAAATAAGCCATTGATGATTAAAACCATCAACGAGTCTATTAACCATACCATGTCTCGTACGGTGATGACAGCAACAACCGTGTTTTTAGTAGTAACTGTCTTATTATTATTCGGTGGAGATGTATTAAGAGGTTTCTCTTTCGCCATGTTTATTGGTGTTGTATTTGGTGCATATTCTTCTATATTTGTAGCTGCACCTATTGTAATCGACTTTGGTACGTCGAAAAAAGAAAAGAAATAAATTCATTAGGCCGGTGCAATATTTGCACCGGCTTTTTAATGATTTCCATTTAAAAATTTGATGCTATGAGCAACAGTATTTGGAGAAAAAAACCGTTGGAAGCCTATGCAGCTGACGTTAAAAACAATCAATTAAAACGTGTTCTTGGAAAATGGGCTTTGACCTCCTTGGGTATCGGTGCGGTGATTGGCGGGGGTATTTTTACCTTGACAGGAATTGCTGCACATGATTGGGCGGGTCCTGCTTTGGCCTTATCTTTTGTGATGGCGGGTGTAGCGTGTACGTTTGCAGCATTATGTTATGCTGAATTTGCCTCGATTTTGCCTGTGGAAGGCTCAGCTTATGCCTATTCATATGGTACAGTAGGTGAGTTTTTTGCCTGGTTCATTGGTTGGAACCTAATTTTGGAATACATGATGGGAGCTACCACGGTAGCCGTGGCTTGGTCTGGGTATTTTGAAAAACTATTACATCTCTTCAACATTAACTTACCGATTTATCTCACGAATGATCCTGTTACAGCAGCTGAAAAAGCTGAAAAGCTACGAGCAGCAGGTGAAACGGTACCCGATTTTGCCTTTGCTTTCAATTTACCTGCCTTCTTGATTGTTTGGGGAGTAACTTGGGTTTTGGTTAAAGGAATTAAAGAAGCAGCTAGTACCAACAACTTAATTGTTATTTTGAAGGTGGCTGCGGTAATTTTTGTTATTGTAGTCGGTGCTTTTTATGTAGACACCGCAAATTGGCATCCTTTTATACCGGAAGCGGTGATTGATGAATCGGGGGCACAGCACTATGGATTTAATGGTGTAGTGACAGCAGCTAGTATCATCTTCTTTGCCTACATAGGTTTTGATGCCGTTTCTACTCAAGCAGGTGAAGCGATCAATCCAACGAAAGATATTCCATTCGCCATTATTGCCTCTTTATTGATTTGTACCTTGTTGTACATTTTAGTTTCCTTGGTTTTAACTGGTATGGTAAAATACGATACTTTGGATTTGAAAGCACCAGTTGCTTCAGCTTTCGAAGGGGCAGGTTTACCTATTGCCATGTACATTGTGACTATTGCTGCAACAGCAGGTTTAACTTCCGTCATGTTAGTAATGATGTTATCTCAAACCCGTATCTTTTTGGGTATGGCCAAAGACGGATTATTACCCAAAGGTTTGTTTGGCGCGATTCACCCGAAATTCAAAACACCATGGAAAAGTACCATTTTCGTAGGAGGTATTGTTTCCGTTGTTTCTGCATTAACTCCAATCGACAAAGTATCTGAAATGTGTAGTTCGGGTACCTTATTAGCCTTTGCCATGATTTGTGGTGCAGTTTGGTTACTTCGTGTTCGTGAACCAAATATCGAGCGCCCATTCCGTGCTCCTTGGTTACCATTCGTAGCTACTGCAGGTATCTTGTGTAATCTTTATTTAATGTGGGGTTTACGTACAGAGACAAAAATATCCTTCTTGATTTGGGGTAGTTTAGGTGTTCTTGTTTACTTCCTTTATAGTAAAAAGCATAGCAACTTGAACCAAAACAACTAAGTCAACAAGAAAGTAATATTTGGCACCCAAATTGGGTGCCATTTTTTTTTGCTGTATTTTTGCAAACTAATTAAAATATTCATTGAATGAGTAAGCTCGCAGCCGAAATTGCCAAAAGAAGAACCTTTGGAATTATCTCCCACCCCGATGCAGGAAAGACAACTTTAACGGAGAAATTACTTCTTTTTGGAGGGGCTATTCAAACAGCCGGCGCAGTAAAGTCGAATAAAATCAAGAAAGGGGCTACTTCTGACTTCATGGAAATTGAACGCCAAAGAGGTATTTCGGTAGCAACATCCGTTATGACATTCGATTACCAAGGTGTGAAAATTAATATTTTGGATACTCCTGGTCACAAGGATTTTGCAGAAGATACTTATCGGACCCTCACGGCGGTAGACTCAGTAATATTGGTGATCGACTGCGTGAAAGGGGTAGAGGAACAAACCGAACGATTGATGGAGGTTTGTCGGATGAGAAAAACACCCGTGATTATTTTTATCAATAAGATGGACCGTGAAGGTCAAAATCCCTTTGATTTGTTGGATGAATTGGAACAAAAATTATCCATTCGAGTGCGCCCCTTAACTTGGCCAATCAATATGGGTTCTAATTTCAAAGGGGTATATCATTTATTGGATCGTTCATTAAACTTGTTCTCAGCTAATAAAACCAAGATTGAAAAAAATGTGGTGGCTGTCGACATACATACCCCAGAATTGGAAGCAAGGGTAGGGGACAAAGATGCGGCTCAATTGCGGGAGGATGTGGAGTTGATTGAAGGCGTTTATGAGCCTTTTGATCGGGCTGAATATTTATCAGGGGATATTGCACCTGTGTTTTTTGGTTCAGCTGTTAATAATTTTGGTATACAAGAATTGTTAGACACATTTACCAAAATAGCTCCTCCTACCCAAGCGCGTGGAACAGATGTGCGTGTGGTGGATCCATCAGAAAAGAAATTCACAGGATTTGTGTTCAAAATACATGCCAATTTAGATCCAAAACATCGAGATAGAATTGCCTTTTTGCGTATATGTTCGGGAGTTTTTCAGCGTAATACCTTTTACCAACATATCCGTTTAAAGAAAAATGTGCGCTTCGCGAACCCATATAATTTTATGGCTCAAGAGAAAGAGGTGATTGAAGAAGGCTTCCCCGGTGACGTGATTGGTTTATATGATACAGGTAATTTTAAAATTGGAGATACTTTGACAGAGGGGGAAGTATTGAACTACCAAGGGATACCTAATTTCTCGCCTGAGATTTTTAAGGAACTAATCAATTTAGATCCAATGAAGGCCAAGCAATTGGAAAAAGGTATTGATCAATTGACTGATGAAGGAGTTGCTCAATTATTTCTGCAACCCCAATTAGGTAACCGTAAAATTGTTGGTACAGTAGGGGATTTGCAATACGAAGTAATTCAATACCGCTTAGAGCATGAGTATGGAGCTAAATGCCGATTTGATGGCATGCAAGTAAGTAAAGCTTGTTGGATTACTTCTGAAGATCCGAAGAAGTTGCAAGAATTCGTTCGTTTAAAAGGTCAGAATATCGCCCAGGATAAAGATGGTAATTATGTGTTTTTGGCAGAGTCCGATTGGATTTTACGAATGAACCAAACCAATAATCCAGAAATTGAATTCCATTTTACCTCGGAGTTTAAGTTAGCGTAAACTATTAAAAGCCAAAGATCAAATTCTATAGTCAAATCGACTGTTCATTCATTATCAATTTATTGGACAATATAATTTGTTTGAAAAACGTTACAACGCTCAACGCTGGCAAGGTTTTAAACCTTGACAGCGTTAGGAAAAAGAGCGTTGAAAATGCCTTAAAACAATAAAACCTAGGCAAAATACCTAGGTTTTATTGTTTAGATAACATCGCAATCGACTCATTGGCAAAGTATACTATTTGAGGCCTAAATCTTCTTGAATGGTCTTTACTTTTGCTTGTAATGAATGAAACGTGGCATCAAAATCAGCAGCCGAGGCTAAAGGAGCATTTACTGAGACATAAAACTTGATTTTGGGTTCCGTTCCTGAAGGTCTTGCCGAAACTTTTGAGCCATCAGCTAAGATTAATTGAATCACATTAGAAGCCTCTATACCTCTTCCTTCCACGATGGGACTAACCTGACCGGTGGTTAAATCGGTTGATTGTAAGCCTTCGTAATCCAACACCTTTACCGGTTTACTGCCTGCCACACTTGCAGGAACATTAGACCGTAGGTTAATCATCATTTGTTTGATTTCCTCCGCCCCTGCTTTTCCTTTTTTGGTTAAGGAAATTAATCCCTCATAATAGAAATTATTCTCCATGTACATTTCTGCTAGAAAATCGAAAAGGGATTTCCCCTGATCCTTCGCATAAGCAGTTAATTCGGCAATCATGGCACAAGAGGCCACCGCGTCTTTATCACGGACAGCATCACCAATTAAATAGCCATAAGACTCTTCTCCTCCTCCAATAAACTTCTCCTTGCCCTCTAATTCCCGAATCACCTGAGCGATGTATTTGAAACCAGTTAAAGTATTGTAGCAAGGTACCCCTTGTTGAGCACACATCTTATCAATTAAATCCGTGGTAACAATCGTTTTTGCTACAAATTCTTTACCCGTTAAACGGCCTAATTTTTTGTCTACTTTCAATAAGTAATACAATATCAAACTGGCCATTTGATTACCATTCAATAATTGCCATTCTCCACTAGGGCTTTTGACTGCGGCACCCACGCGATCCGCATCTGGGTCTGTGGCAATCACTAAATCCGCATCCAAGGCTTTTGCTTGATCTAATGCCAATGTCATGGCTTCTTTTTCTTCTGGATTTGGATAAATTACCGTGGGAAAATTCCCATTGGGTTCAGCCTGTTCTTTCACCACATGAACTGAAGTAAATCCCAAAAGTGCTAATGCTTTTGGCACCAGCGTTATGCCCGTACCATGTATCGGTGAGAAAACGATTTTTAAGTCTTTTTGACGCTGAATTACTTCTGGCTGACGGCAGTTTGTTTGAATGGTTTTTAAATATTCTTGATCGATTTGATCATCTAACAAGTGTAATAATGCATCATTACCTTGGAACTTAATATCATCTACCGAAAGGATGGCATTCACTTCCGCCACGATATTTTTATCATGTGGGGCTACTACTTGAGAACCGTCCGACCAATAAGCTTTATATCCATTGTATTCTTTCGGGTTGTGCGATGCCGTAATTACCAATCCGGCATGACAGCCCAGATGACGCACCGCAAAAGATAATTGAGGTGTAGGACGAAGCGCAGGAAATAAATATACTTCTATGCCGTTGGCCGTAAAAATATCAGCCGCAATCCGACAAAATTCTGGGGAATTATTTCTTGAATCGTGGGCTATGGCCACTTTAATTTTTTGATTACCCAAAACCGTTAATAAATAATTAGCGAAGCCTTGTGTAGCTGCACCTACCGTATAACGGTTCATACGGTTGCATCCAACGCCCATTTCACCTCTCATACCTCCCGTACCAAACTCCAACGATTTGTAAAAGGAATCGGTTAAGGTGATTTGATCTTCTTGGTCTATTAATTGTTGAATTTGAGATTTTGTTTCCGCATCATAGGCTCCAGAAAGCCATTGATTTACATTTTGCTGAGTAGTATTGTCAAGGTGTAATGCCATAGGGTTAATTTTCAAAGAGGGCTGTCAAATTATTTGCTTACTTTTGTGGGTATACGAACACATTGCCTCTAAATTAGAAAATTTTCGCAAGAATAATAATTGGTTTGATGAACTTGTTTAGCCAGCGGTATTTTTATTTTTTTCTTTCTCTGGCTCCTGCCATTTTCTTTTATTTCTTTCTTCAGAAATATGGCATTAATGCTCCCTTTGCCGATGATTGGAGTGCCATCAATGGCTTTATCATTCGCTTTTTTCATGGTCAAGATAGTTTCATTGATAAAATAGCCTTGTTGGCCTCGCAGTGCAATGAACACCGTGAAGGTTATCTGTCCATCGTTAGTTTAATTCAATATTCCATTACGGGTAAAATTGATTACATGACCTTAAATATTATTGGAGCAGGGGCTACATTGGGTGTTCATGTTATTCTAAATGCCTATCTAAAGCGCTATCAATTACCTCATTGGTGGATTCTTCCCCTAGCATTTATTTGGTATAATGCTGCCTATTTTCACAATGTTTTTTGGCCAGTTTGCGCCTTGCAACACAATAGTATTGTGTTTTTCATTCTAGCAGTATTTTTTGTGTTAGATGGAAAAGGTCAACTAAAAACACAATTTACTTTGGCGATTATATTGGCTTTCATCGCTGTATTTACCAGTGGAAATGGTTTTTTATTGTTTGTTGCCGCATTTCCAATTTTAAAAAATTATTCTCCTTCCTATTGGTTATTTTGGATAATTGGCGGAATAGCCTTTTTTAGTTTGTACATGTGGGGTTATCAGCATCCATATCAACGGGGACATTTGACGGATAATTTACATTTGTTTGGAGCCATCACGCAAACATTCTTTGTGTATTTAGGCTCTTTTATCGGGGTGTTTTTTTCAACTTCATCAGAGCTTCGAGTTCAGTTAAGTTTAGTCGTGGGTATGCTTGTTTTTGGAGCATGGGTTTTGTTTGTATTCCGACATATCTATCAATTAATTCGTCAAAAATCTTCATTGGATTTTATCCTGTCCATTCAATTGTTTATCCTGGCTACGGCCTTTATTTACTCCATTGGCCGAGCTAATTTACCCATTGAATTTGTGTTTGAGAGTAGATATGCAATCAATAGTACCTTGTTTTTAATGAGTTTATGCTTGATGATTTGGCATGTATTTCCCAACATTAAATCTTGGAAAGCTGGGGCTTTTGTCACCTTTTCCATGTTGTATTTTGGCATGTCTTATTGGAATAATTTATTAGCCGTGGTGAATTTTACCAGTGCCGAATCAGCGGCCATCATTAAGCATAGTATTCAGCATCGAGAGCATTATTATTTCAAAGATTCTTTAGGCAGAAAGGCTGATTTGGGAGCGCCAAATCTACAAGAACTTGCTCAGTTAGGAGGTCCAATTGTCGACTTTACAGCAGAATTACCGGCATCTGTACAATATGCCAATGATGTAGTTTCTTTGACTTTCAAAAAAGGATTTTTTGCTTTGGATACACGAGAAGCTAAGTTGGAAAAGGACTTTCAAGCCGACATACCTAGCCTAACAAAGGCACCTAAAGGGAGTGATTTATTGCAGTTTACATTAGAAAAGAATGGATTACGTTATTTCGGCGAAAAGACGCGAGTAAAAATGTCCCATGGCTCAGATGGCATGTATGTTGTTTTTGAAAATGCACAAAAAGAACATTGGGTATTCAGTTTGTATTTTATGGAATTAGATCGTGCCCGACAAATTAAGAATCATGATGCTATTTATGTCAGAAAAGCAGCTGGATTTTTGCCTTTTATTTACCTACCTGATGGGGATTATCGGGTTAAGGTATTTCGGGTAGAAGGTAATCAAACGAGCTTGGTAGGCTTATTGCCTCATATTCCCGTTAGAGGGATGTGATTTCTCCTTCAAAAACGCGTACGGCAGGTCCTATTAAAAATACATCGTAAAAACCTGTTTGAGCATTTCCTTTAAATTCAATGGAAAGGTTTCCACCCAGGGTCTGAATGGCAACTGGACTGCTTAAGCCATGTATGGTGTGGGCTACTAAAGCTGCTGCTGTAACGCCTGTTCCGCAGGAATAAGTTTCATCCTCTACGCCCCGCTCGTACGTTCGTACAAAAAGGCCTTTTTGGGTCAATTCAACAAAATTGACATTGGTACCACCTCGACTTTTAAATGTATCAGAATAACGGATTTGAGCACCGGTATTTTTAACGTCTTCAGACTGCACAGCTGAGCAAAAACGTACAAGATGCGGAGATCCTGTTTGAGCGAAATAGTCGTTGGATACCGTTTCAATCTCTGCCACGTTTTGCATGTGCAAAGAAATTTTATCTGGGTCAATGTGGGCTTGATGTTCCCCATCAATGGCAATAAAAGTGGTGAAATCTTGAACAATGCCAAGGTCTGAAGCAAATCGCACAAGGCATCTTCCTCCATTTCCACACATACTACCTTCGGTTCCGTCTGAATTATAATAGACCATTCGGAAATCATAACCCTCCGCCTTTTGCAAAAGCATTAAACCGTCAGCACCTATACCAAATCGACGGTGACATAAATGAGCAATCTCTTTCTGGCCAAGTTGGAAAGTTCCAGCTCGGTCATCGATGATCACAAAATCATTTCCGGTGCCTTGGTATTTGTAGAATTTCATGGGGCAAAGATAGAGAAAAGTAGAAATCTATGAAGAATGTAGAATGAAAAATGAAGAATGTAGAATGAAGAATGTAGAATGAAGAATGTAGAATGAAGAATGTAGAATGAAGAATGAAGAATGTAGAATTATTGCTTTTATATTGTCACTCGCAAAATAAAAAATAGTCAATTATCATACATACTTCATTGATTAACTGGTTGACACAACAATTCTACATTCTTCATTCTACATTCTACATTGAATATCGCTCCTTTATAACTCCCAAATGATGCTTTTCATGCCCAGCAATCATCCAAGAAAGGGCGCGGACGGAAACGGAGTTGCCATTAGCGTTTCCGAGTTGATTCCATTGGTTTTCTGAGAAGGATTGAAGTAGGCTTAAAGTAGCTTGGCGGGTAGTCAAATATTGTTGGAGGACTAGTTCAGGGTTTTGATTTTCATATTGGGCATGTTCCAAATAGCTATTTTCATCAAAACCGGGTAGGGACTGTTGTTCACCCCGACTGATGGACAAAGCCCGGTAAGAAAATATACGTTCTGTATCGATCATGTGCCCTAGTAATTGTTGTAAAGTCCACTTTCCCGGTGCATAAGCAAAGGTCCATTGCTGGGGACTTAGCTTTTGGTAGGTGGATTGAATTATTTTTGATTGGTTCTCGAGAACTTCAAATAGGTTTTCGGACGACTCAAAATTCAGATATTCAGCGAAGTAGCTGGTTTTCGGATATTCATAGGAGGCGGGAGGGAACATATTTTTTAGGTTTTTTTTGCTTGGGCATTTGTTTGAAAGGATAAATTAGCTAATTTTGTGCCACATTACAAGACGGTCCGGTAGTTCAGTTGGTTAGAATACATGCCTGTCACGCATGGGGTCGCGGGTTCGAGTCCCGTCCGGACCGCCAACAAAGAAAAAGCTTCAGAGAAATCTGAAGCTTTTTTTGTTTTTAGGGGCAGTGAAATAGTTTGGGGCAAATTAAGGGAAAATAAAAGCCTTGGAACTGTCACTACTATTGAACTCTAAAATACCCTGGTCACAAACAAATTTAATTTTTGATATTTTTTCCATTTGGGTATTAAAAGTTACATGTCTTTTATTTTTAAAATCATCATTTATCTTAACGAAAAGACCATTTCTTATTATGGATGAATCAATAGTAATACTGGGAATAATGATTTGAAACTCGTCATTGATAGAAATGAATATATTAGTCAATTCATAGTTGATGGATTCGATATCCATGTTTTCGTTCACCAACTTATCGAGATCGAATAAAATTGATATAGCACCTTCGTTTTCCATGTTATTATCATGACCTATGGTGAGCCTAGCACAATCCAATAATTCTAAATTGTTTATTTCTGACTTTTTTATTGATTTGATTAGTAGGGTCCTATCTTGATCTATGGCAAGTAGTGATATGGAAAGGATGAAAGGGATTCCAAGGTAAATAAGCGGCATGATTTTTGAGCCTTGTTTCTTGTCACTGTAAGGCTTATAGACAAGCAGGTAAAACAAGAACAGAATAGATAAAAATATAATTAAAAGGGCTTCATTCTTATTTATATCGGCACTAAAATACCTACTTTGTTCAAGTATAGAGCTTAGGTAGTTGTCAGTATGAAGTTTAAACAATTTTGTATGCATAATCAATAAAATGGAAATTGCTTTAAAAAACAGAGACCCCACTATGAGTAGGGTCTGTCCAGATTACTGTGTTCTAAATTATATATATATATAGTCTTCAATTCTACTATTACTACTCTCTCTCTAATTCTTAATCAAAATTGTAAACAATATTGTTTGCGACTTAGTGATACAAAACACTTGCTTTTTTGATTCAGAAGGAAGCCTAATTGTGTATTATACATATTTTATACATATATGTACTTTTTCTCACTTCCAGAATTCAAAGTCTAGGTGCATTTATGCCTAAACATGCTTAGGTAAATAAGCATTGAATGACAGGTCTTCATGTTTTGGTAGTAGTATTTTACTTGGAATGTATTTGCAGAATGGCCAAGGTTGAATGTATTTATGAAATGGCTTTCTGTTTGTTGTTCAGTAATTGTTCAGTAGGTTTTTGAACGGAGTGCATTATACGAGTTTGTTTTTGATGGCAAAATCCAGCGCCTCTTTTTTAATTCCATATTTGATAAAACGTTTATCATCTTCCATGTTTATTCGGTAAATCGCCTCATTAATTTCAGCAAATTCGCAAAAAAAATTATTTAGTATACATATAAATTGACTTCTATATTGCCTTTGTGTATCATAGGCTTTTTTGCTTAATTGAAGTAAGTCCGAAAACTCATCTGTGGTGATGAAAGTATCAGCACCATTTTCTTTAAAAAATAATAGGAATCGATATGCCCCTTTGGGCAATTGTAGTTGTTTTTTAGGAAAGAAATAGCCTTTGAATTTTTCCTTTAAAAGGGTAATTCTTGAAAATAATTTGATGACTAATATGACCAGTAATATGCCCCCAACAAGGTATAATAGGATGCTTGCTACCTTATTTTTAGGGGGGCTGTATAGTTCACTAACCAATTTAGAATTGGATAAAATCTCTTTGATAGGTAATGAATCGACTTTGATAGATTCAAAAGATTTACTGAATTTTTTTGTGACAGAATAGACCATTCCATTCTTGTAATACAAAGTTGCGTTAGAATTAAAAAACAACTTTTTTTTACCTACATATTTTAATATTTCATTTGTCTTTGGATTACCCAGATATCCCTTATATGGTTCGCTGAAAAACAAAAAATCTCCCAATAATTTGAATTTTGTACTGGTAATCCCCAAGCTATGAAATGTTTCAAAGTCAATGTTTCCTAATTTATTCCAACTTTGATGCAGAATGCTAAATAGATATAAGCTGTTTGTTTTATGATCATTTATTTCTTGGCCTTCCTTGTTGGCAATAGCTAATATCTGGTTTTGATTACTCATCAAACCTGAACGCTCTGATGTAATACCAAATGAAGGATGATTTTGGCCATTATCCATGATTTCCCATTCTTGATTTGAAAAATCGAAATAGGTTAAAATGCTATTTGATCTCCAAAATCCAGTACCTCCCAAACTAAACAAGGTGTCATTTCGAATGAATTGGAGAGCATTAAAATTATAACCTCGGTAATAGGTTTCATCAATGCGTGTAAATTGTTTATGTATTTTGTCGAAAATATATACTTGACCCGTTCCTGGAATAGAAATTAATAATTTGCCCCTGTAATTAAATGTAATGGGATTTAGATTTGTCGGAAAATCACTAAGAAGGATGTTTGAAAATGTTAATTTATGGATTGGGATCCATTCTCCATTATTATTTTGCTTATCTAAAAAAAAGGTACTTAAGTTAATTCGTTCAAATTGCTTTTCATCTAAGTTGAACCATTCTAAATATAGCGTTCGGGCAGAAAGTTGTGTATAAACTAGTATATACACAAATGTTATACATAATTTTTTCATTATTAATAGGTTGTCGTTGATGGCTTCAAAAGTATGCTTATCAATTACAGAACTACTAACTTTGAATTTTGTATTCGTGTTATATATGTATAATTACATAAATTTTAATGTTTTATACGAGTTATCATTAATTCCTTTTTATACTTGAATCTAACTATTTGTCTATTTTTCATATTCAAAATACTCTTTTACTTCTATCATCAAATTCTCCAACAATTAAAAAGCTTCAGATTTCTCTGAAGCTTTTTTTGTTGTTATGGGTCTTAACATTTTCCGCATTTCCCAATTCCGTTCAGATGAGAATTTCATATGTTGTGCCAATCTTTCTCAAGGATGTATTTTTTTTGATTAATTGGATGAGTTAAATCTGTTTTAATAGTCAAAATTTGCATATTATAATATTCATTTTGTGCTATATTTTATTATTTGTATAGTATAATATTCATTTTATTGTTTGAAGGGTATTGTTTTTGTGTGTTTTAGAATGGTGACTTGCTGGATTTAGTTATTCAGCACAAATTCCACGTTAGCAACTATTATTCTTATTCACCTAATCAAATCTCCTTAAACTTATATAAATAGGGAGCCTTATGGGCGGCACCCGTAAATTGTTTTTCTAGTCGGTCTAAGATGTTTAAATCCAACATCATTTTTTGGAAATTATTTCTTC
The DNA here is from genome assembly GCF_054558355.1 of Aquirufa sp. OSTEICH-129A. NCBI lineage: Bacteria > Pseudomonadati > Bacteroidota > Cytophagia > Cytophagales > Flectobacillaceae > Aquirufa > Aquirufa sp. OSTEICH-129A. The sequence goes on along the minus strand of NZ_JBPXKC010000002.1, from coordinate 180,326 downwards.
GATAAGGCTTATCAAATATGGTTTCATATAATTGTTGAAGCTCCTTCATGGTGAAGGTTTCTGGTAGCAGCTGATACCCAACCAAGTGATCATCAAAATTCATTCGCAAGGCTTGAAGTGCTTTAGCTATGATCTCCTTTCCGTCTAAAATCAGGTTAGGAAGCTGCTTGATGTCCACCCATTCCATTTTTTCATCAATGGCGGTCGCTTGCGGTTTTACTTTTTTAATATCGACTAATGCATAGTAGCCTATGGAAATAAATCGACGAATAAACCAGTCATATTCTTCTTGGGCATCTTGAAGTTGCGGGTTTTGGGCCAATAGGGAAGTCATGAAATCGGCATTGTTTCTGTCGGCTTTACCAAACACATGAAATTGCTCTAAATAAATATCTTTGATTTGGGTTCTTTCTTCCAAAATTCTCTTAGCCGCCTGGTCCACGTCCTCATGTTGGTAAATAAATCCACTAGGAAGTCCCCAGTAATCGCCTTGAAAATTCAATTTGGGAACCAAAACCTTCAAGGTACCGTGCTGATATCCAAAAATGACACAATCAATGGATAATTGAGCTATGTAATTCTGAGTACTGATTCCTTTATAACTTTCCGACATAGGTTTAGATTTTATTTCCCAAAAGTAGAAATATATTGTCTAAAAAATAGACAATATATATTTTGTTTCTATATTTGAACGCTAAATACAACTATTGATCTTGTTCAGGATGGGATTATTTTAGATTTTGATGCTATAAAGGCAGATAAGAATTAATTCAAATAGGATGGGTCAATGAAATTAACAGTCACCAAATAGTACATCTAAATAATCCAAACCATGAAAAAAGTAAGTATGTTGTTTGCCATGATCGCTTTATTGCTAAGCTTTCAAAGTTTTTCTAAGTCGACACTAGCCCCAGATTTTTTTGCTGGGAAGTGGGAATTGGTCATCATTGGAACTCCCAATGGAGATGCAAAAATGATCAGTGAAATTAAGCGTGTAGAGGGTAAATTGACAGCGGTATTGAAAGATCCTAAAGGTCAAAATCCGGATATGAATGCCAGTGTAGAGGAAAAAGAAAATCAGATTCAAGTTTATTTCCAGGCGCAAGGAATGGATATTACCATGACTTTGAACAAAGTGGATGAAGATAATTTAAAAGGAGATATTTTGAGTGGGATGTTTGAAGCGAAAGCCAAACGCATCAAAGAATAATTTACGTTAATATCTTATTAGTAAAAAGGGGGCAATGCCCCCTTTTTAATTGAATATGCTTTGACTTTGGTGTGCTATATCCTAAAGAAAAAAATACACACAAACTAGGCTAATAATAGCTGGTAATGCTTGTTTGAAAAAAATCGCCTTACTATACATCGCTCCGAAAAGTCCAGCTACCGACACGCAGCCTAAGAAAAACAAGGCAATGTTTTTCGACCAAATGGGGTCTGAAATGCAAAAAGACCAAAGTAAACCTGCGGCTAAAAAGCCATTGTATAGTCCCTGGTTGGCGGCTAGTCCTTTGGTAGGTTTAAATAATTCTGGAGCTAATGCCCCTTTAAATGTTTTTTTGCCTAAGGTTTCCCAAGCAAACATTTCTAAATATAAGATGTACAGGTGCTCTACGGCTACCAATCCAATCAATATTTTGGCGACGATTTCCATGGGATCTTATTTAAAAATACTTTTTCCTTTCGTCATTTTTTCAATCTCTACTACGGATCTTGGAGAGCCAGCAGAAAGATTGATAGGTGCATCTTGAGTCACTAAAATATCATCCTCTATGCGCACTCCGATATCCCACCATTTTTTATCACAATTACTTCCCGCAGGAATATAAATACCGGGTTCTACCGTTAATACCACCCCAGCTGCTAGCACTCTAGGGCCTAAATCATGTACATCCAATCCTAAATGATGGGATGTTCCATGAGGAAAATATTTCCTAGCCTCTTTTTCATTGGCAGCAATACCTAATTTGATTAAGCCCGCATTGACTACGGCTCTTGAAGCAGCATCCACTCCAGAGAATGGTAACCCAGCTTTGCAGGCTGCTATTCCTGCATCTTGAGCTTGCAATACAATTTCATAAATCTGTTTTTGAGCCTCAGAGAATTTTCCATTGGCAGGTACCGTTCGGGTGACATCGGCACTATACCCATGGTATTCGGCTGCACAATCACTAAGTAATAATTCGCCTGATTGAATCTCTTTCAAATTCGTAATATAATGCAAGACACAGGCATTACCTGCGGCGCCATTGATACTTGGATATCCCGTATATTCAGAACCTTGGTTTTTGAAATGGTATTCCATAATGGCTTGTGCTTGAAACTCCTTCATGCCTGGCCTGATGGCGCGCATCACATCATTATGTCCCAAAACACTGATTTCCGCTGCTTTTTTAATCAAAGCAATCTCCTCGGCTTGTTTTATTCCTCTTAACTGGCTCATGATGGCCATGGTAGATCGCTGAGCAATGGCTTTGTTTTGAGCTAGCACCAAACTGTCCAACATATTTGCCATGCGCGTTAATGGCTCTTCTCTTCTTTCATATTTCCCAAAAATTCCCTCAGTTCTGTAAAGTGAATAAACAGAGTCAACTTGCGCAAGAGGTAAGGTAGTAGGGCTAAGTTTATCATTTGTGAAAACATGCTCCATCTTACTTTTTTCTTTGTAGCCTTCCACGCCTAAAATTTTCCCTGTCCATAATTCTTTGAATGGATCACGGTTTTGAAGGAAGATAAATTCAGTTCCTGTTTTACCTAATACAGTTACCGGGTTTTTGAAAAGGAATAAAACGGCATTGGGCTCATCTAAACCAGTCAGGTAATAAAAGTTTTTATTTTGAGCATATTGATAGGTGATGTCATTATTACGAACTCGTACCTGAGCAGCAAAAAATACGGCCATCCCTTTATCTGAAAGTTTCTCCTTCAAGGCCATTCTTCTGTTGGCATGGAATTCCGGACTTAAATAATCTGTGGGATATAATGGGGACGATTGAGCCATCAATCCAAAAGAATTTACTAGGGCTAAAGTCCAAATTAATAGTAATTTATTTTTCATAATAATGCTGTGAAGGTGATCTGAAGACTAAATGTATCAATTTCATTTCATTAATTAGGACTTCATTCCCTTATTTTGATGAGTGGCGTTTATCGAATTTCCCCCAAATATTTATTAGTTTCATACCTTATTCCACTTCCATATTTATACCTAGCATGAAAGCAATTAAAATTCTTTTACTTTTTATTCTTAGCATAAGCTTTAATTCCCTCAATTTAGCTCAGTCCTCCGACAAATTGGTGGCGGGAATGTCGCTGGAACGATTACAACGATACCATGCCTTTTTGCAAAAAGAAGTTGATGACCATATTCTCCCTGGAGCCGTGAGTATGATCGTAAAAGATGGAAAGCTTGTCGAACATCGGGCATTTGGCTATAGCAATGCGGTTGAAAAGGTAGCCATGAAAACGGATGATGTTTTCTATATGCAATCCATGACAAAGCCTATCATTACCGTGGCATTTATGATGCTTTATGAAGAAGGTCATTTTCTTTTGACAGACCCCGTATCTAAATACATCCCAGAATTTAAAAATATGCGGGTAGCGAAAGATGTGAATAAGGGAGCCAATGGAGAAACGGACTCATTGATGAGTCAAATTACCATCGCTCAAATTTTGAGTCATACTTCGGGTATGACGCACGGTTTGGCAACAACTGCCCTTGATAGGGATTTTAGAATGAAATATTATGGAATGCCTTTTCCTAAAAATATCCAAGAATTAGTCATCAAAGCCACCAAAATCCCCTTGGTTGGTCAGCCTGGAAAACAGTGGAATTATAGTGCAAGTCCGGATGTTTTATCGGCTTTGATTGAGAAGTTTTCTGGCATGAGTACCCATGATTTTTTACAGGAAAGGTTGTTTAAGCCACTCGGGATGACGAATACGGGCTATAATTTAACAGATGCGCAGGCTGCCCGCGTCGTGAAAGTTCATCGTAATTCGCCCGATGGCTCTTTAATTTTGACCTCCAATCAACCTAAGACATCCGGAAATGTCATTTGGTTTGGTACCCATAGCCTGTTTTCTACAGCCAAAGATTATATGGAGTTTTGCCAAATGTTATTGAATGACGGTCAATGGAAAGGGAAACAATTCCTAAGTAAAAAGACCTTAGAATTGATGGTTTCTAATCACGTAGGAGATATGTACGAAAAAAGAATTCCAGATCGTAAGGGAGAGGGATTTGGTTTAGGTTTTGCGGTTTTAGAAAGTGTATCCGATAGTCAAGTTTTGGGAGATAAAGGCTTGTATTTTTGGTCTGGGGCCAACAATACCCACTTTTTTATTAACCCTAAAGAGAAATTAATTGCGATTATGTTGACTCAAAAGGATCCTCATACTATTTATTACCATACTAAAATGCGTCAATTAATCCATCAGGCCATTGTAGATTAAGCATCATTGTCTTTTAATGATTTTACCTATGCCAAAGCCAGTAATGCCTTGGCCTAGGTTTTTAAACCTATTTTATGAAAAACCTATTCATCCTGTTTATACTAGGGTTCATTCCTTCATGGGCGCAAAATGCCAAAATTGTTCGAGGGCCTTATTTACAAAACTTTACTAGCACTTCAGGTGTGATTCGTTGGAGGACGGATATCCCAACTGATAGTCGGGTTATCTATGGGAAAGAATTCACTAAACAGATAAAATCAACGTATGATCCTGTTTTAAGTACTGAACATGAGTTGAAAATAAGTGGATTAGCTCCCAATCAGGAGTATTTTTATACAATTTCACCCGTTCAACCAACGAGGAAACAAAAGTTTAAAACTTTACCGAAAAAAGGAAGTAAGCAAGCCATAAGAATTTGGGCATTGGGAGACTTTGGAACGGGTTCGAGGAATCAACTACTTGTACGAGATGCCATCAAAAATTTTGTTAAAGGTAAGCCAATTGATGCATGGATTTGGTTGGGTGACAATGCCTATGGCAGTGGAAAAGATGTAGAGTATCAAAAAAATGTGTTTGAGGTTTATCAAAAAGATTTTTTTCCAAATACCAAATTATGGCCTAACCCAGGTAATCATGATTATAAGGACCATCCTGAATCTAAAAAACTAGCCTATTTTCAGAACTTCACTATGCCAACACAAGGAGAGGCCGGAGGATTAAAGTCGGGAACGGAAGCTTATTATTCATTTAATTATGGAAACGTGCATTTCGTTTCCATAAATTCCGAAGAGACCTCTGAAGATGGAACGAGCATAACAGATAGCACGGGTCAACAAGCTCAATGGCTAAAACGCGATTTGGCAGCGAATAAATTACCTTGGACTATTGTTTATTTTCATGAGCCGCCTTATTCCAAAGGTTCGCATAATACAGATTCCGATGAGGAAATGACTAAAGTGCGTCAACAGATTGTTCCAATTTTTGATCGATATCAGGTGGATTTGGTTTTGGCAGGTCATAGCCATTCTTATGAAAGAACTATGCCAATTCGAGGTCATTTGGGCCCCAACGCAAGCTTTGACCCCTTGAAACATGTGTTGGCCAAAGAAATAAAACCTAATCGGTATGTGGTGAATAAAACTTCACCATTAGGGACAATATATATAGTAGCTGGTTCAGGTGGACAATTAGGAAAAAGCCAAGTAGACTTTCCTTTGAAATCCTCCGCATTTTCCACTGTAGCTTTGGGGGGGTCTTTGATCTTGGATATCGAGGCTAATTTATTGGTGGGAAAGTGGATAGGCTCTGATGGAAAAGTTCATGATGAATTTAGTATTCAAAAATAGGGTGAAATCGATGATTTTTTCGATGAAATTAATCGTGTAAATTGTCAATTTGAATAAAATGATTGATTTTGTGGATTTATCCCTAGGACGGATAATGATAGTTAGTCTAACATACTTTGGTATTTTGCCTCTATAAAACTGAATTATTCATGGTAAAGCCTAGAAATTTTTTACTCCTACTTTCATTATTCTTGTTGAGTTGGGGAAGCATCGCCCAGGACGCGATGAAGTCAGAATTTATGACCCCGCCTAATTCAGCTAAACCGCGAGTTTGGTGGCATTGGATGAATGGGAATATCAGTAAGGAAGGAATTCAAAAGGATTTAGAATGGATGGAGAAAACGGGAATTGGTGGGTTTCAGAATTTTGATGCTAGTTTAATGACCCCAGTTATGGTGAAAGAAAAATTAAGCTTCATGAATCCCGCTTGGAAGGATGCCTTCAAGTTTACGGCTGATTTAGCAAAGAAGAAGAATTTGGAAATGGCCATAGCGGGTTCTCCTGGATGGAGTGTCACGGGTGGGCCTTGGGTAAAGCCTTCGGATGCTATGAAAAAGTACGTATGGTCAGAGACTCGAATCAGTGGAGGAAAACTCTTTTCAGGAAAAATTCCAGCCCCTTCTTCTGTCACAGGCCCTATGCAAAATACACCCGTGGAAACCGGAGGATTTGGTGGTCCGGCTCCTGAACCAGCGCCTGCAGTACCTGAATATTATCAAGATTATGCGGTAATTGCTTATCCTGTGCCCTCCAAGGATAAAGCTTGGGAAAGTATGAATGCCACCATAACGAGTAGTGGAGGCAATTTTTCATTGGCACAATTGAATGATGGAGATTTGCATAATTTCAGTCTACTACCTCCTAAAAAGGTGGGGGAGGAAACTTGGATTCAATACGAATTTCCAGAGGCTCAGGAAATTGCGGCGGTTACCATTGCCAATGAAGGATACGGAGAACTGGCTGTTTTTAGGGGTGGACCAGAAAATAGGTTTCTTCAATACAGCATGGATGGCATTAATTTTAAACAAATACTAGCCATTCCTGGCACCATTACGGCACAAACCACCTTGTCTTTCAGTCCAATCAAGGCTAAGTTTATACGTTTAGTGTATCAGGTATTAGCGCCTGAACCTGGTTTTATGGCCGCATTCGGTGCTAGTCCTGATATGACTCCTAAGGGCACGAAAGTCTCTGAATTTAGGGTACATGTTAGCCCTAAAGTGCATTTATTTGAAGGTAAAGCTGGTTTTCAAGCTTGGGTGGAAAGCCCTGGACCTATGTCCTATAATCCCAGCGGACCTACTACCCAGCAGGTCATTGATTTGACAAGCCAAATGAAGTCAGATGGAAGCCTTAGTTGGAATGCACCAGCCGGTGAGTGGCTTATTTATCGATTTGGATATTCTTTGACAGGTAAGAAAAACCATCCCGCTTCTCCAGAAGCTACGGGCTTAGAAGTGGATAAAATAGATAAAGATGCGGTAAGTAGGTATTTGAATAATTACTTGGATCAATATAAAGATGCAACAGGTGCTGATTTGATGGGGAAGCAAGGTTTGACACACATGGTATTGGATAGTTATGAGGCAGGTCATATGACATGGACACCCGCTATGATGGAGGTTTTTAAATCCAAGCGTGGATATGACATGAAGCCCTGGTTACCTGTTTTAGTTGGTCAAATCGTACAGGATTTAACATCAAGTGAAAAATTTCTTTGGGATTTTCGCAAGACCATTGGTGAAATGATCGTTGAAAATCATTACGAGCTGATTGGAGAAGTTTTGGCACAAAGAGGTATGAAACGTTACACAGAATCCCATGAAACGGGACGTATCTTTTTAGCGGATGGTATGGATGTGAAGAGGAAATCAGATATTCCCATGTCTGCTATGTGGCAGCCGGGGGCTTTAGTGCCAGGAGCTGACGAGGAGATTAGAAGTAGAGCGGACATTCGAGAATCTGCCTCAGTGGCTCATATCTATGGGCAGAATATTGTGGCTGCAGAATCCATGACTACGGTAGGAAATCCATTTAAACCACACCCAGGGACTTTGAAAAGAACGGCTGATGTTGAAATGGCTTCTGGCTTAAACCGATTTGTCATACATACTTCGGTGCATCAGCCTTTGGATAATTTATTTCCTGGATTCACCTTAGGGCCATTTGGTCAATGGTTCACCCGTCAAGAAACTTGGGCTGATCAAGCACATGTTTGGGGTGAATATTTGGGACGAAGTTCGTATATGTTACAGCAAGGGAAGTTTGTGGCTGATATCTTGTATTACTATGGAGAGAATACCAACATTACCTCCAATTTCACCAAATCATTGCCAGAGATTCCGGCCGGTTATGAATATGATTTTGTGAATGCTACGGCACTAAAAAGTGTCATTTCATCCAGTAATAGGAAATTGGTCAATCCACAAGGCGGTCAATATTCGATATTGGTATTAGATCCTACAGCTCAGCAAATGACCTTATCTGTTTTGAAGAGTATCTTGGAATTTGCCCAAGCTGGAGTGCCTATTGCTGGACAAGCTCCAGCCTACAGTCCTAGTTTAGCGGATAATGAACAAGAATTTACAAGTCTATTGGCCCAATTGAAAAAATTGCCAAATGTACATTTTGGGAAGAATTTGAAGCAGATTTTAGAACAAATACAAGTGGCTGAGGATGTCCAAATTTCGAATCAAAAAGCAGAGATATTGTATGTACATCGCTCATTGGCGGATAAGGAGATTTATTGGTTGAATAGTCGTTCGGACCAGGGAAATTCAGCACAAGTTTCATTTCGAGTATCGGGTAAAGTGCCCACTATTTGGAACCCTGAAACGGGAGAAATAAGTAAGGTTGGATATGAAATCAAAGGAGGAAGAACCCTATTGAACTTAGAGTTTAGTCCTTGGGATGCTTATTTTGTTGTTTTTGATGAAAAAGCTAAGGCCTTAAAACTTGGCTACCCTAAGCCTCAAGTTGTCAAAACGCAAGGGATAGAGGGTCCTTGGAAGGTTCAATTCCAAAAAGACAGAAGCGCTCCTGCTGAAATTACGTTGAATTCTCTAATCTCATGGAATAAGCATGAGAATGAAGGTGTTAAGTATTTTTCTGGAGTGGCAACCTACAGTAATAAGTATGAATTGTTGAGTATTGCTCGAGGAGAAAGTATTAAGCTAGACCTGGGGGATGTGAAAAATTTGGCAGAAGTATATGTCAACGGAACCAAAGTTAGTACTCTTTGGAAAAAACCTTATGTAGTTGATATTACATCGCCATTAAAAATGGGTAAAAATACCATCGAAATAAAAGTAATTAATTCCTGGGTTAATCGCTTAGTAGGGGATGCTCAGCCAGGAGCTAATAAGATTACATTTACCTCTTTTCCTTTAATACGGCCCAACAGTCAGACGGAAGAATCTGGTTTGTTAGGACCAGTTAAAGTATTGATTTACAAATAAAATGATAAACGATTGCTTAAAAATCCCCGGAAATACCGGGGATTTTTTTTGCTAAAAAATTCCTTTACAGGGCGATATTCAAGGAAGTGGTCTTTTGACTTTGGACTACGATGGCGCTCACTTGTTTCTCGATCGTCACCAATCCAGCTGAGGTCTCTGAAACCACGATTAAATCATAGCTTCCAGCAGCTAGGAAAGCCAAAGTATAAGCGCCAGAAGCACTTAACTTGGTACTTGAAATGGCATTGGCAAAGCGCGCATTTTCACCTGTGGGTTCATTACTCTCACTTGGGCTGTATTTGTCCTTTTCGTAGGCATAAATGACATATTTTTTGTCGCTAGTCAAATTACTTACCAAGCCTGAAATTGTTCCAGATTGATTATTTACGGCAATTTTGATGGTTGGATTTAAAATATAGGTACTCCCTGATCCCGTAACAACAATGGATTTTCTTAGGTCAAAGTCAGCCGTTACCTCCACGACTCCATTGATAGGAACAGAAAAGTTTCCATTGGCTTTGTAACCCGACTGTGAACCACTTGGTACAAATAAGGGCATTTTTTCTCCTGTGCTAAGTTCAACATAACATCCAGGATTACTGGGATTATTGCTGCCTTTAGTAGGAGCATCCAGTTTGAAACGTAAACCTGTGTAGTTTCCAGCCTTCAAGGTATAATTACCTAATAAAGACGTTTTTCCATTTTGCAGGTCTAGGATATTTACCACTTGGGGACTAGTGAAGTCGGTGGCTGTTTCCCATGAGCCGCCGCTGTTTTGGTATTCTAGGCCTGTAAATGTGACATAAACCGCCTTGACATTGCTGGCATCAATGGGTGCATCGGTCACAGAGAGGGCAAGCTTCCCCGTACCATCAGAGAGTTCGTCGCTTTTGCAGGAAACAAATAAGGCAGAAATGATTAAAAGTGTTGAGAGTTGATTAGAGAGTTTCATTTTTTTATATGTTTAAAATTTGTTCTGTAACGCAAAATGGCCTGTTAAATTTCATTAAAAAAATGCTAAATTGTCCTTTTAAAGGCTCTTTTGAAGACACATAAGCCTCTTTAATCACCTAATTTGTCGTAGTCAAAGTCATGATGAGTTCTTTAGTCGTTTTACTCCTATTCTTAGCAATAATCGCATTTCTTTATTCATCGGTCGGACATGGAGGGGCAAGTGGTTATTTGGCGGTCATGGCTATCATGGGGGTTGCCCCAGCTATCATGAAGCCCTCTGCTTTGGTGATGAATTTGGCGGTATCACTATTTTCATTCATTGGCTTTTATCGGGCTGGGCATTTTAAGCTAAAATTGTTTTTGCCATTTGCACTAGCCTCGGTTCCTATGGCTTATTTGGGTGGAACTATGACGCTGTCGGATTCGATTTACAAGAAGATTTTGGCATTATGCATTCTTATTTCCATTGCCCGCCTAGTCTTTCAATTTCGACAAAAGGAAGAGGAAATAAGGCCTATTTCAAGTTTCGCAGGTATTCTTTCTGGTGGATCTATTGGCTTGTTGTCGGGCATGATTGGTATTGGGGGTGGTATCATATTGAGCCCTTTGATGTTACTAATGCGTTGGGCTAGCTTAAAGCAAACAGCCGCAGTTTCTGCTCTGTTTATCTTTGTTAATTCCCTTTCAGGTTTATATGGTCAAATCCAAAAGGGAGGAATTCAAGTGAGTGATGATTTTCAATGGTCAGTAGCTGCTACCATAGTTGGAGGACTTTTAGGATCATATTATGGTAGTCAAAAGTTTAATGTACCTACTTTACGCTATTTGCTAGCCATAGGTCTTGTGATAGCCAGTGCCAAGCTAATATTCACCTAAAGCTTGTGCTGAAGGGTAGAATCAATAGCTTTTACTCCCTTGCTGAATAAACGGTTTTTCCAATTCAGAAACACGTAAATTGCTTGCCTTTTGTGGGCTAATAATTCTTATTTATGCATTTAAGTCGATCATGTATTTTTTCCTTTGGGACATTGATGTTCATTGCCCTGGGACTTCATGCACAAAGACCCTATCCTTGGTTAAGTAGACCCCATGCGATTAAAAGTTTGGATAGTTTAGTACATCTTTCACCTCAATTCGCCCTAAAAACAGAATTCTATGCCCACGGATTCTTAGATACCTTGGCCCAGCAGCCACATGGCTGGAGAAGTGCTGAAGATTCCTTGCTGCTTGAGATTAAAATTCAAAATTTGGCTCAATCCTTCTTTGAAGACCTCAGTTTTGGTAATCCTAGACCTAATTTTAAGTTTCAGGGTTATGTATTCGAATTAAGGAAAAATGAGGTGAGCATTTTGCTTGATGCTTATTTGAAAAAACAATCAATTGCAAATTTAGTTAACTATCTAAATAATTCATCTTTAGAGGTGAAGACTATTTTGACTAGGCTACAAGCTGAACAGGATAGCCTAGTGCCTGATCGAAACAAAATAGCCCAATTAACGCTTTCAGCCAATCATTATCGCTGGCTGCACCATGTTAGAAAAAACCTTTTGCTGACTGTTGTGAATATACCAGCAGCTCAGATGAAGGTGTATCAGGGAAACCAGACGGTATTAAAGATGAAAGTGGTGTTAGGTAGGCCTGCTAGACCAACCAGGGTTTTGACGGCTCAAATTAAAAACCTGATTATTAATCCCAATTGGTATGTACCCCGAAGTATTGCCACGGAGGAGTTATTGCCAGAGATACAAAAGAACATACGTTATTTCTATGCGAGTCATTTGGACCTTTTGGATAAAAATAATCAGCTTGTAGATGCTAAAACAGTTAATTGGAAAGCTTTAAGTAAGAATTATTTCCCTTATTCCTTCCGACAAAAAACGGGTGTTTGGAATACCTTGGGCATACTGAAAATACCCTTTGAAAATCCTTATCGATTATATCTTCATGATACCTCAGAAAAAAAGCTTTTTGCTTCTTCCAAGCGATTTTATAGCCATGGTTGCATCCGTTTAGAAGACCCCATTCGATATGGAAAATTACTCTTGGGAACCAATTCCAAGGCCATGGATACTTTGAAGTTGGAAGGCCCTTATTACAACATTCCCTCCAAGTGGATTAAAGTCAATAAAATTGCCCCTTTGATTATATGGTACAACCTTATTGATTTTGACGAAAAAGGAGAGGTGGTGTTTTTGGAAAATATATATAAATAGGGATTAGGGTTTAGGGTTTAGTGATTAGGGATTAGTGTTTATTGATTAGGATTTAGGGATTAGGGATTAGGGATTAGGGATTAGGGATTAGGGATTAGTGTTTAGGGTTTAGTGATTAGTGTTTAGTGTTTTAGTAATTAGTGTTTTTTATTATTAATATACCTAACTGTCAACCTTTTTCAGGACAAGACAATTCTGCCTATTCCCTAATCACTAATATATTCTCACTAATATATTCTCACTAAACCCTAATCACTAAACCCTAAACACTAATCCCTAATCCCTAATAACTAAACCTTATAATACTGTTCCCAACCTTTTCTTGGAGCGGCACCTTTCAGTAAAGAATTGGCTAATTTATTATTGGTGATTTGCTTGGTTTTAGGATCAAAAATCAATTTTGTATTCAATTTCTGAGCCATACAGCCTAGGGAGAATACTTGACTTAAAGGACCAGCAATGGCAAAAGGAGAACGAGTTTCCTCTTGTCCCATACAAGCTTTCAAGAAGTTGGCATAGTGATTGGAAGGGCTTTTTGGCACTTCGGGTAATTTAGATGCCATATCTTTAGCTTGTTCAGGCGGGATGATGGATAAGGTACTTCCATGTGAACCACCTTTGAAGGTCAGATCCTTGGAATAAATGATTTTACCTGGATTCAATTTGGCTGGTTGAATCTTTCCATTACTTGCTGGTGGAATGTTAGGATCTAACTCGGTTACCCCATAACCTTGTGGTACTGGAGGAAGGTTGTTGACACCATCATACCAGGTAATATCCACAGCCGGCATGTTAGCTCTTTCTGGGAACTTAAATAAGATGGTAGAGGATTGCGGATAGAAATATGGATTATGTCCATCTGCTCTCAGCATATTAATTTCAGTTGGCAAACCTAAATCTAAGAATTGGTGGGCCGTATCAATGATATGTGCACCCCAGTCGCCCAAAGCACCTAAACCATAATCAAACCAACAGCGCCACTGTCCGTTTACATAATCTTTATTGTAATCATGTGGCTGGGTTACTCCCATCCAAATATCCCAATCCAAGGTACTTGGAACAGCTTCAGCAGGAGGGAAGCTTTTGATTTTAGTATCCCATCCATGCCATCTACGGGCTGAGTTCATGTGCGCTGTGATGGCTGTAACATCTTTAATAATTCCAGCTTCCTTGTAGGCTTTGAACTGAAAATAATTGGCCTCTGAATGTCCTTGGTTCCCCATTTGGGTTACCAATTTGGAATGTTTCTTGGCGGCTTTCATCATCAACTCCACCTCGTTGAAAGTTCTGGCCATTGGTTTTTCTACATAGACATGTTTACCTAAACCCAAGGCCATCATGGTGATAGCAAAGTGGGCATGGTCAGGTACACCAATGGCTACAGCATCAATTTGGTTTCCCATTTTGTCGAACATAGTACGGAAATCCTGAAATCTAGGAACATCAGGGAATTTCTTAAGTACTTCTAAAGTTTGAGGAGCACCCATGTCGACGTCACAAAAGGCCACAAAATTGGCCAAACCAGTTTTATGGAAAGACATTACATCCGAGCCACCTTGGTTTCCTATACCGATACAGGCTAAATTAACTTTATCACCCACTTTTTTGCTGGGTATAAAAGAAGAATGCTTTTCTGAGTTAGTCCAGATATACGGAAATGCAGAAGCAGCGGTAAGTAGTCCTGTATTTTTCAGGAAGGTTCGACGGTCTTGGTTGGCTTTCATAATGGCTTTTTTGTCCAAATATATTATTTATTATGTAATACCCTGGCCGAGTTAACAGGCTATTTTAGGTAATTATCTTTTCAAGCAATTTAGCGAGAGAATCTACTCATTTTTCTTTCAAAATTTGACGATACGGGATGTATGAATTTTTGATTTTTGACAAGTTTTTTTAATAAAATACCAAAAAAATGGAAAATTCTTAAGAGGGGATTTTTTACACCTTACGTATATGCCAAGCCGTTAAGTAAATAAAATTTGAAATAGAAGCTCGTTATTGAATTTTACTTGACAGGTAATTTAAATTTTTCATCACAAAATTAACATTCGTTTAATCATTTTTTTTAGGAAAAATTGTATTTGGTTAATAACATTGCAGATTAACTAATCCTAAATAACCAGTAAAATGGTCTAACTATGCAAAAAAAAATACTCATGTCGTATCGACAATTGAGCATGAAAAGCGCTTTGCCCATGTTGGGTATTGCACTGACTTGCTTCAGTATGTTGCCAGCGAAGGCGGCCCTATCAGAGAGGGTAGGAAGGCTAAGCGAAATTAAAAATGTTAAGGTAGCAGATATCACTGTTACGGGTAAAGTGACAGACGAAACTAACTCTGGAATTCCAGGAGTTAACGTAGTTGTCAAAGGAACTACCAAAGGAGTCATGACCGACGCCAGTGGTAATTTTAAGATTGTTGTAAGTGATTCCAGATCGGTGTTGATATTCTCCGCGATTGGATATACCCAACAAGAAATAACTGTTGGAAACCAGTCATCTATTAACGTTAATTTGAAGCCGGATAACAAATATTTGGACGAGATTGTCGTGATTGGATATGGTACTCAGAAAAAATCGGATTTAACGGGTTCTGTAAGTTCTATCAAAACAGATCAATTGATGGAGCGCCCAGCTACTTCCTTAAACCAAGCACTTTCTGGTAGAATGGCGGGTGTTCAAGTTAGTACTAATTCAGGTCGTCCTGGTGGTCGTACCACGGTTCGTGTACGTGGATTTAGTTCCATCAACTCATCCAATAACCCATTGTATGTGGTTGATGGTGTGATGTTGCCACAAGGTAACATGAACCAGTTTACTTCGGCGATTGATTACTTGAATCCAAACGATATCGTTTCCGTGGAGGTATTGAAAGATGCTTCTTCAACAGCGATTTATGGAGCTAGAGGAGCCAATGGTGTAATTTTAGTAACAACTAAAAAAGGTAAATCAGGTGAAGGAAGCGTTACTTATAATGCTGACTTCAGTGTCAATGTAGCAGGTCCTAACAAGCCACAGGTATTGAATGCAAAACAATACATGGCAGTGGAGGATTTAGCGTGGGCAAATATGGCTAAATATGACCCAGCTGGTTGGGCTGCAGGTCGTTGGGCTTATTTAAATCCAAGATTGAGAAGAACAGATCCACGTGTATTTGATGCGAGTGGTAACCCATTATTTGATACAGATTGGTTTGAGGAATCAACTCAAAACAAATTATCTCAAAATCATCAATTAGGATTTAGCGGTGGTAATGACCGTACTCAATATTCCTTTTCATTGGGATATCGTGATGATCAAGGTTTAATAAAAACAACCTATTTGAAGCGTTATTCTGGTCGATTTACCATTGATGATCAAATCAAAAGATGGTTGAAAGTAGGAGGAACCTTGTCATACAATAACCAAACGGAAAACCTATCTGACGTAAATGATGCGGTTTCAAGACAGATTGTGGAAGATTTCCCTTTCCTTCCTGTAAAATATGCGGATGGTACTTATGCTAACAACCGTGATTTCCCTTTTGCGGAAGGAACGATGAGTTCAGTTCACCGTTTAATGGGACGTAAGTATATCTTAAATACGCAAACAACTACAGGAAGTGTTTATTCTAACATTACCTTCATGAAAGGTTTGGAGATGAAAACTATTTTAGGAGCCAACATCATGACTCAAGAAAATAATCAATCTCAAACAAGAACCTTGAATATCGGTGGACAAGGAAATGCTTCAGCTACTAACCAAACAGAAACGTTTTGGTCTTTAGAGAACTATTTGACTTATACCAAAGATTTCAACGAAAATCATTCATTGAACGCTTTATTGGGTCTTTCATGGCAGCAAACAGACTTCTTCAACATTGGAGCAAGTGTGAATGGATTTGCTACGGATTATTTTGGTTTCAATAACTTAGGTGCCGGAGCTGTGAATCCAACAGTAGGATCAGGTGCTTCTAGATTTGCATTTAACTCTTATTTCGGACGTGTTAATTACACATTTAAGAATAAGTATTTAGTAACTGGTACTGCTCGTGCGGATGGTTCGTCTAAATTTGGAGAGAACTACAAATTTGCTATTTTCCCATCAGGAGCATTAGCATGGAGAGTATCTGAGGAAGATTTCTTAAAAGGAAATTCAACCATTTCAAATTTGAAAATCAGAACTAGTTACGGTTTAACAGGTAACTCTGAAATCCCAGCTTACTCATCTCTTTCTTTATTGAGTTCCAACTACTCTGCTGTTTACAATGATGGTCGTGTATCTGGAACAGGTATTTCTAGATTAGCTAACCCAGACTTAAAATGGGAGAAAACGGCACAGACTGACTTCGGTATCGAGTTGGGTTTATGGGGTGGACGAGTTAATATCGAGGCGGACTACTATTACCGTTTGACGACCGACATGTTGTTAGATGCTCCAGTGCCTCAAACATCAGGTTATGCTACTATCCGTAGAAATGTGGGTTCTATGGAGAACCGTGGATTTGAATTCTCGATCAATTCAACAAACATCAAGTCCAAAGATTTCCAGTGGAATACCCAGTTTAATATTTCTTTCAACCGCAACAAAGTGTTAACCTTAGCGACTCCATCTGATATCTTCAACGTGGGTGGACCTAACTTTACTAACCCAACGAACATCATTCGTATTGGTGAGCCAGTAGGTTCTTTCTGGGGTTTAACTCGTTTGGGTATTTGGGGTACAGCAGAAGCTGAAGAAGCCGCAAAATGGACTTCTTATAGAAATGGTTTGAAAATTTTACCTGGTGATATCAAGTACAAGGACTTCAACGGAGACCGTGCTATTACAGATGCTGACCGTTCGATTATTGGAAATGGTAGTCCTGATTTCTGGGGAGCTATTTCAAACTCTTTCAAATATAAGAGCTTTGATTTAACCCTTGAGATGCAGTTTAACTATGGAAATGAAGTTATGTTGATGAACCTTCACCCAAGTGAAGACCGTCAAGCATTAGCCAATAGTTACACTTCTGTATTAAATGCTTGGACTCCAACGAACCAAAATACCATGATTGCTGAGATTCGCGATACACGTGCTGGTTATGTGACTAACGTAGATACTTGGTGGATCAAAGATGGTTCATTCTTACGTGGTAGAAACTTAATGTTAGGTTATAACGTACCAAGTAATGTAGCAAGCAAATTGAATTTGAGTCGTTTGAGAGTATATGCAACTGCTCAAAACTTCTTCCTTTTAGTAAAAGATCCGATTGTTGGCGATCCTGAGGTTACTCCTACCAACCAAGGTGGTGGAAACTCAGCATTCTCACAAGGTATGATTTGGCACAACTATCCTAAGCCTACGATTTACATGTTAGGATTACAGGTAGCATTTTAATGAAGGAAAATTTAAAAATGAAACGTATTATGAAATTCAAAATAAATTCCAAAATAAAGAAGGTAGCCCTAGGTGGGGTGCTTTTATTGGGGCAGTTTGGTTGTTCAGATTTCTTGGTGGAAAAAGCACCATCCAATCTAACACCAGATGCTTTTTATCAAATTCCTGATCATGCTGAAGCTGCCTTAGCTTCTGTGTATGCCGATACTCGATTCATGGGTGGTGGTGCAGGTATATTTTCATCTAACTGGCAGTTATTAGAGGCTTTGACAGGTACTTCTACTACGGAGACAGCTCAAAACTCTGACTTAAATAACTTGTACGGATTGGTTCATGACCCTAACACGATTCACGTAGTGAACTACTGGAATGGTTTATACAAGGTGATTGCTCAAGCAAACCAAGTTTTAGAGAAAGTGCCACCGATCACTCCGATGGATGAAAACCAAAAGAAGAAAATCTTAGGTGAAGCACGTTTTTTAAGATCTTGGGCCTATTTCCAAGCGGTGAGATTATGGGGAGATATTCCTTTAATCACCAAACCACAAACGGCTGGTTCAGAAGATTTCTTACCTTCAAGAGCTTCCACAGAAAGCGTATATAAGTTGATCGTAGATGACTTATTAGAAGCAGAGAAATCTGGTTTGCCTTGGATGGATGTCAGTGGAAGAGTATGTATGGCTGCGGTTAAAGCCCAGTTAGGAAAAGTGTACTTAACTATGGCTGGTTTTCCATTGAACAAAGGAGCGGCTTATTACAAATTGTCTGCTGATAAGTCTTTGGAAGTAATCACTTATGCCAACGCAAATCCATCAGTAATTAATTTGTTTCCAACCTACAAGGATGTTCACACCGAAGGTTTGAAAAACAGAGTAGAGCATTTATTCATGATTCAATGCAATACCTTAGTTGCAGGTAATTTCATGGGTAATTTCTTCCCTAACTTTAAGCCAGTAACCTTTGCTGGTCCTGGAGGAACGGGTAGTTCAGTTCCTACCATTGCTTTTTATAACTCATATGAAAAAGGAGATTTAAGAGCTAAGAATCAAGATGGTTATTTCTACACCAGCTATTTCACCAATGGTAATGGTGCACCATTTGAATTAGGAGCTCCTTATGTTTTCAAACATTTTAATCAGAAAGCGAATGGTTCTGCTGGTGTAGCAGGTACTCGTTTAGATAACCTAAATGTTCCTCAAATTCGTTACGCAGAAGTTTTATTGAATTATGCAGAGGCGCAAAATGAAGTTGGTGGTCCAACTCAAGCTGCTTATGACGCTTTCAAGAGAATCCGTGATCGTGCGACTTTAGAAACTCCTGGTTTAGGAAGTTATACTACCTCTAGTTTTAGAGAGGCTGTATGGATTGAGCGTTGGCATGAATTATGTTATGAGCAAATTACTTGGTTTGACATGGTTCGTTTACGTAAAGTATACAATGAGAAAACAAATAAATTTGACAATTTTGTTGGTCATATTAACTTGAGCTCAAACCAACCTTTACAAGAAAAACACTTATTGCTTCCTTTAGGAAAGCAAGAAATGTTGAATAACCCGAATTTGAAACCTCAAAACCCGGGCTATCCACAATAGTTAATTTAGATTTGAGTCATTAAAAAGAGGGCAACATTGCCCTCTTTTTTTTATTTAATGGGATGTATAGCCTGTATTCATAGAATAAAAAAAGCGCAATACCGGGTGGCATTACGCTTTTAATTTGAACAGTTTACTCAGTTTTACCAGCCTTTTCTGTACTTTCTTTGAATGTATTTGTTGGCCTCTGGGTAATTAGGAAATTTCATTTTTTTGGCGTCCCAAACCAATAATTGATCAGGTACACGGATAGCTACAGTTCCTAATAAAACGGCTTCTGTCATAGGGCCAGATTGAGCAAAATGAGATTCTGTTTTTTCTCCTCCTAGGCAAGCATCTACAAAATGATGGTAATGGTTTCTATCTGGTTTGATAGGTGGGGTATAGGATTTGAATTTTGCTTCTGGTAACAATACCGGCATTTTTTGATGCGGAATTAATAAAGCCCCTTCAGTTCCTATAATCATAGCCGATTCAGCTGGATAATCAGTCTCTGAAAATAATGCTCTAATTTCCTTTGGAGGATAAAATTCACCATCAAACCATTCTACGGTTAATGTATCTGATTCTGTTTTCTCATTTCCAGGAAACGTCCAAGTGATGTGATTTCCCTGTGGCCACGTATCTGCTCTTCTTGCAGGTGATTCCTGCCAAGATTTTTGTACTTCAGCCACCACAGAAATAGGATTTTTCATCCCTAAACCTTTCCAAACAGCATCAAAAATGTGACAACCAATATCTCCCGACCAGCCAGTACCAAAGTCTTGCCAGGTTCTCCAAATCGCTTGGTGGTAGATGTTTGGCACGTAAGGACGCATCGGTGCTGTGCCTATCCAATTATCCCAATGCAAGTGGCTTGGTGGGTTTTCAATTCCTTCAGTTGGGCGTGGACCTACATGCCGGTATTTGGCCACCGCTCCTGGTCTATTGGAGCATAAATAAGCATGCTTTACTTTACCAATAATTCCTGATTTTAAAATTTCCACTCCTGTACGATCTCCAGAGGTGGATGCCACCTGGGTACCCAATTGTGTCACTACACCTGCTTTTGTGGCTTCTAATGTTAATATTCTAACTTCAGCTACATCATGACACATGGGTTTTTGGCAATAAACATGCTTGCGTCTACGAATGGCTTCAATCGCAATAACAAAATGGTTATGGTCGGGAACAGAGACATTGACCGAATCTATTTTGTCACTTTCTTGTTTGAACATTTCACGCCAATCTGTATACGTTCGTGCATTGGGTAATAAATCGGCCGCCTTTTTCAAATTTCGTTCATCCACATCACATATCGCTACAATATCGACATTGCCATGTTTTTTAAAATTTTGGAGATCGCCCCAACCCATTCCACCAACTCCAATACAAGCATGCTGCAAACGACCGCTAGCAGAAGCGGCTCTTAGGGGCTGTCCTAATAAAACAGGAGCTGCCATAGCGGCCGTGGCGGCCTTTAGAAGAAAGCGTCTTCTAGAATCTAATTGATTTTTGTTTTTCATTCGTTTAGAGATTTTAATTCCTTTCTTAAGAAATTTTCATATCTCTAATAATAGAAAAAAAAGAGGAATAATTTATACTTTTCTGTGAGTATTTCTGGTGTTTTTATTAAACGGGGATAAATTGGCAAGGAGGTAATCATTTAATTTATCCCCGTTTCACATTATTTTTTTGTAATGGAAAATTGATCATGAATTTCCCCATCTGCACCCAACCAAACAGCCTCTAATTTGGTCTTCGTGATATCTAAAATCATCGAGCCACCTATCTTATTGTTGGAGTAAATGGCCGATTTTAAAGGATAACCATCTCTTTGACCGCCTAACTGTCCGCCGGAGCCATTCACGATGTATATAACGCCTTGGCCTTCTTTACCTACCACATACTGGTTAGGAGCTATGGTTTTTTCCACAATATGCTTGGCGGGGTCAAAAGTAGCATTGATGCCATAATGTCCTCGCATAGGATAAGTACGTTCATAGACATGGCTGTGTCCTGCCATCACGATATCCACCTTGTATTTTTCAAATAGAGGGTTTACATGTTCTCTCATTTTCACCATGTCTTTTTCTGTATCTGAATCATGGGAACCTTTAGAATAGGGTGGTTTATGGAAGTAGACAATAGTCCAAGGTAATTTATTCGCTGCCAAATCCTTTTCCAGCCACTCAAATTGAGCACCTTTTCCATCCATGACCTGTAAACCAGATGGCTCCATTAATTCAGAATCAATAGACACCAAATGCACTTGTCCATAATTGACCGAATAGTAGGACTCATTTCCGGATGGGACTCCTCCCAATTCACCCTGTACGGGCATATTGAATATCTTGAAATATGGCGGCTCTGAAGGATCATGCTTTCCCGCATAATCATGATTACCCGGTGCTGGATATAAATTTAAATTTTGAAAAAAGTCCTCTTGATAAATAGGAAATACTTTCTTTTGGTATTCTTCATCCAATCCTTTGCTATAGGCATTATCTCCCAACCAAATCCAAGCCTCAGGACGGTGGTTTTTGGTATAATTGATTACCGCATTTTTTACTTCCAATTGGTTTTTTGAACCAGAACCAAAATCACCCAGAGCCCAAATTCTTACCGCTTGGGTAGAACCTAATTTTGGAGCAGTCAGGATAAACCTTTTAGCTGATCCTGGTTCCATGTTTTTAGAATCTCCAATGGTATAATAGTATTTTTTATTGGGCTTCAAGCCTTTAATGATGACTTCATGGTCCACTACGGCTTGCTTATCGGCCACCACTTTATTCAGTTCTTGAGGGTTCTCGCCATAGATGACCTTACTGTCTGTGGCTTGCTCTGTTCTCCATCGGATTATACCTTGATTAGGGCTAATACTTTGAAGGTAGGGGCCTCGGACAATTTGTGCGGAGGCGGAACAAAAAATCAAGGAAAAAAGCAGAGGCAATAAATAAAAAACTTGTTTTTTCATGTTATGTAATAGGTTTTTGTATACACAATATTACCGATTTATATCCAAGTGAGATGATGTCAAGGTTAAATTTTGCTTAATCTTGAGATGCTATAAGCTAAGTCATATTAATTCAATGCAAAAATTTATTATATTAGTTCAATATTCTAAACCTATAAAGCCATGCAAGCCAATTTTTTATCCACAGTTCTTCTTCCTCTCGCCCTTGCCATCATTATGATGGGATTAGGACTTTCCTTACAAATAGAGGATTTTAAACGAGTAGTTACTTTCCCTAAAGCAGTTGTGCTTGGTTTGTTCTGTCAAATGATTTTACTTCCTATAATCTGTTATTTTATTGCCTTGGGCTTTGGGCTTTCACCCGAACTGGCGGTGGGATTAATGTTATTGTCGGCCTCTCCGGGTGGACCAACAGCTAATTTATATTCGCATATTTCTAAGGGTGATGTTGCGTTGAATGTGACCTTGACAGCCCTAAATAGTTTAATTTCAGTATTTTCCATCACCCTTATAGTGAATTTTGCCATGAAGCAATTCATGAAGTCGGATCAATATGTGCCACTCCAATTTTCCAAGGTGATGGAAGTGGTCATGATCGTACTTTTACCCGTTTCTATTGGCATGCTTGTTCGATCCAAGTTTTCCAAAGTAGCCGCAGCGCTCGATAAGCCTGTTAAAATAGCTTCAGCTATCTTTTTAATCTTGGTTATAGTATTGACCATTCTAAAGGAAAAAAGCCACATCATGGATGATTTTAAAGCGGTGGGTTTTGCTACCTTGACCTTAAATATAGCTAGCATGGCCATTGGTTATTATGTGCCTTTGTTTTTTCAGTTAGGTAAAAAACAAGCCATTGCTATTGGAATGGAAATTGGGATTCATAATGGCACATTAGCCATTTTCATAGCCCTGACCGTGATAGGAAATAGTACCATGAGTATCCCGCCGGTGATTTACAGTCTTTTGATGTTTTTTACCGCGGCAATATTTGGATATCTGGTCAATATTGGCAGAAAAGAAGCGTAATTTTCCTTGATTTTGCTAGAATAGTTTACTTTTTGGAAAGTATAATTAACTTCTTCAGTTGATTTATGCTCTTATTTTGTATCGTGTTTCACCGAACTATTCGATATGAAATTTATTTCTGCTCAAAAATCGAAAATTTCGCTAGAGATTACATAAAGTTCTTGTGTTCAACATGTGCATGTGTCTTATTGTAGGTTTTTGATTCTTCCTACTTGGGTTCAGCACAGCTTATTTATGGATTGTCTTCCTATTAAATTGGAGGAATAAAATGATAACCACCTTTACGATTTTATAATAAACCTCTAACCTATGAAAACTAGTCAGGGCGGATGTCGAAAGATGTTCGCCCTGATTTTTTTGGCTTATTTGATACTATGCAAAGAAAATAAGAACTCAGAACAATTGACTAGGCAATGTACTAATGCGGCATAAAAAACATTCTTGGTTTTGATGTAGGTATAGCCATAGGCCCAACCTGCCACGCTTGCTAAGCCTACAAAAATGACGGATCCAGCATGGAAGTGTACTAAACCAAAAAACATACTTGTAATGGCTAAGGAAGTGTATGTCCCTGTTTTGGCCACCTGATTTTTTTCTAAGAAATAAGCTCCAGCAAAAAGCGCAATACTGATTAGTCCAGGAAACCAGAACAAATCTTTGTACATGGCAAATCCTGTGATGCAACTTAATATGGCAAAAAGTATAGCAGACCAAGTCCAATAAGCCTTCCAATTGGATTTTAGGCCAATTTTCTTAGCCAAAATATTTTGAATTAAGCCTCTAAAAAATAATTCCTCAAAAAGGGCTGTTCCAATATAAACTCGAATGAGTTCACGAATGGCTGCCGGAATCAATATCCAAGCAAAATTTTCAAAAGGTTGAGAGATATTGAAGTTCCATATTATTCCCATGATGTACACAAATCCAAGGAATGATAACCAAGAACCTAAGGCCACGCTTAGATTGGCCCAATTCCAACTTGGATAGAAGCCTACATCGGGCAATTTTCTTACCACAGTAAATGAATAGGCAGCTCCTAAAATCAAGGTGATTTTTTGAACGGAACTAAAACCGTCAGTATCCCAGGGTATATCGCTATTGCCTGGAAAGTGAATGATGGTAGAAGGTATTAATACCAATAAAAGAATAATTAAATCGGACCATGAGGCTTCTACTCGAGGAAAAGCTAGAAAAGCCAGGGTAGGGAAAAGGCATAAAAAGAAGTACAGGCCTGAGCTTCCAATAAATGGATTAATGCCATGAAATAGGTAATGGCTGATAAGTACAAAAAATAAAAAGAGAGGAACTAACAGCGCCCTCTCTTTTTTATCCTGAATGATATCTTGTAGTTTATCAATGACTGCCGGCCTACCTATAGTAAACAATAGGGCGTACAAAATAAAGAAATAGCCACTAGAAATCAGTAATTCTTGGCCGGGGACATCTTGGTTTAAATATAAAAAAATGGCAAAGACAATCGCTGTCATGATGCCCCCTTGTTGCACTGATTTTGCGTAGCTATTCATATTAGCCAATGAATTTTTGAATATGTTGATAGCTTTTCAGTATCAACTCTTCTTCGGTGCTATAATTTTTACGCCAGATGCAGGCAGCTGGAAGTAGCGGTGTAAAGGCTTCCACTACCAACCAACCTTTGTAGTTCATTTTATCCAAACTCTCAAATACATTGGCCCAATGTACTTGTCCTTCACCTAAGGTAGCACGGGTATTTTCTGATAATTGGAAATGGCCTATCTCATCAGCAATCCGAATCATCGCTTCTCCCGTATTGAACTCCTCAATATGCGCATGAAAAGTGTCAAACATGATTTTGACATTCGGGTGATTGATAGCCTTGACCAAACTGTATAATTGATCTGCCGAGCTCACGACATAGTTTTCAAATCGGTTTAGGTATTCTAAACCTAGGATGACCTTCATTTTTTGAGCATGCTCCGCTACATCCAACATACTTTCCTTGGACCAATCTAATTCCTGTTGGGTAGGAGCAGCTCCTGAAAATACACCAAGCGCTGAATGATATGGACCTGATAACCAGGTTGCGCCTAAATAAGCGGTAACATCAACTGCTTTTTTAAGGAAGTCAATACCATTTTTTCGAACAGCAGGGTCAGATGAAATAGTATTACGATCAGCCCCTAAAAAGGTAACAGTAAATACTTCCAATCCTAGTCGGTCTATTTCTTCCTTCCAAGGTTTCCAATAGGCTAAATCCGTCTCAAATATGGGGATTTCAACGCCTGTATAACCCACTTCTTTGATGTATGATAAATGAGGTATTAGTGATTCATTCATGTCTGGTCCATAAACCAACATGTTCATCGCAACGGGATATTTCATAAATAATGAGTGATTTTATGCGTTAAATTATTATTTCATTCCTCGGTATGGAACGTTAATGTCAAGTTTACCTGCCCAATTTTTCGGTACTTTTTTGCCTAATTCCCAATGGATTGCATTGACAATTAATCGTTGAAAAGGCTCTACGGAAAAGTCTTCTGGGTGCCCCATGGTGGTAAAGAATACGCGGCCCTTATATGGGTTTACCCATGTCCAAGCGATAGGTTGGTCTTCAGCTGCTTTATCTGGGTTAACGGCCTTACCCATAACTAACCATTCGCTTCCTTTGACAGGATAATCAGGTAGAACACGGTATAACCAAGAGCGGACATGGAAGCTAGGCGCTACACCCGTTAAAATGGGATGTTTACTGGCCGAAGGAATTACGGTAGCATCTGTACTAGCATTGTGTCCGTAGTGCGTATGCTTGGATTTTCCTCCCCATCCTGGAGGCGCTCCAAAGGTAGATTCAGCCCATGCATTGTAGGATTCTAGAGGATCTCCTTTGGGATAATTGAAGGAGTGCGTTGTGGTTCTAAAGCCCATCACGGGTTTTCCAGATTTCACATAGGCATCAATCATCGCTATTTGATCTGCTGGTAATAATCTCCAACGAAGAAAAAATACAGCTAAGTCAGCTTCAGCCAGAGCTTCTAGTCCCGGAATATTTTTCTCTGCATTTTGATCTGGATATGATTTTAGAACTTTCGTGCGAAATCCATAATTTTTTTCTAAAATATCGGCCAACAAAGGCAAAGTGCTTTCTCCGCTATATTCATGGTCTCCTGCCACAAATACAATCAGCGGTTTTTTAGCTTTTGATTTTTCTTTTAGGTTAGGGGCGATTCCCCAGCTATACATAGAAAAAAGGCCTATTTGTAGCAATACAAGTAGCCCGAGGCGAAGGTTGAATTTCATAGTAACAATTTAATAGGTGATTCTTTGAACAATCACCTGTATAGGTTTGTGTATTATTCAAAACTAAATGTTTTTTAACAAAACAATGAATACTTTAGCTAAAATTTATCTAGGATTTCATGGACTTTAGTATATTTTCCTCCATAACATTGGTCGTAATTTTTTTAGCCTGTACCCTAATTATTTGGGTGGCAGGCGTCAAAATTACCCGGGCTGTGGATGCCATAACTACCTATTTTAATTTGGGAGAAGCGTTTGGAGGTATGGTATTTTTGGCCATCGTTACCAATTTGCCAGAAATCGCGATAACCTCGGTCGCAGCGTATCATAAGGACTATGATATCGCCATCAGTAATTTATTGGGTGGGGTAGCTATTCAAACAGTAGTTTTGGTTTTGATAGATGTTTTTGGGGTAGGAAGATCAGCCCCCTTGACATTAAAAGGTCATTCCCGGGTGTTAATTTTAGAAGGTGTAGCATTGATCATGATTTTGACATTGGTCATGATGGCCAAGCAATTTCCTTCTCAAATGGTATTTTTTAGATCTACTCCTTTGGAATGGCTCATTTTGTTAATTTGGTTAGGCTCCGTTTTTTCCATTTCTAGGTTGGCCAAAATGGAAGGACGCCCCGTGGATGATGGAACTAAATTGTCTACTTTGAGGCATCCTAAATCTCCTTTTCGTGGGGGCATTCAATCAGCCATTTGGGTGCTGGCTATTGGGGCTATATTAACCTTATTAGCAGGTTGGGCATTGGAATATTCAGGAGAAATATTGTCTAAACGTTGGAACATAAGCGGTGTACTTTTTGGAGGTACCATATTGGCCCTTGCCACGGCTTTACCTGAAATTTCAACGGGCATTGCCTCGGCCAAACTACGGGATTACAATATGGCAGTAAGTGATATTTTTGGGGGAAATGCGTTTTTGCCTGTTTTATTTTTGATAGCTTCCTTGATCAGTGGTGAAGCGGTCATCACTACCTTGAGTCAGTCTGATATGTATTTAACAGGTTTAGGGATTCTTTTGACTTGTATTTATATGGTGGGAATGGTATTGCACTCGAGGCGACAAGTCTTCCAAATGGGCATAGATTCACTATGTGTACTCCTTACTTATTTATTGGGATTATTGGGTCTTTGGGCAATGGCATAAAAAAAGAGGTGCTCGAGCACCTCTTTTTTATAAACTATTTATTTCCCAAAGCCTGTATCCAAGTGGCTATTTTTTCCAAATCTTTCTGAGGGACATGACTCATGGGTGCCATGGGTGTGGCAAAGTCTGGCCAATTCTGCGGTTTTGGTTCCTTGATCAAAGCGATTATTTGAGCTACACTGTATTTTCTTTTAGCAATTTCCGTGTAGGCTGGTCCAACGGCCCTTTCATTGACCTTATGACAAGCCAAGCAAGTATTTTTAGTTAATAGGGCCATTGCTTCTTTATCCGTAACGATTTGTTTAGCTGCGCTTTTCTTAGGTCCTGCTTCTTTTGTTTGGTTATCAGGAGTATTGGCTTTATCTCCCGCATCAATTACATCTTTAGAAGGCTTACGCTTTGGTGTTACCAATGGAATTTGCGCCTTTTCCCCAGCTGGAATTTGGTTCAACGTATAATATCCGCTTACATGCAATAAGGGAATATTTTCTTGAGCAGACAATACTCCATCAGGCTTAATGGCATGTACATATCCTTCCCGCATTCCATCTACCACAAGTCTAACACGTAATCCATCTTCGCTTAATTTGGCACCTCTCACGGCATTGTCCTTGCGGTTTACCATGGGGCTACCATAAACAGGATGATATTTATAGGTATAATTAAAGACTTCATAATTGTTTACATCTTCTGCCAATTTTTTATTGGCTGCTTGTGTAAATTCAATTTCAAAACCATCAACCATCGCACGAATGGCTTTCATCTCAAAAGGTATTTTACCTGTATATACCAAACGTTCTAAACCAAAGTCTTCTGAGCCAACAGAACCCCAACCCCTGTTAGTTCCACCGACTAACAGTTGATTGTCCTTTCCCCAAGCCATACGTAATACACCTGAACGGAAACCTGAGCGGAATTCAAAACTTGCACCTTGGTATTTCCCATTGATCTTTTCTAAAAACACACGCGCGATTTTGGACATACCTTGATCACCTACAAAAACTTGACCAGCAAATGGTCCAAATTCACCTTTGGTATCATCAGTGATGATTTCGGAGGTTGAAACACCCATGATTCCATGCGGTAACCATACTGCAGGAGACTTGATACCCATATTAGGATATGTCTTTTTCCCCAATTCATAAATGGTGGTCATGGCCTCATCCTTGACATATTCCGGTTTTACAAATGGATTATCTTTGGGGTCTACCTGAGCAAAGACTAATTCCTTTCTCATTTTTACAGGAGATTCCGGACGGTCAGCCCATTTTAGCGAGGCTGGATGACCTAAGAAATCGCCTTTCTCTACATGTGAAATAAAGCCTGAGCCTTGCCAATCTCCTTGGTTATCCCCATAAAAAAATTCACCATCTACCATTCCAATACCACATGGGGAACGCATTCCAGCCGCAAAAGGCTCCATTTTGCCATCGGGCGAAATTTTCATCGTCCATCCTCTCCAAGGCACCAATGATTTTCCTGCCCACCAGTCGCTATTTCCGAAGCCTACGTTTCCCGTAACATAGAATGATCCATCTGGTCCAATTTTAGGTCCAAAGGAATATTCATGGTAATGTCCAGAGATAGGCCAAGAGTAAACGGTTTGATATTTATCTGCTTTCCCATCTCCATTTTTATCTATCAATTTGGTCAGTTCTCCCCGTTGAGCACAATATAAATAGCCATCCTTGTAGGCAAGACCTAGAATTTCATGCAATCCGCTCGCAAATTTCCGATAAGTGGGTCTAGGAGATAAATAATTTTCAATGATGTAGACATCTCCGCGGCGCGTTGAAACGGCTACGTCTCCATTAGGAAGGCTAACTAATCCGCCAACTTCCAAGGTAATTCCTTCAGGAATTGCCATTCGAACTATTTTATAATAATCATTTTCGGTAGGAGCTTTCTGGGCCAGTACCGTTTGACAACAAAGTCCTAATAGGACAATGCTGGCTTTAATGTTTAAGGTGATGTTATGTATATTCATGACGTATATTCAGAATGATTACCAAAGAATGGAATAAGTGATTTTTTCAGCAGTAGGAATTATTAAAACTTGTCCATCTGCCATGTTCTTAATGCTTGCCTGTGGCGCTTGGATATAATAGCTTTGTCCATTAATGCCATATAAATCATTTCCTAATGATTGGATTGATTTAGCTGAAACCAGTTTTAAAGAAGCATCAGAGCTTGGGTTTTTAATTTTTATTACTCGTTGAAGGTATTTATTATCCATAACCCTGATTTCATCCTGAACTTGCGAACCGAAAATTTCATATTGGAACGTTGGTAATTCCTGCTCATCTATTTCGTAACCAAGTATTTTAAATCCTGCTGTTTCAGGCATACTATCATTCCCTTTTTCTAGATCGACATTCTTAACCAATAGCGGGCTGCTACCTAAATTCAAAACCGGACCTCTTGGTCTAGATGACCCATCTCCACGATTGTCCCACATGGGTGTCGTGTCTAAAAAGTCTCCTTTCCAAATTTGGGCGATGGCTCCGTTATCCAAATCATAGGTATAATGCAAATGAGCTGGATTGCCTACATTCACCGAATGCACTAGTCGTTTACGAGTTCCATTTTGTTGGATATCCACAAAGGAACGTAACATGGTAGGCTTAGGGGCATCCAATAAGATGATATCCGAAGGACCATTACCTAGGAGTAGGGTTGAGGAAGGATGCTGAAAATTGACCATTCGAAAATTAGGTCCTTCTATGCCAAAACCTAACATCGGACTCATATCTGCATCGTTTTTATAGTAAGTGATTTTGACGGCAGAATTTCCAGCAGGTAAATCCACTTCTACATTTTTCTTTCTTCTATTGGAATTGACGGTGTCCGATGCGACCATTTGACCGTTCACATGGAGGGTGTAATTTCCTGCATACGTTAATTCTAACTGGTGCTTACCTGCTTTAGGGACGTTCAAATTGGCCGTAAAAATGCCCGCAAATTCATCGTTGATTTTGCTGGCATTCCAAGCTAATAAAGCCTGACTACCGCTGGCAATGGGTTTTTTAGAAATAAAGTCCTTGGGCGACTTGAATTTGCCATAATACACTTGGTAATTAACAGGACTTAGACTAGCTGCTTGGCCATCAAAATCCTTAATCTTTAAGTTTTTGAATGCCACGGCACCATGATCTCCTTGAATCATGATGGGGCCACGGGCTACTTCTTTTTCAGAAATAGGTCCACCGGTTGGGCCTCCCAGCTCTACATTTTCATGTAAAGTATATCCATTTAACTTGATAAATAAGACTTTGGCAGGACTGATCTTGTTACCCTGAGCATCAAATCTTGGAGCTTGGAAAGATATTTCCATGTGTTGCCATAAGCCAGGAGCTAAGCAAGCATTGACGCGGGGTGCATGGCCTTCGTACAGGTATTCTTGAGGAATGAATTTTCTTCTTTTGTAAATTCCTCCGCAATCGCCCGTACTTGGGTTTTGTACGCCCCAGCTATCCATTAATTGGACTTCATATCGACCTTGTAAATAGAATCCTGAGTTCGAGTGAGTAGCCATCATGAAGTCAAACTCCACATCCATGTCTCCATATTCTTTGACTGAAATTAAATTGGCTCGGTTTTGAGGTTCGGGTAAATTAACTAAAATCCCCTGACCAGGCTGGGTACTCATGAATTCTTTCTTGGTCAAATCGGCAGCTACTTGACCTGCAATTTGCCAATTGGCTTTTCCATTGGCTTTCCAAAAACTTAAATCTTGAAAAGAAATGGGTTCTTTTTGAGCAAGCATTCCAAAGTGGATGAATATGCTGCCTATTCCCAAGAGCCTTGAGAAAAAAGTGTTTTGTTTCATAGTAAAATGTTGGCTTAAAAATAGAATGATAAAGGTAGTTATAAATGAATTATTTTAAAGGAAATCCTCTCTAGCTGGATTGAAAACATCGATAAGTTCTCCATCTTCTAAGCAGATTACTCCATGAACTTCATGACTTGGTACAAAATATACATCACCTGCTTGAAGAATTTTTTTTGAATCAGATATACTGACTTCAAATTTACCTTTAGATACGTAAGATGCTTGTGTATGGGGATGATGGTGTAAGGTGCCAACAGCCCCTTGAGAAAATTGTACCTTGACCAGCATCATGTGTTCATTATGAGCCATGACTTTTCGTTGTATTCCAGGCTCAATGTTTACCCATGGAATGTCCTGATCTTCAATAAGTGAGGGCATATGTGTTTTTGTGTAGTTTATTTTTTAGGGCTCATTTGTTGTAAAACCTGTGCATACCGTTTACCTAATTCGGTAGCGGATTTACTATCAAAATGTATATTATCGCTTTTGGGCGTTAATCCCTCAGCAGAAACACAGGTAGTCCCTTCATTTGGGGCATGTAAGGAACGTAAAATCTGGTTGAAATCCTGGTAATTTTGATTGAAATAGCCTAATTCCCCTACTACAAAAGGCAAATGAGCCTGTTGGCTAATCGCCCGTACCTCTGCAATAAGTCCTTGTAGTTTTTCCATATAAACTACCCGTTTGCTTGGCTCGGAATCACTTTCACCTTGATGCCAAAGAACGCCTTTGATCACACCTTTTTGTTGTGCTGCCAAAATTCTTTTTTTTGCATCATCCCAAGGGTGGGTTTTGGTAGCTTCATCTAAAGCGTTTGTTTGCCAGGCAAGGATAGAAGAGCCTCCCACAGCACATGGGACTAAGCCAATTTTTATGTTGGGGGAATTTTTTGCCATTTCGATGCCAAAGCTTAAACCTGGACCTACACCCACGATACTGGGTTTATCGAAATGCATGGGATGTTTCGCCGGAACAAATTCATTTTGAGCATTCAACATAAATACCCTTTCGTGTTGTTGGGACAGATAGGGTTCAAGCATTTCTCCACGTCCGGCCATATTGGATTGCCCCATAAGGATATAAATATGGAAATTGGGATCAGGAGATGATTGACTCCAAGATGGAAAATTTAGGAGAGCAAATAGTAAAGTGAAAAAGTATTTCATGCTTATTTATTTTTCCAATAATTGGCTAAAGTGGACCCATTGATATTCATTAAAGGCCCGAATATTGCGGCAGGTAATCCTACGGTAGCCACTTTACCCATGGCCATAGCTAAACCTGAGGCCAAACCTGCATTTTGTAAACCTACTTCGATGGCGATGGTACGGCAATCTTTTTCCGGTAAACCTGTTGCTCGACCACCCCAATACCCTAAAATAAAACCAAGGATATTATGCAGGAAGCAAGCCAGTACCAACAAGGGGCCTACAGAAATTAAAGAATTCCTTCCGTTTGCTGTGATGATGATAATGATAAAGGCAATGCTAAGCATGGAAATAAGCGGTAATTGCTTTTGAAACCAAGGCCACCTTTGTCCTATGATTTTATTATAGATAACCCCCAATAGGATGGGAATTAAAATGAGTTTAGAAATTTCCCACACCATATCCCAAAAATCTATTTCGATTAATTGACCCGCCAGGTTTTTCATGAGAAGTGGTGTAAGAATGGGAGCTAGAAAGGTAGCAATGGATGTTAAGGTTAAAGATAAAGCAACGTTGGCTTTAGCCAAATATGACATGACATTGGAGGCCAGTCCGCAGGGCATACAACCCACTAAAATGATCCCTGCAGCAATTTCTGTTGGGAAATCAAAAACTTTAGTCAGTCCCCAGCCGACCAAAGGCATAATGCTAAATTGAAAAAATATACCAAGAAATACAGCTTTTGGCGACTTCAATATTTCTTGAAAATCGTGAATGCCCATGGTAGAACCCATACCAAACATGATCAGCTGGAGTAAGGGAATAATGAAGATTTTGAATTGAATTCCACCCGCACCTAGGAATGGAGTGGGATAAATTAAGGTGATGATGACAGCTATGATTATCCAAAAAGAAAAGGATATGCCACTGATAAATTTTTTCATAGTAGGTTAATTACCTCGGCAAATATACGATTTCCTCGAATGAATAAAAGTGGCATTTTTTTCAACGCTGTCAAGGTTCCAAACCTTGCCAGCGTTAGAACGAATGAGATTTATTTATTATTTTAACTACCAGTTATATAATCAAGTACTTGATTTTTATTCGGAGAAAAATTAATTCCAAAATATTCACCCAGGCTGTGAAAATCTAAAATATAGTCAAACACTTTTCATTTTAAAATGAAAAGTTATCTTTGCTTCCTTCCAAACAACCTATCTATATGAAAAGATTTTTTTGGGGCCTTTGCGCCTTTTTACTTTGTTTCCAACTAACCGCACAGGAAACATACAATTTGATTCCCAAACCCGCTAAATTAACTGCTATACCGGGGAAATTTATTTTTCAAAAAAATACACCAATAACCTTGAGTACTCAGGATGAAAGTTTTAATGCGGTGGCAAGCATGCTGAAAGACCAAATCTACTTGTCCTCCGGATTGAATCTTACTATTAAATCAGGCGCTTCTAGTACCAAGGGCATTGTTTTTGTTCAAAATTCAACCTTGGGAGACGAAGCTTATCGATTAAACGTTTCAACCAAAAAGATTGAGATTCAAGCGAAATCAGGCAGAGGAGCGTTTTATGCTTTGCAAACACTTTTCCAATTAATGCCTGCTCAAATTTATTCCAATATCACTTCTAATCAGGAAATGACAGCTTTGGCTTGCCAGATTGAAGACGCGCCCAGATTTGCCTATCGGGGTATGATGCTAGACGTGGGTCGCTATTATTTTCCAGTCAGTTTTATCAAGCGTTTTTTGGATTTGATGGCTGTTTATAAATTGAACACTTTTCATTGGCATTTAACAGAAGACCAAGGTTGGAGAATTGAAATTAAACAATATCCTAAGTTGACCAGTGTTAGCTCCATCCGCAAGGAGACCATGGTTGGGCATTACCGTGATCAAAAATATGATAATAAACCCTACGGAGGATTTTACACGCAGGAAGAAATTAAGGAGGTGATTGCCTATGCATCTAAGAAGTTCATCAACATCATACCTGAGATAGAAATGCCTGGGCACTCTCAAGCTGTTTTGGCAGCATATCCTGAATTGGGTTGTAATCCAGATAAAATTTATCAAGTAGCAACCAAATGGGGCATTACTGAAGATGTTTTATGCCCGAGGGAGGAGACTTTTACTTTTATGGAGAACGTCTTGACGGAGGTAATGGCATTATTTCCAGGCCAATATATCCACATCGGAGGAGATGAATGTCCTAAAAAACAGTGGAAGGAAAGCCGTTTTTGTCAAGATTTAATTAAAAAATTAGGCTTGAAAGATGAGCATGAGTTACAAAGTTATTTTATTCGACGGATAGATAAATTTGTTACTTCCAAAGGGAAGAAATTATTGGGTTGGGATGAGATTTTAGAGGGAGGTTTATCTCCCAATGCCATGGTGATGTCATGGAGAGGTACAAAAGGTGGAATAGAAGCTGCCAAACAAAACCATGATGTGGTGATGTCTCCTAATAATTATTTCTATTTGGATTATTACCAAGCTGATCCTAAAACTCAGCCTTTAGCCATTGGCGGAAATTTACCTTTGTCAAAATGCTATTCATTTGAACCAGATCTTCCTGAATTGAGTGCAGAAGAAGCTAAACATATTGTAGGTATTCAGGCAAATGTTTGGACTGAATACATCAGCACACCAGCTTATGCAGAATACATGACCTTTCCGCGTGCATTGGCCTTATCAGAAATCTCTTGGTCAACCAAGCAAGCAAAAGATTATGATGATTTCCTACGCAGGGTTAAAGGGATTTTGCCGGGCATGGATGCTTTAAAAATCAATTATTGTCCAGTTGGGTTGAAATAATGTCCTAACTAAAGCTTGGTTTTTTGCTTAACGCTGTCAAGGTTCCAAACCTTGCCAGCGTTGCAAAACCAACGAATGAAATGTGACATTTATTTCTCAACTAATTGATAATTTCCCAAGCAGGTATTTTGGCTGCGTTGTGTTCTCGTTTAAGGATCGCATCCAATTGTGGAATTAATTCAGGATGTAGGTCGGCCACATTTTTCGTTTCCAATGGGTCCTTTTCTAAATCATATATTTCCCATGGGGCCTGTCTGTTTTTCTTCAGATTGGACTTAACTCCCTTCCATTGTTGAATTCTAATGGCTACCTGTCCTGTTTTTTCTGGGAACTCAAAATAGATAAATGGGCGCTGTTTTTGTTCGCCTTTTTTTAGAATGGTTGGCAAAAAGGAGACCCCATCTGTATCGGCCACTTTTTGACCGGTTAATTCGGCTAAGGTGGCCATCATGTCATATTGGACAGAAGGTAAATGGCTTACTTGTCCTCCTGGAATTACCCCTGGCCAAGAAACAATGAGTGGCTCTCGAATTCCTCCTTCATATACATCTTGCTTTCTGCCTCTCAAACCTGCCGTGCTGTTGAAAAATTCAGTATCCACTCCGCCTACATCAAAGGTGGCTCCATTGTCAGAAGAAAAGAAGATAATCGTTTGAGTATCAATTTTATGGTTTTTCAATGATGCTACTAAGCGTCCTACTTGCTTATCTAAATAACTGATCATCCCAGCATAGGTCGCTCGAGGATGTGCATTAGGGGTATATCCCTTTTTTCCCAGGTAAGCACTATCTGGAAATGCCCCTAAATAGGGCTTGACGGCTTCTTCAGGTGCTTGCAATGATAAATGGGGTAGGGGTAAAGGCAGGTATAAGAAAAATGGATTGCTTTTATTTTTCTCAACAAAGTTTAATGCTTTATCCATCATTTTGTCTACCACGTACTCTTTGCCCTGAAATTGTTGAAAATCAACGTCTGCAGCTGCTCCCTTACCTTGGAATTCATGCACATTTAGGTATTTATTCTTTAATGTGTCCCATTTTCCATTTTCCCATAAATGAGTTGGATAGTAATTATGAGCTTGTTTTTGATCTAATAATCCATAAAAATAGTCGAAGCCATGGGCATTGGGATTCCCTGTTCCATTAGCCATACCTAAACCCCATTTACCGATTGCTGCCGTTTTATATCCGGCATTTTTCATCAAATTTCCCAAGGTAAAAGTCTGGGCCTCCAGCGGCATTTGACCCCTTTCTGTTTCATCTGTAAATCCACCCAACTCATGGTTCCCTCGGATTTGGGCATGGCCAGCATGTTTCCCGGTTAATAGCATACAGCGTGCTGGAGCGTAGACTGGAGCCGAAGTGTAATGTTGGGTAAACTTAATTCCTTGTTTGGCTAGCGCATCCAAATAAGGTGTTTTGATGATTTTTTGTCCATAGGCACCCAGTTCGCCATATCCTAAATCATCGGCATAAATGTACACTACATTCGGTTTTTTAATATGTCCAATTTCTCGGTTCTCTTTTCCTTTTATTTGTTTTATATCATCTCCCAATTCCGATCTAGCCTCATCGGCAAGTTGTAAGAGTTCTTTTACTTTTTCGGGATATTGCGCTTGAACATCATAGCGTTCTCCTGGATCTCTTCTTAAGTCAAATAATCCTTGCTGGATGGGAGCATTTTCATTGACTTGTCCCGCTAAGCCATTATTTCCAGGTAAAAACCCTTCATAGGTTCTGCCTGGGTGAGGCAAAACTAATTTCCAATCCCCTTTTCTAACAGCTTCTAAATTATTTTTGCGGTAATAATACAGGAAATTTTTCCTAGGCTCAGCTTGCTTAATGCCTTGTAAAATGGGCCAAAGACTCACCCCATCTATTTTCTTTTTGGGTAATTTGGATTGGGTTACTTGAGCTATGGTAGGAAGTACATCCATGGCCGCAGCCAATTGATTGGATATTTGTCCCGCTTGAATTTTCCCCTTCCAATAGGCAATAAAGGGAACACGCTGGCCTCCTTCATAGGTTGTCCCTTTTCCTTCTCTTAAGCCTTGGGTAGAACCTGCATGATTTCCATAATTTAACCAAGGGCCATTATCACTTGTAAAGATGACCAAGGTATTTTCTTCCAAGTGATTTTTCTTCAAGGTCTTGATGATTTCCCCAATTGACCAATCTATTTCCAACATCATGTCTCCATAAAGCCCTTGTTTACTTTTTCCCTGAAATTCTGGAGAAGCAGCAATGGGCACATGGGGCATTGAATGCGGTAAGTAAACAAAAAATGGTTTGTTTTTATTCTTTTCAATGAATTGTATGGAACGCTGGGTTAAGACCCGCGTAATTTGTTCTTGATCTTTGAGATTTCTCAAATAGATACTAGGTTCATTGCCATCAAAAATGGAAAGAATGGGTAAATCTTGTTTGTAGGCCCCTGGCTTAGTGATGGGTTTACCCTCCAAATCAACTGGCCACATATCATTGGAATAAGGAATCCCCACGTACTCATCAAAACCATGCTGTAAGGGTAAAAATTCTTTCTTATCACCTAGATGCCATTTGCCAAACATTCCAGTCGCATAACCTTGGTCTTTCAATAGCTCGGCAATTGTTTCTTCCTCAGGATTCAGGCCTACCGGGGAATTAGGAAACAGAGCTCCTGAAATTCCTATGCGATTGGGGTAGCAACCGGTTAGAATTCCTGCTCGTGAGGCACTACATACCGCTTGGGCAGATAAGTAATTGGTGAACCGTATTCCTTGATGTGCCAATCGGTCGATGTTGGGCGTCTCGTATTGTAAGGCCCCATAACAACTTAAATCACCATAGCCTAAATCATCCATTAAAATTAGAATGACATTAGGTCTTTGGGATTTAAGTGGTTTGGAAATACCCCATAGGGTAGAGGATAATGTAAGGAAAGCTAAAATCAAATATTTTTTCATAAACCAGGTTTAGTGCCCGAATTTACTCAATCTATTTGATAAAGTAAGAAGTTCGAAATGCTTGTTTATCTGTTATAGTTTTTGAGTTTATAAAAGATAAATAATTGATAGTAAAATAGTTATCATTCAGCAATAACGATTTTATCATCAATCATTTAGTTGTTTAATGCACCCGCATCGATCCAAGACTTGATTTGACTGATTTCACAACTTGAGATTTTTGTACTAGCATTTGGCATAGCTTTAAATCCAGCGGAATGGTTGATGGATCCGTATAGTTTACCGTTGCTTACTACTTTCAGAACATTCGCATGGGTGCTTAAATCAATGCCACCTGATGGAGCAGTTCCGCTGTGACAACCGATGCAATTGGTTTTCAAGATGGATGTAACCGTGATGGAGAAACTAACATTGTTGGTGATGCAGGCACTTCCACTTGGTTCACAAGAATTATTGAGAGCACCTTGTTTAATCCAATTGAAAATGGATGTTTTAACATCAGTACTTAGGGGTGCCATCGGGGGCACTGGCATACGTTCATTGTCTGTTCGAATGATGCTTTTATACAATTTACTGTTGGTTGGATCGCCTGCCCGTACCACTTTCATGATGTTGGTATAATCTGTTAATTGCACGCCATCCTTTTTACTGATGGCATCATGACAACCGCTCATGGCACAATTGGATATGATGACCGGTAAAATCTTTTGCTGAAAATACACTAAACTTGGGTCGCAGGTAACAGCTGGAGGATTGACGGGTTGGCTTGGATTTACTGCAATAATCGGATTTACAGGGTTAACAGGATTTAAATCCACTAATAAATTTCCAGACGGATAGGAGCCAACAATCCATTTTTTGACGGTAGTGATGTCACATTTAGACAAGGTTGTAGTGGCATTGGGCATGGGAGAATAGCCACTAGCATGGGTTAGGGAACCATACAGTTTGCCATTTTTAATGTAGGGTACAATTTTGTCATAACTACCTAGGTCCACTCCACCCGAAAGGGTGGCACCACTATGGCAGGAGGTGCAATTGTATTGAAGTATAGGCCAAACGGATTTGTCAAATGTGATGCTTGTTGTATCACAGGAAGCATTGGAATTGGGCAATTGCACCCCCGTATTAGTACCTGTGTTAGTTTCAGTTACAGGTAATGGACTATTTTTATCACTTAGGCAAGCTACCATAAATAAGGCAGCTAGGGTAATTAAGAAGATTTTACTATTCATTTATTTTTTTTGGCTAAACAGAATTTTACTTTTCACTTCAATTACTTCAGCAATTTTTGCGAATACTATCTTGGGAATCTTTATTTGGTAATCTTGTAATTGAACATCAAATTGACTCGTTAATTGCAATTGATTTCCATCAGAAATAATGGTTCCTTTAATCTCAATGGCTTTCGTTACCCCATGAATGGTTGCCGTTCCAGAGGCTGTCACCGGGTAGGTGCCAGCTTTTTTCAGATCTACCGCTTCTTTGATTTTTCCTTTAAAACTGGCCATTGGGTATTTCTCACTTTCCAAATAATTCTCATTAAAGTGTTCTTGCATGAGCTTATTAGGAAAGACAAAGGAGCTAATGCGCATTTGAACAGCAATTTCATTCGTGGCAGAATTGATGATGCTGTTGACATTTTTAGACACGGCGTCGATATTTTCCAAAGGTGTTTTAGAAAAGAAGGAAACCTCTCCGTTTTGAGCTTGGTACAATTGAGCCTGAGCACTAAAGGATAAAGCTACGATGCAACCGATCAAAGTTGCCATAATTAGACGTTTCATATGCTATTATTTGTGTGTTTTTTTAGCTTCTGGGTCAAAACTGAAAGTTCGGGCAATATTGAATCCATAAAAAATATCTCCATTTCCCCAGGTTCCGGTTGTTTGACCAATAAAATGTTTTTCAATCATTCCTCGTGAGTTAGAAAAATGCAATTGAAATACGTGTCCTCCCGTTTCAATATCAAAACCTAAGGCAAATAAATCTTGATAGGGGTAAACTTGTCCTGATTTAGCTAAATAAGCATTTTTGTCTACCAAGTTCTTGTAATATTCAGCTGATATACTCAATCGATTACTCAATTTATAACGCCCACCAAATCCAATGGAGGCCATGTCATTTTCATGAAATGGAGACTCGCTTAGGTTATTATGCAACATAGTAGGCATCACTTGTAGGGAAAGCTTCTCATTCATTTTACGAGCAATAAATACTTGACCCACATAGCTTTGTCGCTGTTGATCATTGAAGAACCGCATTAGCGTGCCTGAAGGCATCGTATAACCTGTTGGCATGGTATTAATCGTTAAACTTCCATAAGCTGCAACACTGATGGGCATTTGGTTAGATTGCCTCAAAATTTTGTATTTGGTATAGAAATCATAACTTTTTTCAATGGATGAGCGACCTGCACCTAATAACCATTGATCCGTAATGCCATATTCTACCCCTAGTCTGATTCTAGCTTCATCTAAACCAAAAAAGTTTTCTAAAAATCCAGAATTTACCGCACCAAATCGGTGTGAAATCCAAAAATTTAGGTGCTTTTTGGCAATTGTTTCAATGGTTTGACCATTGATTAAGCGCGACCCTTTGAAAGTTGCTTGGGTATATACTTTTTCTTTAGAGGCTTCCTTATCAA
Organism: Aquirufa sp. OSTEICH-129A; assembly: GCF_054558355.1. NCBI lineage: Bacteria > Pseudomonadati > Bacteroidota > Cytophagia > Cytophagales > Flectobacillaceae > Aquirufa > Aquirufa sp. OSTEICH-129A. Next base: position 139,129 of record NZ_JBPXKC010000002.1, on the reverse strand, counting down.
GCATGGCCATCAAATCATCTTGAGCCATAGAGGTAGTAGCCATACCACTTAAGAAGAGTAGCAGGAAGGTAAATTTCTTCATATGTGTCTGTTTTTTAAGAGTATACTCTTAGGTTAGTGCCGGTGAGGGCTGTTTTATAAGTAGTTAAACCTCTGGCTCCTTCAGCATTTAAGCCTTTACCATTAATGTCAAATTTGGCACCATGCACGGAGCAACTGAATCCACCATTGGCATAACTGATGGCAGCATTTCCCTCATGGGAACAAACTTGGGTCACAGCAGCAAATGTGGTTGTGTTTACTCGAACAATCACGATTTGGTTGGCAATGACAAATCCTTCGGGATTATTCAGTTTTGAATAATCGGTTTTTGTTAAATCCAGGGTAAAATCTACACCCGTTGCTGGGGTCCCTGGTTTGGTCGTGGAAGAAGAACTTGGACTTACATTTTCTTCTTTTGAACAAGAACTTAGGCCTGATGCAGCACAGTAGACTGCCATCAGCGAGGCTCCTTTGAAGCCCAATGACTTCAAAAATTCATTTCTACTAAGGTTGTTTTTCATATTATTATAGAACATTAAGGGTTATTAAACGGTTAATGTTAAATAATCTTTTTGAATTATAATAATATATCCTAGTAAAAAGATAGATTTAGGAGTAAACTCTCAGAGAATTTCCCGATAATGCTGTTTTATAAGTAGTTAAACCTCTGCTTCCATTGGCGTTTAAACCTTTACCACCCGTGTCAAAAGTCGCACCATGCTCAGGGCAATAAAAGCCTCCACTACTAAAAATGACGGCTGCTCTTCCTTCATGTGAACAAATTTGAGTTACAGCAGCAAAAGTCGTACTAGAAACCCGAGCCACCACCACGTTTTGATTGACTACATACGAGCCTACTGTATTAAGTTTAGCATAGGCAGCTTGACTTAAATCTAATGTAAAATCAACCGAAGAAGTGGGTGTAATACTTGTTTCATTTTTACATGAACTCATAGCAGAAGCTCCGCAATAAACAGCTACTAAAGAAGCGCCTTTAAATCCTAAGGATTTTAAGAACTCATGACGTTTAATTTTATCAGTCATATACTTTTAAGGGGTTTAATTATCTCAAAACTAATGAAACTAATGAATGTTTTTCCTGATAAAAATCAACATCAAAAAAGATTTCGATTAACGAACGCTTCATGGCTAGGATTAGGCCATTTGTGGAGATTATTTATTTTTCTTCTTTGAGGGCAAAGGATTAAAAATGTGGTTTTGTGAAAGCTTATCTAGTTATTTAATTGGCAATTGTCTTTCCTTTCTGTTAAATTCCCCCTTTCATATCCATCAAAATGTTATTTGATCTAAACGCATTTAAACCAAGTTTGAAATATCCCATACTTATTCTGGTGATACTTTTTTCCACTACGATGAGTTTGGCGCAATTAACTCAGCGCCAAAAGGATTCCTTGGCAGCTTGTCATGTGCCTATGCCCTCTAAAAAGGGAATAGTGAAAGTTCAAATGATTCAAAAAAAAGAGGTAAAGCCATCTGCATGGTTGGGGATGAAGAAAATTCCTGCTGGAATATTTGAAATGGGAGCCCACGATGAAAAAGGTCGAAGCGATGAATATCCTGTTCATCGAGTTTCAGTCAAAGCATTTTGGATGGATGAAACAGAAGTAACGAACGCTCAATTTGCCGCTTTTGTCGCTGCCACAGGTTATGTCACTACTGCCGAAAAAGCTGTTTCATGGGAGGAATTAAAAAAGCAAGTGCCAGCAGGGACACCCAGGCCACCTGATTCATTATTAGCTCCAAGTTCTTTGGTATTTGTACCCACGACTGGTCCAGTAAATTTGGCGGATTACAGTCAATGGTGGCAATTTGTTCGGGGTGCCGATTGGAGACATCCAGCGGGACCACATTCATCCATTGAAGGAAAGGAGAATCACCCTGTGGTGCAGGTTTCCTGGGATGATGCCCAAGCCTATGCCCGATGGGCAGGGAAACGCCTGCCTACAGAAGCTGAGTGGGAATGGGCTGCTCGTGGCGGTCTTCAACGCATGGAGTTTCCTTGGGGTTCTGAGCCGGTAGAATCTGGGCCATTTAAAGCCAACACCTGGCAAGGGAAATTTCCTTACAAAGATGAAGCTAAAGATGGTTACCAACATACCACAGCTCCTGTGAAGCAATTTGCTCCCAATGGTTTTGGTTTATACGATGTAGCTGGAAATGTCTGGGAATGGTGTTTTGACAATTACCGTCATGATTATTATGCCGCATTAAAAAAGAAGGGAAGCTTGGCACAAAATCCCAAAGGACCATTGAATAGTTATGATCCTGATGAACCAGGTATTCCCAAAAAAGTAATGAGAGGAGGGTCCTTTTTATGTAATGATTCCTATTGTGCTTCTTATCGCAGTTCTGCCCGCATGAAATCCAGCCCCGATTCAGGACTTATGCACACGGGCTTTCGCTGCGTAAAAGATATTCCATAGATTTTAATAGGCTATCGTCTTTGGAATTATACTTATCAGGCTTAACATCAAATATTGGAAAAGGAAAAGATAGAGGGTGCTTAATAATAGGTTTTTCATTAGGTGGATTGTATTAAGTGATACATGATATTCCCGTATTTCAGAATTTCTGGTTCTCCATCTATAAATACTTGGTGGTGAAAATGAATGGGAGCTTATTATACTGGGCTAGCCATTTTTCACTTTATTCTTGACGGAACTGGACACAAAAAAACCAGGACAAATCTAGATTCATCCTGGTTGAAGAGTTAAAAGCTGTTAAGCATTAACAAATTTTAAAAATTGATTATTAGTTGATTAGCGTATATTTTGACTATCAGTTGGCACCTTTAACACGGCCTTTTTCATCATCTAAACCCGTATTTCTGTTGCGTGCTCCTTTAACCTGCGAGTTACCAAAGCGATAAGTGAAATTGAATCGAACTACGCGCGTATCATTTCTATTTTTGACCGTTATATCTATATCACTATACTTAATGGTAGCCATAGGGTTTTGAGTATATAGAAGATCACTTGCATTAATACGGATGGTTCCTTTTTTATTCAAAACTGATTTTTGAATACCTATGTTTAATGAACCTCCTGGGCCAAAATTAAATGCTTGCTCCAATCCACCTGAGAAGTATTGTCCTCCTAACTCTAATTTAATATCATTCTTTAAGCTAAATGTGTGGTTGGTATTGATGTAAAACATATTCCCAATAGGATTAATTTGGGCTTGATCTACTTTGCCAGATAATTCATTGCGATTAAGTTGAATATCTGTATTGCTGGTCCACCATTTGGTTACTGGGATTGGTAAGGAGAAGCTTACACTATAAGATGTTCTTTGAGCCAAATTCGCAGATGTCTGGTATGTCTTTCGAGCTTCAGTATCTTGTCTTAATAATTGTGTAATGACATCATCCGTATGGCTATATCCCAAGGTGGTATTGAATGCTCCTTTGAATGTATGCGTTAATTCAAATGAATTGGTTAATTGTGGCATCAACATTGGATTTCCCACTTGGTAAGTATAATTGTCAAGAAAGAATACGAATGGATTTAAGTCAGAATATCCAGGGCGATTAATTCTACGGCTATAATTTAAACCCAAGGTGTGATCTTTGCTGGCTTCGTATTGGACAAAAGCACTTGGAAACAATTGTTTGTAATCGCGGTGGAAAGAAGAATCAGGTGCCGTATTTCCATAAGCCATGGATTTTCCATCAGCTATTGTCCATTCTCCTCTCAAACCAATTTGATAGCTCCATTTGCCTAATTTACGTTCTGTATTTAGATACAATGCATGGATTTGTTCTTCGTACATAAAGCGGTTACTTTGCTTGTTAAGAAAGGTATAATCAACATGACTGGCTGTTTTACCTCTAAACTGAAGGTCATTATCTGTTTTTACATAACTGGATTTTAGCCCCATTCCCCACTTGCTGGTTTTGCTGATGGGTAATACATAATCTGATTTGAATGAGTATTGATCAATATTAGAAAATGCACCTGTACGCAGAAGGGAATCATTTTTGATTTTTTTAAACTCAGAACCATACCACTGTGTCAAGTAATCATTCTGGTTTTTATCTACATAACGGGCATAATCCAAATCGATGGTTAATTCTTTGCCAGTACTATCAAACGTATGCTTGAAGTTGATGTTATTGGCAAAATTATGAAAGGGATTATCCATCGTATTGTAAGTATCTAATCTACTCATGACGGCATTCGTTGTCAGATTTCGTTGAATGGATTGATTTAATCCATTGTTTAAGCTAGTCTGATTTAAACCTCCAGAAAATAGTATACCAAGTGTCGTTTTTTTGTTGACTGTCCAGTCTGCACCTACCTTCATGGAAGTATATGTTCCTTTGAAAGGGAAATCGGTTGTAGAGTTCCAGACTTCATTTTGTGCTCGGAAATAACGGGTGATATTGTTTTGCTGCAAATTATTACGGCCAAAATACGAGGCATTCCCAAAGATATTCCAACCTTTATTTCGGTAGTTTAAGTTTAGACCGGCACTTGAACGAGTATAAACACCTTGACCAATGGTCCCATTTACCGACCCATTCATACCCATATTCACATTTTTTTTCATTTTGATATTGATAATTCCCGCCGTTCCGGCAGCATCATATTTAGATGAAGGATTGGTCATTATCTCTAATTGGGAAATTTGATCCGCTGAAAGGTTACGTAAAAAATTACTTAAGTCATTTCCAGATAAATAGGATATTTTACCGTCGATCATCACCTTAACACCCTGCTTACCTCTTAAGCTGATATTTCCGTCTTTGTCAACAATTACTCCAGGCGAGCGTTCTAAAACTTCCATGGCTGAATTTCCTGCGGCCATCACAGAGTTTTCTACATTGACCACGGTCTTGTCTAATTGTCTTTCTATGAAGGGTTTGGTGGCTTTCACCACAACTTCATTTAGTTGCGTTGAAATTGGTTCTAAGGTGATAACTCCTAAATCCAATTGGGTATTGGCATTTACTTCTCCTATTTTTTTGGAAAAAGCTTTGTAACCCGTGAATTGGATTTTTAGCGTGAAATTGCCTTGTGGAAGTGCAGAAACTTTCAATTCACCATTTTCATCGGTGATGAATCCTTTTACTAAGGTAGAGTCACTTGCTTTTCTTAATAGGACTGAGGCAAATGGAACAGGCTGGTTTTTTTCATCTCGGATTTTTGCTGAAAGTCCGTTGTCAGCAAAGGCAATGAGGGGGGCAATGATGCTTAAAAAGCTTGATAAAATAAAAGTTTTCATTAGGCGGATTGAATTATTTTTTAGTTGTTAACAGAGAACGAGTCGTAGATGCATGCAAGTTTAAAAGGGTTGCATGTCTCTCTTTGACAATGCAAAACTAAATCCGGTACTTTGTTATACATAGTACTATATGACAAACAATAAAATGAGTTGGATGAATGGTTAATAGAAAGGGCAAATTGAAAAATGCCTGCCTTACTATTCAGAAATTGAATATCAATAATTTGGACAATAGAAATGAATTCTCATTCGTTTGACCTGTAAATGGGCTAAAAAAAACAACGCTGTCAAGGTTCCAAACCTTGACAGCGTTGTTCAAAACACCTTAAAATTGTTGAATTTATTGCGGTCTCACGCGGAATACCATACCTGGATTTTCAACGCCCACATACAAATATCCATCCACACCCATTTTTACATTGCGCATACGGCCTAGATTAACAAGTACTTTTTCTTGCGATACGACTTTGTTATTTTTTACTACCACCCGATTCATGTAATTGAAACGTAATGATCCGATCATCAAATTCCCTTTCCAAGCTGGGTATTTATCACTATCTACAAAGGCTAAACCTGAAGGAGCAATGGATGGAAGATAATAGGTAATAGGTTGTTCCATGCCTTCTTTCTTTGAAATGTTGGTTATTGGTTTGCCATCATAATTGATACCGTAAGAGATGGTTGGCCAGCCATAATTTTTACCGGCTTGAATAATATTGATTTCATCACCACCACGAGGACCATGTTCTGTTTCCCAAATGGCTCCAGTATATGGATTCAAGGTCAAACCTTGTGGATTTCTTTGTCCATACGAATAAATGCTATGGTGAAATTTATCCTTATCTTTTCCTACAAATGGATTGTCTTTTGGAATACTTCCATCATCATTCAAACGATGAATTTTTCCATTATCATTGTCTGTTTCTTGAGGGAATACTTTTTCCATACCACGTTCTCCGACACTAAAGAATAAATATCCTTTTTTGTCAAAGGCGATTCGTGAACCAAAGTGATGGAAAGTTTTGGTATAGGGTAGGGATTCAAAAATATCTTGAGATTCAACCCATTCGTTATTCTTGATTTTTCCTCTCACAATTCCAGTGGCAGTCAATATTTGTCCACCCTCTGTTTTGAATTTAGAATAGGACATATAAATCCATCCATTGGAAGCATAGTTAGGATGTAAAACCACATCCAATAAACCTCCCTGTCCTTTGGCCATAACCGCAGGAGTACCTTTTATAGCTGTTTTATGCTTTTGCTGATCTACCAAATACAAAGTTCCGGCACGGTCTGTTACCAAATAATCTTTGTTAGGTAATTGGGCAAATCCCCAAGGGCTTTCCAAGCCGGTAACGATGGTATCCAAAACCACCGTCATACCTTCTGATTTGAATACATTGGAGCTAGGCTTAGTTGCAAATTTATATTGATCTACACTGGCTAATTTTTCAGTAATTAAATCAGCTAAATTTTCAATTTCTTTAGCGCTTAGTGCAGCTTTCCAAGATGGCATGCCTAAATCAGCATAGCCATTGGTGATGGAAGCAATTAATTCGGGTTTACTTTTTCCATGTTTCCAATTGCGGTCTACGAAAGCATCTACTTTTTCACCATGGCAACTGGAGCAATATTGGGTATAGGTTTTTTCTGTGGATTCGTCCACCAATGCCTTTTTGGGTGCATTGGTTAAGGACATGATGCTGGTGGAGGCCACCGCAATTACGCCTAAAATACAGAGTCTTTTATACATATTGGTAAGATTTAAGGGTCTATGGGTATTTGAATTACAGCACTAAGCTAAAAATAATTTGTCGAAATTTTATCTAGGTCTATCGGCATAAAAAAGTGGAACATTTCTATATTTTTTTTACATTAGATTTTTAAACCTATTAAACCATGAAAAAGTTTCTCCTGATTTGCCTTGGGCTAATCACTTGGGGGGCATCTGGTCAAGATTCTTCCTCCACTTGGAACATCATCACATCCCAGCAACCTGCTCAAAAAAGGCATGAAAGCTCCATGGTGGAATGCGACGGGAAATTTTATGCCCTAGGAGGTAGAGGGAAAAGACCTATTGAAGAATTTGATCCAAAAACATCCAATTGGACGGTTTTAGCTGATGCTCCTATGGAATTTCATCATTTTCAAGCCATATCTTTTAAGCATGAAATTTATGTAATAGGTGCTTTAACGGGCAATTACCCACATGAAAAACCTATTCCTCAATTCTTAATATTCAATCCAAAAACAAAAACCTGGAGAGAAGGCGCTACTATTCCTGCAGATCGTTTGAGAGGATCTGTGGGTGTATTTACTCGGGGTAATAAAATTTATTTGGTTGCGGGCATTATTGACGGGCATTATGATGGACATGTCAAGTGGTTTGATGAATATGATACCCAAACAAATACTTGGAAAATATTACCTGATGCCCCTAGGGCAAGGGATCATTTCCAAGCCGTGATGGTGGGTAAAGATAAAGCTTATGTAGCTGGAGGCAGAACTTCTCATGCGAAGATTGGTAAAGTCTTGGATTTGTGCATGAAAGAAGTGGATGTCTTTGATTTTAAAAGTAATCAATGGTCAACCTTGGCGGAAGGTCTTCCTACTTTACGAGCGGGAACCTCTTCGATTGCCCATGGTCCATACCTGGTGGTCATGAATGGAGAAAGTGTGAAGCAAGTACCTGCCCACTCCGAAGTGGAGGTTTTGGATACCCGTACAGGAACCTGGTCTAGTTTACCTAATTTAATACAAGGAAGGCATGGAACAGGGGTTGTCTATTGGAAAGGAAAAATATATGTAGTGGCTGGCAGCGCTAACCGAGGTGGTGGACCAGAACTCAATGAAATGGAATGTTTATCATGGAAATAAAAATTGAATGAATGAAAATCACCATGAAAATTAACTCCCTACGTTCTATATTATTTTTGGCTGCTTTGGGTATTTTAGCCTATACCAGTTGGAGATGTACCAGTGCCCAAGCAGATGATACGGCCATGCCCGATGTAGTTGACTACAACTACCATATCAGACCTATTTTATCTGATCGATGCTTCAAATGCCATGGGCCAGATGCCAACAAACGAGAAGCCAACCTTAGATTAGATACTCCTGAGGGAGCTTATGCTGCCTTCAAGGATAATGCCAAAGCGCATGCTATCGTTCCTGGGAATCCGGATGCATCGGAATTAATGGCAAGAATCACAGCCAAGGATACCTCTCTGCGTATGCCCCCTATGAAATCCAATTTGACTTTAAGTCCACATGAAATAGAATTACTGGAAAAGTGGATTGAACAAGGGGCAAAATACAAACCTCACTGGGCCTTTATTGCCCCTAAATCTCCTGAAATACCTGAGGCTGATGCCGCATGGGCTCGGAATCCCATCGATCATTTTACCTATGCTAAAATGAAAGAAAAAGGGCTAAGTCCCAATGAGGAGGCCGATAAAGAGCGACTTTTAAAGCGAGTTTGTTTTGATTTGACTGGATTACCTCCCAGCTTGAAAATGCAAGACCATTTCTTAAAAGATACAAGTCCCCAGGCTTATGAAAAAATAGTGGATGAATTGTTGGCCAATAAGCATTACGGTGAAAAAATGGCCACTTACTGGTTAGACGTTGCCAGATATGCGGATTCACATGGCTATCAAGACGATGGCTTAAGAACCATGTGGCCTTGGCGGGATTGGGTCATTCATGCGTTTAATTCGAATTATTCCTATTCCAAATTCTTAACTTGGCAGCTGGCTGGTGATCTGATTCCTCATGCCACCAAAGAAATGATTTTAGCCACAGGTTTTAATCGTAATCATAAAATCACCCAAGAGGGTGGGGTTATAGATGAAGAATATCGCGTGGAATATGTCAATGACCGGACCAGTACTTTTGGGAAAGCATTTTTGGCGCTCACCTTTGAATGTTCTAAATGCCATGATCATAAATATGATCCTATTTCTCAAAAGGACTATTATAGTACCTATGCATTTTTTAACCAAGTTCCAGAAAAAGGTCTTTTTGGAACCATTGATGCCTCTTTTGCCGATCCTCCCAATATCAAAATTACAAGCCAAGAGGTTGCTTCTATTTTGAAATTTATCAATAAAAGGGATACAGCAGCAGTAGAAGTCATGGTGATGAAGGATTCAAGTAACTGGCGACCTACCTATGTGCTGAACCGGGGAAATTACGATGCTCATGGTGAGCCAGTAGGTGTAGGAATACCCAAAAGCATTTTACCTTTTTCTCCTCAAAAATATGGCAAAAACCGTTTAGGATTAGCCAAATGGTTGATAGATGATCAAAATCCGCTTACAGCCCGTGTATTTGTTAACCGGGTATGGTTTCAGTTTTTTGGTCGGGGAATTGTAAAAACACTGGGCGACTTTGGTATGCAAGGAGAATTACCTACCCATCCTGAATTATTGGATTGGTTGGCAGTTGATTTTAAGTCGCACCACTGGAATATCAAACGTTTGGTGAAGCAAATTGTGACATCAGCTACCTACCGTCAATCTTCGACCATTAAATCGGAACATTTGAAAGTAGATCCTGATAATGTTTATTTATCGCATGCTCCCCGCTTGCGCATACCGGCAGAAAATGTGCGGGATCATGTCTTGGCAAGTGCAGATATATTGAATACCGAAATTGGTGGGCCAAGTATCAAACCTTATCAACCGAAAGGGATTTGGGAAGTGGCATCTTCTGGACGTGGTTCTTTGATGACGTATGTACAAGATCATAAGCAAGACTTATACCGTAGAGGTATGTATGTGTTCATCAAACGTACGGTTCCTCCTCCATCCATGTTGATTTTTGATGCCAGTAACCGGGATCAATGCGAAGTTCAGCGAGGTAGAACAAATACCCCATTACAGGCTTTGGTCATGATGAATGACCCACATGTATCTGAAAGCGCTCGGGTATTGGCAGAGAATATGGCTAAACTGAAATTACCTGTGGATGAGGTTTTAAGTCAGGTTTTTCGAAAAATAGTTTGTCGAACCCCTCAAGCTAAAGAATTAGCTATTTTGAAAAAGTATTTAGAGGCTGAGCAGGTCGAATTTCAACAGAAGCCTAAAAAAATCAATCAATTAATGAAGATTGGAGAATATCAAAAAAATCAAGCATTGGCTAATCCATTTACTGCGGCGTTGATGCAAACGATTCAGATGATTTATAATATGGAAGAAACATTAATGCGGGTTTAAACCTTTTCAGCTATGGAAAATGAGTTTTTTAAGAATAGACTGAATATCACCAGAAGGCATTTCTTTGGAAAGGCGGCGGCGGGTATAGGCGGCTTAGCCTTAGGTTCTTTATTAATTCCCAAGATTTGGAAAGGTGATGGAACAGATCCATCCAGCAGTCCATTGGGAATTGCCCAATACGCTCCAAAGGCCAAAAGGATTATTTATTTATGTCAAAATGGAGCGCCTTCCCAGTATGAAACCTTTGATTATAAACCCTTATTGAATAAAATGATGGGGCAGGATTTACCTGAATCCATCCGAGGGGGGCAGCGTTTAACAGGAATGACAGCCAGTCAAACCAAGTTTCCCTTGATGGGCTCCTATTATAATTTTAGGCAGCATGGACAGTCAGGGGCATACATTAGTGATTTGTTACCCAACATTGCCAAAATAGCGGATGATATTTGTATCGTTCGAACGATGAATACTGATGCCATTAACCATGATCCGGCCTTGACTTTTTTACAAACAGGTGCTCAAGTTGGGAATAGACCAAGCATGGGTGCTTGGATGAGTTATGGTTTAGGTAGTGAGAACAAAAATCTTCCTGCATTTTGCGTGTTATTATCGCGCGGTAGAGGAAATGGGCAAGGGGTTTATTCTAAATTATGGACGAATGGATTCTTAGACTCGACCCATCAAGGGGTCGTGTTTAGTTCTAGCGAAGACCCTATTTTATACCTCAATGACGCCGAAGGAATTGACAAAAAAGACCGTCGGAGAATGTTAGATCATTTAGCGGAATTAAATCAATTAGGATTTGATGAAAGTGGAGATCCCGAAATTCAGGCCAAAGTGCAGCAGTATGAAATGGCCTATCGAATGCAAACGGCTGTACCAGAATTGACGGACTTATCTAAGGAGCCTGATCATATCATAAAAATGTATGGTCCTGAATGCCTAGTACCAGGCACCTATGCGGCCAATGCTTTATTGGCTAGAAAATTATCTGAATCAGGAGTTCGTTTTGTTCAATTATACCATCAGGGTTGGGATTCCCATGGAAATCTTCCCAATGAAATGGCCATGCAAGCCCAAGATGTAGATCGTGCGTCGGCAGCATTGATTACGGATTTAAAGCAAAGAGGATTGTTGGATGAGACCTTAGTGATCTGGGGTGGGGAGTTTGGTCGAACCAATTATTGCCAAGGAAACTTTACGCCCGATAATTATGGCCGAGATCACCATCCAAGGGCTTACAGTATTTTTATGGCAGGTGGAGGCACGAAGCCGGGTACCGTTTATGGTGAAACAGATGAATTTGGATACAATGTGGCTAAAGACCCTGTGAATATTCATGATTTTCATGCCACAGTTTTACACCTCATGGGGATCAACCATGAGCAATTAACCTATAAACATTTGGGAAGAAGATACCGATTAACCGACGTTTCGGGTAATGTTATCCCTGGACTTTTGGCATAAATGGGATGAATAAAGAACAATTATCTTCTTGGTACAGTGTATTGTTGAGTGGCTTAATCTTTCTACATGCCTTATTGATTTTTCTTCTTTTTTGGCAAGATCAAGTGAATTTACCTTGGGCCTTTCAAGCCACAGGTCGCCTTCATCCATTGATTCTACATTTACCTATTGGCATGGGCGTTTTATTACCCTTTGTTCATCTTTTACGAAGACCATTAGGTGAGCATGCCTTTTACCTTTCGTTCCGTTTTGTGCTTTACCTTACCGCTTTTGGATCGGCACTTACTGCCTTATTCGGTTTCTTTTTGTCGCAAGAGCCCGGCTTTGATCCTACGCTTTTGGTCTTTCATCAATGGGCTGGTTTAGCCGTATCTTGGTTTTATTTGTTACAACTGGTGCTTTTTGACCGATTATTGCTTACTGCTTCACAGGCACTAATAGCATCAATTACAGGAGTCCTTTTGTTGAGTTTAGCTGGTCATGGTGGGGCAAATATTACCCATGGGGAGAATTACTTGACGGAATTATGGCAAGAAGAAAGTGAGCTAAAAGCTCCCACTGGTGATTCTCCATTATTTGAATCGGCCATTCAGCCTATTTTTGAGAAAAAATGTGTCTCTTGCCATAATGACCAAAAAACCAAGGGTCAATTGAATATGAGCTCAGTAGCTAAGTTACTACAAGGCGGAAAGCATGGCGACTTTTTGAAAGCGGGCGATGTTAGCAACAGCTTATTTTTAAAACGAGCCCATTTACCCTTAGACAATAAGGAACATATGCCGCCCAAAGGTAAAAGCCAGCTAAGCGCCGATGAGATATTGCTGTTGGAAGCTTGGGTAAAAGATGGAGCCTCTTTAGATAAAAAAATCAAGGCCTATGCACCGGCATCGCAAGTGGCTACATTGGTTTCTAAACTTTTTGCTCGACCTTCCACTTTGGAAATACCGAAAAGAGCATATCCATTTTCGGCGGCTAGTGATGCTGACATCCAAGCAGTCAATACTCCATTTTGTTCCGTTTATCCTATTTCCAGTGACGCACCTGCTCTGCAAGCTGATTTTTATGTAGCCAAACGATTTGAGCTAAAAAGCTTAGAGAACTTATCCAAAGTTTCGGATCAATTGCTTGGAATCAATTTGGCAAAAATGCCTGTAAAAGATGAAAATTTGAGTATTCTGTCTCAATTTGTCAATCTGGAAAAACTGAATTTGAATTTTACAGAAATCCTAGGAGCTAATTTGAAAGCCTTATTAGCCAATAAGAAATTGGTTTCTTTATCCTTATCGGGGACTAAAATTACCACTAGTCAATTGCAACCTTTGATTAGCCAATTACCTCAGTTGAAAGAGGTATTTCTTTGGAACACCCCAATACCATTGGAGCAAATCGAAAGCTGGAAAAAGACCTATCCTAAAATTCATTGGGAGGAGGGCTTTGTGCCTACCGGGGAAAAATTGATGATTAATCCTCCTATTTTGGTCAATGAAAATTTCTTTTTGGGACCACAAGACAAGGTGAATTTTAAACATACCATTAAAGGGACAAGCATTCATTATACCCTAGACAAAGAACAAGAACCAGATTCCTTGGGTACCTTAGTTACCCTTGGACCTATTGATATTCCAGCATTTACTGTGGTAAAAGTTTTGGCTACTAAACCAGGATGGTTGGCGAGTAAGGTGGTAAAAAACACCTTTTATAAGTATCGCTTTGTGCCGGATTCTGTTTATTTGTTTACTCAGCCCGAACCTAAATGGCAAGCGAAAGGAGCTAGTACACTGAAGGATTTGATTCAAGGAAAGCGGGATATTCGTGGAATAGCTAATGATACTTGGATAGGGTTTCAAAAGCAAGATGCGGATGCCTTATTTGAATTTAAACAAGCTAAGGCTGTTAAGGGAGTAACTGTTAGTTATTTGCGCAAGCAAGATTCCAATATTTTCCCACCCCTTGAAATAGAATTATGGGCGGGTAATTCACCGAAAACCTTAAAGAAATTAGCAACTGCTAAGCCAGAGCAACCCGAAGAGAATGGAGGATATTCGCCACAAGCTATCAATATTCCTTTACCTTCGGGAAATTATACGCATTTCCGAATACTGGCTAAACGTATTAAAAGATTTCCAGCCTATGTGAAAGACAAAACCAATCCAGCCATTATAAAAATGGATGAGGTCTTGTTTTATTAATAGGCATTATAAGCTAAACCTATGACTAACCGAAGAAAATTTGTACAATCTTTAGGCCTGATGACCAGTGCCTTTTCAGCCTCTAGTTTATTTCAGCAGGCTCATGCGGCCGACTTCAAACAAATGTTAGATTCCAAGCAGCATTTGTCGCCCGCTCAAATTGCCGAAGATGAAGATTTTTGGGCATTTGTACAGCAAGGATATACCACGAGCCCTAATATCATTAACTTAAATAATGGAGGTGTAAGTCCTAGTCCTAGGATTGTTCAAGAAGCGGTGGAACGCTACAATAAGTTATCCAATGAGGGTCCTTCCTATTTTATGTGGCGGGTATTAGATCAAGGAAGAGAACCCTTGAGGGATAAATTAGCTGAATTGGCAGGTTGTGACCGGGAGGAAATTGCCATCAATCGAAATGCAACAGAAGCCCTAAATACGGTCATTTTTGGATTGGATTTTAAAGCCGGAGATGAGATTATAGGTACCAAGCAAGATTATCCTAATATGATAAATGCCTGGCGACAAAGAGCCCAGCGAGATGGAATTGTGTACACGCAGTTGAGTTTTGATTTTCCCATAGAGAATGATGCTCAAATTGTGGATGCTTTTGAAAAGGCCATTACACCCAAGACTAAATTGTTGCATGTCACCCACCTCATCAACTGGGTTGGACAAATCATGCCAGTAGCCAAAATATGTGCTATGGCAAAAAAGCATGGTATCGAAGTGTTGGTCGATGGCGCCCATACCTTTGGACTATTGGACTTTAAGATTCCTGATTTGGGATGTGATTATTTTGGGACTTCATTACATAAGTTTTTATCTGCTCCCATAGGCTCAGGCATGCTTTGGATTAAGAAAGATAAAATTGAAAAAGTATGGCCTTTGGTATGCAATGATAAACCGCGAGGTACAGACATCCGTAAGTTTGAAACCTTGGGAACCCGAAGCTTTCCGATTGAACAGGGAATAGGAGAGGCCATTAATTTCCATAATGCGATAGGTTCTAAAAGAAAGGAAGAGCGCATTCGATTCCTTAAAAATTATTGGACTAGCCAGGTAAAAGATGTTCCCGGTGTCAAAATTCATACTTCTTTTAAGGCGGCATATTCTTGTGCTATTGCTGGGGTAAGTATTGATGGAATGACCATTCCTGAACTGGATAGTGCCTTATTTACGAAATATAAAATACATACAGTGGGAATTGTGTGGGAGAATATTTCTTGCGTTCGTGTGACTCCTCATGTCTATACCCGTTTAAAAGACTTAGACAAAATGGTGCATGCTATCAAAGAACTAGCTGCACAAGCAAAAGCCAAGAAATTATAATTAATATAGCTAGAATTGATTCTTTTATGATTCATGCTAATCCATAGAAATAAATTTTTGATATCTAAACCTCATTAAATGACTACTTTACCCAATTTGGATCAAAACAGTTTGAGTGCTAATCGCCTCTATTCACTCGATGCCTTACGCGGTTTCGACATGTTTTGGATCATGGGAGCTGATGAAATATTTCATACCATGTTCAAGGCTACTGATTCTCCTATTTGGGGATTCTTTGCGCATCAATTCTCGCATCCTTCTTGGCATGGATTCCGCTTTTACGATTTAATTTTCCCTCTTTTCTTATTTATGGCAGGTGTAGCCACTCCATTTTCCTTAGGTAAAGAAATAGAGAAAGGGAAAAACCGAGAGCAGCTTTTAATTAAAGTTATCAGAAGAGGTATCGTATTGGCTTTACTGGGTGTGGTTTACAACAATGGATTGGAGATTAAGCCATTAGAGGAAATTCGCTTCGGAAGCGTATTAGGCCGTATCGGTTTAGGCTATATGTTTGCCAATATTATTTATTTATATACCAAAAAGCCTAGCATTCAAGCCATCTGGTTTGGTGGTATTTTGGCCTTCTATTACCTCATGTTGAAGTTTAACGCCGCTCCAGGATTCCCTGCCGGAGATTTAAGTCAAGAAGGTAATTTCGCATCTTATTTGGATCGACTGGTCATGCCAGGTAGATTGTACAAAGGGAATCATGATCCTGAAGGCTTAACCTCGACCATTCCGGCTATTTCTACTGGATTATTAGGGATTTTAACAGGTAATTACTTGAAAAATGACCCAAGTAATGGTATTCAAAAGACCAAGCGCATGGCCATGTTTGGAGCATTTTTTATCATATTAGCTTTGATTTGGAATTTGGATTTCCCCATCAATAAAAACCTATGGTCGAGTTCCTTTGTCTTACTAGTGGGGGGGATTAGCTTGTTGTTATTGTCCCTGTTTTATTACATCATTGATGTAAAAGGCTATCAAAAATGGTCTTTTTTCTTCCGAATAATTGGTATGAATTCCATCTTGATTTATATGTCAGGCGTATTTATCAATTGGGAATATAGTACGGATAGTGTATTCCATTGGTTGGGTCAATTGTTGGGGAATCCCTACAATGCCGTTGCCATGGCTATATGTTATACGGGTATCAAATGGTATTTCCTGTATTTTATGTACCAGAAAAAAGTATTTCTTCGGGTGTAAGGAATGTAGAATGTAGAATTAAGAATGTAGAATTAAGAATGTAGAATGTAGAATTAAGAATGTAGAATTAAGAATTAAATGCATATACGTGCAGTTACTGGTAGGTTTTTTAACTGATTTTGGTAACTTGAACTTGATTGAATGAATTTTTTTTTTACCCTCATCCTTTAACATGAAAAAAATTAAAACGAGTATAGGCCAATGGGCATTGGCAACGCTTTCTTTGGGCATTTTAATGTCCAATAAACCTCTAACTAAATCAGTGGCAGAAGAATCTGCAGTCAAAGTACCAGCAGGATTTAAGACCACGATTGTGGGCTCAAATTTGGGTGCTACGCGTCACTTAACTGTAGCTAACAATGGAGATATTTATGCCAAATTATCCAAATTTAAGGATGGTAAAGGGATTGTCCATTTAAGAGATACCAATAAGGACGGCGTGGCGGATGAGACAAATTATTTCGGAGATTTTGTAGGAACGGGTATTCAAATTCAAAATGGTTATTTATATGCTTCTTCAAATTCGGGCGTAAATCGCTTTAAAATGAATGATAAGTTGGAAGTAGTAGATAAGGAGCACTACGAAAATATTGTGAGTGGATTAATCGATAAAGGTCGCGATAATGCCAAACCTTTTGTTTTTGATAAACAGTCCAATATGTATGTGACCATTGGTTCCTGGAACGATGCATGTCGGGTGCCTGGAACTGGTCAAGGCATGGTTCCTTGTACTGTTTTGGATTCAGCTGGCGGTATTTGGAAATTTAAGGCTGATCAATTAGGTCAGAAATTTCAAGATGGGAAACGCTATGTTACCGGATTAAAAAATGCGGTGGGTATCACATGGAATAGTAAAACGAACAGCTTATTTGCTACCTCACATGGCCGTGGATTTTTTCATGATTTTTATCCTCAATACTATACACCCAAGCAAAGTGCTGAAATACCTGCCGAGTGTTTGTATGAGATTCATGAAGGAGACGATGGTGGTTGGCCAATCATCTATTATGATCAATTTCAAAATAAGAAGATTTTAGCACCAGAATACGGTGGAGATGGTAAGAAAACAGCAGGAGAAAAAGCGATTGATCCTAAGGTGGCATTTCCAGCACATCTAGGACCTAATGACGTATTGTTTTACACAGGAAATCAATTTCCTGCCAAATATAAAAACGGTGCATTTGTAGCCTTTCATGGTCAAAACTCGGAATTGAAAAAGGGCTATTTTGTTGCTTTTGTGCCTTTTGTAAATAATAAGCCATCGGGTAAATGGGAAATCTTTGCAGATAATTTTTCAGGTATTGATTTAGCAAAACCAACTGGCCCAGTTCAACATCGTCCATGTGGCTTAGCCCAAGGTCCGGATGGTTCTTTGTATGTAGCGGATGATCTGGGTGGAACCATTTTTAAGATTACTTATAAAAAATAATGAACTTGTTTAAATAAGATCCCAAAAGATGAGATGAGCATTATTGTTCATCTCATTTTTTTAAGCCCCAATGCCATGAAAATCATTCGTTATTTCTTCTTTAGTTTGATTTGCTTATTATTTGTATCGCCATCCATGGCGCAAAATCAAGCGAGCCTCAAGCGATATTTGTATGTAGCTACTCCAGGTATACGGGATTATTTAGGTTATGGGGGACACGGGATTTTGGTGTTTGATGTCAACAACAATCATCGATTTGTCAAACGAATAAAAACCCAAGGATTACATCCCAATGGAAAGCCTTCCAATGTGAAAGGAATTGCAGTGAGCATTCCATTAAATAGCCTGTATGTAAGTACATTGGAATCTTTGCAACGCATTGATTTAAGCACAGAAAAAGTTGTTTGGGAAATCCCCTTTGTGGGAGGATGTGACCGCATGTCGATTTCTCCTGATGGGAAAACCATGTATTTGCCTTCCCTAGAAAAGGATTTCTGGAATGTAGTTAATTGCGAAACAGGGGCAATTATGCAGACTTTAAAAGGATTCAAAAGAGCACATAATACCTTATATGGTTTATCTGGTCAATACGTTTATTTGGCTGATATTGGTAATCCATGGTTATACCAAGTGGATGCCCAAAAGCACAGTTTGGTGCAGAAAATAGGGCCATTCAGCAATTTTGTTCGTCCATTTACCGTCAATGGCAAAGAAAGTTTAGGATTAGTTACCGTAGATAGTTTATTGGGCTTTGAAGTGGGTGATTTAAAAACGGGAAAGAAATTAGCCAGTGTTGTGGTGGAAGGTTGGAATAAAGGACCCGTTCGTCGGCATGGTAATCCTAGTCACGGCATAGCTTTAACTCCCGATGAAAAAGAAATTTGGTTATGCGATGGCTATAATATGCGCTTGCATGTGTTTCAGGGAAAGGCGCCTTATCAGCAGTTGACCAGTATTCCTTTAAAAGATATGCCCGGGTGGATTAGTTTCTCCTTAGATGGGAAATATGCCTACCCCTCTAGCGGGGAGGTTATTGACCCAGTTAGCAGAAAGGTTTTATATCACTTAGAAGACGAAGAGCATAACTATGTATCTAGTGAAAAACTAGTTGAGATTGATTTCCAAGGTTCAAAAGCGGTCCGAGCGAGTGATCAATTTGGAATTGGAAAGGCTCGTTAATTTTGACGAGCCTTTTCGATTAGTTCTTGCGCCTTTTTATCCGCTTCATCTAACAAAGCATCTGCTTTTCTGTCGGCCTCCTTTTTTAGTTTTTCAGCAATCTTCTGAGCAGCTATTTTCATCAATGGATTCTTGGCCTCTTCTACCATTCGGTCAGCATTTGCATAAGCCTCTTGCCTTACTTTTTGTGAGAGAGCCGCAGCTTCTTGTTTGATGGTTTCTGCTTTACTTTTTGCCTCATCTAACTGCTTGTTTATCTGCTGTTTAGCTTCTTGCTTCACTAATTCTTTTGCTTGTGTGCTCACAGTACTAGTTGGATTTCCCTGCGTATTGATGACATTCACCTTAAATTGAGGATTAAGCATGGAACCTCGAACAGTAATTTGCATTTTTAAGGCTTGCTGAATGTTTTCCAAATTTAAGTTGGGATTTAATTTGGCTAATTGTTGATTCAAACTAACCGCTAGGCCTGATTGTAAAGTTTTAGCTGGGATGTCCGTCAGGATATTGTATTCCAAACTTTGGTCTAATCCATTGAAACCAGTTACTTGAAATTTGGTCAAATTGGAATTGATTTCGAATGGTTTGAATTGCAATCTACCTTGACTTATCTTAAAATTTACATGGCTAGGTTTTAATTCCAAATTCTTCAATTGATTCCATTGGGTTAAGCTCACTAATTGGTTGAAGCTGGTCGAGTTTTTTACATTGAAATCAATTAAGTCCATGTTCCCTTCCGCGTTGGTGCTCATCAAATTGGGGGATAAATCACTAGTTAAATCTCCTGAATAGCTAAAGTCTACGTTGACCTTGCCTTGCGCAGCCGCAGCAATAGGAGCAAATTTTTGAACCAAGCTAAAGTATTTATGTGCTTCTTGGATATTTAAATCATGAATATTGAAGGCGAACTTAAGGGATGGGTTTTGATTCTCTTTTTTATTAAAGGTCCCTGTTGATTTCCAGTAGGCCTTAGCCAATTGAAAGGATAAACCATCCATGGAAATAACTTGATCTGCTACTCGAATTTTTCCTTGTGCTTCTGTAATCTGAAGGTCTTTAAAAAGTAATCTATCAATGCTCGATTGAAGAGTAAAATCGATGTTTTTAGGGATCTCGAAAGTGTTACTAGCTTTCGCTGATTTTGCTTGTGTAGAGTTGCCCTTAGGTATCCATGGGTTTAAATCCAGCAAAGGCGAATTTATGGTCAAACTCCCCGTGATTAGGTCATTTTTCAGGAAATACATGACGTAATTTTGTAAACTACCGCTAGCCGAGAATTCGGTATTAGCTACCTTTCCCTCCAGTGAGCTGATAATTAATGCCTTGGGGTTTATAGAGGCAGAAGCAGTCTTGATGCTAATATGCTGTTGCGTTTCGCTTTGGCTATATTGAATTTGATTGGCTTTAAAATAGCCATTGGCTTTTCCTTTAGCTTGCTTAAACGCTTGAACATAGCCATCTAATTGAATATCACTTTGAATGCTACCACTCATTTGAGTATTTTTCTGAGGAATAATTTTTGCAATTTCCCCCAAATTTAGAACCCCTGTGAGGCCTGCTTTGAGGTAGGGATTTGAAATAGGCGTTTTTAAGAGCAAATGGGCCTTTATTGGTTGATTATTTAGCCACACATGAAAGTTTTTTAGGTCTATTACCGTGTGATCAGGTATTCCATCTGGATTATCAACTTGTAAGTCCATTTCCATTTTTTTAACCCCAACAGGAACGTTGGCATAGCTAAATGCACCCTTTGAGATTCGTAAATCCATTCCAAAGCCAGGCATAGAGCTACCATTTATTTTACCTTTGACATAGCCTGATAAGGCAAAATCCCCTGATGCCTGCAGGTTTTTAAATGAGTTTTGGTATAAAACAGGAACAAGAGATAAGAAATCTTTCAAAGGTGATTTTAAGGCATGAAATTTGATGTCCATGTCCATGGTGGTATCGGGCATAGCCACTCTAGCATCAAAATGAATAGGTAATTCATTTAAATACAAGTCATTGTTTTTAAAGGCAAATTCCATGTTAGCGAAATTCATCTCAATAGGAGCTTCTAGTTTGGCTTGTACTTCTGATAGATAGGTTTTACCGAGGAACTCTACACTTAGCTTTTCAACCTGGGTGCTGGTGGTTAAGGTGAAAATTTCCTCTGAAAAATCTCCAGAACCTTCATGATTTAACTGAATTAATTGGCTTGAAAAGCCCCGCATCTCATCCTTATAAAGAATTTTTGAATCAATCAATTGATAATGATTCAAGGAAATACTCATGCTGGGTTCTGATTCTTTTTTAGGAGCTTCCTGTGGACCAGCTTGATAGATATCCCAATTCATTTGACCATTGGGAAGAATGATTAAATTAAACTGAGCTTGTTCAATGATGATATCTTGAATTTCTATTTTTTTATTCAAAATATAAGCCAATGGGGCTATTTGAATGCTAAGTTTGGGTATTTGTGAAAGGGTGTCGTTTTTAAATTCATCTTTACCGATTATGCTGCTGTTTTCCACCTCGATACTTAAGCTAGGGAAATGACTTAATATACTTATGGAGGCATCTTGAAATTGAAAGTTTGCTTTTAGCTTTTCATTGGCTGTTCGCATGATTAGCTCCTTGATATCATTTTTATAGAGCCTAGATATCCCAATGGCGGCTAGCACAAAGAATAAAAAGATTCCCAAAAAGGAATAAAGAATTTTTTTCAACATGGAATGGTTTTTTGAGGCGGTTTATTACAAAAATAAGAACAACAAGTTATTTAATTGGGTAAATCAGGTGGCATAGATTAAATTTACATTTTATTTCTGTGTCCAAGCTCAACATTAGTTTGATTATGATAAAACGTTCTACACAAGTATACGGTATTAGTAGCCTCCTGATTCTTTTAATTTCATTGATTGTGATTTCCTGCGCGCAAAATGCCTTAACAGGAAAGAGTCAATTATCCCTTGTCTCAGAGCAGGAAATACAGGCACTTTCTTTAACGCAGTATCAAGAGTTTTTAAAAACGAGCCAAGTAATTTCCCCTGCTAAAGATGCGCGTGCTCAAATGGTGCAGCGTTTAGGAAAGAAAATCACGGCTTCTGTGGAGGCTTATTTTGTTGAGAAAAATAATAAGGATTTTTTAAAAGGGTATCAGTGGGAATATAATTTGGTTAAAAATGATACAACCATCAATGCCTGGTGTATGCCTGGAGGTAAAATTGTGGTTTATACAGGCATTTTGCCGGTGACTAAAAATGAAACTGCCTTGGCTTTTGTCATGGGACATGAGGTATCTCACGCTTTATTGCAGCATGGAAATAAGCGGATGAGCGAGTCCATGATACAAGAATTAGGTGGGTCAGTTTTATCTGCAGCTATTTCTAGTAAGCCGAAAGAAACCCAAGATTTATTTATGCGAGCCTATGGAATAGGTACCACGGTAGGAATCATGTTACCTTTTTCTCGTGAGCAGGAATTAGAAGCCGATAAATTCGGATTAATGTGGGCTGCCAAAGCAGGGTATGACCCGACCGAGGCCATGGCTTTTTGGGAACGCATGCATCAATCAAAATCAGGAGAGGCTCAACCTGAATTTTTAAGTACTCACCCATCTGATGCCACTAGAATTCAAAAGATTAAGGAATATTTGCCAGAGGCAATGAAATATTATAAAAAGTAAAGGGGAGTTTCCTCTGGAAACGAAAAGAGAAATTCCATTGAAATTTTAAGTTATTAGCTTGCCAACAATCAACCTTCATGAAGAAAATTTTATTGCTTTTACTTTTGATTCCCGGCTTAATTTGGGCCCAAAAATCGCCTAAAAATAGTATCAAGGTAAATCTGAGCTCTTTGGTCCTAAGAAATTATAATTTTACTTATGAGCGAAGCCTAAGCAAGCACCTTTCCTTTTCATTAGGATTTAGATCAATGCCTTATGGGAATGTTCCAATGGAAGGTTTTATTTCGGATCAAATAAATGATCAGTCGATCAATTTATCTCGATTGAAGCTGGGTAATTTCGCTATTACACCTGAAATTAGATACTATTTTAGCAGTAAGGGTAACCAAGGATTTTATGCCGCTCCTTATGCCAGATATTTGGTTTATGATTTGACAGCCCCTATTACCGTGGAAGATAAAACCAGTGGTCAATTCATGCAGGTGGATCGTGATTTTAAAGGAAAAATCACTTCCATGAATGGGGGGGTGATGTTTGGTGTACAATATCCACTTTGGAAGAATCGTTTGGTAGTTGACTTTTGGATTGTAGGAGCTCATTTTGGAACCAGCAAGGGTATTTTAACGGCGGAATTTCAACCATCCTTGAATGCTGATGAACAAGCTATTTTACAAAGGGAAGTAGATAATTTGGATACAGCTCCCTTTAAATCCGTAGGAAAAGTTACCGCTAATTCAGCTCAAATTAATACAGAAGGACCGTGGTTAGGACTAAGAGGCTTAGGACTTAATTTGGGCTTTAAGTTTTGATAGAAAGCTAAAGGAATTAGAGTATTTTTAGGTATTATTTCGGTATAATTTTATCTATTTAACTCATGAAACCTTTACGCTGTTATGTAATTTTTTACGTCTGCCTACTTTTCCTTAGTACTTCCTTGGCAGCCCAAGTTCCTGGTGTTGTCATTGCCCATAGTCCTGCTTCTAGTGGACAATACATTGGATCTCCAAGTATTTGCATTCTCTCCAATGGAAATTATTTAGCATCGCATGATTTTTTTGGTCCAAAATCTACGGAGCACACCTCAGCCGTCTCAGAGGTCTATTTATCGAAGAATAAGGGTAAAACTTGGGTGAAGATAAGTCAAATTCAAGGTCAATTTTGGTCTAAATTAGTCGAGATTCAAGGAAAATTATATATCATGGGCACCAACAAACACCATGGTAATACCATCATTCGAAATTCGCAGGATGGGGGTTATACCTGGACCGAGCCTATTGATGCAGAACATGGCCTCTTGTTAGCAGGGGAGTATCATTGTGCTCCTATGCCCTTTTTAGAGCACAATGGCCGTTTATGGAGAGCCATGGAGGATGCCATGGGGCCAATCAAGACATGGGGCAAACGATATGGTACTTTTATGATGTCGATGCCCTTAGATGCAGATCCCATGAAAGCCGCTAGTTGGACTAAAACGAATGTACTTCGCTATGATTCAACGTATTTGAATCATCAATTTGGTGCTTGGATTGAAGGTAACGCAGTCGCAGATCCCCAGGGGCAAGTTTGGAATATCTTGCGCGTGGATAATAAATCGACTATGGATGAATATGCGGCTATGGTCAAGATTAGTGCGGATGGGAAAGAGGCTAGTTTTGATACGACAAGGGGATTTATCCGTTTTCCAGGTGGATCGAAAAAGTTTTCGATCCGTTATGATGCCAAGTCAAAGCTATATTGGACTATTTCTAATGTCATTCCAGAGGAAATTAAGGCTAAAAATCAGGGTAAGAATCCAGCTTCATTTAGAAATACCTTGGCCCTGATTTGTTCGAAGGATTTACAAATTTGGGAAGTCAAAAAAATCATATTTCACCACCCAGACGAGATTAAACATGGTTTTCAGTATGTCGACTGGCAGTTTCAAGGTAAACACATCGTTTTAGCTAGTAGGACCGCTTATGACGATGAGGAAGGTGGAGCACATCGCAGTCA
This sequence comes from Aquirufa sp. OSTEICH-129A, assembly GCF_054558355.1. NCBI lineage: Bacteria > Pseudomonadati > Bacteroidota > Cytophagia > Cytophagales > Flectobacillaceae > Aquirufa > Aquirufa sp. OSTEICH-129A. The sequence continues at coordinate 114,157 of NZ_JBPXKC010000002.1, read as the reverse complement.
TGATGCCAATTATTTGACTTTTTACCGCATCAAACGATTTAGAAAATAGGTTTTTATTTAATCAGGTGGAATAAGCTTCTTGGGGCTATATTTTGATTCTAAGTTGCTTACCTAATGGATGATATTCTAGGATGCATAGCTTCATGAAATTTAAAGAGTGAGCCTAGGTTTTTTGAGGTGTTTTTAAGCATAAAAAAAGCGATTTCTAGAGAGATCGCTTTTTTGTTTATTGATGAGGTTGTTCTTATTTCGCGGCTTCATCGCTAGCTGGAGCTACTACTTCTTTTTTGAAGAAGGAGAATCTCAAGGCGATTTCATGCGTTTGTGTACTTACTTTACTGATATTAGAGATAGGTAACTCATACACGTATCCCAAATAGATTTTTTTACTGGCTTGCATACCTAAACGTAAACCGTAACTGTCTTTATGGCGGTAGCTTAATCCAATATCTAATTTATCCTTGATTTGCGCATTTAAATTAATGTCCCAACTTAAAGGTACGTCAGAAGCCAATCTTAATAATGTACTAGGATATAAGTTGATGTTATTTCCCATCTTAATCTTGGTACCTACCATAGTGTAGAAATAATCCACGTCTTTATATGCTCCGCTAGCGGCGCCAAAATCGTATTTAAACACACGCGGTTGTGAGATACTAAAAAATAGACCATCTCCTTTGCTGAAGCGTAAGCCCCAACCCGTATTGAATTTTAAACCTGTCGAAATATCTTGGGCAAAAAGTGCATCATTTTGATTCACTAAGCGAATGGATGACCAGTTTAAGGCTAAATTCGAAAATCCACCACGAATACCACCTGACATTCTCCATTTATCGTTTAATGATACGTGGTAAGCAAAATCAGCACCGATGTTTGTTGTTTTAACAGGACCAGCTTGGTCGACCATGGCTAAAAAACCTAAGCCTTTCTTTTCACCCCATTTGATATTGGCTGTAGCAGCTATCGTTTTAGGGGCACCTTCTACGCCAATCCATTGTTGTCTATTGATAAACACTACTTCGGAGTTCTCGGTGGATCCAGAATGCGCAGGGGTAATGATTTGAGGGTTGAATCGGTACAAATTGTACATGCTTTCGATTTGAGCATGTGATGAATAACTCCATGAAAGTATGAATCCAAGAAGGAGGTAAGTTAGGGCCAAGCGGCCCCAACTTTGCCTTTTTTGATCTACTCTCAGTTTAATATGTATATAATTATAGAACATTGTTTTACTTTACTGCTAACCTATTTATAAGTACGTATGTTGATATGTTTTCCCTTTGTCCATAAAAATCTACTACGTAATAATAGATTCCGTCTGGAAGTAGTTTCGCATCGCTGTTTGAATTGGAACTAAGATATTCTCCGCCCCAATCATTGCTGTAGTTTTCTTTTTCAAAAACTAAATTTCCCCAGCGATTAAAAATGCTCAGCTTATTTTTGAGCCCCGCTATTCCGTCAATAACTAGTTTATCATTCTTACCATCGCCATTTGGAGTAATTCCTTGAGGAATAATACCTGTAGCTTCCATGTTTTCTGTGCGGAACTTGTTTTTGTCACCAGTAGGAATAACAAATTGCCCTTTTAAGGTAGAATCTGCTAGGATACTGGTTTTTGCCAATGAATAGCTTTGAGATGTACGTTGACTAGTTAGAGCCTCAGCGGTAATCGTTACACACGCAGCTACACATACAAACGAGAACGTTTTGATCGCTGAACTGTAAGATGAAATCGACTTGAGGTTGAATTTAGAATTCATTTAATCTTTATTAGAACACGTTTTAATATTTCAAAAGCTAGGTTTCACAAGCAAACGAACAATCACACCTACAAGGATGGTTTGTTTGGTTGGGCTGTTTTAAAAATGTTTTAAAGCAAGCGCACTAGATTTTAGCGGAATTAAAGTTTCCTGTAGTTTTAGTACAGAGTAGCTGAACCGTGAGTTAAGCTGAGAGATAGATTTTTTCATATTAATTTAGAACATTGTAGAACACTAAGCCAGAGTCAAATCCTATTTTTTTTCTCTGATTTACTCTACAAAGGTACTCTAAAGCATTAATTTAAAAAATAGAACATTGCTAATATTTGTTCTTAATTTTAAATTCAAAACAAAGTTGTTGCTCAGTCTTTCGGAATGGCCTTTCGTTGATTTTTCGGCAGGTTGATTTATAAAAATTCTGTACTATGTATCGAATTCTGTACTGCGATTTTTACTTGATTTTTTGCCAGAAATTTAAGCTTTTCTTTACAAAAGTGACCAGGAATCATTCATTTTGCACCAATTTAGGCATTTAAACTGATAAAAAGTACAAGTATTTTTGTGAAATACCGTGAATCAAGTATGTAAAGTTAATTTAAAATGGCCATATGGATTGTTTCTATTCAGCATAAAAATACCCCATTTTTTAATTGAAAAATAGTTTACAAAGCTGCTCTATCTAATGATTTTATAAAATCAAGTTAAAATAGTTTGTGAAATTAAAATTTAAATAGGAAAAGGGCATAAAAAAAAGCTAGATCAAAAATTAACCTAGCTTTCCACTTTTCGTTCTCTAATCTACTGTCTTAAATATCTATTTCGTTTCAACGCTTTCTTTCTTATTAAACGTGAATCGTAATGCGATTTCATGTGTTTGTGTAGTTACTTTACTAATGGCTGATATAGGTAGTTCATATACGTATCCAGCATAAAGGTTTTTTGTTGCCTGAAATCCTAAACGAATTCCATAACTATCACTTTTTCTGTAACTAAGCCCTAAATCAAACCTCTCGCGGATACGGCTATTGATGTTGATATCATAACTTAAAGGTACATCGGTAGCTATGCGAAATAGTGCACTTGGATATAAGGTAACTTGTGATCCTAGACGCACTTTTGTGCCCACCATGGTATAGTAGTAATCTACATCTTTATAAGCTCCAGAAGCTGTTCCAAAATCATATTTAAGTACCCTTGGTTGAGAAACACTTAAAAATAATCCGTCTCCTTTAGAGAAGCGTAGTCCCCAACCGGTATTGAATTTTAAACCGCTTGAAATGTCTTCTTGGAAATTATCATCACCGCCGTGTGTTAAACGGATGGCAGACCATTCAATGGCTAAATTGGCGAATCCTCCGCGGATACCACCAGACATCGTCCACTTGTCATTTAAGGCCACATGGTAAGCAAAATCAGCACTGATGTTCGTCATTTTAATTGGGCCTGCTTGGTCCATTAATGCAATTACACCAATACCTTTATTCTCTCCCCATTTTTGGTTTAGACTTGCGGCAAAGGTAGTTGGTGCTCCTTCGAAGCCTACCCACTGACGTCTATTTATAACCGTGATGTCAGATACTTCTGATGATCCCACATGAGCAGGAGTAACGATTTGAGGGTTAAAGCGATATAAACTGTACATCGTTTCAATTTGCCCTTTAGATTCGTATGAACAAACGCCTAATAACATCGCTACTAGGGTAGTCATCAACATACCCTTTACAGGTATGTTGATGAGCTTAGAGATGTTTGAGATACTATATTGTTTCGTATTCATTTTTCCTTTCAGTTTTCAGTGGTGGTTCTTATTTAACTTTTAGTCTATTAATGAAGATGTAAGTTGATATATTTGGTTTAACACCATAGAAATCAACGATGTAGTAGTAAACCCCATCAGGAAGTAAACCATCTTTTAAAATAAACACGTTAGAGCTTTCGCCACCCCAATCATTTTTGTAGTCTTTGGTTTCGTACACAATCTCACCCCAACGGTTGAAAATGGTCAATGTATTCTTTAATCCTAAGATTCCTGGAATAATCAATTTGTCATTTTTACCGTCACCATTTGGTGAAATACCTTGTGGAATAAACGAAGGACATACATCTGGATCTAAACGATTTGGAATTCCATCATTATCACAGTCAGGTAATCCGCCGTAATCTAGATTGTCTTCCATGATATCTAGGATACCATCGTTATCATCATCTGTATCTTGGAAATCTGGTTTACCGTCTTTGTCTGTGTCTAATGGGGTAGAAGGGTTAGCACCAGCTTCTACTTTGTCCATCACGCCATCATTATCTGAATCCAAATCACGGAAGTCTGGTGTACCATCTTTATCCGTGTCAACTGGTACAGATGGATTTGAACCGGCTTCTATTTTATCTGGGATACCGTCATTATCTGTATCAGTATCTTGGAAATCTGGATTGCCGTCAGAATCTGTATCAATTGGGTTATTCGGGTTATTACCAGCTTCTACTTTATCAGGAATGCTGTCGTTATCCGAATCCAATTCACGGAAATCTGGAATACCATCTTTGTCGGTATCAGTTGGATTGCTTGGGTTTTTACCTGCTTCCACTTTATCCGGGATACCATCATTATCCGAATCTAAGTCACGGAAATCAGGTGTACCGTCCTTATCTGTATCTACAGGATTGATTGGGTCTTTACCTGCCTCAATGCTATCTGGGATACCATCATTATCCGAGTCTAAATCGCGGTAATCAGGTGTACCATCTTTATCGGTATCTACAGGGTTGTTTGGATCTACACCTGCCTCAAATAAATCTGGGATACCATCATTGTCCGAATCGGTATCACGGAAATCTGGCGTACCATCTTTGTCCGTATCTACTGGATTATTAGGATCATTACCTGCCTCTATTTTATCCGGGATACCATCATTATCTGAATCAAGATCACGGAAATCAGGTGTACCATCATTATCTGTATCTACTGGATTATTTGGATCAGCACCAGCTTCAATTTTATCTGGGATACCATCGTTGTCAGAATCTAAATCCCTGAAATCAGGTGTACCATCTTTATCTGTGTCAACAGGGTTATTTGGATCAGCACCGGCTTCAATTTTATCCGGAATACCGTCATTATCTGAATCTAAATCGCGGTAATCAGGCGTACCATCTTTATCTGTATCCACTGGATTATTTGGATCTGCACCAGCTTCTATTTTATCCGGGATACCATCGTTATCAGAATCTATATCTCTGAAATCAGGTGTACCATCTTTATCCGTATCAACTGGATTAGTTGGATCAGCACCCGCTTCTACTTTATCAGGGATACCGTCATTGTCTGAATCTAAATCACGGAAGTCAGGTGTACCATCTTTATCTGTATCTACTGGATTAGTAGGATCAGCACCGGCTTCGATCTTGTCAGGGATGCCATCATTATCAGAATCTAAATCCTCAAAGTCTTTAGCTCCGTCATTATCTGTATCTACTGGTGAGTTACATGAAACAGCTTCTAAGGCATCTGGGATACCATCATTATCTGAATCAAGATCACGGAAGTTAGGTTTGTCATCACCGTCGATGTCACCGCCTAATTCAACTCGATCAGGAATACAATCATTGTCAGAATCTAAATCTAAGAAGTCTGGAGAACCGTCTTTGTCTGTGTCAATCACGGCAACATATTGTCCGCGATCATCCCAACCATCTCCATTACCATCATTTAAGTTGGTACATGTAGCACATTTGTTCTTACCTTCCCAAGCATCTGGAATGGTATCACCATCAGAATCTAGATCTAGGTAATTAGGGATTTTATCTCCATCATTATCTCCGTCTCTTTCATCGCTATCACCTAACCAATCACCATCAGAATCTAAATCGCGGTAATTAGGACGACCATCTCCATCTGGATCTGCGGTTAACTCTTTGCTATCTAATAAAGAATCACCGTCTGAATCTAAATCTAAATAATCAGGCGTACCGTCTTTATCTGTATCTGGAATTGGAGCAGGATTAGCCTCTAAGAAATCGGCTAAACCGTTTTTGTTAGCATCTATGAACGCGCCATTCACATCTACGCGACCATTGTAATTCGGGTCAATTACACCACGTCTTGAATCGGTTGCTTCCCATGCATCTAAGATAGAATCACCATCAGAATCAAGATCTAGGTAGTTTGGAATACCATCGCCATCGCGGTCAGTATTTTTTTCTGTACTATCTAAGATACCATCATTATCAGAATCTAAATCTAAGTAGTTTGGAATACCGTCGCCATCAGAGTCAATGTTTTTCTCGATGCTATCTGGGATACCATCATTATCTGAATCGGGATCTTGGAAGTTTGGTAGACCGTCAGAATCGTAATCTTGACAGTTAGGACCGCCAGAAGCACATTCTACGCTGTTTGGAAGACCGTCATTATCACAGTCATTGGCTCCGAAAATTACATAACTTGGAGATCCAATAGCTGGTGGATTTCCACCTGCACCACCCACACAATAGTTAAGCGGTTGCGGATCAGTACCATTATTAGTTCCGTCACCATCGCAGTCCGTATTTTTCCAAGTCAAGGTCGTATTCGCAAAAATTTGACTTGCAGGATTATAAGAACATCCATCATTTGGATTAGTTCCGTCAAGGGCTTCTTGGGCATCTGAAACTCCATCACCATCCGCATCTGGTGGAAGACCAGAATTGACTACCATTGTAAAGGTATTAGAAACCACGTTGCCACCAGAATTGGTTGCGGTTACCGTGAAACTAGTTAATGCCGTTACTGCGGTTGGAGTACCAGTTATTTTTCCGTCAACTGTGCTGAAAGATAAACCTGCTGGAAGAGTACCACTTGTTAAAGCATAAGATACCACATTACCTGTAATCGAAGGATTCAACGAAGGAATCGCCGTTCCTACTGTATATACATTCGGAGTATTGTAGCTTAATCCTGTAGGTGCAGGGTCATTAACCGTAATGGTAAAGGTGTTAGAAACCGTATTACCTCCTGTATTGGTAGCAGTTACTGTGAAGTTGCTTGATCCAGTTACGGCAGTTGGAGTACCAGTGATTTTTCCATCAACGGTGCTGAAAGATAAACCTGCTGGAAGTGTGCCACTTGTTAAGGCATAAGATACTACATTACCTGTAATCGAAGGATTCAACGAAGGAATCGCCGTTCCTACTGTATATACATTCGGAGTATTGTAGCTTAATCCTGTAGGTGCAGGGTCATTAACCGTAATGGTAAAGGTGTTAGAAACCGTATTACCTCCTGTATTGGTAGCAGTTACTATGAAGTTGCTTGATCCAGTTACGGCAGTTGGAGTACCAGTGATTTTCCCATCAACTGTGCTGAAGGATAAACCTGCTGGAAGTGTGCCACTGGTTAACGCATAAGATACTACATTCCCTGTGACTGAAGGATTCAGCGAAGGAATCGCAGTGCCCACTGTATATACATTAGGAGAATTATAGCTTAATCCCGTAGGTGCAGGGTCATTAACGGTGATACTAAAAGTATTAGATACTGCATTACCACCTGCATTAGTAGCTGTTACAGTAAAGTTTCTTAAAGCAGTAACTGCCGTTGGAGTTCCTGTAATTTTACCATCAGCGGTATTGAAGCTTAAACCACTTGGTAAAGTACCTGATGTTAATGCATAAGAGTCAACCGTACCTGTTACAGCAGGGTTAAGCGAGGGAATCGCTGTTCCGACCGTATAAACATTAGGTGTGTTGTAGGTTAAATCGGAAGGGGCAGGAGGAGCTGTTGCATTTACGGTAATGGTAAATGTATTTGAAACAGTACTACCGCCTGAATTGGTTGCAGTAACCGTAAAGCTTCTTAGGGCAGTTAATGTGGTTGGAGTACCAGTAATTTTTCCGTCTACCGTGTTGAATGATAATCCGTCAGGCAATGTACCTGATGTTAAGGCATAAGAAACCACATTACCAGTAACTACTGGATTTAGTGAAGCAATTGGCGTTCCTACTACATATATTTTAGGTGTAGAGTAAGATAGTCCAGTTGGAGGAACATCATTTACTGTAATCGTGAATGTATTTGATACCGTATTACCTCCTGTATTAGTGGCAGTTACAGTAAAGCTTCTTAATGCAGTAACTGTTGTTGGAGTTCCTGTAATTTTACCATCTACTGTGCTAAATGATAATCCAGCAGGTAAAGTTCCCGAGGTTAATGCATAAGAAACCACATTACCTGTAACTGAAGGATTCAATGAAGTAATGGCTGAGCCTACAGTATATACATTGGGCGTATTATAAGTTAATCCTGTTGGGGCAGGATCATTGACTGTAATGGTAAATGTATTGGAAACCGTACTTCCAGTTACGTTAGTGGCTGTTACAGTAAAGTTGGTTAAAGCAGTTACTGCAGAAGGTGTCCCCGTAATTTTACCATTTACAGTACTAAATGATAAGCCGGCAGGAAGCGTACCTGATGTTAAGGCATACGAAGAAACAGTTCCTGTTACTGATGGGTCCAATGAAATAATGGCCGTTCCAACGGTGTAGACATTCGGAGTTGGATAGGTCAAACCTGTAGGAGCTGCAGGATTAACAGTGATGGTAAATGTATTAGAAACTGTGCTACCTGTTCCATTTGTAGCAGTAACAGTAAAGCTAGTTTGAGCAGTTGTGGCAGTGGGAGTACCCGTGATTTTACCGTTTACAGTGCTGAAAGATAGACCTGCTGGTAGGGTACCTGATGTTAAGGCATAAGAAACAACAGTTCCTGTAACTGTTGGGTCCAAGGAAGTAATGGCTGTTCCGACAGTGTAAACGTTCGGAGTTGGATAACTTAAAGCAGATGGAGCTGCATCGTTATCTACAATGGAAACTAATGTAGTATTCGTTACAATAGCAGCATTGATAGCATCTGCTAAGACAAGGTTGAAAGTTTCTGTCACTTCTCCTGTTAAATCATCTAAAACAGGTACAGTAATTGTCTTAGATGACTCTCCAATTGCAAAGGTTAGTGTACCGCTAGTATTGGTATAATCTGTTCCGTTGGTAGCTGTTCCACCTGATGTTGTATAATTTACGGTAGTAGATACCGTCGCCGCTGCGCTTAATGTAACTGTTGCAACTGCATTAACGCCACCAATTGCTTCTGTTACACTAAGAGTCGAAGTAATGTTTAATTTGGGTTGCAAATTTAAATATGCATTCAAATCATCTAACATTTGGGACACTGAGGCAGCATTGCCTGTGATAATTCCACCCGACATATTCAATATTTGTCCATTGAATGTTAAACCAATGGCCTTTAAATCTGTAATGGTATAATTCCCTGAATTAGTTACTATGGTCTGATTTGTACCAGGATTTGGATAAAATACCATCGTTCTTATGGTAGATCCACTGGTTTCTCGCCAGTTCATGACACCTGCAATACTATATTTTACGTTATTTTTATCGTAAAATGTTACAAACCCAGGTAAATCATTTCCTTGCAATTCAAATCCTGAAGTGCTAGAATTTTGACCAAAAGAAAGACGGGTGATTCCACTGGTAGAAACAGCAAAAGCATTATTTGCTTTGTTGTTACCATTTTTGTCACCAATAAATCCTTCATTGAAAGAAACAGATACAAAACCAGCTAAGGCAGGCGTTGCAGCAGAAAGGGAAATAAATAAGGTGGCTAAAAATAAAATCTTCAAAAGGAAGGGTCGTTTTTTAGCCTCTCGGTTTAAGGTGTAATGTTTTGGCATACAATATAATTTAGGTAACTATTTGGTTAATGAAATAGTAGGGTTAGAGAACAAAACCCAGGCCTTGCTTGCGCATGGACTTTATTACCATCGGGAAGACTTATTGAGAAAAATTAGATTGCGCCAGAAGGCTAAATAGACAAAAATGTCAAAACAAAACGTTCTAGAACGATGAACGTCTGGTTTAATTTAAGTTTATTAGAACAAGGAGTAATCTGTTTTTAATCAAAAGAAATCCTAATTGGGGTTTTCTTCGATGCGAAATAACTTCAAATTGTTGCCAAATTATAATTGTTACCTACTAATAAAGTTTCCAATTACAAATTAAGGACAAAAAAAGTGCGCTGGGTGTTTTTAAAGCCAAGGTCCGAAAATTGACCTGATCGATAATTTTTCGGGTCGAAATTTGAAAATGTTTACTAAGCTGATTTGGCCGTAAAAACAAGCTAAGTTTAATTGATGTAAATAATAGTTTAAAATTGATTTAACTTTACATTTTTTCTTTAAATTACATAAGTAATTGATAATGAATTATTTGTGCGTATATTTTTAAAAATGTAGATTTGATTTTTTTGAATATTTTTTTACAATTTATGTTTGTTCATATTCAGTAAATATTCATCCCCCGTTTATGCCTGTTAATCTCAATTATTTAATAGAAATAGAAATATCCATCGCTAAAGTTACAACTTAGCCTAAATTGCCTTCCTCCGTTTTTATCCTCCTGAAAGTAGCTACCATTTTAAATAACTATGTTCTATGTATGAATTATCTTGATTCCAAATCATTAAAATCGGACTTAGAAAAATTCATGTTTTCGTGCCTAAGTTCGAGTTTAGGTTTTCGGTAAAATTGTTACATGACTTACTAAGTTGATTCCTATTTATCTATCAAAGTAGTAGTTACCTGCTTTATTACATCCAAACTATTGGATTTTTGGGTAAAAATAAATTAATAGAGTATATTGAGAATCAATTCTAAACCTTCAAAATTTAACATGTACACATCAATTAAAAAAGTAGTATTAAGTATCGCTACCCTTTGCCTACTAGCCTTTACCAGCTTTGGACAGAAAGTAAATCCTGAAACGGCCTTAAAAAGTTATATGGCCAATGGAGATAAGACTTATCAGTGGGAATTAAAGGATTCAGTTTCTTTAGGAACATCCAAAGGGTATAATGTCTTATTAACTTCACAAAAGTGGCAAAATATCACTTGGAAGCACCAATTGACCATCATCATACCTGCCAAAGTAAATTATGAAGGAGCTATGCTCTTTATTACGGGTGGTAGCAATAAGGATGAACAACCAAATTGGAGCAAAGAAGATAAAATGTGGAATTACTTGTCGATGGTGGCCGCAAAAAACCATGCGGTGGTAGCCTTAATTAAGCAAGTGCCTAATCAACCTCTTTATGGTGGAAAAACAGAGGATGAGTTAATCTCTTATACTTTACATCAATTTAGAGAAACAGGAGATCATTCTTGGCCATTATTGTTTCCGATGGTAAAATCAGCGGTGAGGGGAATGGATGCCATTCAAGAATTTGCTAATAAAAAAGCAGGAATTCAAATTAAGGACTTTGTCATTTCAGGAGCATCAAAAAGGGGATGGACTACGTGGTTATCATCTGCTATTGGGGATAAGCGAGTGAAGGCCATTGGGCCTATGGTGATTGATATGTTAAATATGCCCGCTACTTTGAATTATCAAAAAGATACCTATGGTGAATACAGTGACCAAATTGAAGACTATGTAAAATTGGGAATTCCGCAGGGCACTGGTACACCTACTGGTAAGGCTATTACTTCCATGATTGATCCCTACTCGTATCGAGCTTCCATGACCATTCCGAAAATTATTTTTATAGGTACTAATGACCCATATTGGACAGCTGATGCTATCAAACATTATTTTGATCAAATTCCTGGTAAAAACCTTATCCATTATGTACCCAATGCAGGCCATGATTTGGCTGGAGGCAAACAGGCCATTGAAGCATTAAGTGCTTTCTTTGGATTAAGTCTTCAAAATAAAGAAGTGCCTGTACCTACTTGGAATGTGGTGAAAGGTAAAGATGGTTTTGAATTAACTGTAAATGCTAATCCTACCGATTTAGAAGATGCGGCTATTTGGGGTACAACTTCCGCAGACCGTGATTTTAGGAATAATTTATGGCTAACTCAGCGGGTTAAGCCTGTGGGAAATACGGTTAAATACGTGATTCCTTATGTTAAAAAGGGCTATCAAGCATTTTATATGGACTTAAAGTACAAAGATCCTAATGGTGGAAGCTATACCATTAGTACAAGGATATTCACTACGGATACCGACAAAGTATTGTAATTCAAATTTTTTCCAAACACCCGATTGCCAATCAGTCGGGTGTTTTTTTATACCCATTCATTTCAATGATAGCTTTAAAGTGAACACCTTGAATAGGCTCAATTTTGGCCATTACTATTCTTAAATGCTAATTTATCTAAACCCACCAAAGATATATGGTTATTTAGATTTCATGATTAGCCGGTTTTATTACCTTATGTTCCATAATTTTTCCATAAGTTTGGTTCCTCAAAACCTATGGAACCTACATGAAAAAAGTATTTTTATTTTGTTGCGTTTTACTAGCTCAAACTGCTTGGGCACAGGAATTTAAAACTTTGATTCCCGCTGCGCAAGGACATCCGCGCTTATTGTTTTTCAAGGAAGATGAAGCTGTTATTCTTAAGAACATTCAGCGGGATACGCTTTGGGCAAATTTACATAGACAAATTTTGCAAGAGGCTGATGCTTTGCTCTTAAAGGAGCCTTTGATTCGTAAGCAAATTGGTCGTAGACTCTTGGGCGTTTCCCGTGAAATGCTACGAAGAACCTTGTTTTGGTCCTATGCTTACCGCTTGACAAAGCAGGCTAAATATGCTCAGAGGGCCGAAAGGGAATTGCTTCAAATTTGTCAATTTTCTGATTGGAATCCATCCCATTTTTTAGATGTGGCTGAAATGACGACGGCAGTGGCTATTGGCTATGATTGGTTATTTGAGGTATTATCTGCTGAATCAAAAAAAGTAATACAGTCGGCTATTCTGACCAAAGGAATTGAACCTTCCTATGATGAGCGTTATACCTCCTGGTTAAAAGCTAGCCATAATTGGAATCAGGTATGTAATGCCGGAATAAGTTTAGGTATTTTGGCCATTCAAGAGGATTATCCTGATAAAGCCAAAGAATTAATTCAGCGTGCCCAAAAATCCATCGTATTACCCATGAAAGATTATGCTCCCGACGGGGCTTATCCAGAGGGCTATGCCTATTGGGGATATGGAACTTCCTTTCAAGTATTATACAATGATGCCATTGAAAAGGTTTACGGCTCAGATTTTGGACTAAATCAATTACCCGGTTTTTATGCCAGTGCCAATTATTTGTTGCACATGACCGGACCTTCACAGAAAAATTTCAATTACTCCGATTCTGGAGATGGGATTGATTTTCATCCTGCCATGTTTTGGTTCGCCTCCAAAACAAAAAACACTAGTTTATTATTTACAGAAATCAACACCCTTAAAACAAGCCAGAATTTGGTGTCGGATAGGCTTTTACCCTTGGTAATGATTTGGGGTAAAGACTTATCCTTGGTCAATCAAGAAATACCCCAGCAATTAACTTATGTAGGTGGTGGCCCTAATCCGGTGGCCATGATGCGGACTTCTTGGACAGATAAAAATGCGCTGTATGTGGGTATAAAAGGTGGATCTCCATCCGTCAATCACGGGCACATGGATGTTGGTTCTTTTGTTTTTGATGCATTGGGAGAGCGTTGGGCGATGGATTTTGGTATGCAAAATTATGAGTCTTTAGAATCCAAAGGCGTGGGCATTTGGGGAAAAGAACAGAATTCCCAGCGTTGGGATGTTTTTCGGTATCATAATATGTCGCACAATAGCATAACCTTGAACAATCAATTACAAGCTGTTAAAGGCAAGGCTGAGGTAGTGACAAAACAAAATTCCAATAATCGAATGGCATTTAATCTAGATCTAAGTTCCCTATATCCCGAGCAAGCCACTGCGGTACATCGAGAAATAGCTATTGTCCAACAAAAACAGGTTGAAATAAGTGATGAGGTTTCCTCCATAAAACAAGGGGGAGAATTAGTTTGGACCATGCTAACTACAGCTGAGTTTCATGAAAATGGAGGCGGAAAAGCTTATTTGACTCAACATGGAAAGCGCTTGAATCTGAAGTTGACAGGCTTAAAAGGAAAATGGATTACTTGGTCTACACAGCCCAATCACGATTATGATGCTCCCAATCCTGGTACCCGATTTGTAGGTTTTAAAATAGCCACACAAACAGGTCAAAATTTGAAATATCAAGTGGTATTAGAACCCCAAAACTAGTTTTTATGTCCGCTTGGGTAAACTTGATCTAACCAGATACCCATTTTCATGAAAACGCTAAAGAGGCTTTTTCTCATTTCATGCGTTTCATTGGGGTACAATTCTAATTGTGTTTTGACGCCCAATTGACTTAGTTTGGTATACAAGTTTTTGGCTTGTTGAACATGGACAACCTCATCATTTTCACCATGAAAAATGATGGTTGGCACTCCGCTGGATGCCGTCACACGTAGCAGAGGACTAGATTCTTTCGCTAGGGGAGCATTGGGGTCAGCTACCCCCAAAAAGTTGGTAATGGTTTTGTCTGCTTCTATATTTTTGCCTCTAACCATAGGGTCGGTAAAGTCAGTTGGCCCAACGATATCGATTACGGTTTTAATTTCCTTGTTTTTGTCGGCCGTGTAAGCATACATCAAAGCTAAATAGGCCCCTGCACTAGCACCTAAAAGCCCAAATTCCCCTTTTTTATATCCCAGGCTGTCTGCTTTTGAATTCAGGAAATTGATGGCTTGTTGAATATCTTCTAATTGGGCTGGAAAGCGGTTTTGATCATTTTTTACTAATCGGTAATTGATGGATGCCAGGGCATAACCCTTTTTACCTGTTAGTAATTCAATCAAAGGTTTTGGTAATTGGTTTTTACTTCCTTTGGTCCAATATCCTCCATGGATGAATACCAGCATTTTGGTATGGGCATTTACTTGATTGGGTAAAAATATATCCAATAAATTTCTACCATCCTCTGCGCTTCCATAGGCTACATTTAGTATGGATTTATATGCAGCGGAATCGGCTCCTGTTTTTTCTATGGATGAAAAAGAGAGGAAAAGAAACAGTGGTAAAAGGTAAATACCACAGGTACGAAGCAAGCATTTTTTTATCATATCAACGAGTTACCTTTTACCATGTGCCCATGAGTTTTGTTACAGCCTTCCCTTATTACAGGTTTTTCTTTTTTAACTCAGCTACCGCATAATTTGCTGCACGTGCCGTTAAAGCCATGTAGGTTAATGATGGGTTCTGAGTGGAATTCGATGTCATACTAGCCCCATCCGTAACAAATACATTTTTACAATGATGTAACTGATTCCATTTATTTAATTGGGAGGTTTTAGGGTCATTTCCCATAATGACACCGCCCATTTCATGAATATCCAATCCCGGATTCCAAGTTTTCTTAGGGTTGGCTTTGATGTTTTTAAAGCCTGCCAAAGTCAACATTTCCGTCATTTGGTCTTGATAATCTTGCTCCATTTTGCGGTCATTATCATCAAAATCTACATGTAGGCGTGCCAACGGTACTCCCCAGTCGTCTTTTTGTGTGGCATCTAATTTGACATAATTAGCATGCTTAGGAATGGTTTCACCCATGAAATGAGAGCCAACGACCCAATTGCCATATTTCTTTTTGAATAAATTATCTTTTAATTCTTGGCCTAAACCATCTTGATTGCTTAAGATAGGTCGGCGGGCACTGAAGCCCGCTGCATAACCACGCAGGAAGTCGGTCTCCTGCTTAAATACATTTCGGAAGCGAGGAATATAACTTCCGTTTGGACGAATACCTTCTGTTTTACTTTCAAGCATACCTTCATATTCGGCCGACATCCCAGTGTGGAAATTATGGAAATGGATGTAATGCCCCATAAGCCCATTGTCATTGCCTAATCCATTAGGGAAACGGTGCGACTTAGAATTTAGTAAAATCAGGTTGGTGTTGATGGTAGCGGCATTTAAGAAGATAATTTTAGCATAAAAATGTATTTCTTCTTTGGTTTTGCTATCAATGACTTTCACTCCAGAGGCCTTTCCCGATTTTTCATCGTAGATGATGGAGTGAACAACTGAATTAGGTCTAAGTGTTAAATTACCTGTTTTTTCGGCCCATGGTAGGGTAGAAGAGTTACTGGAAAAATAGCCCCCATAAGGACAGCCCCTTTGGCATAAATCACGTTGCTGGCATTGTGCTCTACCTTGTTGAAAGTGGATAGGCTGAGGGTCAGTTAAGTGGGCGCATCGACCGATAATAACGGGACGAGTTCCTTTATAATGTTTTTTCATCTCGGCAGAAAAATGTTTTTCTACGCAAGATTGTTCGTGCGGCCGTAAAAACTCGCCGTCGGGCAATTGCTCCAAGCCATCTTTGTTCCCACTGATACCTGCAAATATTTCCACATGGCTATACCAGGGGGCTAGGTCTTGATAAGTGATGGGCCAGTGATTATCGAATCCATCACGCGCGGGTCCTTCAAAATCATATTTAGACCAGCGCTGGGTACCGCGAGCCCACAGAAGGGATTTTCCGCCTACTTGGTAGCCTCGTATCCAGTCAAATGGTTTCTCTTGAATGTATGGGTGTTCCTTATCCTTAACAAAAAAATGAGATGAATCTTCATTAAAAGCATAGCATTTGGTGGCGATGGGATTGGCATCCTTCATTTCTTTGGTTAAAGCACCTAAATGATCAAATTCCCAGGGTTCCTTTAAGGTAGTCGGGTAATCTACTATATGCTTAACATCGCGACCGCGTTCTAATACGAGCGTTTTTAATCCATTGTCGCACAATTCTTTGGCAGCCCAGCCACCGCTTATTCCTGAACCCACTACAATGGCGTCAAAGGTTCTTTGTTTTTTTGAATCTATATTGAAATTAGACATGTCTTGAGAGAATAAAACTTATTGAACTGGAACACAACCATGAAAAAAACCTGGAGCCATGGTATAATTTCTATGCTGAGTTAGGAAGTACTCAGAACTCATGTAGGAGGCCAGGGTTAATCCTTTTAAACGCTTGAAAAACTGGCTTTCCTCGGGTATGGAAGAATTTTGTAGGCTGGTCAAAAGACTGATTTGTTCCTGAGTGCTCAGCTGAGGAAATGTTTTTTGATAGCTTTGCTTTGCCGTATTACTAACCTTTTGCAAACCGTTTTGAAAGGCTTTTTGCTCCTCTAGGCTCATACAGTCTTTCACCATGCGTTCGATATAGAAATGAGCACCAATGGTTTTAGCTCCTGGGCTATCTGTTTCTGGAATAATGGCATTGACAATGGAGCCTAATAAATCAGTGTTGGGGCCATGTAAAGCGGTAAAAGATTGGGTATTCCACTGGTAAGCCCAATTGGGTAAAGCGGAAGTTCCCAAGACTAAACTTAGGTTTTTTAATGCGCTTCTTCTGTTCATGAGAATAGGTAGAGTGATGAAATTCTTTTCAAATTAGCTAAACAAAAATATTGAAATAAAAGCCATTTGTCAACCTGATTTACAGGCTTATAGACCAGCATGTTTTCCCGCAATATATCCTGTTGTCCAGGCGGCTTGGAAATTAAATCCTCCCGTTATTCCGTCAATATCGAGTAATTCTCCAGCAAAGTATAAGCCTGGAATTACTTTGCTTACCATGCTTTGTACATCTATTTCAGCCAGGTCAATTCCTCCGGCTGTCACGAATTCTTCTTTAAATGTTGTTTTGCCCATGACCTGATAGCGATCATTCAGTAAGGTATTAACTAATTTGTTTACTTGTTTTGGGTTGACCTCATTCCAACGGGAAGCGGGTAAAATTTCGTTTTTGGTGAGTAAGAAGTTCCAAAGACGAGTTGGTATAGGAAATGGACAATGATTGCTCATCATTTTGCCACCATGGATTTTCCTTGTCTGATCTAAGATGAGCCGAAGTTCTGATTCTTTCATCTCATCTAACCAATTTACTAAAATGGAAAATTGGTAATTTAATTCAGCTAGGATTCTAGCTCCCCAGGCGGATAATTGCAAAATAGCCGGACCGCTCATACCCCAGTGTGTTATCAGCAAAGGGCCCTTACCCAATAATTTTTGACCTTCAATGCGGACTGTTGCTTTCTCCACCACAAGTCCCATGAATTCCTTAATGGCTTCATTTGGCATATTGAAAGTGAAAAGGGAAGGAACTGGAGGAATAACAGTATGTCCTAGTGCCGACAGCCAAGCTAATCCACTTAATTTAGGTTGTCCACCGGTGGTGACAATCACCCGGTCTGCGGTGATGATTTTGTCTTTGCTGCGTAAAGTGAAACTTCCGTCTTCATGTTTTTCCATAGCCTCTATACTATGGTGCAACAATAATTCGATATCGAGTTTTTTTGATTCTCTTAAAAAACAATCCATGATGCTTTGCGAGCTATTTGATAGAGGGAATACGCAGCCATCTGGGTAGGTTTTTAAAACCACATTTCTTTGCTCAAACCACTCCATGGTATTGGCTGCATTGAATTGTTCAAAGGCTTTTTTCAGGAATTTCTCTCCTCTGGGATAATGTTCAGCTAATTTTCTGTTGTTGAATTCAGCATGACAGACATTACATCTGCCGCCACCCGAAATTTTCACTTTAGCCAAAAAGTGCGAGGTCTTTTCCAAGATTTGCACATGGGCTTGTGGATGGTGATATTTTGCCGATAAGGCGGCAAAAAAACCTGCTGCACCACCCCCGATAACACTAATTCGTAAATCCTTTGACATTATTTTCTACCGTGCAAAATCCCTAATCCCTTATCACTAATCCCTAAAACCTAATCCCTAATCCCTAATCCCTTATCTCTAATCCCTATCCCCTAATCTCTATTTTCTAAAATTCCAAGTGCTTGATTTTATCATTTTTCAGCAATTGGCTGGCAATCAAATGATGTGCTTTTTCTGAACCTTGAACTGTAAGATTGAAGGTGAAATCTTTGCCAGATTTTATTTTTTGAGAATATAGAATTTTCATTTTTAGCTTTTTGAAAAGCAGCTCCACATGTTTGTAATCAAAGCTTTCAGAATATTCAAATATCAACGTATATACACGTACGTGATTTAGTTTACTGATAAAATTTTGAACCAAAATAAAAGCGCTCAATATGATAATGACGATGGCCGAGGTGAAACAAGCTAATAATTCAAATCCTGCTCCAATGGTCATCCCCAAGGCTGAAACCACCCAAATGGTAGTGGCTGTGGTTATACCTGTAACCCGATCTTTTTCTCTAAATATCACTCCAGCTCCCAGGAAACCTATACCTGTCAATACGTTAGCCGCAATTCTATCTTGGCTTCCTATGCCTATTTTGTAGGAAAGTATGGTGAAAATACATGATCCCACACATACCAAAATCATGGTTCTTAAACCGGCTGATTTGGAACGATATTCCCTTTCAAGGCCTATGATGGCCCCTATCAGGATAGAAAGTAAAATTCGTTCTAGGTCGATATACATGAGAAATTAAATTTTCAATACAAACGGAATTTAACTCAATTTGTTGGATTTTTAGCCATGTTTGTTTCAAGCTTTAAGGATTTAAAATGGAATAGGGATGGGGTCAATGTTCTTTACTGGGAATAATTTTAAATTCCGTTTAAACATAAAAATTCTTGCTCTATGCTTTCTTGAGGCATATTTGTCCCAAAACATTTAAAAAGTACTCATTTTTAAATATTTTATTAAACGGTACATAGGTTATAGTATCATTTTGATAAAATTTTGCCAATATTGCAGCATATTCTACTCTTTAATAATAATATTTATTAAAATTTAACCTTATGAATCAAGATTACGAAAACCACACCCGGTATTATCATTTGCATCATTTTATTGTATTACCACTTGCCTTTTTCTTATTTATTTGGACGATTGAATTGACTTTGGAAGATCCTGTCGACAATTGGCTTTATTTAGTGGTAGGCGTTTTATTTATTTTAATTTCATTCATTACTCGCATTTATGCGAACAAAAACCAAGATCGTATCATTCGCTTAGAAATGCGCTTGCGTTACTTTCAATTGACCAATTTGCCTTTCACAGAAAAGGAAAATTTATTGAGTATCAAACAAATTGTTGCCCTTCGATTTGCCGGCGATAACGAGTTGTTGGGTTTAATTGACAAGACCATCCTTGAGGATTTAAAACCTAAAGAAATCAAGAAGTCCATTGTGGAATGGCATGGTGATTTTTTAAGGGTTTAATTTACCCTATTGAAATTTTTTAAGAAACAAAAAAGGCCAATGTGACATTGGCCTTTTTGATTTATTTTTTCTGTTCCGAAAGGAAGGTAATTAGGGAAGCAAACTCCTCATAGGATAGTTCATTGGTTAATCCATCGGGCATCATGGATGTTTCCATTTCTTTTCTAGAACGTATATCGGCTGTGCGAATGCTAGTGATTTGTCCGCTTATATCTCTCATGACAATTCGCTCTGGAGATTCAGCTGTCACAAATCCCATGTGCTCTTTTTTATCCTTAGTTGTGATTAATACGGTAACAAAACCTTGGGAAATGGATGCATTTGGTTTTAAAATGGATTCGGCAATTTGCTCCCGACTCATGATTGCTCCAATTTGACCCATGAATGGCCCCTTTAAGGTTTCACCACTTTTCAAACTATGACAAACTACGCAACCTTGTTTCGTAAATAGGGCTCTTCCTGTTGCGGGATTGCCTTTGATTTGAGCCATAGCTAACATGACGTCTTCTATGGATGCATTTCCGATTTGTCCTTTTTTATTACGGATTGAGGCCAAGTCGATTTTCGGTTCATCTTTAGCAAGGATATTGGTATTACTACCTAATACAGCAATTTCCATTTGATTCTTTTCATTTAAATCAACGAAATAAGCTTTATCTGACTCTTTTGCTTGTTGGAATTCATTCAATAAAAAACTCTTGATAATAGGGCTAGACTCCCAGTCGACCGTCTTATAATATGGACCATGTCCATTAGGCTTAGTGCTCCACCAATACTCTCCCTCATAGTCTGCTTCTTTTTTGTACAAGCGGGCTATATTAGCCAATAACTGTTTTTTTAAGCCAGGGTCAGTCGATTTTTTGTAGGCGGCGATTAAACCATTCACCGCTTTTGGTTGGTGCATATAACGCAATGCCCATAAGGCGATGGTCGAATTCGGACCAGCGATGGCCTTCACACAAGCATCCACCGCATTTAGCTTTACTAGGGCTTGAACGGCAACGTGGGCAGGAATGATGGCTGAATTGGGTGTAGCGTGAGGGCCCTCTTGATCTTTGGGAGGAGCTACAAATGAATTGGGTACTTTAACTTGTAAAAGAGCTGGAATAGCTTCCGCTTTGCCTAAACGACCCAGTGCGATGGCGGCACTCACACGAACTCTAGGTGAGGCATCCTTTAAAGCAGCGATGATTGCTTGGGTAGGTACTAACTTATTTTTGGTTTTGCGGTCTGCCATAGCTCTAATAGCCAATTCTTTGACATCCTTGTCAGTCAATAATTTTACTAATTGCAATATACCCTGTTCATTAGTTGCTTGAGCATAGGTGAATATACCGGCTGAACGTGCATAAAGTGGGGCCTTTTTATCTGTTGCCAATTTCCATGCTAGGGAAGAGGTTACTTTTAAATCCCTGTTTAAAAGTTCTTGTTGAGCGTTTAATCGAGCTACTGCACTATTCGACTGTAATAATTGGGCTAATTCATTCGTCGATAATTTACTAAGCTGTGGGAATGCTTTGTAGGTCCAGCCTTTAGGGACAGCACGCACAACGAAACCTTTATTGGGATTACCCGAATATCCGGCACCATCCCAAGCCGCTAAGTACAGTCGGCCTGAACCATCGACATCTAAATCCGTGATTTGCTTTAACTTTATAAAAGTCTCATCTTTCTGCGTATAGCTAGCACCGTCCGGACTTACTCGATGAATGTATAGCATACTGTTTCCCCAATCTGCCATCATGGGTACTTGGTTATATTTAGCTGGCCAAGTAGGTTCATCCATGAACAGAGAACCCGTTCCTGAACCACCCCCAACATCCACCAAAGCAGGTAGGATTTCTTCAGTAAAATGTTTAAATAACAAAGGATAACCGTATTCTCCAGATTGAATGTGGTGACTGAAACGGATATTCCATCCAGCGCCATCATTGGTATTATCACGGGTGAAAATATTCATGTAGGGGTCAATTGCCACATCATAGATATTTCTTGTTCCATGCGTATATACTTCCATTTCAGTACCATCAGGTCTTACTCGGACAATTCCTCCGCCAAGCATGGTGATTTTCTTTCCACTGCGATCTGTGGCATTATGAAATCCAAAATCGCCTGCGGCAATGTATATCCAGCCATCTATACCCATTCTGATGCCATTGGTGGCATGGTCAGTTCCTCTACTCTGTAAAAATTTAGGGGAACTGATGTGCTGAATCAAGGGACTTGAAGGTCCATCGGCCACGCCGTCTTTGTTTTTATCTTCAAAAACCACTAAATCCATACCAGTTGCTTTCTTGGTTTCTGGCGAGAAAACAGTGTGAAGGACATATAGTTTATCCCCCAATGAAATGATTCCTCGTGGGTTATCAACCATGGCAAATTTACTTTGCTGGTCTACTCGGCCATCATTATTGGAATCAATTAATTTTAAGATATAACCTTTACCGGGTGTTTTACCCAAAGAGCCGATTTGGTCAATTCCTACAAAAACCTCTCCCGTGGCGGCTACAGCAATACAAGCTGGACTTGGAGTAAGATCTGCCGAAGCAAAATTACTTACCTGAATATCCTGAGTAGGCCAAGCTGAGGCATTGGATAGGGTATCTGCTACAAAGTGAGTATTGGTTTTTTTATTTGAAACTGAAGTTGGAAGGAATTGGAAACCCCAGAAAATCAGAAATGAATAAATTAAACTCAGTGACAATTTTAACATATTGGATAGGTTGAGTGTTTTTTGGACAATGGAAGGCAAAAATAAGATTTTTCCTCAAAAAACATTCAGGTGCTTACCGGGTATATAAAGTTTTTATTTTACGGAGGGATTTGATTTTTTGGCTAATTCAAAAGGTAAAAATGAAATGGACTCTCTCCTCATTTCCATTTTTACCAACCTATTTTGTGTAAGTAATAATTATATTTTATCGATTTTTTGATACAAAAAAATAGCTAATCAGCAGGATAAAAATGAATATTTTACACTTATTTGGCCAATAAAAGGATTTTTGACCTATTTTTAATTTGTCCAGGAAGACAAAAATTTCTGAAAAAAATTAGGCTAATTTAAAAATCAAATTACCTTTGCATTTACCATTCTATAATAAAGTTTGAGCTGTTCTATAATAAGTATCCCTCCGGTTATTTCACCAACGAAGCTACAGAGTCTTTTGCTGTTGTCCCTACCGACATTGGAGCGTATTTTTTTCCAGCCATGCTAATGTCAAACCGAAATAATTGAATTAGAAAATGTTAATTTACATAGTCGCTTTCAAACTCATTATTTCACTGGTATTGGCGGTGTTTAACTTTCGAGTAAACAAAAACACCATTTATCTAACAGGATTTTTAGTAACCATTGCCTTATCTGGTCTTTTGCATTACTTTGCTTTTATGGGGGACAATGAGTCCTTGATGGCGGTATTTAATTACCATATTACCCCAACCTATTATCTGTTTGGCCCATTTTTGTTCTTTTATGTTCGAGGAACCCTGACAGACCGAAACAAGCTTTCTCAAAAAGACTATTTACATTTCATACCGGCTGTATTTTCCTTTTTATCGATTTTGCCATTCTATTTTAAAGATTGGGACTATAAACTTGTTGTTGCTCGAAAGATAATTGATAATCCGGAGGTGCTTAAAGTTTGGAATGAAGGGGTGCTCTATCCAAGTTATTTTAATGTATTAGGTCGGCCTTTCTTTTTCATGATTTATTTAATTGCGACCCTTGCCTTATTTCTCAGGTATAATCGCACTTTAGGTAAATATGGTCCGGTATCTGCTCAAAAGACATTAATAAAACGGTGGTTGATTTGGTTGATTTCTTTATCTACCCTAGCCTGTGCAAGCTATCTGATAGGGGCTCTCATGTTTATATTCTCAGATGTGGTCAACAAAGAAATGGTCAATTCATCCCCTCTGGGTTATTTGACAGGCATATTTTTCTTGACCATTCCTTTATTGATTTTAGCATTTCCTCCCATCCTTTATGGAATTCCTATCCACAAAAAGGGTAGAAGAAGAAGTTTTGAACATAAAGTCAATGCAAGTGATGTCTATTCTTTTGTGGGTAAAACAGATGATTCATTCCAACAGGATGCCATTTATATTTTAGATCAAATTCATCAAGAAAAATGGTATTTAGATCCTGATTTTAATGTTGATTTCTTAGCCTTGAAATTGGATATTCCCAAACACCATATTTATTATTGTTTCAATTATATCATCAAGTCGAAGTTTACCAAATTAAGGGCGCAGTTGCGAATTGCGCATGCAAAGGCTCTTTTGGAGGAAAACAAGTCGGTTAATCTTAGCCAAGAGGAAATGGAAGCTATTGCTATGGCTTCAGGCTTTGGAACCTTATATCGTTTTATTAGTGCTTTTCAAGAAGAGGAAGGTACTACTCCGATGGAATACATCCGGAAATTATAAATCATTCCTGGTTTTTGAGGGCGGTGTATTTTGAATCCTAGCTGGCGCTTCCTGGATTATGTTTCAAAATTTATACCCTATTTTGAATAATTTTCTTTGGGAAAGGATAGAAATTACTAATTTTTCATGTAGCTTAATTTCTTAATTGACCAATCAATAATTTCATTGAAATATGCACTACCGTCGTCTAGGCAAAACGAATTTGCAAGTATCCATTCTCGGTTTTGGAGCCTCTCCCTTGGGAAATGTTTTTGAGGAATGTGATGAAAAAGAAGGTATTGCTGCGGTTCATTATGCCCTAGATCATGGGGTTAATTTTGTGGATGTGGCTCCTTTTTACGGGATTACCCTTGCAGAAACACGCTTAGGAAAAGCCTTAAAAGGAAAAAGACAGGATGTGTATTTGGCCACCAAAGCGGGGCGTTATGATTTGCGGGAATTTGATTTTTCTTATCAAAAAATTCTCAGCAGCATAGATGATTCATTACGAAGGCTACAAACTGATTATGTAGATTTATACCAATTGCATGATATAGAGTTTGGTTCTAAAGAACAAGTACTTAATGAGGCAATACCAGCCATAGAGGCGGTAAAAAAATCTGGTAAAGCTAGGTTTGTGGGAATTACAGGATTGCCTGTCAATTATTTAGCGGCAATAGCCCGTGAAGTAGAAATAGATACCGTTCTTTCCTGGGCCCATTATAATTTATTGCAAGATGAAATTAATGCAGAATTAGTCCCACTATCTAAGGAGTTAGATTTTGGTTTAATGAATGCAGCTCCTTTGATGCAAAGAATTCTCTCGGATGCCGCTTTGCCTGTTTGGCATAATGCGCCTGAAGAAGTAAAATCTCTTCAACCTCATCTATTAGCTATTTGTCAAAAGTATCAGGTTCGCCTAAGTGATGTTGCTTTGAGGTTTGCCATGGATCACCCTGATATTGCGACCACCATTGTGGGCATGTGTGACATGAAAACCATCCGTGAAAATGTGTCAGCTGTGGATTTTATCATTCCTGATGGTTTATTATTTGAATTAGAACAAGTTATTGCTCCTGTAAAAAACCGGATGTGGTTTGAAGGGAGACCAGAAAATAATATCGCTAGAAAGCACTAAACCTAGAATTCAATGAAAGCATTGTTTTTGACCGAAATAGGTAAAACAGAAGTAAGAGAAATAGAAAAACCCGTACCCAAAGCAGGAGAAGTATTACTTCGAATTGGTATGGTGGGTTTTTGTGGGGGAGATTTAAATGGCTTTAAAGGGCTTTTTGAATTACAAGAATACCCCAATGTCCTAGGTCATGAAGTGGGTGCCACCATTGAAGAGATTGGACCCGAGGTTCCAGCAGCATGGCAGGTAGGTCAGCGGGTAACCATATACCCATATTTAAACTGCGGCACCTGTGTTTCATGTCGAAAAGGCCGCAGAAATGCCTGTCAAGATAACAAAACGATGGGGGTTCGGAGGCCAGGAGCTATGACACGCTATATTACCATTTCATGGCAGGATTTATATACATCTTCAACTTTGTCCCTGCAAGAGTTGGCTTTGGTAGAGCCTTTGACCGTAGGTTTCCATGCGGCGGCAAGGGGGCAAGTGACCGGAACTGATACCGTAGCTGTTATGGGTTGTGGTATTGTGGGTATGGGCGCTATTGCATCAGCTGTTCATCGAGGAGCGAAGGTGATAGCGATTGATTTGGATGATTCAAAATTAGAAATTGCTAAAAAAATAGGTGTTCAATACACCATCAACCCTGCTAAGGATGATTTGCACGAGGCTTTAGTCAAGGTGACACAAGGCGATGGTCCGGATGTAATCATTGAAGCGGTGGGTAGCCATATTACTTACCGGGCTGCCGTAGAAGAGGTAGCTTACACCGGTAGGGTCGTGTGTATTGGATATGCCAAAAAGCCAGTAGAATTTAATACTGGGGTATTTGTGAGAAAGGAAATTGAAATTGTAGGATCTCGCAATTGTACGAATGAATTCCCTGAGGTGATCGCATATTTAGAATCTGGAAAATTCCCGATAGATGCGGTTATCAGTCAGGTGGTTCCAATAGAAGAAGCAGGAAAGGCTTTAGCCGACTGGGCAAAAGATGCGCAGGGCATAGTAAAAATTATGGTGAATTTTGGAGAATAATATATGATGCAGTCTTGTGCCACCATAGCATTAGTACCTCAAATAAAGGCAGGGCCTTGGATATTTTGGGAAGATTTAGACGCCAGTATGGCCCAGGCTGCCAGCTTGGGTTTTGATGCCATCGAGCTTTTTACGGCAGATGCCCAAAGTATTGATCAAGGCCGACTTCAAGAATTATTAAGTAGCTATCAATTAAAATTAGCGGCTGTAGGTAGTGGAGCTGGAAAAGTCATACATGGTTTAACACTCAGTGACCCTAATCCCGCCATCCGTCAGCAAGCGATTTCTTTTGTTGAATCCATGATGGATTTTGGATCTAAATTCGGTGCCGTATGCATCATTGGTTCTATGCAGGGAAATGCATTGCCAGATCGTAGGGAGGAATCGTTAGCTTATTTACAAGAGGCCTTGGAATATTTGGGGACGCATGCCGGACAACTAGGAGTTCCTTTGATTTATGAACCTCTGAATCGATATGAGACTAATCTTTTTAACACCTTGGGTGCAGGTAGGGCATTTTTAGAGGGACTATCTACCCGACATATCCTTTTGCTGGCAGATTTATTCCATATGAACATTGAGGAAGTAGATATAGCCCAAAGTATCTTGGATAATGGGCCTTGGATAGGTCATGTACATTTAGCCGATTCTAATCGTAGACCTATGGGAATGGGACATACCTCGATGCAAGAAATTGCAGAAGCCTTGAAGCAAATTAATTACCAGGGTGCCATTTCAGCGGAGGCTTTCCCTTGGCCAAATCCTTTAGAGGCTGGGAAACAAACCATGAAAACCTATCGTCAATATTTTAAAAATTAAACTTTTACCTATGCAGCGATTTTGTTTAGCCTTAGACCTTGTGGATGATCCCATGCTAATTCAAGAATATGAACAATACCATGCCCCTGGAAGTGCTTGGCCAGAAGTTACGCAGCATGATATAGATGCCGGCATTACGAACATTGAGATATTTCGCACTGGGAATCGAATGTTTATGATATTGGAAACAGACGATGCTTTTACCTTTGAGAAAAAAGCAATCTTTGATGCGACTAATCCAAAAATAGCCGCTTGGGAAGAATTAATGTGGAAGTTTCAAAAGCCACTCCCTTGGGCTAAGCCCGGTCAAAAGTGGATTTTGATGGATCGTATATTTAAGTCATAAAAATAGGCCAGCAGGTAATGCTGGCCTATTTTTTTAATGCTGGTGATGCTCTGCGGTTCTGTAATGTTCTTTGAGTAAATCAGTCCCAAAATCCCCTCGGAAATCTCTCCAAACGGTATGGATGTGGTTGGCATTATCTTGGGTATTGTCAAATTCTACCAAAAATGACTTTCCTTGAATTCGGTAATAATGGGCTTTTTTACGTTCTGTATTACCCGCCCAAGCAAATTTGACGGCATTGAAATCTTCATTGGCAATATGCTTTAAGCGCATCTCCGCTATTTTCGGAGGCATTGCCGACAAATAATGCATGATTAATTGGTTCAAGCTAGCTTTTTGTTGGACGCTCATTTCTTTCACAGAAATACCTTCATCGGGTAGTGGTCCTACATGTACCGAATTGGTAGTCACCACTTCATTGAAAGTGCTTAAACTAAAAATGGCTTTGGCTTTTTGTTTATCCGACATGGAGTTAATTAATTCCAAGGCCATATCTTCTTCATCCTTCATTAATCGAGTTCCTTTTCTTTCGCCTGATTCGGCTTCAGCAGGGTATACCCCAAAGAAGAAAGGAGCATAGGATAATTTATCATCCACGATGGTAAAGTTGAGCGCTATGTGATGTCCTCCAAATTTCCATCCCCAAACATTATCCTTACTGGGGTCACCGTAAAAAGCTACGAATTGATTTTCAGGAATTCTACTCGGGTTTTTGGGTTGAATTTCTTTCAAATAATATTCAAAATCCATGATGTCGCGTGTTTTCTTAAAGCCTTTTTCACTTAAATAAACTTGCATGAAATCATAGAGCAATTGTTTCTGGTTGGCATCCATATCCTTCACCACGGTGCCATGTCGAGCTACCATGGTAGGAGGCAGGAAGTGCCAGTTGAAACGGGTCACGGCATCAAAGGGATACAATGCCCTACTTTTTTGTGCGTCGCTCAGGGATTGGATAAAAGCCATGGCTTTCTGTACTCCCGGACTGTTGGATTGGGCTATACTCCAAAATGGAGCAATGCCCAAGAACAAACAGCCTAGTAAAAAAATGCATTTTCTTTTCATGTAAATGGTTGATTGAGGTTTCAATATTTAGTATTTGATGGATACTTTTTTGCCAGTTTTTACCGCTTCAAAGATGGCTTCAATGATTTTCATATCTTTTAAGCCTTCTTCTCCATCCACAGGTATTTTGGGAACGCGGCCATCGTGTATGATCCCGGCAAATTCATCCATTTGTGTGGTTTGATGTGTTATGTGTGGAAAGCTCAATTCCCCTTTATTGGTTTTCGCTTTGATAGGCCCATAGCCTGTCGATGGCATCATTTCAGCAAATCCTTTGGTGCCATTCAAATAAAATTTGTCCAAATTGTTGAGAGCGTAGGTCGATAAACATGAAGCCACCGCCCCACTCGGGAATCCCATTTGGAATTGTATGGTTTCATCCACTCCTTCCTTGAATTTCTCTGGATCGGTTTTGGTTTCTTGGGCAGTAACCCAGCTAGGTTCTTCACCTACCATGTACCGTGCGCCGTTGATGGAATAAATACCAATGTCCATCATGGATCCTCCCCCTGCTAATTGTTTGTTTAGTCGCCATTGTTTAGGGTCACCAATGATAAAACCTGATAGGCCTTGGAAGAATAAAATTTTACCAAATTCACCTGCTTCTCTTTTCTTGATGATTTCTAAGGTATTAGGCTCAAAGTGCATGCGATAGCCAATCAGTAATTTGACACTTGCTTTTTTGCAAGCATCAATCATGCGTTGAGCATCTTTCACATTCGTGGCCATTGGTTTTTCACTAATGACATGTTTTCCTAGATTGGCGACTTGAATGGCAAACTCTGGATGTCGACTATTTGGAGTCATGATGTACACGGCATCGATGTCCGGATTATTCTTGATTTTATTTAACTCTTCATACGAAAAGCGATGGGATTTTGGGACATTGTATTTATCACCCCATTGATCTAATTTGCTCGGAGTACCACTGATTAATGCTGTTATCTTGGCCCTTTTACAATTTTGCATAGCTTTCGCTACGATATTGGCATAGCCCCCTAGACCTAATAAGGCCACTTTTAACACAGGTCCATCTTCAAGGGTATTGAGACTTTCTGCCTTGGATTCACTGGGAGAGATAAATGGTATGGCTAATAATGGAGCAGAGACCATTTGAATGAAATTTCTACGAGAACTCATCGTTGATTCAAAATTTAAATAGGTGATGATTAATGCCTTAAAACTAAAGAATTTAAAGATAAAATGGATGTAAATTTTATTTATCCTTCTCAAATGGGCTTTGTGAGCAATATGCGCTATTTTTGTTTTTACTATTTGACTAAACCTAGATAAAAATGATGAAAATTTGCCATTACTTGGGCCTATTCTTGTGCCTGATAATTACGCCAATACAAGCTCAAAAAAGTACAGCGTATTTTAAGAAAATTCAAAAATCTTACCTTAATACACAGGAGCCTTTGGTGATGATTGCTGCTCATCGAGGAGCTCATTTGGATGAACCAGAAAACTCCTTGGCTGCTTTGCGAAAAACCATAGAATTAGGTGTAGACATCATGGAATTGGATGTGCGCTTTACCAAGGATAAGAAAATGGTCTTAATGCATGATAAAAAAGTGGATAGAACTACCAATGCCAAGGGTTTGGTATCGGATTTCACCTTTGAGGAAATCAGAAAATTACGTTTGAAGCATCGGGAAAATTTAAGCAATGAGCAAATCCCGACCTTGGAGGAGGCTTTTCAATTAGCCAAAGGAAAAGTATTAATTGATTTGGATATCAAAGATGACGCTACCTTGGATTCCATCATTGTACTCGTGAATCGAATGAAAATGGAGAAGAATTGCTTCTTTTTTGTCTATGAACCGGAGGAGATTTTCATGTTACAAAAGCTGAATAAGAACTTTCAAATCATGATTCGCACTGAAAATGAGGAGGCGGTTAAAAAACTAGTAGCCTCAGGTGCCAAGCCGCAGGCCGTTCACATTGATCCCAGTCATTATACAATGGAGGTAGTTAATGCCATCAAAAAAATTCCTGCACGCGTCTGGATTAATTCCTTGGGAGCAGTAGATTTTAAGGCATCCCAACAGCCTCAGGCATTTGAGGAAGTATTGAAATTGGGTGCCAACATGATTCAAACAGATCAACCAGCTAAATTAAAGGAATACTTAAAAAGCCAAGGGAAATATAGATGAGGGATTAGTGATTAGTTTTTAGTGATTAGGGATTGGGGTTTGTGTTCCGTCCTGAAAAAGTAGATAGTTAAAACTATTTATTTTTTCAGGACGGTACAGGAGTTGATTAATTCCTCATTTAAATAGCTAGCTTTTGCCTTTAAATCACCTTAAGTTCTTTTCCAACCTTGGTAAAAGCAGCGATGGCTTTGTCTAAATGCGATTTGTCATGTGCGGCGGATAGTTGTACCCGAATTCTCGCTTTCCCTTGAGCCACTACTGGATAGAAGAAACCAACCACATAGATACCCTCTTCCAACATACGTGCTGCAAAAGTCTGAGCTATTTTAGCATCATACAACATCACAGGGACAATCGGATGAAAGCCTGGTTTAATATCAAAGCCTGCTGCAGTCATTTTCTCCCTGAAATAGGCGGTGTTTTCGGCTAATTTATCCCGTAGGGAAGTGGATTCGGTCAATAGATCCAAGACCTCTATTGAGGCAGCAGTAATGGCAGGAGCTAAGGTATTAGAAAATAAATAAGGTCTTGAGCGTTGACGTAATAGCTCAATAATCTCTTTTCTACCGGAGGTAAATCCTC
Source organism: Aquirufa sp. OSTEICH-129A (assembly GCF_054558355.1). Taxonomy (NCBI): domain Bacteria; kingdom Pseudomonadati; phylum Bacteroidota; class Cytophagia; order Cytophagales; family Flectobacillaceae; genus Aquirufa; species Aquirufa sp. OSTEICH-129A. The sequence continues at coordinate 82,757 of NZ_JBPXKC010000002.1, read as the reverse complement.
CAGATGCCCCACCCAAGGCTTTTCCCAAGGTTCCAGTGATGATATCAATTCTACTCATTACATTAAAATGCTCATGCGTTCCTCTTCCTGTTTTACCGATAAATCCGCTAGCATGGCATTCGTCTATCATGACTAAGGCTTGGTATTTATCAGCCAAATCACAAATTTTATCCAATGGTGCTACAGAGCCATCCATGGAGAATGCCCCATCGCTCACAATGATGCGGTGGCGACAATCCTTAGCAGCTATTAATTGCTTTTCTAGGTCCTCCATGTCGATGTTCTTATAACGGAAACGTTGAGCCTTGCACAATCGAACTCCGTCTATGATGGAAGCATGGTTAAGTTCATCCGAAATAATGGCATCTTCTGCCGAAAACAAGGGTTCAAAAACACCCCCATTGGCATCAAATGCTGCCGCATATAAAATAGTGTCTTCTGTCCCCAAAAATTCGGAGATTTTTTGTTCTAAAGCTTTGTGTATGTCCTGCGTTCCGCAAATAAAACGAACTGAGGATAAGCCAAATCCATGCGTATCAATACCCTTTTTACCAGCCTCTATCACCCGAGGATGGGAGGATAATCCCAAATAATTATTGGCGCAAAAATTAATAACTTCTTGTCCAGTATTTAATTGTATATCAGCGCCTTGTGGGCTAGTGATGATGCGTTCTTGTTTGAATAATCCAGCGTCTTTGATGGATTGTAATTCTTCTTGTAAAGGTCCTTGTAATGTCTGGTACATAGTTGTTGAAGTATTATTTTCGAAGGTTACTGATCATATCTTGGGTTAATTTGCTCAGGTCAAATTCAGGTTTCCAAGCCCAATCACGTTGTGCCATTTGGTCATCGATAGAGGCTGGCCATGAATCTGCTATGGCTTGTCTTGGGTCGTGTGAAGCATATTTTAATTGAAAATGTGGTATATGCTTTTTGATTTCCTCGGCTAAGATTTCGGGTGTAAAACTTAATCCAGCAAAATTATAACTGGAGCGTATTTGTATTTTATCTGCTGGAGCATCCATGAGTTCGATAGTTCCTCGGATGGCATCATCCATGTACATCATGGGTAGTTCTGTACCTTCAGATAAAAAGGATGAATAAGATCCCTTTTTTAAGGCTTCATGAAAAATATGGATGGCATAGTCGGTAGTACCGCCCCCTGGGGCTGCTTTCCAAGAAATTAAACCTGGATAGCGTATACTGCGCACGTCTAATTGGTACTTCTGGTGGTAATATTCACACCAGCGCTCTCCGGCCAACTTACTGATGCCATAAACCGTATTCGGGTCCATGGTGCAGTATTGAGGGGTTTGCTGTTTGGGTGAATTCGGACCAAAGACCGCAATGGAACTAGGCCAATACACTTTAGCTGTTTTATAGGCTAAAGAGAAATCAAGTACATTCAAAAGGCCGTTCATATTTAAATCCCAAGCCAATTTTGGGTTTTGTTCACCCGTGGCAGAGAGCAATGCAGCTAATAAATAAACTTGAGTTGGCTGGTATTTTTGATATATATCTTTCAGCATGTCTTTGTCCAAGACATTGACAAATTCAAAAGGGCCAGCATGTAAGGTTTCGTAATCCGGGCGGCGAATATCACAAGCTACGACGTTGTCGTTATGATAAGCCTTTCGTAGGGAGTTGACTAGTTCAGTACCAATTTGACCATTGGAACCCAGAACCAAAATTTTTTCTGACATATGCTTGTTGATGAGTAGGTAGGCAAAGGTAGAAAAATTGTAAGTCCATTGTGTCCTAAGATGAAGGGAAAAAACAGGAAAAGGTAAAAGGTGATTAAAATCTTAAAAGAAAATGATCACCCATTACCTGAGTATCAAAATCAATAGCTCGACTTATTTTTCTTCTCTTTTTTTGCTTCCTTTTTCTCCTTTGGAGTTTTGGTTGCTTCTTTTTTCTCCGTTTTTTTGGAATTCATTCCCTTGGCCATATCAGTGTAGGTTTGATGGTTTCATAATGACTGCAAGGAAGGTAAAATATGATGAATTGCCAAGGTTTAGCTCGTCCTTGGTATGGACTTTTCAGATTATTGGCTAATTTTAATTCAATTTCTAAACCTAATTCATACCATATGTTTCTTGTCTTACTTACTTTCACCTTGTTCTTTGGTGGAACTTCTTCTACCTTTTTTGACTTTTCGGCTCAAGCCAATCAAGCTAAAAATAATTTTCCTGTAAATCGGCCAGCTCGAGTACAAAAGAATGGCCAAGGTATATACTTACTTAGCGCTGCCAAGGGTAAGGCCATTGGACCTGATATTAAGTTCATGCCCGAATACCAGGCTTTCGGTTGGTTTACCGCTAAGGACCGTGTAGAATGGGAGGTGGATATTCAGAAAGAGGGTGATTACCAGGTAGAAATTGAATATTCTGTCGATAATGCAGAGGCTGGAAAAGAATTTGTTTTGTCGAGCCCTCATGCACAATTAGTCAGTAAAGTGTTGCCAAGTGGGAGTTGGGAAACCTATAAAACCCTAAAACCCGGGAAAATACATTTGAAACAGGGAATTCAGAAAATCGTATGTAAGTCCAAAACTCAATTCAAATCAGGCGCTGTGCTGGATTTACGAGCTGTAATATTGAAATAATTCCTTGTAGACAGGCAGCATATGTTGCCTGTCTACAAACTAATTTAAAACTAGATATTACCTTCCAACCATTTTCATGGCTGCATCTGAGTACCTAGCCCCTTGGATTTGAATCTTGGCGGATGCGTTTTCTATTTCTTCCATTTCCTCGGGAAGGAGATTTAAATTGACCGATTGTATATTTTCATGTAATCGGTCAAGTTTTGTGGTACCTGGAATTGGTGTAATCCAAGGTTTTTTTGCTAAAAGCCAAGACAAGCAAATTTGTGCAGGTGTAGCATTTTTTTCTTGACCTATTTGCTGAAGTAAATGAACCAAAGCTAGATTGTTGTTCCGAGCTTCTCTTGTAAACCTAGGTAAGGTAAGGCGAAAGTCGTTTTCCTTCAATTCCGTATTGACATCAATTTTTCCAGTTAAAAAGCCTTTTCCTAATGGACTAAATGGAACAAAACCAATCCCCAATTCTTCCAAAAGAGGAATGATTTCTAGTTCTGGCTCTCTAGTCCAAAGGGAATATTCACTTTGGAGGGCAGTTACAGCCTGCTCCTGATGCGCTTTTCTAATGGTATTAGCACCCGCTTCGGACAAACCAAAATGTTTGACTTTCCCTTCTTGAATTAGTTCTTTTACTGTACCAGCAACCTCTTCGATCGGTATTTCAGGGTCTACTCGATGTTGATAAAATAAATCAATGGCTTCTACTTTTAGTCGTTTTAAGGAAGATTCTGCTACGCGTCGAATATTTTTCGGACTACTATCCAAACCAAGCATTTTGCCATCATTCGGATCTATTTTAAAGCCAAATTTAGTAGCAATTACAACTTGGTTTTTAAATGGTGCTAAAGCTTTTCCCACCAATTCTTCATTGATATAAGGGCCATATACTTCGGCGGTATCAAAAAAAGTGATACCCTGTTCGAATGCATTGTGCATGAGTTGAATCATTTTCTGATCGTCCGCTTTTTCTCCATAGCCGAAACTCATTCCCATGCAACCAAGTCCCAATTCAGAGACTTCTAGATTTTTTCCGAGGATTCTTTTTTTCATGAAATTTAATTTATTGTAGAGTATTTCTGAATTTTAATGGACTTAGGCCCGAATTTTTTTTGAAAAAATTGTTGAAATAACTTACTTCATTGAAACCTAGTGCAAAGGCAATTTCCGTAATATTCCAATCACTAAATTTTAGCATGACTTTGGCTTCTTGAATCAAACGCTCAGCAATGATTTGTGAGGTTGTTTTTTGTGTGGTCTCTTTGATGGCACGATTGAGGTGATTCACATGAACCGATAATTGATTAGCAAAGTCGGATGCATTTTTTAATTGAATAACAGGATGCGTTTCCTCGATAGGAAATTGACGTTCTAATAATTCTAAAAATAAGGTGGATATTCGTTGATTGGCACTATGCGGACTATGTTTACTTGTGTTGGCTGGTTCTAATTTTATAGCCGAATGCATTATTTCAAAGGCTAAATTTCTTAGAACATCGTATTTGTGGATGTAATTAGAACTGATTTCCACCAACATTCTTTCGTATAAACTTGCAAATAGTGCATAGGAATCATCACTTAATTCAAATACCGGATTTCCGGTAGGGTGGTAGATGGAATAGGAATTTATTTGCCCGAACTGTTGAAAAAAATCTTGATTAAAAATGCAGAAATAACCACTGTTTAGGTGCTCTATACTTTCCCATTTATATGGAATCAATGGATTTGAAAAAACGATGGCTTGTTTTTTTACATCCACCATTTTGTTGGCGTAAAATAGTCTGCCATGTCCTTTAACCAATGTAATCTTATAAAAATCTCTTCTTCGATAGGGTGTTGGTTTGGCTTGGATTCCGATATATGGATCTAGTTTAAATACATTAAAATGGCCCCATTCTTTTTTTAGGTTTTCGGGTATCCAATTGAATTTATCTCGATAAAATTCTTCTAAGTTGTTGAGTTTTTCCATTTTCAAGTTTCTTAAAATGCCTTAAATTTCTTTTGAAATTGATATGTCAAGGCAATGTTCCAAACAAAGTCATTTCCTGGAATTATGGATTTAATTTTCTGATTTAAAATAGAACTAATGGAAAAGGGTAAATGGCTGTTTGTTAGGCTCATGGTTAGTGTAGCATAAGAACCAGCCTGATTATCCATGATAAGGTAAAACACTTGTGGGTTTAGGCGCAAGTACGTATTTTTTATTATAGGAATGGAGGATATGTTACTATTGATTGTTACAAAATGTGTATTGTTTGTGGCCCCTTCAGTCATACCATGTGAATATAAATAATAGGCTCCTAGGCTAAGTTTTTTAGATAAGATCCAATTGGGTGCAAATTCACTAGCTACATATTGATGAGGAGTTAATAATTCCTTTGAATTTCCCAAGCGGTCATAGCTTATATAATTTCTAAATGCTACTGAGGGGTGCATACCCATGGTAAATCGGAATTTTGGTTTAGCAATTGCCTTGTATCGAAACCAAAATAAGAATGACCAGGGCTTACCTTCCATTGAAAAACGCAATTGAGGTTCAAAAGCAAATTTTTCGGTTCCCACGGATAGGTCAAATATAGTGGCAGGTTTTCCCAAAGTGAACGTAGGAATTACCGAAATTCCGGAATTAGTAATCAATGCACTTCCAGCAATATGGTATATGGTTTTACTACTATCACTTGTATTTTCTGCTGCTTGGAGTGGTCGGGTACAAGTAAATATTAGGAAGGTAATCCCAATGGTTATGATAGTGTTATAGCTAGAATAGTTGTTGGGCGGATGTTTCATATCAAACATAGAATAGTTATTTAGATGCAAATTTCTTTTAAATTTTACGTTTAAACCCCATAAGAATCAAATAGAAAATTATAAAATTCAAACAATTCTATATGTGTAATCAAGAAAGTCTACTCAAACCTATTAATTATTTCAAAAGTGAATATTGGTTTTGTTCCTAATTTTTACCAATTTCCTTGAAGTGGAAAGGCCTTTGTTTTGTCCTTTCCTTTAAAACCTATTGATGAAAGAACCATGAAAAAGATTTTATTCCTCTGTTTGTTTGTCTTATTACACAGCTCGTTTACTCCTAAAGAGTTAACCTGGGTGGCTTTGGGTGATTCCATTACCTATTTAAACGAGCATCCAGATGAAACGGGCAATCGCATTAGCAAGGGATATATGACAGGTGTGGTGGAAAAGCTTCCCCAATTCCGTTACATCAATAAAGGGTATAATGGTTGGACAGCCGTAAAAATTGCTACTGAAATAGAGAAGCTGAATATTCCTTCAGCAGATGTCTATTCTATATTTTTAGGTACCAACGATTGGTGGGGTTCCAAGCCATTGGGGACCTTGGCGGATTATCAGAATAATACCGGTGTGGCCACGGTTCAAGGCTCTTTTCGGGTAATTATAAACAAATTAAAAAGTCTGAATCCTCAGGCCAAAATCGTTTTAATTACACCCATGCAGCGGGTGGATTTTGTCTACATTAATAATTTTAAGAATAATGCATTTGGTTCTTATAAGGAGAAAAATGGACAGCGATTGGAGCAATTTGCCAATGCGCTTGTTGAGATAGGTAAACTAGAAGGAATTCCAGTGGTAGATTTATACCATAAAAAAGGAATGGGTCATGCCCATTTGGTTCGTTTTAAGTACTTGAAAGATCCTGCCACGGGAAACTATAAAAAGTTTGCATACCCAGATTTTATCGATGTACCTTTTAATCCCGCCACCGATGAATACCCCTATCCCGTGGAGGCATCTGAAGTGACTTATGATGGATTACACCCTGCGGATAAAGGCTATGAAATGATTACGAAAGAATTGGTCAAGATTTTCAAAAAGTGGTAAATCAGAGCTTTTATATTGGTTTAGCGGTCGATATGCCCTAACGACTTTTCAGGGCAAATTTTATCCCTCAAGGATTGTTTTAATTCTTTGATTTCCGCAAATCCTCCATGGCTTTTTCGGTCAAACAAAAGTTCATCATTAACGTATAGGGAAAACTCACCGGAAATTTCACTAGGCTTCAAGGTCACGGCTCCTAATTCGGCTTCGAATGTACTTAACATTTCTTGGGCCACATAGGCTGCTCGAAGTAGCCAATGGCATTTAGGGCAATAGGAAATGGTTAGGCTTGGTTTCATATCAAAATGCTTGAAAAAATTGCAAGATTAATTTTTGATTCATTCAAATAAAATTAACTAAATTATTGAAAAATTACCCCTTCCTTTATTTTTATACACGCTACCTATTTACTCATGAAAACTATTTCTTGTCTTCTACTGCTTAGTTTATTTAGTTTCTGCCATGCAGTAACAGCCCAAGGCCCCAAAGTATTGGTGGTTACGGCGCATCCTGATGATGAAACTGGATTTTCAGTGAGTTTATTCAAAATTACGCATGAGTTAAAAGGTATAGTAGATATGGCAGTTATGACCGATGGGGGAGGTGGTTTTGCCGATTCTCAATTAGGTGCCATGTATTATGGTTTGAATCTTACAGATTCTCTGGTAGCCCGTACTCATTTGCCCATGATTAGAAAACAAGAGATTTTAGATGCCGCTAAAATCATGGGTTTGAGAAATATCTATTTCATGGAGCAGCCGGATGACTGGTATACACTAGATCCAACACCTTATATTTCAGGTAAAAATTGGGATATTCCTTTCATTGAAAAGCGATTGGATTTGATATTGGCAGAGCGGCAATACGATTTTATTATTACGATGTTGCCGCATGCGGGTCAGCATGGTCACCATAAAACAGCAGTTTTAATGGCACTGCGAGCAGTGCAACGTTTTAAAGGAGCTCATAAGCCAATTATTATCGCGGGAAGTCCTTTGTCAGCAAATGCCAAACCGATTGAATTTACCATGTTAGAGGGCTTTCCTGAAACTAAGATTAAAGCCAATGCGCCTACATTTACACTAAATCGGGTATTTCGTTTTAAAGAGAATGACAAAGTGAGTTATAAGATTGTGGCCGATTGGGTCATAGCAGCCTATAAATCGCAAGGGGCCATTCAAGAAAATGGTATCCACAAAACGGATTTTGAGCATTATCGCTATTTTGATATCAATGATTCCCAGGGTATCCCCCAAGTGCAAAGTCTATTCAAGCAATTAGCCAATAGTGGCTTTGCTGCACCCCATTAATTTTTTGAATTCCTTTCTTGAAAAAAAATAGGCCATAGCACATAATCCATTGGCCAAAGCCTTCGTTTGCATACAAGCTCATGCATTGTATTCCGCTGCTAATTTCTTTCTGGCAAAACCAAAAAAATTCAGGTTTAGCTATTGAAAATGCCGTTGGTACTAATTTTTGAGGAATTCAAAAAAAATATCTGAATTTGATGTGCTTCATGCCTATGGTATTATTTTTCTACCAACTCAATCAGCCTAACTAGATAGAAATCTAAGAAGGGTGGGAAAATCAACCAGAAGCTTTAAAACACATCATAATGGGAATTTGGAATAATTTATTTGGAAGGAATAAACCTGAGGAAAGGCTTATTCATCCTGATTCATTGGAGGAAAAGGCCAATGAATTGGATCATCGTTTACACCCTAATTTTGCTGAGAGAAAGCCTCAATTTGGCGGTAGGTCAGAATCTACTTGGCAACGGATTTTTGATCGAATTCGGCATGATTATGAAATGGAGGGCTATCAAGATGCCTTAACTACTGCCGATAATAAATACCGCGATGATAATATTTCAATCATTCAATTAGACTTACAAGCGGATATACATGAGGCTGAAATTGCCATCAAAGAATACCTAAAAGAAATAGAATTTCATATTAATTCTCGCAGAAAAGCTGATTTACATGATTTAGTGGAAGAGCTCGAATCCAGGCGAGAAATTTGTTTGGATCGACTTAAAGTCATGGAAGAAATTAAGAGCGATGTTGCCAATAATACAGGGACCTCTTTTCGGATTATTTTAGCCTACAAGAGAGGCTTCAACAAGGGTTTAGCCGCTCTTTCTATGGCCAATATCATCAACCGTCATGTATAATACTATGGAAAAGAAAAATAAGCCTTCCGAATTATGGCTTCGTTTTGGTTGTTTCCTTTCAGGACATAATTACCAGATACTGTCGGAATGCTCTGAAGCTAGTAAACGTGATCAAAAGAAAATCACTTCCGCCTTGGTTATCATCACCTTAATCTGGTCCATAATTGGATATATTTTTTCCAATAAGTACCTCAATTTTGGTCCTTGGTTTTCTCTTTTTGGTTCGCTTTTTATGGCGGTGTTGATTGTACAAATTGAGCGACAAATCATTCTTTCGGCCAAACTGAATCATTGGGCTAAGTTTTTCCGTGTCTTGTTGGGGATTATCGTCGCTGTGATTGGTGCCAGTATCATTGACCAATACCTTTTTGCCAATGATATAGAGAAAATTGCTCAGGCTTCTGTGGAGGCCAAGGCCTTAAAGGAAAGCAATATAGCCAGGAATTCCTATCAAACATCGGTAGCGCAGTTGGACAGCACGATTCTGGTGGAGAAATTGAACTTTCAAAAATTACAAAGCCAGATTTTGCGATTACCTGCTACCTTGGCTGGGGGCGGAGGCGGAAAGAAATATGATTCTGCAGGTAATTTGATCAGTGAGCAGCAAAGTAGTCGGATTCCTAATCCGGAGATATCTAATTTGCGAACCTTTCAGGCAGCCATTGCCTCCAAAATAAGTGTGTTGGAAAATGAGAAGATGCAGAAAGGGCAACAATATGCCGCGGAAGTTAAAAATAAAGCAAAGGAAATTTTAAGCCGAAAACCCGGATTTTTGGATGAATTAAATGCCTTGATTAATTACTTGTTGGAGTTTGATCCATATCCTACCGCATTAATCTTTTATTTGATTTGGTTCTTCTTTTTCTTGCTCATAGAATCTTTGGTCTTAATTATTAAAAGTAATCACCATGAAAATGATTACGAGAAGGTGGTAGACTACCAGCAACATATTCGTATTCGTCGATTAATGGCTTTAGAAGATCAGCGCAACGCTGCTTTAGGTTCTAATTCAATGATTAGCTCATCATCTAATTTAATCCATAATCTACCTAAATAATCTTCATTGCTCATAAAAAAGCCTCCTGAAAAATCAGGAGGCTTTTTATTTAAAACCATTTCTATTATTTCTTTGGATCTAAAGCTTTGTCGATTCGAGCCATTAAATCTAAAAGATGCAATTTACTTAAGCGGTCAGCTGAGCCAGCAGATGCGGCTTTTAAGCTATCTTTTAAACTAAGTAATTGACCTCTGGCGATGGAAGGCAAATCGGTTTGGTTTAGATTAACGACTCTTGTCTTGTAGCCGTAGGTGACACCCACAGGAACGGATCTAACTTGAGCGGAACCTGGATTCAATAAAGTGGCTACTTTATCAATGAATAATTTCTGAAGATTTCTTCTGAAAATATCGATCGAAGCTTGGCTCTTTAATTCGGCAAAAATACCTAAGCGTAAATCGGTCATTAGTTCATCAACAGAATAATTGTTTTTGTTGATGGAAGAAGCTTCCATTAAACGAACCATGCGATCGCCCATCAATAAATTTGTCAAGGTCGCATCTTGCATGGATTTTATGGATTCAAGTCCATTTTCCGGATTGATTTTTGCTAAAATATTTTGATCCAGTAACCAAGTTGGTGTAGCAAACAATTGTTTATTTAAGAAAGCTACAGCATCTTTTTGTAGGTTTTTGGGAACTATTTCAAATTGATTCCCAGCCATATCATATGTTTTAGGAGTATCATAAATACCTCCTACATTTTTGGTAACATGACCTAGGTACCTTCTAAATTGACCAGTAACATTGCTATATAATTCATCTAGCTCTGAATAACTTTCTCCATTTTCTTTGGTCCAATCTATCAAGTTTGGCAGGATTCGCTGTAGGTTTTTAATTCCGTAAGTAGAGGCAAGCATGGCATTGTCTCCTATATCTTCTGTTTGGTAACGAGGGTCATAAGGACTAACTTCAGTTCCAAACCAAAGTCTACGGTTTTTATAAGCCTCTTTGGTTAATTCATTCAGGATGGCTTTTTCTTCTTTTTCGCTCTTGGCATCTTCAAAATAGGAATATCCCCATTTGATGGCCCATTTATCATAATCACCAATTTTTGGGAATAGATGTTTTACTCCATCTTCGGGTTGAGCTACATAGTTAAAACGGGCATAATCCATGATGGAGGAAGTATGGCCATTTTTTTCTTGAAAATCTTTATCCCTTAATTTTTCCACGGGTGTGGCTGAGCTTGCTCCCATGTTATGACGTAAACCTAAGGTATGACCCACTTCATGAGAAGACACAAAACGGATTAACTCGCCCATCAGGGCATCATCAAATTGTTTTTTGCGGGCATTAGGGTCTACAGCTCCGGTTTGAACCATATACCAATTACGTAAAAGCGACATAATGTTATGGTACCAACCGATATGGCTTTCTAGGATTTCGCCGGTTCTTGGATCATGAACATTGGGGCCGTACGCATTTTGAATATCGGCAGCAAAATAACGTACAACCGAGAAGCGAGCATCCTCTAAACTCATGCTAGGGTCATTTTCAGGCCAATATTCTCCGCGAATGGCATTTTTCCAACCAGCATGTTCGAATGCCACTTTCCAGTCATCTATACCCGCTTTAATGTATTTTTTCCATTTATCAGGAGTAGCTGGGTCGATGTAATAAACAATGGGTTTAGCTGGTTCAATCAATTCACCTTTTTTCTGCTTTTCAGCATCCTCTTTTGATTTAGGCTCCAGTCGCCATCTAACCGCAAATACATCGGTTTCTGCTTTTTGTGATTCCTCTTCAAATACCCCATATTGATTGGCAAAATATCCTACACGCGCATCAAAGCTTCTTTTTCGCATGGGTTTTTTAGGAAGAGCTATCATGGAAGTGTTTAATTCCAAAGTCACTAAACCTGCATCCAATCCAGCGGGTAAATTGGTGCCAATTCTAGGTACCGGACTTAAGGAAATCAAAGCAGGGACCGTAGAATAGGTTTTTACCGACCTGATTTCGGTATTAATAGGATAAGTGCTTATTTTTTGAATGAATGACTTGTCCTTTTGAAATGCCTGTAAGCTCAGTGTTTGTTTTCTAACTGGATCTAAGGAAAATGTCTGAATGTCGGAATCAAAGGTGCTCGTCATGTCGATGACGTAGGATAAATCCTTTTTGCCGCTAGAATCTTTCTTGATAGCAAGAATGTCATATATGCCAATGATTGGGTTAGCAGAGGAGTTTTTAACGGCTTGAGCTAAGGGCTTTCCTTCATCGGGCGACATAATGACATAACTAATGGAACGAAGTAATAAATTTTGGTTATTACCTTTTTCAAATTGAATGACTTGTCGGTTTACTTCTTCGCCCCCAAAAATACCACCGCCAGCCGGTGTTTTGGAAAAGCGCGTGATGGTCATGATTTCCTGTTCAATTAAAGTGGCAGGTATTTCAAAAAGGTATTTTTGATCCATTTTATGGACGTCTATTAATCCTTTTTGGGTGACCGCGGTGCTGTCAACTACTTTATTATAGGGTTTAGGTCCTTTTTTGGCATCAGCTTTGGGGGCTTCTGCTTTTGGAGTGGCGGCTACGGGAGCCTTTAGTGGTTCTACTTTTTTATTGCTTTGTGCGAATGCTGAGGGAGTTTGACTCAATAACATGGCCGCTACAAGCAATTTTAGTTGTAATTTTTTCATGTATGTTGGTTGTTTATAAGGTATGATACCTATCCCTCAATTTCAGAGAAATAAGCTACTAGGTAATTTAACGGCGAGGATTTTAAATCAAGCCATTTTAAATTAACTGCCTTACCTTAAAATTGTTATAAAAAAAGCCTCTCATGAATGGAGAGGCTTTTAAAACACGGGTTAATGGGTAACAATCAGAAATTAATAAAATCCTACTACTCCCACATTTAATCGACCACCAGTAATGGTTTTACCACTTAAAGAAGGGGTAGGAATGGTATTATTTAGAATGGCTTTTTTAATGGCCTGAGAGTTTATTTGTGTGGTGCTAGAAGGGAAATTTTTAGCTGCATATAGTGCTACTGCGGCACTAACATGTGGCGTTGCCATAGATGTACCATTGTATGCTGCATAACCAACTCCATTTGGTCCAGGCACAGTTGAGATTATATTGGCACCGGGAGCACCTAAAGCTACTGTTTTTACACCAAAATTTGACCAAGAAGGTACTAGTCCATTTGCATCAATGGCTGAAACAGCAATCACGTTGGGTGAAGCATAGCTGGCAGGGTATGATTTAACATTATCAATATTTGATCCGGCATTTCCAGCTGCTGCAATAAATAAGATTCCTGCTTTATCAGCACGCTGGATGGCAGATAATAATAACTTGGAATAGCCACCGCCACCCCAGGAATTATTACTGGCAACTATATTGATACCTTTACTTTTTTTCAAGTTTGTCAAATAATCAATGGCTTTAATGGCATTAGATGTAGACCCTCCTGTTGCTCCTAGAAATTTAGAAGGTATAATTTTTACGTTCCAATTCATACCTACTACTCCGATTGAATTATTACCTAATCCTCCGATGGTTCCAGAAACGTGAGTCCCATGAGAATCTATATCGTTGGTGGAGAGTCCGTCATAAACGCTAGCGTCATTATTGGCAAAATCCCATCCACGAACATCATCGATAAACCCGTTTCTGTCATTGTCAAGACCATCAACAATCTCATTAGGATTGATCCACATATTGTCTATTAAATCGGGGTGATTGAACATGACACCTTCGTCAATTACGCCGATGTATACGGTTGAACGTCCTGTATTATTATTGGCCCAAGCTACGTTTGCATTACTTCCATAGGTACCATTTAATCCCCACAATTGTCCAGTTCCATAATATAAGTCATTAGGAGTAGTAGTGGTTTGTTGGTGGGTATATAATTGATTGGGTTCAGCTATCTCAATCAAAGAATTTCCAGCAGCGCGGTTAATGGCCTCAATGGCATTGATATTCGTTTTGACTACATAGAATCCTTCGTCCCCTTCATTTTTCATTTCTTGGGTGACGATTTGTTCTTTGATGGTACCAGTGATTGCCTTCAAAGCATTAAGTTTTCCTGCTTCGGAGGTTCCACTTTTGAATTTAATTAGAACTTCGTTGGAACTGATTTTTCCAACATTTGAATTTTGTGTTAATCCTAGAGCAAATGAATTACCGTTATTTCCATTAGGAGATAAAGCTAAATCATCCATTTGCATTTGGCAGGAAAAAGTAACTGCAGCCAAAAGCACAAGAGCAATTTTCGATTTCATTATTCGATTTTTTAAAGGTTTTAAGTTTCATATTTTTATCTAGAACACTTCTTAAAAAATTTCGAACACGTGGTAAATGTAATAATTAGATTGAATTATTTTCATATTTAAATCTAAATTATCTTAAATTTTTACCATTTTTTTGCTTAAAAAGCCATTTTTTTGATATATACCATCAATTTTGTTCAAAAATTAAATGGTTTTTTAGGTATTTTTTTTCAAATAAATTTAGATTTATATCTAATTATCTAAACAAAATCGTTTTATATTTATACGATTATCTAATAATAAAGCTTTCACAAATTCCGTATTTTTTTTAATCCTACTGAAGAATAAAAAAAGCCTCCCATGCATGTCACAGGAGGCTCTGTTTTTTACAAATTAGCTTATTTTATTTACCTTTTTTCTGGGCCGCCATCCATTCCATGATGCTGACGGGTTTACCATTCCATTTGACCAATGATCCATCAAAATCTGTTCTCGGTAAATTCTCATGTAAATACACCCATGACCAATGGCCATTGTAGGTAAATCCTTTTCCACCATAAAAATTGGTAATATCATGTACATGGTCATAATAGGTGAAATGTACATTTTTAGCTCCTGCCGCTTGTAATCTCTTAAATACAGGTACGACGGTTAAATCCGGTTGCGTGGTGGCATCGTCTTTGGAATGAACAAACCAAATGGGTACTTGCTTGATTTTTTGAATATCAGCATCGCTGATGTATTCTGAACGATAGGCTAAGGCACTAATGTAGCCTGCCGCAAAATAATCTGGATAAAGTAATATCAGTTTCAATGCCATATATCCTCCATTGGAACATCCTCCTACATAGATTCTACTAGGGTCTATGTTGGGGTTGGACTTAACATAATCCTTAATCAAGGCCATTAAACCTTCATTATACACATCATTTTCCTTACCCTGTGTACTTACTTTTTGAGCATTATGCATCCAAGCACCTGGACATTGTGGCGATAAAACATAGGCACCTTCAAAGATGGATTGAATGGATTCTGAGGCATAATTGGCTGCTTTATTGCCCAATAAAGGTATGGTGGGGTCAAAACCTCCTTCTCCACCTCCATGTAACCATATAATCAGTGGGGCTTTATCCTTTTTGACTGTCGGACTAAAGGTCGCATAGGACATAGTTAATTGATCATTGAACTTAAATTTCCCATTTAAATCAAATTGATCAATCAAAGGCATGATTTTTCCCAAATTAGTATCCCAAACTTGTTGAGATTTTGAGTCAATGATGGTCAATTGGTAATCAACCCACACATTTCCTTTGCTACGAAAATATTGAATGGGAGAGCTAATGGCTAATTGTGGGCCCACGGATAAAACCAAAGTAATGTTTTTGCCCGTTTTCACTCGGTTCCCTTTCTCATCGGAGACATAAGCTCCAATCACCTCTCTTTTTCCAGAGGATTGTTCATCAGCAATAAGTCCTGCGGCCGATTTTCTCGATGCGAAAACCGTATAATCTGCCGCGCGAACTTGAGACGTGGTATCGGATAAGGATAAAATAACCTTGTTAACACCTGCTCCCCAGTCAAAACCTTCTACTACCAGTTTGTAGGATCCAGTGGGTTTGGCAGTCAGATTACAGGTTAAAGTCGTTACTAAAAGTGCTATTAGGTAAAGTGTTTTCTTCATTATTTTAGGTATTTTTTTATCAATGTAGCTAAAATTTGGAAATTTCTTCACCTTTAAATCATCCTAAATAGGTATGAGGTACAAGTATCGATTGATTTTAAGGGGGATGAATTAATAGTAAAACCTAAAAATGTCATTCCATTATGAAAGATTTACTTCTACATTTGAAAAAAAATAGGCTTTCACACATGAATCATCGACTACTTATTACCGGCATTATTTTGGTCACAGTACTTACAGGAACAAGGAATGTTCAAGCCCAGGCTTCATTAGATAGCCTTCATCAACCGATCATTCGATTTTTTGATGGGTTTTCTCAAGTAAAGGAAAGTTTGTTCCGAGAGAATACCACCCCAGATTTTGTGCTGTATGAAGCGGGCATGATTTGGACCAACGATACCTTAGCACTAAAAATTAAAGGGAATCCTAGTGCCAATTTTGAGCGAAAAAATACTTTTACATTTTTGAAAACGGAGCAAAAGGGAGATATGGCATGGGTTTCATATTGGAATCAAGCTATTATCCGAAGGGAAGATAAAGTCAGGAATGTTCGTTGGCTAGAAAGTGTGGTTTTAGTCCGACAGGCTGGAAGATGGAAAATTAGGATGATGCATTCTACTCCGATGCGCTAAGTAGAACGAAAACTTTTTTACCAGCCTTTAGTTTATCTCTTGTTATATCATTTGAATGCAAGGCGTAAAAAAACAACATCTCCCTTTCAAAATATGCCCAATTTGTACAAGGCCTTTTTCTTGGCGTAAAAAGTGGGAGCGTGATTGGGACCAAATCGTTTATTGTAGTGAAAGGTGTAGAAGAAGTAAATAGTTTTTCAGAAGAAGATATTGATCGAATCATTCAAATGGCTTGGGAAGACCGAACGCCATTTGAAGCTATTGAATTTCAGTTTGGACTCAAAGAAAAAGAGGTGATTGAATTCATGCGTTTGAATAGTAAGAAATCAAGCTTTCAAATGTGGAGAAAAAGGATGACTGGTCGTATTACCAAGCACATTCAAAAAAGAGTGAGTGTAGATCCTAGGTTTAAATGCTCCCTTCAACGGAGTATTAGCCTCAATAAAATCAGTAAACGTTGATTGACTTCCCAACCAATCTAGCTGCAGTATACCAGCGCCTAGATCATTTTGATCCTGTTCATTATGCGCGCAGCAGGAATTTTATTGATGGGGGAGTTTCCTACCTGTCACCCTATTTATCTCGAGGATTTATCAGTGTTCCTGAAGTGTATTTTCGATTGAAAAATAGAGGTTTTAGTTTTCCTGAACTTGAAAAATTTGTTCAGGAATTAGCCTGGAGGGAGTTTTACACCAGAACATGGTTCAAATTAGGGGATGGCATCTTTCAAGATATTCGCCACCCACAAGCGGATGTTTTGTCTAATCGTATACCTGCAAGTCTTTTGAAAGCACAAACAGGCATACAAGCCCTGGATTTACAGCTAGCCCAATTCCCTAAAACCGGTTATTTACATAATCACATCCGTATGTACCTAGCATCATTGACCTGTAATGTGGGTCATTACCATTGGTCGTCGCCAGCTACTTGGATGTATTACCATTTGTTGGATGGGGATTTAGCCAGTAATGCACTGAGTTGGCAATGGTGCGCAGCTACATTTAGCAATAAGCCCTATTATGCCAATCAAGAGAACATCAATCATTACACTAAAAGTGTTCAAAGGAATACCCCGCTGGATTATAGTTATGAAGAATTGCCCAATTTGCCAGTACCTGAGGTATTGAAGGAAGAGGCAGCATTCATTCCGCAGTTCTTCCAAAGAGTCTCACCAAATCTGTCAATAAATACGGATATTCCTACTTTCGTTTACACGCATTATACCCTCGATCCTCAGTTTCATGCAGGGGAGCAAGGAAATCGGATATTGGTACTTGAACCTTCTCATTTTGATCAATTCCCGATGTCGCCCAAATCCATACAATTTATCTTGGATTTAGCTGCTCAAATTCCGGGAATTCAAGTTTATTGGGGCGAGTATAGCGATTTAGGTATCGAAGGAATTTTTAGGGATCACCCAATCAATGCTCATTTTCAAGGAATTAGGGAGCCATATCCATTTTTAAATCCCGATTTAAAGGGAGATTTCCCTAGTTTTTTTTCCTATTGGAATCGCTTGAAGAAGTTTTTGGAAAAAGCTTAGCTAGGAAGGTTTCGGCTTGAAGTAAATGAGCCTCTTTTTTTTCGGCAGGCATTTTATCCCAAGTGCTAATAAGCATTGCCCATCTGGGATTCTTGGAAAAGGTAGCTCTTTGTTTGTCTAAAAAACGCCAAAATAGTCCATCCCAAATGGCTTGCCAGGGCCCTTTTTTATAATCACTCATTTTTAAAATGTAATTGGACCCACAGATATAAGGTTTGGTGGTCATGAGGCCTCCGTCGCTAAATTGTGACATGCCATACACGTTTGGTACCATCACCCAGTCGTAGGCATCGATGTACATTTCCATAAACCATTGATACACCGCATCTGGTTTAATTTCACATAGGAGCATGAAATTACCCAAGACCATGAGTCGCTCTATGTGGTGTGAATAACCTGTTTTTAAAAGTTTTTGAATGCAGCTATCCACGGGCTCGATTCCTGTGCTGGCGGTATAAAAGGCCGCTGGCATGTCATGGGTAAATTGCCAGTAATTCGTGGTTCTTTGTTGAGTTCCGATTTTTTGATAGAGTAATTGAACAAATTCTCTCCAACCCATGATTTGCCTAATAAAGCCTTCCAAGCTATTTAATGGGGCATTTGAAAGAGCAATTTGATGGACTATTTGCTTGGGATTCAACAAGCCTACATTGATAAGTGGACTCAGTACACTGTGAAATAGGGTAGATTCTTGGGCCAGCATGGCATCTTCATAGGCTCCAAACTGGGATAGGCGCTCTTCAATGAAAAGTTGCAAAGCCCTTTTAGCATCTTCATGTGTACAAGGATAATATATTCCCTGCCAAGGAGCGTCTGAACTTCCTATATTATTAGGGAAATGAGTAGCTACGTAATTGATAGCCTCTTGTATGTATGGGTTTATTTCAAGCTTGGGAAATGGCCTGGGAATCGGGGTGTTTTTAGGTATTTTTTTCCGATTATCTGCATCAAATGACCATTGCCCACCCAAAGGATTTTGTTCATCGTCCAATAAGATTTGTCGGCTTTTTCTTTGTTGAATGTAAAAGGCCGTTTGAAAATAGGGCTTTCTTTTACCTAATAGGCTAATGTCTTGATTTAAGAAATTGGGGCTGGCAAGTTGATGAATTTCTACCTTACAGGAGCGGGCAATACGTCTTTCAAGTAAATAATCATGGGTATTGTAATAAGTGAATGTTTGAAATCCCTCTGATTGTAAGTAAGTTATTAGTTTGGAAATATCTGAATTTGAATCATTGGCCTCAACATACTTGACCTGAAATCCCTTTTCCCTTAAGGAGTCAGCAAAATAACGAAGGGAAGCCCGATGGAATAGTAGTTTCTGTTGGTGGAAGTTATACTGTTTGAAATAGAGGTCTGATTCTATGAGAAAAAATAGTTGATCTTTTGGCTGCTTCCAGACTTCTTCAAAAAGTTGATGCGGAAAAAGTAGAAAAGCTTTCATAATTTGGAATCAACATGATGTGATTACTTAACTTATGTTTCAATCAAGATGTTTTGAAAGCAAGGTTAATTAGTCAGCATTTATTTTGTGTCAAATAAACACAAAAACCTCATCTTTCGATGAGGTTTAGAGTAGAACAAAGGTTTGATTATTTGGATGATAAATCAGAATGAAAGGTCATGAAGACCGTTTCATTCTCTACCACGTAATTGCGCATGATGGCTATATCTTTATAGTCATTTTTTGATTTTTGATGAGGAAGTAAAATTATGGGACCGACCTTCATTAAGCCATAAAATTTCAGTCTATTTTGTCTTGTTTTTCCTGTTTATTGTCCATATTTTTATTCATATCCTTTTTTAGCTAAAAAATATGTTTGATTTCGTGCCCTATTTGTCGTTTTTGACAAGTGGTATAGGGGTATTATTTATGTGTTATTTATTCGCCCGTTTCAGGTCCTATCCCAAGGTCTATTGGCTGATTTGTATTATTTTTTCCTTGGTATTTTTAGAGTTTTACATATTTGCACTGACTTCTAAGCATATTTATCAAATGCTTTTCTTGTTACGTATACCCAATATAGTTAGGGCATTTATACCTATTCTGCTTTATTTTTATGTTTGGACCATGCTGAATCCCAAGCATCCTATTAGAAAGTATCAGTATTGGCATTTTTTATTTCCTTGTGTCATTACGATAGGTGTTATGCCTGATGTTTTATTATCTGCCAGTGAAAAGGTGGCTACATTAGATGGGTATTACCAAAAGAATAATTACCTCTTGGTGAAACCTGCAGGTTGGATACCACCAGGTGTTGTTCAGCCCGTTTCAATAGTAGTGGGGATATGTTACAGTTTTTTATGTCTGAGGTTAATTTATCAGGCAAAAAAGCACTTGGGCGCTACATTTAACTTTATAAATAGGCAAACATTGATCTGGCTTCAATTGCTTTCTGGGGCGGTAAGCTGTTATTTTTTACTTCAATTTTATCAATATTCAACCCTTCTTCTAGGTTATTCTTTTGATCCTCCTTCTCAATTGTTTAAATGTGCAGTAGCGATTTCCCTGTTTGCTTATTTTATGACTAGTCCTAACATTCAAGAAAATATGGATGGTTGTATTATACCAAGCTATGAAGATCAGGGGCCTAATTTACCTTCGGTTGAAGAAATTTGTCCTTCCTTATTGCCCGAATTTTTGACGGATAAATATGCAAATGAATTGGATAGAATTATAAAAGAATCTTATTTTTATTTAGAGCCATCTTGTGACCTAAGTCAAGTGGCCCAAAAAGTAGAACAGTCGCCACAAAAGTTCTCAAAACTTATTAAAAACTATTATGGGATTAGTTTTGTCGAGTTGTTGAATCGCTTGAAGATTCATTATTTTTTGGTCCATTTTGATCATTTTGATCAGTTTACTTTGGAAACGTATATATATCAAAGTGGTTTCACTAATCGCTCTACGTTTTATGTGGCATTTAAGAAATACGTAGGAGTAAATCCCAGTTTTTATATCAAGGAAATAAACGGAAATAAAAAAATGCTTGGTTTACAGAAATAGGCTATTTAAACCTAAGTGAATCTATCAAGAGGCATAAACCTGCTTGAAAAACGATTAAGGATGCAGTCCCATACCAAAACCAATCATTTCCTTGCATTTTACTAATTCCGGCATCTATGGCCATGGATAATCCAGATCCTGTAAGTAATAGTCCGCTTACCGATTGAATCAGCCATCTTTTGGTTGATTTATTGTTCATAGGTCTTATTTCTTTTTTAACAAATCCATTACTTCTTGATATGCAGCTTTTCTTTGGTAGGCTTCATTAAACAGTAAGGGATATTCCTTGGGTCTTTTGAAAAAACCTCTAAGCCATGAATCCTGATCACCTACATTCCAAAAAGTGATGCCATATTGTTGGGAGGCTGGTAATTGGGTAAAGGAGGAAAAAAGTAATTTAAATTTTTCAATTTGCTTTAAATTAACTTGGTCATCCAAGACAAAATCGGGATTGTTTTTTGTATTTACAGCCACATCTACTTCTGAAAAATGTATGCTTAGGCCCGTAGCGGCTGATTGCTGAATGACTTCCTTGATTTCTTCATTTTTTGATTGGATGGAAATGTGCATTTGCAAACCTAAACCGTGAATAGGGATTTGTCGTTTCTTAAATTCCTGAACCATGTTTAAAATAGCCTCCATTTTTTTAGGTTTTCCGTCTTGTCCATAGTCATTATAAAATAGCAAAGCACGGGGATCAGCCTCATGTGCCCAAACGAAACTTTTGGCGATATAATCTGGAATGTGCTCGGACCATATACTGGGTCTTAGGGTACCATCATCTAAAAAGGCCTCGTTCACAACATCCCACCCGGCAATTTGTCCTTGATAATGTTTAACTACGGTTTGAATATGGTTTTTCAACATATTTTCCCAAGCCTGTTGATCACCTTGAAATTCCTTCATCCAGGTGGCGGTTTGATTATGCCAAACCAAGGTGTGTCCGTGCACTCGGCTTTTTGTGGATTGAGCAAAGCCAATAATTTCGTCTCCTTTAGAAAAATCAAATCTATCCTTTTCGGGATGGATATTGACCATTTTCATGTGATTTTCGGCCGTAATGCTGGAAAATTCAGAAGCTACTAGGCTTCGGTAAAGGGGTTTTTCTGACAAATATTTTGGATTTACCGCGGCACCCAATGGGAAACGAAGAAACTGCTTTATAT
Source organism: Aquirufa sp. OSTEICH-129A (assembly GCF_054558355.1). Classification (NCBI taxonomy): domain Bacteria; kingdom Pseudomonadati; phylum Bacteroidota; class Cytophagia; order Cytophagales; family Flectobacillaceae; genus Aquirufa; species Aquirufa sp. OSTEICH-129A. Next base: position 60,822 of record NZ_JBPXKC010000002.1, on the reverse strand, counting down.
ATTCATTTTGCGCATTTGATTGCGCTTGAATGAAAGTGTGAAGGCCTAAAAAAATTAGGGTAATTAACTTTTTCATGGGTATTGGTTTTTTTACAAGGTAATAATTTTAGTAAAATGGCTTTCCTTTTTTGTGAAAATTTATAGAACCGTGTTTTGAAGGATAGCAATTAAGATAATTCTTGCCCGAGATTAAAATCTCGGTCTGGGTTTTATTTCATTATTAATGAATCCCGAGATTAAAATCTCGGTCTAGGTTTTATTTCATTATTTATGTATCCCGAGATTAAAATCTCGGTCTGGGTTTTATTTCATTATTTATGTATACCGAGATTAAAATCTCGGTCTGGGATTTTATTTCATTATTTATGTATCCCGAGATTAAAATCTCGGTCTGGGTGAAATATTTGTCAATACAAATTCTCATCGCCAAGGATTCAAAATCTGTTATCCTATAAAGAAGCGGTAAAAAAATAAATTTTTTGCCTAAATTATCCATTCAATTCAATAAGTCAGGGATGAAGAAAATTTCAGTTTTATTTCTAATAATAATCAGTATCAATGCTTTTGCGCAAAAACAAAAAAAGCCCAATATCATCACATTCATGGTAGATGACATGGGTTGGACAGATATTATTAATCCTAAATATCATACACCTAATATTGCCCTATTGATGAAGCAAGGCCTAAGATTTACCAACGCCTATGCCACGCCGGTTTGTACTCCATCCCGAACAAGTTTTATATCGGGTATGAATGCTGCCCATCATGGTGTGACCAATTGGACATCCCCCATGAAGGATAAAAATAGCGATGCAGAAGATCAACAGTTCAGTCCTAGTGCTTGGAAAATGAATGGCTTGGATCCTCGTTCATATATCGCTTATCCTCAATTGTTGAAGGAGGCGGGATACTTTACCATCCATGTTGGGAAGGCACATTGGGGTGCCGCCGGAACTCCACAGGCTAATCCATATAATTTAGGTTTTCAAGTAAATATTTCTGGCCATGCTGCAGGGCATCCTCAGAGTTATTATGGGAAGGAGAATTATGGTAACATACTCGGAAAACTTAGCCCTCAAGCTGTTCCTGATTTGCAGGAATACCACGGTTCCTCCATTTTTTTAACTGAGGCTTTATCCTTAGAGGCCATTAAAACCTTGGATGCGCCCATACGGAACCGACAAGCATTTTATTTGAATTTATCTCATTACGGTGTACATACGCCCATTCAACCCGATCCCCGATTTTTCCAGAAGTATTTAACTGCTGGTCTAGATTCTGCTGAGGCTAAATACGCTAGCTTGGTCGAAGGGGTAGACAAGAGTTTGGGTGATATCATGAAATATTTAGAAGAAAAGAAGGTGGCCGATCAAACCATAATTCTATTTTTAAGTGATAATGGAGGCTTGTCGACAGCCCCTGCTCGAGGAAAGAAAGCGCATATACAAAACTTGCCTCTTAGGGCAGGTAAGGGTTCTGTTTATGAAGGGGGTATTCGAATTCCCATGATTGTCAAATGGCCTGGAATAGGAAAGGCCAATCAGGTATCAGCGCAATATATTATCGCAGAAGATTTATTTCCAAGTATACTGAGCATGGCTAATTTGTCGAATAGTAAAATATCCCAATCCATAGATGGCAAGAGCTTTGTTCCCTTTGTTAAAGAACCTAATTTATTGGATTCATCGCGTGTGTTAGTTTGGCATTATCCCAACAAATGGATTGATCAAGATGGACCTGGTATTAATTATAAATCAGCTATACGGAAGGGAAACTATAAATTAATTTATGACCTAAGGACAGGTAAAAAAGAATTATACCATTTGTCCAATGACCTGGGCGAACAAATGGATTTAGCTGAAAAAGAGCCCAACAAAACAAATGAACTTACGAAGCTTTTAAAGGATTATTTACTTCAACACCAAGCACCTATGCCCGTGGATAAGAAAACGGGAAAGCTGGTGGAGGTACTTTAAAGCATAAGAATTATGTTTAATCTGTGCCTTCCTTGAATGGTATTTACGAGATACAATCGTTTTTGTGTACTTTGAACCTAATCAAATCCTGAAGGGATTAATTTTAGCTTATGAATAAAAATACATTTGATGCCATCGTTATCGGCTCTGGAATCTCTGGGGGCTGGGCAGCTAAAGAATTATGTGAGGGTGGCCTCCGAACCTTGGTTTTGGAGCGGGGTAGGGACGTAAAACACCAAGAAGATTACCCCACGGCTATGAAAAATCCTTGGGATTTTCCTCATCACGGCAAAAATCCAGATCCATCAGAAAATTCCATTGTTAAGAAATGTTATGCTTTTGATGAATCTACTTCACATTTTTTTATCAAGGATAAAGAACATCCCTACGTACAAGAAAAGCCATTTGATTGGATTCGAGGCTATCAAGTAGGTGGCAAATCATTAATTTGGGCGAGGCAAACGCAGCGTTGGTCTTCATTTGAATTTTCAAGCCCAAAACGAGATGACTATGCCGTTGAATGGCCAATCAATTATCAAGATATAGAGCCCTATTATTCGCACGTTGAAAAGTTTGTAGGTATTAGTGGCAACAAAGATGGACTGAAAGGACTTCCCGATGGGGAATTTTTGCCTCCTTGGGAATTGAATTGTGTGGAGAAAGAAATTCAAAGAAAAGTCAAAGAAAAATACCAAGACCGCCATGTCATTATTGGTCGATGTGCTCATTTGACAGAACCTAAAAAAATACATCTTGAACAGGGCAGGGCCCAATGTCAAGCCCGCCATTTATGCTATCGAGGTTGTCCTTATGGAGCATATTTTAGTTCCAACTCCTCTACCTTACCTTGGGCTGCTAAAACAGGAAAATTAACCCTACGTCCCAACTCAGTAGTAGAATCCATCCTTTACGATGAGAAGAAGCAAAAAGCTATCGGTGTTCGGGTTATTGATGCTATTAGCCAGGAAGTGATTGAGTTTAAAGCAAAAATTATTTTTGTCAATGCCTCCTGTCTAAATACCAATTTAATTCTGTTGAATTCTAAATCCAATCGATTCCCCACTGGTTTGGGTAATGATTCGGGCATGTTAGGTCATTATATTTCCTTTCATAATTACCGGGGAAATGCCAGTGCCAGCATAGAAGGATTTGAAGAAAGTTATTATCGTGGAAGAAGACCTACTTCGGCATTTATTCCTTCTTTCCGAAATGTAGAGAAAAGAGATTCGGATTTTTTGGGTGGATATATGATGGCTTTTTCTGCATCGCGAGGAGGCTGGAATCGTGGAGTTTCTAGCTTATCCTTTGGAGAAGATTATAAAAATTCAGTTGCACAACCTGGTCCTTGGCATATTTTCATGATGATGCAAGGTGAAAATATACCTATCTGGGAGAACCATGTACGTTTGCATCCTGAAAAGAAAGACGCGTGGGGTATCCCTCAATTAATAACTTCAGTAGCTTACACGGATAATGATGAGAAAATGCAATTAGATTTTCAAAAGCAGGCCCATGAAATCTTAGAACTTGCAGGAGCTAAAAATATTAGAACTTGGGATACCCATCAAAATCCCGGTTTAGACATTCATGAAATGGGCGGGGTTAGAATGGGATTGGACCCCAAGACTTCCTTATTGAATAAGCACAATCAATTGCACGCTTGTAAGAATGTTTTTGTCACCGATGGTGCATCCATGACTAGTGTGGGTAGCCAAAATCCTTCCTTGACCTTCATGGCCTTGACCGCCAGAGCCGCCCAATTCGCTATTAGCGAGTTAAAGAAGATGAATTTGATTTGGATAGGGGCTTTGCTTTCTCTTATTTCCTGATAAATGAAATGTATAATGATAATTCGTGTGAATTAACTGTCTTTTGAGGACTTATTGACATGTTTTCTGAGTATTCTGCTACCTTCCTCTTTGGAAAGTTTTGTCTTTCGTATTCCCCAAATTTTATCTGCGGCTAATTTCCTTGAACTTTCTACATCAACTATGGGATATGGATAATCAACCCCAATCTTAACCTGATACAAAGCTTGATCCAGTTCACTGAGTTTCCAAGGTTCATGAATGAATTCGTTCGGGATATTTTTTAATTCAGGAAGCCATTTTTTTATAAATATACCCTCTGGGTCATGCTGATATGAGTTTTTAATGGGGTTGTAAATTCTAACCGTATTAATTCCTGTAATCCCGGCTTGCATTTGAATTTGGGGATAATGAATGCCAGGTTCGTAATCTAGAAATTGCCTTGCCAAAAAGTGCGCTAAATGAAGCCAGTCTTGCCAAAGGTTAAATACGAAAAAGGAAACTACCATGGCGCGCATGCGAAAATTTAAATAGCCTGTCGCTACCACACAGCGCATGCAAGCATCTATTAAAGGAATTCCCGTCTTCCCTTCTTGCCAAGCCTGTATATAATCTAAGCGGATGGGTTTGTCTATTTGATTATAGGCCAAATTGATGGCCTCAAATTCCATGCGACATTCATCTTCGAATTTTTGAATAAAATGGCAGTGCCAGTGTAATCTAGAAATGAAATTTTGTAGGGATCGTTTGTTGCTACTTGGGTCTTTGCTATGTTGCCTAGTAAAGGTATAAACCATGCGCATACTTAAATTGCCGTAACTGAGGTAGGGAGATATTCGACTACATGCACGCCTGCTGGCCTCAGGTTTACTGATGGATTGACTGTACCCATAATGTCTAGATTGCACAAAACTCTTTAAATATTTCCAAGCCCAATATTCTCCCCCTTCTTGAAAATGGGTATTTCTTATTTTAAATTCTTGTGGAAGGTCCTCTCCTCGGAGACTTTCATAAAGTTCGGAGGGTAATTTTACCAAGTTCCAATGATCTTCTCGTACCAAAAAAGGCCTTTGAGTCATACTTTTCTCCCAGCGAGCTTGCCAATTTTTTCTTGATTTTAATCGGCGAATTACCCCATTGTTTGGCGTTTCTTGCCAATTTATACCTGCTGACTGACAAAATACCTTTATTTCTTTGTCGCGCTGGTAACTTAAGGCGTTTCCGCTCTCCTCATGTGAATAAAGGTTTTCAATGGAGTAATGCTGAAGTAATTCTTGAAAAACAGGGATCACCTCTTGATGAAAAATATATAATTGTCCATTTCTGTCCTCCAATCGGCCTTGCATTTCCACTAAGGATTCATGGATAAATCGCCAATGTCGTAAATCGCTATCGGGATATTGAATCAGGGAGGGTTCAAAAAAATATACGAGTAAGACAGGATATTTTTGGTCTAATGCACGGTATAGTGGTTCATGGTCGGTGAACCTTAAATCCCTTTTAAACCATAAAACATTAATGCGCTCTTTACCCAAAGTTTGGCTTTTACTTAATTAACCAAAATTGATGCTACATGTTTTATACCTAGGGGAATCCTATTAAAATGAAAAAAGAATCGTTGGTTTTAAAGGAACCTAGCTGAGGAATTGGGTTTTTGGGGCATAGTAATACAAAAAAAGTATCCCTTTTTAAATGATGTAACTTTCAGTAGAGTAGCTAATCTGTTTCTTCAGATTTATAAGCTTTTCTATTTAACGAGAGCTAATTTTACCTGATATTTTATGCTCAAAGCGGTTACTTGTTACCCAGTTTTTGGAATATATTGTATGATTTAATCTGCAATTTTCATGAGACTTATCTCAAAGAGCTAAGAACCATTCTCCAAATTTAGACCAAAAAGTAAATTTGTAAAAGTTTAAAACAGAAAGATGATATCCGATTAAAAGTAATAGAACAAAAGGAAAAACGTTCCAACGTTTATGCGATCTGTAGTCCCAAATACATACTAATAGCAGTAAAATATCGACTATTGCAAAGCTATAAATCGGTACTAATGGATATCCCTCCAAGGTAGGAAGGTATTTTAGTAAGGATGGTAAATGATTACCTATAATGCGGTCAGTTACGGGTGGGATCATTGGGAAAACCGTACAAAGCATGTACCTGGCATGAATGGTTCCTTTATTTTTATGATAAATAGCTAGTCCATATATTATAACAAAAACAAGAAGGGCATTAAGTATAAGTGCTATGGCAAAGTTTATATAGGGACTTACTTGCTTTATTCCTAATAATCGGAATTTTAATAGATCGATAGTAGAATACAGGAGTAGAGGTACGAGAATGTAAGAAATTAGGCCAATTTTTTTATGAAGGTTAACTTTTTTTAATCGTATTAGCCATGGTTGAATAATCAGCATCAAACACCATAAAATTAAGGTTATTCCATGGAAGTGTAAACGGTAATTCGCCTGCTCACCCATTTTAGAAAAATAGGTGAACCAAAAGCCCCAGATCATAAACATAAAAAATACAATGAAGTAGAGGTAACTCTTTTGATAGAGTGATTTTTCAAGTTTCAGTTTGAGTCCCATGTTGCGAAGGTTTTTAAAATGCTAAATCATCGTAAGTTGTTCATGTTGAGGCAATTAATTTAAAGTTCACAATAGTATATAAATAAGTAGGTATATCAAATTTTTTATACTTTAGTTTGAAGATTCGGATTGAAAACAGGATGGTTTAGGCGTATTATTTCAATCAACGCGATTTTCTTATGAATTTTTTGAGATTTTCCTACTTGGCCATTTGAATTTTACATAAATTTTCGAGGCCACTTAGCATTATTTTTAGGCTATTAACATGCTTGGGCATTATGTTAATTCTATAAGAAATTGAATCAATATGTGAGAATCCAATATCAAAACAACTATGATTTACAGGTTATTTCACCTGCATTTTACTAGCCCATTCCGCATATTTGCTTAGGAGGTGTTGGTATTTTTCTGGATTTGACTTAGCCAAATTCTTCGTTTCTATTCGATCTTTACGGATATTATACAATTCCCATTCTTTAATTTCATTGTCCCAAACTAACTTCCAATCACCTTCTCTAATGGCCCTATTTCCAAAATGTTCCCATGCTAGGTAGGGTTGAGCATCTCGTTTCTGATGTCTAAAAATGGGGGCTAAACTTTTCCCCTCTACGTTTAGGGAGGTTTTGGTTTTGGTAATATCCATGATGGTAGGAAAAATATCCATGATATGGCCTACTTGGTCGGTTTGGAGGCTTTTTTTAATTTCCTTGGGGTAAGAAACTAGGAGAGGAGTAGCTATTCCACCTTCGTGCATCCAATGTTTATACATGCGAAAAGGAGTATTACTTGCATAAGCCCATTCTTTTCCGTAGGTGGTATAACTACCGGGTGCACCAATTTTTGCTGTCAATGAGGCATTGTATTTTGCTGTGCCAAGGTCTTTAGATGAGCGATCATCCAATGTTTCATGACAAGCACCATTATCTGATAAGAAAAAGATAAGGGTATTGTCAAAAGTGCCGCTAGCTTTTAACTCCTGAATAATTTTACCAATTCCTTGATCCATTTTATCGACCATGGCAGCATAGGTCGCCATTTTTTCTATCCAACTATTTTTATCGGCTTCCTTCTCAAAGGATACCAGAGTCGGGTCAGAGGCGGGTAATTCTCCTTGGCTAAAGTTGAGCCCAAGTTTTTTTTGTTTCTCAAAACGTTGTTGACGTAGAGCTTCCCATCCACGGGTATAGAGCGATTTATACGAATCTATCAAGTCTTGAGGGGCATGAATGGGCCAGTGTGGCGCGGTATAGGCAACGTAAAGAAAGAAGGGTTTTCCAGTAGACTTGTTTTTTTGAAGGTAGGATACTGATTTGTCTGAAATAGCATCGGTAAAATAGTAATTGCCTTGTGGAGCAAAAGCCTCATTGTCTTCAATAAGCTGGCGTTTGGGTAATAATTCGTAATAACTATTGGCTCCAGAAATTAAACCATAAAAATGATCAAAACCTCGTTGATTAGGCCAGTCAGGTTTTTTCTCCCCAACATGCCATTTCCCAGCCATGTAAGTGGCATATCCATTCTTTTTTAATTCTTCGGCTATAGTGGGTGTATTGACATTCAAAAATCCTTGATATGACCCTGTTTTATTTCGATCATAATCACCCGTAATCACCATACCACCCATACCAGCTTGATGTGGATACATGCCAGTCAGTAAGGAAGCTCTACTCGGGCAGCATCTACCTGCATTGTAAAAATGCGTAAAAACAGCCCCTTTTTTTCCTAGTAAATCAATGTTGGGTGTTTTGATTTCCGACCCAAAGATTCCAATATCACTGTATCCCATGTCATCGACCAAAATAATGATGACATTAGGGCGCGATTTTTGAGCGATTAGAAGGAACTGAAACCCAAAGATTAAGAGGAAATTTAGGTAATATTTTTTCATAGGTTTTTTAGGTTCAAGGCTGAAATTTAAATAGAAATTATGGATCTATGAAAGTCTTGGAATTAACTGACCTTTTGATTCTTTCCTTAAAATCATTCTTTGAATCAACTATGATATAATATTTTTTGGTCGAAGTTTGGCATTACCTTATTCATACTTTGTTAGGAATGGGTCCTTCCTTTAAACGAATTTCAAATCGATTATAATCCAATTTATTTGTCACTTTGAATTTCAGAAAATGGATATATTTACAGATGGCATATTAAAAATACCCATCGTTAATTTTTTCCTTGTACGATCATGAAAAAAACATTCATATCTTTTTTGAGCTTTTTGCTTTTGGCTTTCTCTGCCCATGCACAGGAGATAATCAAGCCCGCCCATGCCGGATTTGATGTTTTTCGTGAAAATATCCCCCATGGGAAATTGGATTCTATTTCATATCCTTCTAAAACAGTTGGTAATCCTAGGAAGGCCATCATCTACACTCCACCGGGTTATGTAAAAAATAAGAAATACCCAGTTTTGTATTTATTGCATGGCATAGGAGGAGATGAAAAAGAATGGTTAAATGGGGCTAGCCCACAGCATATTTTGGATAATTTATACGCTGAGGGTAAAATTGAGCCCATGATTGTGGTAATGCCGAATGGAAGAGCCATGAAGGACGATCGAGCTGTGGGGAATATCATGGCGCCAGATAAAGTCCAAGCATTTGCTCATTTTGAACAAGATTTACTGAATGATTTGATCCCATTTATTGAAAAATCCTATTCCGTTTTAAAGGATAGAGAGCACCGGGCTATTGCTGGTTTATCGATGGGCGGGGGGCAATCTTTGAATTTTGGGTTGGGAAATTTAGATCGATTTTCCTGGATCGGAGGTTTTTCTTCTGCCCCAAATACCAAAAGCCCGGAGGTATTAGTTCCGAATCCTGCTGATTTCAAAAATAAGGTTAAACTTTTGTTTCTTTCCTGCGGGGCAAACGATGGATTGATTTCATTTACTTATCGTTTACATGATTATTTGAATAAAAAATCCCTACCTCATATTTACTTCATTGAGCCAGGAGTCCATGATTTTAAGGTTTGGAAGAATGGCTTATTTATGTTTTCCCAACTACTTTTTAAACCAGTGGATGAAACCTCTTTTTCCAAATATCCTGTAGTAGGTGCTACCGCTACAAGTAATGTCCGCAATGCGAATTACCCTCAAATACTTCCAAATCATCAAGTGATTTTTAAAGTTAAAGTCCCGGAAGCTAAAAAACTTCAAGTGAATTTGGGAAAGAAATATGACATGCTGAAAGACGATGAAGGTTTCTGGACAGCGACCACCGATTCGATTGGCCCGGGTTTTCATTATTATTCACTCATCATGGACGGCTTATCCATTTCCGATCCAGGAAGCAAAACCTTTTATGGCATGGGTCGAATGGCCAGTGGCATAGAAATTCCTTTCTCGGGAGGAGCTTATTATGCCCTGAGAGATGTCCCACATGGGGAAATCCGCATAAAAAAATATTTTTCTAAAGTGACTAATTCTTGGAGGCAAATGTACATTTATACCCCTCCGGGATATGATGTCAACCTGCAGGAGACATATCCTGTATTGTACTTACTTCATGGAGGCGGTGAAGATGAATCAGGCTGGAGTATGCAAGGTAAAACAGATTTGATTTTGGATAATTTAATAGCGTCCCAACAAGCAAAACCTATGTTGGTGGTAATGCCTGACGCCAATGTGGGAGCCAATGCCATGGATGAGTCAGGATTGAAAAAATTTGAATTGGAATTACAGCATGCCATCATTCCCTTTGTTGAGAAAAATTATCGAATAAATACTGCATCCTCTCATCGGGCATTGGCTGGTTTATCCATGGGGGGCATTCATACCTTGTATTCGGGCATAAAGCATACCGATAAGTTTTCATATCTGGGCGTTTTCAGCTCAGGATGGATTAATCCTACGCAAAACGAATTAGCGAATAATCAATATGAGTTTTTAAAAAACAATGCGCTTTTGGTCAATAATAATCTAAAACAATTTTGGATTTCAATGGGCGGAAAGGAAGATATTGCCTTTAAAAACTGCCAGTTAATGATGGGGCATTTTGACGAACTAAAAATAAAATATAGCTATAGCGAATATCCTGGTGGGCATACATGGCCGGTTTGGAGAAATAATCTGTTTAACTTTGCGCAATTGTTATTTAAATAGGAATGATTACAACAGATTTAACATTAATTAAACAGCAGCTAGAGCAAGGAGAGGTCGTAGGAATTCCCACTGAAACCGTGTACGGAATAGCCGCCAACATTTTTGATGAACAAGCTATCGATAAAATTTTTTCGACTAAAAAAAGACCCAATTCGAATCCATTAATTGTTCATGTGAAGTCCATCGAACTAGCCAAGAGCCTGGTGTTGGATTTTCCTAAAAAAGCGGAGCTCTTAGCAAGTCGTTTTTGGCCAGGACCTTTGACACTTATTTTGCCCAAAAATAAGCTAGTTTCTGATAAAGTAAGTTCAAATCAACCCACCGTAGCAATAAGGATACCAAACCATGAAAAAGCCTTGGAGCTTTTGAATATGCTTGATTTTCCAATAGCTGCCCCAAGTGCCAATCCTTATAATCGTATAAGTCCAACTCGCTCGTCACATGTGGAGAATTATTTTCCACAAATGGCCATATTGGAAGGAGGTCATTGTACTGCTGGAGTAGAATCTACCATACTATCTTTTGAAGGGGATAATGTGCTCTTGTTAAGACATGGTGCAATTTCCATTGAGGAGATTGAAGCGGTTGTAGGAAGGATTTCGGATCGTACGGCCTTTGATTCCACGCACATATCACCCGGTAGAAGTAAGAAACATTATTCCCCTTTATGTGATTTAATCATCAGTTACGAACCATTATTTGTGCTGAGCGCTGTTCAACATAAAAAGGTAGGAATGCTCTGGTTTAATCAAGTGAAAATTGATAGCCCCAAAGTGAGTGTCAATAAAGTACTTGCTCCTTCAGGAACATTTAAAGAAGCAGCGGCCAATATGTATGATAGTTTACATCAATTGGAAAAAGAAGGGGTTGATTTGATCATCGTGGAAAGATTGCCCAATCATGGACTTGGTAGGACCATCAATGACCGTTTTGAACGTGCCGGAGCAAAATGAAAATACCCTGCTGTCCACCTGCTAAAAACTAAGATAAGTGCCTAGACCTCTTTTATTATATCATCTTTCCAAGTATATTTTGAAATAATTTTACTTTAAATCATTTAGCATCGGTTTTATTGAATTTGAAAATATGAAAAGGAGAGAGTTTATGGGCTATATGGGCAATACAAGCCTTGCCTTATTGGCTAGTCATTGGTCATTAGCTGCCCCCAATAAATCTAAATCTGTTTCTCAAGAATTTGTATTTGTGGAGGCAGAGCAATTTGCTCATCATGGTGGCTGGGAATTAGATCAGCAATCCATGGAGCAAATGGGATCCCCCTATTTATTAGCTCATGGCCTTGGAATTCCAGTTCAAGATGCTACTACGGATATTACATTTCCAAGTGCGGGTAGGTACCGGGTTTGGGTTAGAACTAGGGACTGGGTTGCGCCATGGAATGCACCCGGAGCTCCCGGAAAGTTCCAATTAAAGATTAACGGAAAGGCGCTCAAAGAAACTTTTGGTACGAAAAGTGCCACTTGGCATTGGCATGATGGAGGAATCGTGAATGTGGGAACCAAAGCCAATCTTGCCTTGCATGATTTAACAGGTTTTGAAGGCCGCTGTGAGGCCATTTTGTTTTGTAAAGATTCTCAGTTTAAACCAAGTAATGACGTAGAGGCTTTGACGAAATTTCGTCGCCAATTATTGGGTTTACCTGAAAATCCAGAAGATGGGGGTCAATTTGATTTAATCGTATCTGGAGGAGGATTGGCTGGAACCTGTGCGGCCATTGCAGCGGCTAGAAATGGAGTAAAGGTGGCTTTGGTGCAAGATAGACCTGTCCTGGGTGGCAATGGAAGTTCAGAAGTGCGGGTTTGGCCAGAGGGGCATACCAACAAAGATTTATTCCCTCATGTAGGTGATATCGTTAATGAAATTTTACCTCCTATTGTCAAAGGGAATGGACAAGTTTTTAATGGGGTGGCAGCCAATTATTATGATGACGCTCGTAAACTGAAGGTTGTCAAATCAGAGCCTAACATAACTTTATTGCTGAATCATCGGGTTATTAAAGTAGAAACAGAGGCTGATGCTATTCGATCATTGCTTATTCAAAGTACGCTTACATCTCGACAATATCGTTTGACAGGTAAGCTATTTGCCGATTGTACGGGTGATGCCTCCATCGGTTTTAAGGCAGGTGCGGACTATGAGTACAAGGTGGAAAACTTGATGGGAAGCACTAATTTATTCAATGTATTAGATGCCACCAACAAGGAGGAAGTACTGGCTTGTGAATGTAAAGATAAAAGTGCTCTAGCGCTAAAATGTGATGTAGGAGATTATAATCAACCATTTCCTCGTTGCCCTTGGGCACTTGATTTATCCGACAAACCATTTCCAGGTAGAAAAGGAGTGAAGACTTTCGGTAAGGAAGGATTGCAGTCTTTTGCCAATATGTGGTATTGGGAGAGTGGCTTCAATAAAGATCAGGTAAATCAAATCGAATTGATACGTGATCATAATTTTAGAGCCATGTACGGTGCCTGGGATGTGATCAAAAATGTGGATAAAATGTATCCCAAACACCGACTGGGTTGGTCGGCTTTTATCGCTGGAAAAAGAGAGTCTAGGCGATTGATGGGAGATATAATTTTAGATGCCGAGGACTTCAAAAAACAAAGAAAATTTGAAGATCCCGCTTTCCCTTGCTCTTGGCATGTGGATTTGCATTCTCCTAAAAAGGAATTTCAATCCGGTTTTGAAAACAATGAATTTGTGGCTGATTATACCCGCGGAGTAGAATACCAATATGGAGAAGTTTACTGGGCTCCGTATCGAACTCTATACAGTAGAAACATCAAAAATCTATTCATGGCTGGTCGCTGTATCAGTGTATCAAAATCTGGCCTTGGTCCTGTACGTGTTATGAAAACCTGTGGTATGATGGGTGAAATTGTTGGAAAGGCAGCCTCCATTTGCATAAAAAAATCGACTGACCCAAGGGGTGTGTATACCCATTATTTAAGTCAATTACATGATTTAATGAGAAAACCAGGAACCGAGCGAGCTTAACAGGCTAGCATATTCCAATAAACCAGGTTCAAGAGGCTTGTCCATAAGAAATAATTACAACCCCAATGAAAATAGTTAATTCAGCTTTGATCACATGTTGGGTCTTTTTATGCTGTGATCTTACTGCTCAAATTAAATCAGATTACCGTCAATTCAGTGGAATTTACCCGCATTTGGCTTATTACAATGGTGAAGGCGAATGCGGTACTGGTGCAGTGGTGCCTTGGGCAGGTCGTCTTTGGGTGGTAACTTATGGGCCGCATTTACCTTTTGGTTCAACGGATAAATTATATGAAATCAGTCCCCAACTTCATCGGAAAATAAGACCTGAGAGTATTGGGGGAACCCCGGCTAATCGGATGATTCACCGGGAAAGCAATCAATTATTCATAGGCCCATATGCCATCAATGCCCAAGGTGGTGTACGAACCATTCCTTATACCCAAGCACCTGGAAGGTATACGGGCTTAGCCCGGTCGCTGGTAGACCCTCAAAATAAATTGCTTTTGGGTACTATGGAGGAAGGGTTTTATGAATTGGATGTTAAAAATCTGAGTACTCAAATGCACTATGAGGATGGCAACTTGAAAGTCAAAAAATCGAACACTGCGAATAACTCGAGTAGTTCGTTATTGCCTGGCGCCCATGGAAAAGGACTTTATTCTGGTCAAGGTGTCATGGTTTATTCCAATAACGGAGAGTCTGGTGAAAAAGCCTTAAAACAATTTGATATAGAATCTGGCGTATTAGCTGAATGGAACGGTCGAGATTGGAAGATTATCCGTCGAAATCAATTTGTTGAAGTTACAGGCCCTGGCGGAATTCATGGTAATAAGCACCCAGAAACAGACCCTATTTGGGTAACAGGCTGGGACCATAAATCGGTCATATTGGGTGTCAGAGATCATTCAACTTGGACATTTTTTAGACTTCCCAAAGCTAGCCATAGTTATGATGGAGCACATGGTTGGAATACAGAATGGCCTAGAATTCGGGATGTGGGTACTCCAGAAAAGCCAGATTATTTGATGACAATGCATGGGATGTTTTGGCATTTCCCATCCACATTCAGCTCTCTGAATACGGCAGGACTTCGTCCCCGATCAGCTTATTTAAAGGTCATCGGTGATTTTACCCGTTGGCAGGATGTCCTGGTTTTTGGATGCGATGATTCGGCTCAAAAAGAATTTTTAAACAAAAGAAAAGCCAAGGGAAATATAGAAGGTCCCGGCGAATCTAATTCAAATTTATGGTTCACTTCGGTGCAAATGCCCGACCAATTAGGTCCCAATACAGCACAGGGTGCAGTTTGGCTTTCTGAAAAAATAGAGGCCAATGTCAGCTCGGAGCCTTTCCTATTTGCTGGTTGGGAAAAACGCATGGCATGGATCCAAAATGCAGGTCAGGAAGATGTAACCTTTAGTTTTGAGTTGGATGTAAACGGGAAAGGAAATTGGAAAACTTTCCGTTCAGTTCTGGTGAAAGCAGGTATGTCAAGCCATATTTCATTTCTACCCACAGAAAAAGGTGAATGGATTCGGGTAAAAACCAATAAAAACACCACAGCAACAGTTAATTTCAATTATACCGATGCTACTCGTTGGGTGGCAGGAACTAAGCCAATTTTCAAAGGACTGAGTCCTGTTGGTAAACCGGATTACCAGGGTGGACTATTGTATTCCCTAGGGGATAAACGCCGAAAATTAGGTCTTTTAGCTGGTGATTTTTCCAATGGGAACTTCAGTGAATCAGGTTATTATGAATTGGATAGTGCCATGAATTTAAGCAGAAAAGAAGACCTTAAAACAGCTGATTTCATTCGATCTAAATTCGTTATTTCAAAGGATGCCATTACTGTCGATGAGGCCTCTGTGTTAGTAATTGATGATGCAGGTAGAAGATGGCGTTTGCCCAAGGGCCAAGAGGCCTTTACGGCTAAAACTCATGCTGCTTCGATGCGTATTTGCAGGGAAGTAGCTACGGAGCGTGACTTAATGAATGCCCATGGTACATTTTATGAACTCCCAGCAGAAAATGCAGATGGATATGCCAAAATCAGACCTGTGGCTTCTCATTCCTTTTCGATACATGATTATACGTCCTACCGTGGCTTGTTAGTGATGACTGGAATTGATAAACAAACTGAAGGGAATGAACATATCATCACTTCGAAGGATGGTAAGGCTAGAGTGTGGGCTGGAACGATAGATGATCTTTGGAAATTAGGTAAGCCTAGCGGTCAAGGAGGACCATGGAAAAATACATCTGTCAAGGCCAATATTGTCTCAGATCCATACCTGATTGGTTTTTATGATAAGAAAGAATTGGTGATTTCACATGAATCCAATGAGACAGTACACTTTAAAATTGAAATAGAACCAATTGGCCATGGACCTTGGCTACTTTTTAAAGAAGTGGCGCTGAAACCCAAGGAAACCTTTACCTATACCTTCTCCCCTGATTTTCAAGCTCGGTGGATTCGATTTAGTGCCAATAAGGATTGTGTAGCTACCTCATGGTTGACCTATAAGTAAATTCATTCGGGGTATTTCAACATGAGCTAAGTGGCAACTTATTTGAAAGTGATGGCAGTAAAGGTGCTTTGGCATAAAAAGCAATTAATAATCGCTTTGTCAAACCTTCCATCATTTTTTGGTAAAGCCATACAGGTCCACTTCAAATCGTTGAAAGACATCGTAGCAGTCTAAAATTTCGGCTAATTCATACCTCAAAATTGGTCGATTCAATTCGAAATTAGCCAGTCCTTTTCTTTTCCAATTGCTCTGAAAGTCGTCCATCATTTTTTGATGGCTAACATTTTTAAGGAGGCTTGCTAATTTCAAGGCATCTTCCACTTTCATGTGTGGATTTTTTTCCGATATCGGGTTGGCAAATTTTTCTGTCCATTTTTGTAAAAAGATAGCCAAATCTACGGGTTCATTTGGTTTAAAATAGGTAGCATTACTCCAACCTTCTGATACGCCAGTTCCTCTAATTAATCCTATCGCCCCGATTTTTTGAACCGATTTAAAATACTTTTCTTGAAGGCTCACGTCTTTGTAAGGCATGATATAGGCTTGGGCATCAAGGAGTGTTTGTTGCAATTTCCGTATGGATATGTCTTTAGGCGCTATTCCTTGCTGTATGCTTAAAGCAGCTAAAACGCCTGCCGCTTGTCCTATTTGCATGACGCAAGGTTGTAAGCGAGTGGTTCCATTGACTATATTGGACACACTGATGGATTTTTCCGCAATGATGACTTGGTCGTTGTTTTTGGGTATCAAAGTCCCCAGAGGAATATTAAATGAAGGGACAGGGAAAAATTCCAGGTGCTGTGGAGCCGCTAAATTCTTTTTATGGTGATGGTCCACGGGATAATCTCCCACGGCAATTCCAGTCGTATATAAAGGTTGAGGTGTATCGAAAGGCTTGGAGATGTGTTGAACCAACATTCTTACCATCCCATGTACTCTCCTAGATTCGCGGTAATAAGGATATAAAGCCAACTTATCATCTGTTGGGAATTCATCATCTGCTAGAGATAGATGAGTAAAGCCTAGGTCCTTTTGGATGAAATAAATAAACCGCAAGGTTTGTTGTTTGGCTTGTTCTATCATCTTAGCTCGTTCTTCTGGAGATTTATCAATGATTTGAAGGTAAATGTCATTTCCATAAATAGGCCAATTCAACATGTATTTATTATTGGGCAATTTCCCGTAATCGAGCATTTTCTTTGCATTGACACTGGGCTTTTTTCTACTTAAATCATGGTAAAAATCGGTATTACTACCATCAAATTCCGTTGAGTCATAATGGATTGGTCTTGGAATAAGTTTTTGAGGTTTTCCATAATCTTTTAGAATACCAACATAGGTGAGATCTTGGATGATATCGCTTTGGCCTGAAAAATTGACTTGTTCTCCCGTCTTGTCATTGGATTCCATTCCCACATCATAAGGTAGCTTGGCTGAGTATAGTACATCTCCAAGTTCTGTGGCATCAATGACCCGCTTTGCCTGTACACGTAATAAACCATGATTTTTTTTATGGTAGAATAGAGCGCCTATAATCTTGTTTCCTTTTTTCAGAACTTCTTTAAATTCGTAGTGATACAGAATGCTTAAATGCCTTTCCTTATTTGCCATTTGTTTGAAAATAGCATCTCCTACATGGGGTTCAAACAGCACATTACTTACCCAACCAGTGGATACGGCCTTAGTCCCTCCATAGTGCTCATAGATTTTTTGTCTAAATTCCCCAAATAGTCCAGAAGGTAAATGTTGGTTCCCGTCAAAAGCTGAGACCCCAGCAGAAGTTAACATACCGCCTAACCAGCTCGTATTTTCCACCACTAAAGTTGTGACACCCAAGCGAGCAGATTGAATGCCGGCGCATATTCCACTGGCAGTACCACCTACCACCAAGACATCGGTGGTGATGAATTGGTTTTTACCTTGGGAAAAGCTTTGGGTTATTATCGAAAGAAGTAAAAATGATAGCCCTATTTTTAATCTCATATTTCAACATGACAGCTGCCTCAGTTTTCTTGCCTTATGGCTTTGTCCCTGGGCAGGGTATGATAAGTTTAAATAATTTATCCTGAAATATAAAAATAAGTAGCCAACATTTACTATGGTACCGGCTCAGTTGTTAGTTCAGTATCCCTAATCCTCCTTATTCAACGATTAACTTGGCCATAGAATTTCCAAGTTGAATCAAGTAAATGCCCGTAATCAATACATTCATTTTGGAGAATTCATACACGTTTTCGCTATTGGGTATTTGTTGGATGGTCTTGCTCAGGATTAATCTGCCTAAATTATCCATGATTTTCAGTTCAACTTCCGAGGCTGCCCCAGCCTCCCATGTTAAGTGAACCCTGTCTTGAGTTGGATTTGGGTATAGGTGTAATGACTTCGTCTTTTCCTTTTCTATGGCTAAAATTTGAAAACTTGGAACATCCCACGGAACTAGTTGTAGATTTTTATTATTCCAAGCCTCGTTCACAAATAGGTGAAACTCCCCACTGGCTAATTTAATGGGTAGTGTTTTATTGGTGACGTCAAATGATTTACCACTGAAGTAATCATACCACTTACCTGTCACGGGAAAAGTAAATAAGACTGTTTGGGTATCGGGACCCGAATTTGCTACCAGGGCGACTTGAGAGTTTCCTTGGCTCAACTGGATTTGCTTGACTTCATTGGCTACATCTAAGGTGAAATCTGTTGTTTGGAAAATGGGTTTAGTCAACTTTAAATTCCCAAATTGTTGGTATACACCCAATAATTTCACCCGCTCAGTATCTTGTAAATAATTCCAAAGAAGGGGTTTTGCTCCTGTTCGGCCATTGGTATTGATAGACACATCATAAGCCAATTCGCCAAATTGCCAGATCATTTTAGGGCCTGGAATGGTATAAAACAAAGCAGCAGCCATTTTCATTCGTTCCAGTTTTTCACTGTTTGTGAATACCTTCCTAGCGGCAGTACTGGCCATTTCAACCATCAAACGCTCTTCATCATGGCTTTCGATATAATTCACTAAATGTGGCTTAGCAAATCCCCTTTTCTTGTACGATATCCAATCGTAATTGGTAGGGTAGGCCTGTAAAATTTTAGCCATATCAAATTTCGAATTGGCCCAAAGCATCATTCCATCATCACTCAATTCTTTCTCTTCTGCATTTTCCGCAAAATGTTCTAATATGACATAGGCATTGCTATCATAAGACCGAATTTTATTAAATATTCTTTTCCATATTTTAACTCGGCTGGCGTCATATTTGCCCCATAAATCAACATTCGTACCTGAGTTGGTTTGGGTAAATCCTTTGGATAAATCAAATCGAAAGCCATCCATTTTGAATTCTGTCAACCAATACTGACAGACCGTATCGACCAACCATTGGGTATGTGGGCTCTCATGATTAAAATCAAAAAATACGCTAAATGGATGCGTGGCTGTTACATTAAAAAAGGGGCTATTGGCCGAAGGTTTAGATCCATCCCAATACATTTTGACGTAAGGATTTTCTAAGTCTGCTTGATTTAACACCATATCTAAAATCACGGCAATCCCATTTTCATGGCATTTGTCAATTAAATATTTTAAATCATTTTTGGTGCCATAGGCTTTGTCAGGAGCTAAGTAAAAAATGGGATTATAACCCCAAGAATCATTTCCTGTAAACTCCATGATGGGCATTAATTCCAAGGCATTAATACCTAATTTCTTTAGGTAGGGTAGGGAATCTGCTACTGTCACATATCGTTTGTCCGCGATAAAATCGCGAACTAACAATTCATAAATATGTAAATTTCGTTGATCAGGTCTAACAAAGTTCTTTACTTTCCATGGATACTCGCTTTGTTCTCTGGATAACACCGATACGATGCCACTGCTACCACTCGGATATTTTTTTAGGTTTGGGTACGTCTTTGCCGAAATATACCCATCGTTATTCGGATCTAAAATCTTGTCAGCTAAAGGATCGGCTACCGTTAAATTTCCATCAATGTAATATTGGTAGGCAATTTCTTGGTTAGGAGGAATGCTACCCAAATCCATCCAATAGCGGTTTCCATCGCTTGTTCGATACATCAAATAGCTAGGATCTACCTTCCAATTGGAAAATTCTCCGATGGCATATACAAAACTTTTCAAAGGAGCATATAAGCTTAAAAAAACATGATCGTTGACCACGGTGATACCATCTTTAAGTCCGGCTGGACGATCCTTAATGGTCACTTGGGGCTTTGTTAATACTTGAATGGAGTCCTTGGTACTGCTATTTCCCGCCTCTAGACTAAGGACAAATTGATACGATTTCCCCTGTTCTGCACTCAAGGTATAGCTAATATTGACGGAATCAGCAGCGCTCTGGCTCCAAATAAGCGTGGAGCCTACCTTCAATTCAGCTTTTGATTTCGCAGAAAATTGAGCCCGAATTTGGACAGTTTTGTTGGCTTCACTCAGCGTGAATTTTTCAGCTGGACTTAACCATTTAACGGCTAATGAACCAGTATAGAGGTTTAAGACAAAATCTTCGGTTTGACTTTTGCCGTCACCACTTTTTAAAAGGAGTCCTAATTTTACAATGGGGGTACCCACAGGTACCGCATAATAGCTTCTAGGAGTGAGTTTAATCGACCACACATCGTTTCCTAGTGGGGTCATTTTCCCCTTTTCATAGGGTAGAGAGAAATTACTTTGACCATTGGGTTGAAATTGGAAAGCACTTCCTGTTTCGCTAGATCCTGCACCAGACCATAAATACACATCAGATGTTTTTCCTAATAGTCCACTAGCTCTGGCATCTTTGGCTTTTTTTAGGTCTACCAGGATGTTGATTTCACTCTCTGAACTAGGAAAAAGCTCTTGGGTCGAAACTTGACCAAGAGCTTTTAGCTGCACTAAAAAAAGAAATAAAAAGAAGAATTGCTTTTTGAATGGCATCATTATAGGACCTCCACAATGAGGGCTGATTTAGGATCTACCTTGATGTAATTCCCTAATTTAGAAATTTGTCCATTAATTACATTCTTAAGCTGAGCATTGGCTGGTAAGATTTCTTTATACAATCCTGGATCAACCTGACTCTCCTGTGCATTTTTATTGACAATAACCATGACTTTTGATTTTTCGGTATATCGAAAATAGGTGTAAATGCCATTTTTAGGCGCAAAATGCAACATTTTACCTTGGGTTACTGCCTCATTGCCTTTTCTCCAATTCAGTAATTTAGCCAGAAATTCTTGCGTGTTCTTTTCCTTGGAATTGAGTTGATTTCCCGATACGGCATCGCGAGTGTCCCCCGGCCAGCCACCTAAAAAATCTCCTCTTATTTCACCATGTTCATTACTCTTTGGATTGGCGAAATTGATTTCTGCCCCGTAATAAATCTGTGGAATACCTCTTAAGGTACTAATTAAAGAAAGGCCTATTTTATATAAATCGGCATCTTCTTTGACTTGCGTATAAAAACGACTCATATCATGGTTATCCAAGAAGATAACTAGGTTATATGGGTTGGCATAAATCAGGTCATAAGATAACACAGAATATAGTTTTAATAAGCCTTGATTCCATGATTCAGGTTCTGTTAATGCCTCGAAAATGGCGTTCTGTAGCGGGAAATCCATTAAACTAGGTAAGCCAGAACGGTAGCCATCTGGATTGATTTTACCTTTTTGCCAATAGGATGGGATGATGGGGTTTAGGGACCATTCTTCACCCACCATATTAAACTTAGGGTATTCATTGGAAATAGCTAAAGTCCAAGCATTCGAAAAGCTCTTTTCTGAATAGGGATAGGTGTCTATTCGTAATCCTCCTAAGCCTGCGTACTCAATCCACCAAATGGTGTTCTGAATGATATATTTGGCTAAGAATGGGTTATTTTGATTCATGTCAGGCATCGTGGGTACAAACCAACCATCCACTAAACCTTTTGTATCTGCTAAAGAACGGTGAGGGTCTTGTTGTGCCTCACGGTGATGATTCGTTGAGGTAAATGTAGCACCATGATTAATCCAATCTTTGTACGGTAAATCCTTCATCCAATAATGTCCACTTCCAATATGATTCAATACGATATCAGATATGATTTTGATTCCACGCTTATTTGCCTCGGTACATAATTCTTTGAATTTCTCATTACTTCCAAATCGAGGATCTATTTTATAATGGTTGGTAATGGAATACCCATGATAGCTTTGAACTTGTTGATCATTTTCCAGTAAGGGCATATTCCAAATAGCGGTATATCCCATCTTTTTGATGTAGTCCAAACGGTCAATAATCCCCTGTATATCGCCACCATGTCGAGTAAATAATTTGGAACGGTCCACCTCCTTCTCCAGCAGGGTAGGATGGGTATCATTAGTTTGATCTCCATTGGCAAAGCGGTCTGGGGTAATCAGGTATATAACATCTTTGGAACTAAAACTTTCTCGGTTTTGGCTACCAGCCACACGAGATTGTAGGGAATAGGGAATAGTAGCAAGTACTTTACCCTCTTTCATGATTTGAAGCGGATACTCACCTGGCTTGGCTGATTTTTCTATCAGAAAATCCACAAACAGGTAATTGTCGCTATCTGCCGCATGGGTTTTTACTACTTTAAAACCAGGTCGTAAGGATTTCACCTGAGCCCCCTTAATTTGAGTTCCTCTTAAAACCAATTGAAGATTAGGATTTTTCATTCCTACCCACCAATTCATTGGTTCTATTTGTATCGATTTCTCTTGGGAAAACGAAGTAAAATGAAGTGTAAGTAATAGTAGATATAAGAAATTTTTCATGGGTTAAATCGTTTTCAAATAAGAAGGATTACCTAGGATTTCAGCTATTTTTTTTCAATAAAATACTAGTCAATTAGCCGCTAATTGAGTTGAAGTTTTGAAATGCATTTTTTAACGAAGGAAGAGAAAACCAGCATTTAGGCCTGTGAAATGCCACAGGCCCAAATGTTTATTGGTTTTTACTTATGAAATACATTTGATTTTTTGAAAACCATTTTAGTTTTTAATCAACGTATAGGTAGGGGCGGCTGGATTTCTGAAGTCCAACTTAACATTGTACACACCCGCTGAACCTACAGCTATGTTGGCTCCGCCCGACTCTAATGATCCATTGGCGCCATCATCTCCATAATTCACACCCCAGTCATCATTCAATCTGAATTTAACTTCACCGGCGCTTAATGAGATGTTATTTAGATACCAAAGGCCTTCTGTACCAAAATCAGGTCTAAATTTCATGTCTGGTCCACCCCAGCCGCTGGCTGTGGCACTTCCAACAATACCCCAAACTTTGAAGGTTTCAATTTTTACCTTCAACTCTTTTTGGTTGAAAGTCACCAAATAAAATCCATCTGCTGCAATGGCTATGTTAGCACCACCTGATTCTAATGAACCATTCGCTCCATCATCTCCATAATTTAGCCCCCAGTCATTATTAAATCGAATTTTGATTTCACCCTTCACTAATTTGGCAATGGCTCTCCATTGGTCAGTGGCAGGATCATACCAGAAAGGTACATCTGGACCACCCCAGCCATTTGGAGTTCCTGAACCTACAATACCCCAAGTATATGGAACCATGGTGAAGGTGTTCTTAGTCAAATCTATGGTTACTTTGTAAGTGCCAGCGGCATTAACTTTAATATTGTCGCCATTAACTTTCAATGTACCTGAACCACCATCTCCAATATTATAGTCCCATTTATTATCAGTTCTGAATTTAATTTCACCAACCGCTAGGTCCACATAAGCCACAAATACATTCGCTATGTCGGTCTTGTAAAATGGCAAATCTGGGCCATTCCAGCCGCCTGGTGTGGCACTTCCCACAACGCCCCAATTGGTAGTTAGGTCTAACTTATCCAAAAACGGAGTAATGGTAATACTAGCTACCGGAGAGATAAATGAAGTTGTTGGTCCAATTACCGATTGAAGTTTAAAATCAACTCCTGACGCAACACCCGCTTTAAGTCCTAGCTGTAATAAAATGGGGTTTAATTCGCCCACTTTGAACGTTTTTTTCAAATCACCACCTACGGCAATCGCCACAGATTTAGAAAAATCGCCACCTTTTTTATCAATTAAAATGGTGTAAGTAGCTGCGGCATTAAAACCGTAGTCTGGCTTTGGCCAGCTGATGGTTACTGCCTCATTCGCAACTTGCTCTTTAATCAAAACAATGGATGATTTAGACAAGGTGATATTTGGACCGGCAGTAGCGGTCAAAATAGGTTGAATGAATTCTTTTTCACAAGACAACAAGCCTAAGCTGAAGACTAGAAGTGAAAATAGTTTGAACAATGATTTTTTCATAATCGTATTTTTTTATGAGTAAAGCCCTAATTAATAGCCTGCATTTTGAACTAAATTCGGATTCGCCACGATATCAGAAGATGGAATAGGGAACAATTTCAAATTATCTGAAACTCCTGCACCCGATTTAGATCCACCTTTCCATGCCCAAAGGTAACTTGAGCCAGTAAACATTTTAAAGCGAATTAAATCCGTTCTTCTGTGACATTCCCAATACAATTCTCTTCCTCTTTCCTTGATGATTAAATCTAAGTTTAAGGTGCTTACATTGCCACCAGTACCATTGTAGGCACGATTTCGTAAAGCATTCACATATTGTAAAGCGCTTGTCAAATCTCCACCCGATCCACCACGTAAAACGGCTTCAGCATACATCAAATAGACATCTGCCAAACGGAACATTGGGAAGTCGGTATCCGGGAAGTTTCCTTCTGAATCAGAACCTTTAACACCTGAAGAAGTCACATTTTTGTATTTTGTGATGGCATATCCATCATTGAATGATGAAATATCCGCTACCTCCTTGTTTTGTCCATCGGTAAAAAACATAGCTCTAGTATCTGTTTTTCCCGTTTTGTCATCAAAATGATCCACAAATTGCTGCGTCGTTCTTAAACCACCCCAGCCACCATTGATACCAAATTCGGCAGGGTTCATTTTACCACCTACGGGAGCATGCACGATGAAGGTCATACCACCCCAAGTTTTTGTCTTTGTTCCATCAAAAGCAATCGGGAAAATGATTTCTGCCGATTTATGATTGTCTGCTAAAAACAAATTTTGGTATTTTGATTCTAAAGCATAACCTGCGCTAATTACCTTTTTCGCTGAAGTAATGGCCTCCGTATATTTTCCTGAATTGATGTATACTTCGGCATTTAAATATAGCTTGGTTAATAAGGTCCAAGCAGCTGCTTTATCAGCACGGGCATATTCATTCTTTCTTGGTTCTGCCAAATCGCCTTCGATGGCCTTCAGTTCTGATTCGATGTAAGCAAACAAATCAGCTTTTGAAATTTGTTTTGGTAAAAATGAACCTACGGCATCTTTCTCCGTTACAAATGGTACAGAACCAAACATGTCTAATGCATGATAATAGCTTAAGGCTCTTAAAAAACGAGCTTCTGCACGGTACATTTTAATTTCTGGAGAAGTAATTCCTCTTGAAGCTAATTTCTCATCTGAAGTTTCGCGGATGTATTCATTGCAAATTCCAATTTGGTAATAAATACGGTTGTACATCGCGGTGATAAACTCATTTCCAGAAGTCCAGGTCATGGTATGGTAACTCGGTAAACTTCCGTCATTCCAACCAATAACTGCTTCGTCAGTTGGTAATTCTTGAGCCTTAAAATATTGACGTAAATAGGTTGAAAAACCTTCGTCAATTCCAGAAATATCTGGTTTTCCAGCGGGACCTTGTTGACCCGAAACAGCCAATCCTGCATATAATTTGGCCAATAAAGGTTTGTAATTAGCTGGATCTTTGAATACTGTAGCTGAGGTTACCTCAATGAATGGGACTCTGTTGAGATCTCCCGTACAAGAGGCCATGATACTTAAGATGATACTTAAGCCCAAGCCTTTAGCAAATGTGATGTATGTTGATTTCATTTTTGTACGATTTAACGATTAAAAATTCACTTGTAAGCCCAATGAAACAGTGCGTGGTCTTGGATACATGTTGTTATCGATTCCACCTCCAACTTCAGGGTCTAGGCCTTTATATTTTGTCAGGATAAACGCATTTTGAATATTCAATGACAAATTTGCGTTGAATTTTTTAGCCTGTAAAAGTCTGTTCAAATTATAACCAAAGTTGATATTATCTACACGTAAAAATGAAGCATTTTGAATGTAATAATCGGAGAAGTATTGCGTGTTATTGAAGTTTGTTTCATAAACATTGGGTACTAGGTTCGATAAAAAGTTATTACCACCTGTAGCCGCACGATAAATACCATTATTGGAATTAATGTTGTTGTACATGTAATTTCCAATATTGGCTCTCAATACAAAGCCAAATGAAAAGTCCTTAATTTGTAGATTGGACGAAGCTCCTAAGAAATACTTGGAATTAGGGGATTCAAAGCGATAACGGTCATCTGAAGAGATTTTGCCATCATTATTACGGTCTACATAAAGTCCTTCAAGGGGCTTTCCACTAGGATCATACACCTGCTGGTACACATAAAATGTATAAGGTGCATATCCCAAGGAGTGAATCTGAATGGTGTTACCAACCCCGCCTGAAATTCCACCAACTAATATACCTTGGTAGCTAGGATCTGGAACTTTCGTTAAATTGGTGATGTTACTCTGATTGTAGGTGGCATTAACACCAAAATCCCAATTTACCGTAGCTGTATGAATTGGGTTGAAATTTAAGGTCACTTCAACTCCCTTATTTTCTAAATTACCCACATTGGTTAAGATTTGGTTGGTTAAGTTAGAGCCAGCAGGTACTGGGATGACAGACAATAAATCTTTGGTGTCTTTCTGATATACATCGATCGAACCAGTGATTCCAATCTTTTTGAATCCAAAATCCAAGCCAATGTTTTTGGTGGTAGTTTGTTCCCATTTAATATTGGCATCATATCCCTCGGGTCTCAAGGTATTTGAAAATGTGCTTCCTAATTGGTACTGAGCATTAGGTTCAGAAATAGTATAGCGAGCCAAATAAGGATAATCACTAAATACATCTTGCTGACCCGTTACCCCCCAACCCAAACGTAATTTTAAATCGGAAATAAGCTCTGAATTTTTAAATTCTTCTGAGATTTTCCAGGCAGCGGCTGCACTTGGGAAAACACCCCAACGATTTTCTGGAGAGAATCTTGATGAACCATCATTACGCAAGGTAAAGGTTAATAAATACTTGTCGTTTAATGAATAGTTAGCTCTACCATAAAATGAAACTAGGGTATTTTGTGTTTTATAGTAGGTATTATTATAAACCGTTCCAGCAATATTCTTATCCAAATCCGTATTGTCTCGTAAGAAATCTTGGTAAGAATAACCACCCATGACATCTATTTTATGCATACCAATACTTTTCACATAGTTTAAATAAAACTCAAAGGTTTTATTATCCTTGGTTTGAGAATAGGTGCCATTTTTTCCACCACGGTCATAGGAATTAGCGATTCCAGCAGGAACAAAAATGCTTCCTTCTGAAGAAGACTTATCAATTGCCAGGTTGGCATTGGCTCTTAATTCAGGTAGAAAAGGCATTTTATAATCAAAAACGGCATTGGCAATCGTTCTCTTAACGGTCGATTTGTCATTTTGTAGTTCTAATAGAGCTACCGGGTTTTTCGGAGCCAAAGAGTTAGGTTTCTTGGTGGCAGGATCTAACCATTCAAAATATCCACCAAATTCTGAGCCTTGAATGGATTGGGTAGGATCAAATCCTACAGCCGTTCCGATGGCTCCTTGATTAGCAAAAATATTATTGATGACAGATGATTTTAGATTTAAATCAACCTTCAACGAGTTATTAAAAAAGCTAGGACTTAAACCAATGGCCGTAGAAATACGGTCCATGTTGGATGTTTTTAAGATACCGTTTTGGTTCAAATAACCCACCGATGCACGAACCGGCATATTTTTAATGGAACCAGTAATGCTCACATTATTATCGATCGAGATGGCATTGCGGTAAATTTCTTTTTGCCAATCCGTAGATGACTTGCCTAACAAAGCCTTTTGAGCAGCGCTTCCTTTTGCCGAAATCATCGAGGTGAAATCAGCGGCAGATAACACATCTAGGTAAGAACGAACTTGTGCTGATGAGGCTACTGAGCTTACTGAAACCTTAATGTCATCTCCTTTTTTACCTTTTTTGGTCGTGATTAAAATGA
Source organism: Aquirufa sp. OSTEICH-129A (assembly GCF_054558355.1). NCBI lineage: Bacteria > Pseudomonadati > Bacteroidota > Cytophagia > Cytophagales > Flectobacillaceae > Aquirufa > Aquirufa sp. OSTEICH-129A. Next base: position 32,614 of record NZ_JBPXKC010000002.1, on the reverse strand, counting down.
CACCATTGGAGGCTCTTGATCCATAGATAGCGGTGGCAGAAGCATCTTTCAGTACGTTGAAAGACTCAATGTCATTCGGGTTGATGAATGATAAGGCATTAGCTGCTCCAGAAATACCGTTATTGTCAAGAGGTACACCATCGATAACAATTAAAGGGTCATTATTGGCATTTAAAGAAGAACCACCACGAATTCGGATGGTTGAACCTGCACCCGGTGCACCGCCATTGGAGGTAATTTGAACTCCGGCTACTTTACCAGCTACTAATTGGTCAGGGGAAACAATATTTCCTTTTTGAAAATCAACGGAGGAGATTGAAACCACAGAACCCGTCAAATCTTTCTTTTTCTGAGATCCATAACCAATCACCACCACCTCGTTCAGGGATTGTGAATCAGATTCCAACTGGATGCTAAAAGAAGTTTGGTTTCCAACGCTTACCTCTTTAGTGATGTATCCTATGGAGGAGATAATCAACACATTGTTGGAGGAAACATTTGCTAGGGTGAACTGACCCTTTGCATCAGCTGAAACACCTTTGCTGGTGCCTTTAACCGCAACTGAAGCTCCGGGTATGGGGCCTTCCTTGGAATTAACAGTACCACTAATGGTCTGCTGAGCAATGACCGAAAAAACGGAAAAAATAACCAATGATAAAGTCAAGAAAATACTCTTTCCTTTCCCTTGGTTAAATCCCTCGATCCAGCTAGTAAATTTAGCTTTCATAGACATGATTAAAATTTGTTAAAAAATATTTTTTTAAAAACTCAAAATTAAAGGACTAAAGCATTAGATTCGCCCCACTTTAATTCCTAATAAAAAATAATGAATTAGTACAATTGTCTGTAAATGAATAAATTACAATTAATTGTACGAATCATTTTATAAAGTGGAACAACAATAAAAAGGTACCCGATAATAAATTTGCCATGATAGGCTCTCCATTTAAATACGCTTTGCTTAGGTTAACCTTGCTTCCTTTACTGATGGTCCTATGTCACATGACCTTGGCCCAGCATAAGTTGGAGTTAATAGCACCTACACAAAAATTATTACCAAAAGGAGACTTTTACCTAGCGGCTGATTTTAATAATTGGGACCCGGGAGACCCTAGGTTTCAATTCAAAAAAAAATCAAATGGAAACTATGAAGTAAGCATACCTGATAGTGTACGTACTTTTGAATATAAAATTACCCAAGGCACTTGGCATCTGGTAGAAGGAACCAAAGACGGAAATGTCAGTGGCAATAGGAAGTTTGAAATCAAGTCTCAAGATACCTCCAAAATTCACATCATTCAATTATTAGGGTGGGAGAAGAAAGCTACCTACCGCATTATCGTAAATAAAATTCCAGCGGCTACTCCGTTTGATGCCAAATTGTATGTCACGGGAAATTTCAATAATTGGAATCCTAAAGATGAAAACTACTTATTAATTCAACATGCGGATGGTTCGTATAGAACTACCGTTCTTTCTGAGTTGACTGAAATTCAATACAAAATTACCCGGGGAAATTGGGCTTCTGTGGAATGTTATAGCAATGGTAAAGCCCGGCCCAATAGGAAAATAGAAAGGGCAGAAAAGTTAAAATGGAATCCTAGGGATATTGAGCATAAAATAAATATCGAGGTGGAAAACTGGGAAGACCTCACAGGTATCTTCAATTTTTTCGACTTATACAGTCTTTTTTTATTGTTTGCCAGTTTTAGTGGAATTTTATTGATGATTGCTATTCCAACCATTCAAAATTCCAACTGGTTAGCTAACCGTTGGTTGATTTCATTAATAGGCGTCATTTCCCTTACCCTCTTATTGAAAATTGTGTCGGCTGATCGAAATATAGCTCAGGAATTTCCCAAGTTATTGCTTTTGCCCGATTTTATCGTTTTTGCATTTGCTCCTTTATATCATTTATACATTGAAAAGTTATTGTTTAAATCGAGCGATTTTAAAATTAAATGGCGGTGGATTTACCTGCCAAGTTTAGTTCAGGCTTTAATTTATTTACCCTATTTTAATTTAGATTATAATACGTTCCGATATGCTCAACTAAACCATGAGCCCTCTTTCCAAATTCTATTTTTGTTAATTGGGTCAGCGGGGATTATTTGGAATTTGATTCAGTGGAATAAATTCAGAAAGATCTTAGATATTTACCTCGAAAAAAGTAAAATAAGTTCATCCTTTGAGGAGAATTTGAGTTATTTAAGTATCACCCAAATCATTTATTTAGCCTGCATCATTTTAGGCTTTTTAGCCTTGATTTTATATTTGCTAGGCTTTGTCATCGATGAGGACTTAACCTTATTAAGTAGCCAGATTGTGGATCTAATTTGGGTGGTATTTGCTTCTTTACCTTTCTTCTTGGGCTATTATGCCATACACCAGCCGGAGATTTTCAAAATTTCGCAGAAGCATAATATTTTAGGATCTGAAAGTGAAATAGACCTAAATACACCCATTCAAAGAGAAAATACCTATGTGCCGGGTAATAAGGAAGTTGTTAAAGATGAACTGGCCGAGAGAATTGTTGAAATAATGGTGCAATCAAAACCTTATTTGAATCCCAAATTGACCTTAAATGATTTGGCAAATCAGTTGAATGTTTCGCCACATGTGATGTCAAAAACCTTGAATGATTCCTTTCAGAAAAACTTTTTTGACTTCATTAATACGTATAGGACAGAGGCTTTTAAGGAGAAATTAGATGATCCGAAGTTTCAAAATTACACCTTTTTAGCGGTGGCCTTTGAGGCTGGATTTAATTCCAAAACTGCTTTTAATAGATCCTTTAAGCGGGTAACAGGGCAGTCGCCAAGTGAATATTTGCAAAGCATTAACCAATCTGAAAATATGATTTAGCTGCTTGGATGAAGTGATCTTTGCGCTAAAGTCTATTGAACTTATAAAATCTACCAGTATGTCTACGTGGCAAGAAGAAAATCAAGCTTTAATCAAAACCTTTGTGTTTGATTCATTTGAGGAGGCCTTGCGTTTCATGCAATTAGCTTCTGGGTATATTGGTCAAATAGATCATCACCCAACTTGGACAAACACCTATAACAAAATTCAGATTTCATTGAATAGCCATGATGCAGGTCATGTAGTAACGCAAAAGGATTGGGATTTAGCTGCGTATTTAGATAGCTTGTACCAGCAGTTTATACCTAGAGGGTATTGAAGAAATGCTTTGTGTGGGTTGATTTAACCATGCGGATATTTGAAAATAAACTATTTAGCACAGGTAGACTGTATATAATGGAATTCTCAAGGGAAAAGACTTGTTAAGGAAATTTTCATGTTTTTAATAAATAATAAGCCTACAAAAATTATTTTGCAGGCTTATACTTTTATGGGGATAGGTTTAGGGGTCAGATTTGAATACTGAACAACCTTTAATTAAACTTTTTGTAATGGGAAAATTATTTAAGTTTCATTGAATTTTTAGATTGGGCCACAATATTTAGGTGTTTATTTATTTTTGAAACTTCAACTTCTTTGGATTTTTGAATGAATCCCGATCGTCTATTGGGTATAGTTACCTTACACGATGTTATTTTAGAAGTATCTGGACAAAGCTGAACCCCGAACGACCTAACATGATAAGTATTAAGTGAGGCTATCAAAAACAAAATTTGGCTATACTGCTTCATAATTAGTCTTCTAAATTACTCTTAACAGGAATCATGCCTGCTTTATGTTTTCTTACTAATTCATTTATCTCCTCTACTTTTTTCTCATTTTTACTTGCAATGTCATATTGCTCAGAGGGATCTATCGATAAATTGAATAATTGAGGTTTTTCTAGTTTTTCTATCTTTTCAGGATATCCGATGGGATTATTCTTTAAATAGTATAATTTGTAGTTTCCCAATCTTGCCGCAAATAAATCAGTAGCATGGTAAAAAAACATTTCATTTCTTGGATTGACATCTTTATTCTGAACCATTAAGGGACTTAGGTCGTAGCCATCTGTTTTAACTTGATTAGGTATTTCAATTTTCGCTAAACTGCATAGAGTAGGTAAAATATCTAATGTACTTCCCATCTTCATTTCAACTTTAGGTTTAATATTGCTAGGAGCCCAAACAATAAATGGCACACGCATACCTCCTTCATAGCTGGTACCTTTAGCTCCGAACAATAAACCCGAAGAACCTCCTTGCTCTTTGAATAATTTCCATGGGCCATTGTCAGAAGTAAAGATGACATAGGTATTTTCATCTAGGTGTAATTCTTTTAACGTTTTCATTACTTGTCCAACGCTCCAATCTAATTCTTCAATAACATCTCCATATAATCCTCTGATGCTTTTGTCTTTGAAATTTTTTCCAGCAAAAAGAGGAATATGAGGCATTGAATGCGCTAAATACAAAAAGAAAGATTTATCCTTATTTCTTTTAATGAAGTCAACAGACTCCTCGGTATATCTTTGTGTAATGGTATTTTGGTTTGCAGGTCTTTCTATAATTTCATTATTACGCATAAGAGGAACATTGAAATCCTCAATTTCTGGTGTAAATAATTTTTCAAATGTAGATCCAGCTTTTCGATCCATATCATTGGAATAAGGTATCCCAAAATAGTAATCAAATCCATTATTATTGGGAGCAAATTGTTTTAGATGCCCCAAGTGCCATTTACCCACTAATGCAGTTTGGTAATTATTCATTTTTAGAATTTCGGCAATGGTTAATTCTGCCTCTGGTAGTCCACCTTTTGAATCCGGAAATAAAACCCTTCGTTTATAACTTTCCATCCCTATCCGTACAGGTAGTTTACCTGTCATCAATGCAGCTCTAGACGGAGTACAAACATTAGAAGCCACGTAAAAATTGGTCCATTTTTGGCCTTCATAAGCCATTTTATCTAAATTTGGGGTCTTAATTACCGGATTTCCGTAGGTGCCTAAATCTCCATAACCTAAATCATCCGTATAAATAACGATGAAGTTGGGTTTTCTTTTCTTTGACGACTGCGCGTTCAATTGAAAAAAAGTGAACAAAAGAACAAGGGGTATAAAAAATAGTTTAAGTTTCATAAAACGTTATTTTTAAGGTTTTTGCCAAGGGACTCTTCCACCTTCTTGAATGAAAGTCATTAATAAATTGTTTAATTTTTTGACCATTTCTGGATTCGAATTAACCAGATTGTTTTTCTCCAGTGGGTCATTTTTTAGATGGTAAAGTTCATAAGGTTGAAAAGGAGAATTTTGTAAAAGTTTCCAATCACCCAATCTGACAGCATGATAGGCTTTTCCACCGTATTGAATACCACCTTCTCTGCGCGTGAAATATAAAGGTCGCTCAGTTTGTTTTACATCTTTATTTAAAAGAACTGAAGCAAAACTCCTTCCTTCGACTTTATGGGGCATAGGTATGCCTACTAATTCTAACATTGTTGGAAAAATATCCATCGTCAAATTTACTTGAACAGAACTGGAAGCTTTTTCAATTTTTTTAGGCCAAGTTATGACTGTCGGTACTCGGATTCCACCTTCATACATACTCTGCTTTCCATCTCTTAATTCTCCGTTATTGGCCAAATCTGGTAGATGTCCTCCATTGTCAGAAGTGAAAATAATGATGGTGTTTTCATATTGACCAGATTTCTTAAGCGCATCAATTACTTGGCCAATTCCATCATCCAAATGTTCAATTAATGCAACCAACTTAGCTCTCTTTTCATTTATACCAGGGTTTCTTGCAATAACTTTATCTAACCATGCTTGAGGTGGTTGTACCGGAAAATGAGGAGCATTATAAGCAAGATAGAGGAAAAATGGATTTTTACTTTGACTTTGTTTTTGAATATATTCTATAGACCATTGGGTAAATAAATCTGTTGCATGTCCTTCAGGTTCAATTTTTTTATTGTTTAAACGCATGAAGTTTATACCGTGGCGAAGGTGAGTCCAATAATCTTCCATCATATCTTCTAACCAGCCATGGAAATAATCAAAGCCTTTTTCATTGGGTAGATTGGGTGATTCTAAACCTAAATTCCATTTACCAATGTGTGCGGTCTGATACCCTGCTTTTTTTAAAACCTTAGGTAGTAATATCGTACTTGGATTCAAATAGCCCCAATTATTCTCTTTATTATATCTTATTAAGCCAGGCACTCCAACAAAATCTGGATAACGACCAGACATAAGTGAGGCTCTAGTAGGAGCGCAAACGGGAGAATTTGAATAGAAATAATCAAACTTCATTCCGTCTTTCCTTAAGTTGTCAATATTGGGTGTTTTTACGTCTTTATTGTCGTAATAAGAAACATCATGATAACCGAGGTCATCAGTTAGTATAATTAATATATTAGGCTTTTTATTTTGTGCCAGTAACAAACATCCACTCAAACACCAAACCAAAACAGTAAAAACGCTCTTTTTCATTTGTTTTAAATTTAAATAAACAAAACAGATTGTATCAAATAGTTTCTAATGGTACTTCAAAGCAAACCATAGAAATTTGAACAAAAATCGGGAGGGTCAGATTGACTCCTCCCGATAAATTTAACCATCAACTTGTACTTATAATAAGATTTTTTCTGATTGATGTTTTACCATTTGGGATTTTGAACTAAGTTCGGATTTAGAGACAACTCATTTACAGGTATAGGCAATAAGTTGTAATAATCTAAATAACCCGTTGGGAATTTAGTTTCAATTACACCGCCCAAATGATCTTTAACTACTACTGGATAAATATCTTTACCAATATTCCAGCGTCTAATATCGGACCAATACAGACCCTCCAAAGCAAATTCAATTCTACGTTCTTTTCTTAATCTAATTCTGGCTTCTTGTTGGGATAATCCTGTTGGGATTAGTGAGATTTTAACATCTTTTCTTTCCGTTCTGATTCTGTTTATGATTGCTATTGCTTCATCAATATTTTTATTTAATTCAATCATTGCCTCAGCCTTGGCTAACAGGACATCTGCATATCGCATGACAATATTATTAATAGCAGATTGACCTGAAGTAGGTAGGTTGGCCATTTGGCCTTCTCTGTATTTACGCGCGCTAAGGTGTTTTAATCTATTTCCTGGATGATTAAATGCCCCACCCGGGTAAATGTAATTAGGGAAGCGAAAACCTAAAATATATGAACCAGGAATTACGATTGTAAACTCCAAACGAGGATCACGATTTTTGAATTTATCATTTGGATTAACCGGACTTCCGTCAATAGTCTCATAAGCATCAACTAAATTATCTGTTGGAACATATCGAGAACCACGGGTAAAACTACCTGTTCCTGTTCCGCAAAATTGATCATGAAATGAACCTTGAGAATTTTCACCAGAAATATATTGTACATCAAATATTACCTCCGAGTTATTTTCATTTTCCTGCTTAAAAAGTCCTTCATAGCTTGGAAATAAAGAGTACTTATTTAGTGCTTCAATTTGCTGTGCTACTTCAAGAACTTTATCATACATATTTTGATACAAATAAGCTCTCATCTTCAACCCCAAAGCAGCACCCTTATCTGCTCTGCCCACCTCTGGAGCTTTTATGCCCAAATTTTGAATGGCTACATCATAATCGGCAATCACCTGGTTCCAAGTGGCTTCTTTGGAGGCTCTAGCAATAACACGTGCCTCATCCGTAGTCAGAGCACTGTTCGCGATAGGTACTCCACCATATGCATCAGCTAATAATGAATAAGCTAAGCCCCTTAAAAAATGAGCTTCTCCTTTATATGTATTTTTAGCTGCATCCGATAATTTAACTTGATCCAAAGCTTTCAATAAATAATTAGCTCTAAAAATAATGGCATAGCATCTAGTCCATCGGAAAGTAATAATGTCGGCATCTGTGGATGACAGTTGCCCGTTACCCATTTTAGTGATGGGGAAATTTCCCCAATTAAAAGCATTGGGAGTCGCTCCATCCAATACCCCAAAGCCAAATAAACCCTCATTGTAAATAGAGGACTCTCTTAGCAAAGAATATACCCCATTTAATGCAAGCTTAATGTCAGCTTCATTTTGTGGAAAATTTGCAGTAGTAATTTTATCCTCCGGAAAAATCTCCAAATACTGGTCAGAACAACTAATACAAAAGCTTAATAAAAATATGAATAGGTAGTTATATATTTTTTTCATGATCTTAGAAGTTTAAATTAATGCCTAATGTCACAATTCTTGGAACTGGATATTGATTGGTACTGGAATCAAAGGTGTTCTTTTCTGGATCATAGCCGTCAAAATCATTGTTCACAAGGGTATACATGTTTTGGGCATTGACGTATATATATGCTTTTTTCAAACCATATTTAGTTGAAATTTTTTCGGGTACACTATATCCTAACTGAATATTTTTCAGCTTGACAAAATCTACTTTATTTACCCAAAAAGATGATTGAGAACTATTCCACGAGTTATCAAATCTAGCCATAGGAATATTCGTATTGGTATTGGTTGGAGTCCATGAGTTTAACCACCTTTCCCCAATTACTCTATTTTCATAAGTTAGATTGGTGAAGTTATTTTGATTAAACATATTGACGCCTAGAATTCCCTGCATCAAAATATTCAAATCAAATCCTTTAAACTTAAAGGAAGGGGATATGCCGAAAGTCACCTTAGGAATGGTATTTCCAATTGACTGCTTATCTTCAAAGCCCAATTTGCCATCGTTATTCACATCCTCAAATTTCAAATTACCCGCTTTAGGTTTAAATCCATTAGCAAACATATGCTCCGTTGCTTCTCGATCAGATTGGTAAATACCAACCACTTTATATCCGTACAATTCTCTAAAAGAATATCCTTCTCTTATAAGGTATAATTGATCGGGAGACCTAGAGGTGCCGAATTTAGTAACCATATTATCTATGTAGGTCGCATTTAATCCAATGCTAAAACCTAGTTTATTGGGGTCAGAAACTTGATTGTTATAATTCAAGATAACTTCAACTCCATTATTAGTCATTTCACCTTTATTTTCAAATGGCGAATTCAATCCCCCTAATACCAACGGAATGGGTAATTGAACTAAGATGTCATCTGTTTTCTTTCTGAAATAATCTGCTTCAATCGAAATTTTATTTCTAAAAAATGACATCTCAATACCAAAATCTGTCGTAGCAGTTTTTTCCCAAGTAATGTTTTCATCAATTAAATTGGTGATTGCAGCACCTGGTGCCAACTTGCCCCCATAATTATAACTCAAAGCGTTATTTTGGTTGATGATGGTTAGATAGGGCCAATAATCTGATATGTTTTGGTTACCCAATCTTCCCCAAGAAGCCCTAAGTTTTAAATTGGAAATGACATCTGAATTTTTCAAGAAGTCTTCGTCAGAAACCCTCCAACCTGCTGAAAAACCTGGAAAATATCCCCAGCGATTTCCTTCTTTGAAACGAGAAGAAGCATCTGCTCTAAAATTAGCTTCAAACAAATATTTTTGGTTAAATGCATAGTTTACCCTACCGAAGTATGATAAAATTCGTAATGCATTCATATTTCCTGATCCTTGAATACCTGAGGTCCCAGCATCTACTTGGGTTAAACCCTCCTTGGGTGGACTGCTTCTTCTAGCATATAGAGTTTGAATTTTATTTGATTCTATTTGTGTACCTGCAATAGCTGAAACTTCATGAACTTTATTGAAAGTATTACTATAATTTATAGTCGTAAAAAGATTCGTATTGAATCCAGAAATTGTTCCTCGATTGATTTCTAATCCCTCTCTATTAAAATTTTTGGTGATTGTTTCTATTCCAGCATCTGTGTATCCAAAAACACTCTTATTGTAGCGATCCACTAAATTCCAGGTGCCATTTGCCGCGAAGGTTGTTTTCACAGATAAATGTTTTGTGAAATTCACTTCGGCAGTAGCATTGATTGACAATAAATTCTCCTGAGTCGATGTTTGTCCGTTTGCTGCATCAATTAAAGGATTTCTATTGTCATATAATAAAGCTCCATTCTTATCCGTCGCTTGAACAGAACCAAAACGTCCATCTCTAGTATAGGGAGCAATAAAGGGGGCAGCTCCACTCAACATATCAAAAACACGTCCCAATGAGCCATAGGTGATATCCGCATAAGGCTCTTTGGATAGACGGTTTATGTAACTAACTCGGCCACTAATTTTCAACCAATTATTAATTTTAGAATCGAGGTTTGCTCTCAAACTAAATCGCTGAGAGTTGGTATTGGCAACCATTCCCTCTTGATTTAAATAGTTGAATGATAAAAAAGTGGATGTTTGTGCCGAACCACCGCGAACGGACACATTGTGTTCTTGAATTTTCGCAGGTTTGAATAATTCTGAAAACCAATTGGTGTTAGGATATTTAAAGTTATCTGTCCCAGTCCTGAACGCATTGATTAAATCAGTTGAATATAATGGGCTTGCTCCGTCATTAACTAATGCTCTATTGCTCAATTCCATGTTATCAGCACTATTATTGATAGTCTTATATCGCATACCTAAAGTCTGGACACCCACATAAGAATTGACATTGACTTGCATTTTCTCATTATTTTTGCCCATTTTGGTAGTAATCAAAACAACACCATTAGCAGCTTTTGAACCAAAAATTGCAGCACTAGCTGCATCTTTCAATACAGAAATTGATTCAATATCCGAAGGGTTCAATTGTTCAAATGTGCCTTCCACGCCATCCACAATGATTAAAGGATTGGCGTTATTTAGTGTTCCCCAACCGCGAACTCTAATTTGAGAACCATCACTTCCTGGTTTTCCTGAATTTTGACTTACCCAAACCCCCGAAGCAGTTCCTCCCAATGCTTGCGAAGAATTGGTTAAAGGTCTGTTATTGATTTTTTCATCAAATTTTATAGTTGAAATAGAGCCGGTTAAGTTAACCTTTTGGGTACTTCCATAGCCTACCACTACTACTTCATCTAGGGCTGTCACATCAGGCTTGAGCGAAATCTCAATTTGATTTTTATCCCTAACGCCTATTTCTTGACTAGCATAGCCTACAAATGAAATCAAGAGAACAGCATTTTCATTAGGAACCGAAATGCTAAAATTTCCATTTCCATCCGTTTGAGTACCTTTAGTAGTACCTTTTAGGCTAATGTTTACGCCGGGCATTCCTAGGCCTGTTTCATCTTTGACCTTTCCAGATATGGTTCTCTCATCAACTTGTACAGAATTTTGGGATGAAAGGTGAGAACCACCTTCATTGCTATTTCTAAGAATTATTCGATTTTCTTTAACTAAATATTCAACTGAGATGGGAAGCAATAATTCTTGTAATACTTGGTCGAGTCTTTTTTTAGTCACATTGATATTGACCTTTTGAGACATATTAATATTGCTTGAACTATAAACAAACTTGACATTTGCTTGCTTTTCAATAGTTAAGAGCACTTTTTTTATCTCTGTTTTTTCCATTTGTAGGGAAACAGGTTGGTTTAGCTCAAATTGACTATATGCAGAGTGAGCATAAGAAAAGGTGCAAAAAACCAGACAGAGTACTAGTTGTTGTATTGTGATTTTCATAGTAATCCAAAACAATTTTGGAAACAGGTGGGATTTGTTCATACTTTTACGTAGTTAAGGTTTTACGATCATTAACTAAGTTTTACCAATTTTTTTGGTAGAACCTTTAGGCCGGAGATGCGCCAACATCTTCGGCTTTTTTTATTTACAATTCAGGAGCTATTCATAAATTAATTTGATGTTTAGTTACATGATTTTCCATCAATAAAAATGGTTGAACCTCTTATCTCATATTTGGCATTGATGGAGGAACAAGCAACGTCCAATTGTTTGTATAAATTCAAACCACTTAAATCACCAGTGAAAAGGCATTTTTCAATATCTCGGTTGACAAAAATGATATCAAGCCCATAAAAATATTTGAAGCGATCTCGTAAAATTCCAAATCTAATCTCATCAAACATGAAATCGGATTTTTGGATATTGGAGTGTATTAAGATTGGATTTTCGACAATCGATTCTTGTATAGTTTGGTTTTCAGTATTGTAGATAGCTTTTAGGTTTGGAGTTAAAACAACTCCATTCATTTTTTTTGTTACTCCCTTTTTTGAATTTTCATATACTGAAACCTTTCCACTGACTACGGCTACTTCTATGGATTTATTTTGGTTATCAGAAGCAACTCTAAAGCTTGTGCCTAAAACCTCCGTTACTAAATTACCCATGCGTACTAAAAATGGTTTTTTCTCATTGCGAACAACCTGGAAAAAACCTTTACCTTTTAAAATGACAGTGCGGTTATTTTGACCAAAATCTTCCTGAACAATGATGCTCGAGTTTTTTTCTAACACCACCCTGCTACCATCGGGCAATGTGATATTTTGACTTAAATTTGTGGTATTTCGAGTCTCTAAGGCCCTATTTTCAACAATTTGTGGATTGAATATTCGAGGGTTGTATAAATAAAAGGAAATGCAAGTAATCAGAAATAGACATGCAGCAACGAGTGTTTGGATGGCAGTTTTTGAAATAATGAAAATTCTTTTTTTAGGTATTGAGAATAGCTCTTCATTAAGCTTATTCCACATTCTATTTTCTTCAGATTGTAATTCCTTTTTATTGAAAATGGAACCTATATCTGAATTTTTTTCAAAATTTGATGTAGCAATTTCCTCTAAAAAATGAACTTCTTCGGGGGAACATTGTCCTTTTTCAAACTTATTCAATAAGGTGTCAAATTCTTGCTTAGTCATTTTTTATGATTTAATTGGCGGAGTAAAAATCCTTAAAATTCTCTCTTAGAAATTTCAATGATTTGGTAAGATGATATTCAACTGCTTTTTCAGATAAATCCAATTGAGTTGCAATCTTTTTAATCGGCATTTCCTCTATTTTACTCATTCTAAAAATTAAGGCAGTTTTTTCCGGCATTTTCAATAACAATTCATGAAGTCTTATTTCAAACTCTTTGGAATACATGAACTCATCGGTTGAACTTGTCTCATGTAATTGATTTAACAATTGGAACTCTCTGAATTTCCTCACATTCATTTGATTACGAATGGATCTATTGATCAAATTTCGGCAAGCTATAAACAAGTAAACTTTCAAATTCTCAATATTGCTTTCCTCTCTATTTTTCCATAAACTAAGCATCAAATCATGAAGGATTTCCTCTGCATCTTCCTTAGAACCCAAATTTTGATAAACAAAGCCGTATATATATTTCCAATGTCTTCTATAAATTGTCTCAAACGCAGTATTATCACCCTGCTTTAACAGGTTTAATAATTCATTATCTGATAAATGATTCAAATTCATGGGTTAGCTAGCTAGCATATTTGACCTAAGGTTCCTAAAGAAGCAATAATCCCTAAATACTTTTACATTTTATTTTTAAAAAATATAATTATTTAAGGCATTAAGGTGATTTTTAGTTTTTAAACATCTGAAATTCCCATCATGAAATCATTGGAAAATTTATTATACGTGCTGGAAATGCCGTTTTTAACTTTTAAGGATAGAGTAATTATTAAATAATGGTTGAGGTCAAAATATTATCAATATTTCTTATTCAAATTAGATTTTAGTTTTTTTTCGAATGAAATACTCAATCAATGGAAAATACCTAAAACCAGAATAACATCTTTTTTAAAATATAGATTTACTTGTCCTAGCGATATTTTTAGTTCAATGGGTTTTCACATTACTCCATTCAAAGGAACATGAATTAAATCAAAATATAAGTGCGAAAATCATTCCTTCAATGTTCGCTCCAAGGTGATATATTTATATTATTCCCTCATCCCTAGCTAATCTATTCCTTTGATTTTTATATCTTCCCAATGTAAAATAGGGTTTGGAAGTAATGCTTTTTCTTACCTATTTATTTTTAAATGTATATACCCTATAATGAAAAATACCCGCTATTTTTTCATTTTTACCAAACTGTGTATTGATGTCTAATTTTAAAATTGTTGAAAGTATGAGTGTTAGATACGGTTTATTGATTTCCCTGATGGTGTTTTTTTCCTTCAAGGGCTTTTCTCAAAAATTAGCAGAGCAACCCAATGTCATCTTTATCTATGTCGATGATTTAGGTTATGGAGATTTAGGTAGTTATGGAGCTACAAAAATCAAAACGCCGCACCTAGATATGCTAGCCAAAGGTGGTATTCGTTTTACCAATGCACATGCTACCTCCGCTACCTGCACTCCCTCCCGATATGCTCTCATGACCGGGCAGTACCCTTGGCGAAAATCCGGAACAGGTGTATTGCCAGGAGATGCGGCATTAATCATTCCAACGGATAAAATCACTTTACCTGCCTTATTTCAACAAAAGGGCTATAAAACCGGATTAGTCGGTAAATGGCATCTTGGTCTGGGGAATACCGTTCAAAAAAACTGGAACCAAAAAATAACTCCAGGGCCCAATGAAGTCGGTTTTAATTATTCCTTTATTTTTCCGGCTACCGCTGATCGTGTGCCCACTGTATTTGTAGAAAATAATTACGTGGTGGCCCAGGATCCCAATGATCTCATTGAGGTCAACTACCAAACTAAAATTGGCAACGAACCTACTGGTTTAGAAAATCCGGAATTACTCAAATTGAAATCTTCTCCTAATCACGGCCATAATAATACCATTGTGAATGGGATTGGTCGAATTGGTTATATGAAAGGGGGGCAACTGGCCCGCTGGACAGATGAAGAAATGCCGCTTACTTTTTTAAGTAAAGCCAAGGAATTTATTGAATCAAATAAGTCAAATCCTTTCTTTTTGTTTTATGCCCTAACTGAACCACACGTACCCCGTATGCCTTCCACTATATTTAAAGGGAAAAGTGGCCTAGGATTGAGGGGAGATGCTATTTTGCAACTAGACTGGACTGTGGGTGAAATCATGAATCAATTGCAGCAGCTGGGTATTGCCAAAAATACTCTTATTGTTTTTACCAGTGATAATGGACCCGTCTTGGATGATGGATATCAAGATGGTGCAGTTACGCAACTTAATGGACATACACCTTGGGGCGTCCTTCGTGGTGGGAAATACAGTACCTATGAAGCAGGCACAAGAGTGCCTATGCTGATCCACTGGCCAGGAAAAATTAAACCTCAGGTTTCAGATGCCATGCTTAGTCAGATTGATTTCATAGCTTCTTTTGCACAATTTTTTAATAAAAAATTGCCTTTGAACGAAGCTACTGATAGTGAGAATATGCTGAATGCCTTTTTGGGAAAAAGTAATCAAGGTAGAAAAGTACTCGTGAAACAAGGGATGAATTCCCTAGCCATCGTTCGGGGAGAGTGGAAATATATTGAACCCAATGCCGGTCCCGCCCTAAATAAACTAGTCAATATTGAATTGGGCAATAATCCTTTGCCCCAACTTTACCACTTGACAAGCGACCTGAGTGAAAAAAATAATGTGGCTAGTCAGCATCCTGACTTGGTGAAAGAGTTATCAGACATGTTGCAAAAAATAAAAGATAAGAAGAATTAGTCCTTTTTTAGAGGAGGAAATTTGATGATAGTTTAGCGTATAAGTCTGATTTTAAACACAGTAAGTCAAATAGCTAATACTCCTAATATTTGATATCATTTATAAGAATCTACTGGTTACTAGTTTATTCTATTAAACCCTAACATCCCTTTAAAATGAAGCAATTCAATCCGCTTTTATGCTTGATCATAGCAGTCCTTTTAGGCTCTTGTTCTGCTTCTACTATACCGGAAGGAGCCAAAGCCATCGAGAATTTTGATAAGTCCAAATACCTGGGTACATGGTATGAAGTGGCTCGATTGGATTTTTATTTTGAGAAAAACCTTATCAATACCACAGCTAATTATTCCTTGAACGAAGATGGAAGTATCAAGGTGGTCAACAGGGGATATGAACCCTATAAAAAAATATGGAAAGAGTCGGTTGGGAAAGCTAAGTTCGTTGGCAAAGAAAATATAGGCATGTTGAAAGTCTCTTTTTTCGGTCCATTTTACGGGGGATATAATGTAGTAGCTCTCGACTCCAATTACCAATATGCCATGGTGGCTGGTGAAAAACTTTCCTATTTATGGATTTTATCCAGGAAGAAAACAATCCCCGAACATATCAAAAAAGAATACCTTCAGATAGCTGAGAAGATTGGTTATAAAACCAGTGATTTAATTTGGTTAGATAAGCTTTAACATTTAGGTCAATATTTGCCTTAGCCCTAAATGGTAATTATTTACCATGCATTTTTGAAAAACAATGCATTTATTTATCGCCAGCTTCATTTTTATAATCTTGGCCTGAGCTTAAATAAGAAAACCACCCCCTTGGAGGTGGTTTTCTTTGTTATGGGAAGCATGTTATTCCCCGTTCACCTTTTTAATGAATGAAATGACCCCATTCATATAGATTTTTTGGTCATCCCACATGGCTAAGTGGCTACCGTTTGGACAGTATAAATAAGAGCCATTTTGGACGAGTTTACTTTGTTCTTCCATCGCCTTGGGGTCCATGGTGTCGTATTTTGCACCAATCATCAAGGTCGGAACATTTATTTCTTTTAAGCGATTTTTGATATCCCAAGTAGCCAATAGTCCGCTTATTCCAAATTCACTTGGCCCTTGCATTTGGATATAGATAGAGCTGTTGGTATGTTTTAATGAACGATTTAATGCATCAGGCCATTCCACAAGGCGACAAATATGTTCATGGTAGAAGTTGGGTATAAGTAATTCCATGTAGCGTGGATTATTAAAATCCTTCTTTGCCTCTATCGCCCTTATTTCTGTTAAAACCTTGGGGTCCATTTGTTTGGCCAAAACGGTCTCTGCATATTTTCCATATTCTGGGGCGCTGGCCACCATATTGGAAATTAGAAGACCTTTCAAATGCTTTTGGTATTTCAATGCATATTCCATCCCTAAAATACCACCCCAAGAATTACCTAAAATATAGAAGTTTGACTCATCTGCCCCAATCGCCTTTCGAACTTGCTCCACTTCCTCCACGAAACGCTCTGTTTTCCAAAGAGTAGAATCGGCAGGTTGATCACTGTAATAGGAGCCTAATTGGTCATATTCATAAAACTCAAATCCTTCTCTCTGGAAAAAGGTCTCAAAACATTCCATGTATTCATGCGTCATGGCAGGACCACCGTGTAATAGGAGAATTTTGATCTTAGGATTATTTCCAAATCGTTTTGTCCAGACCTTGAATGTGCCTTTGGGGGTTGAAATGGGAATCATTTTTACTCCAGCTGCTTCTAAACTATCTGGATAGCTAAAGTAATTAGAAAGGTTTTCAGATGATTTGGAACAAGAAATTAGGGACCCCAATAAGAAGATGCAGGATAGATATTTAAGCATGAGTTGATAGATTTAGTGTAGGTAATTTTTATTTTGATGGTGTAAACATAAACTTAGTTTGAGTGTAAATTAATTTTTAGCCTTAAAATTTTTATGTTTCATAAACAGTACGCAAGGTGTTTTTGCCAAAAGAAAGCTCTTTTATAAATAGCATTGTGTCAGTTTATATTTGAATTAAACAAAAAACCTTGGCATGGGTTTTATTCAAATGAAGTTTTGGTTCATTCTTTTCTTGATCTTTTCCAGCTTTTCTTGTCAGAAAATCGTAGAATCTGAAATGGTTTTGCCGAAGACCATTACGGCCAATAAAGATTCGGTGGCTATTTCATGGTTGGCCTTGGGAGATTCCTATACCATAGGGCAAGGTGTCAATCCTTCGGAACGTTTTCCTAAACAAGCACTTGAATTATTGAAATTCAAATTTATTCAAACCAAGCGTTTGACTTACCTAGCAAAAACGGGTTGGACAAGCGCCGATTTGCTTTCATCCATGGCTGAACAAAATTTGGATGGACACAATTTTGTTTCGCTTTTGGTAGGAGTAAATGATCAATACCAGGGAATAGATACGAGCACCTATCGGAAAAATTTTAGCATTATTTTAAAGCGTTCCATTGAATTAGCCAGTGGTGACCAAAGTCGGGTTTTTGTCCTTTCCATACCTGATTATAGTTTTACACCGATTGGTAGACTTTTAGATACCATGAAGATTAGCCGAGAGCTTGATTGGTTCAATGCCATCAATAAGCAAATTGCTCTTCAAAATAAATGCGTCTATTTAGATATCACTGAATTAGGCAGGACTGCCAAAAATGATCCAGCATGGATTGCTAAAGACGGATTACATCCTTCTGGTTTAGCTTATGGAAAATGGGCAGAATTGATTTACAAGAATTATTTAGTGTATTGATTTGCTAAGTCACCCCGCCATGCTGTGAAAGCGGCAATGCCCTTAGGCTTAACAAAATTTTCTGGTAGAAAATCAACTCCTCTAATTAGATTTTCTTCCATGACTAATTCAAGAATCTGACTTGCAATGTGATTGTCGTTTATATCAGCATGATTTAGAAGAATTGTTTGCCCCTTTGTTTATTCTTCATGTCTTGTCTTAGGATGAATGGGAGATTTGAGCAGATTTATCATTCCTTTTTAAATACTACATTTGGGGTCTTTCAGGTTCAAGTCGCCATAATCCACCTCCCCCTTTGGCTAGTCTGATTTTCAATTTATCATCTCCATTGCCAATACCTTTTGTCAGGACATAATCGGAGGCATATCGATGGCTATTGATCCCATCGCTGATACTTGACAATCGGTATTTTTTGAGTTTTAATTGAGATAAATCAATGGATAATTCTCGTTCCTTCCAATTGTTTAATGCTCCTATATACCAAATTCCGTCTTTTAATCTTGCTGTTACAATATATTCGGAGGGTTTACCTTCCAGGACAATTGTTTCATCCCAAGTGGTGGGGATATTGCCAATAAATTTCATTAATTCGGGCTCTTTAAATCCTTGCGAAGGATTACCAACGAAGTATTGAAGTGGACTATCATAAATCAGGTACATAGCCATTTGGTGTGCACGCGTTCCCTGCGACATGGGTCTGTCGGGAATGCTTTGGAAACCATTTTCAGCAGAATTTTCAAGTAATCCTGGTTCATAATCCAATGAACCAGAAAACATCCTGGTAAAGGGTATCGTGAGGTCATGATTGGGGGTGACCAATGGACTCCAACCATTCCATTCAGAACCCATAACGCCCTCTCTTGTGATGGCATTGGGATAGGTGATTTCAAATCCTGCTGGCGCTGGGGCAGAATGTATATTCAACATCAGCTTATATTTAGCACAGGCCTCAGCAATTTTAACATAATAGTTCATGGCTTTTTGATCATTTCGATTGATAAAGTCGATGAGTATAATTTTGACACCCATTGAGGAATATTTTTTCAGTGTTTCTTCCAGATTTTCATTGAGCACCATGGCATTAAACCATAAACCAAGTCCAACGCCATTTTCTTTAGCATAGGCTGCAATGGAATCAATTTGGATGTCTTTATTTAAATTTTTGAGGGAGCCATACAGGTACCAGCCTTCATCAATCATGATGTATTCCAATCCAAACGTCTTAGCGAAATCAACGTAATATTTGTAGGATGCTGTGTTCTTTCCTGCTTTAAAGTCTACATTAAAAAGATTTATATTCACTAGCCATTCATCTGTGATTTGCCCTGGTTTAATCCAGGATAAATCGCCTATTAATGCTGAAGGACGGGCCAGCTTTTGAATAAGGTCTGAGGCAGGTATCTTGGCCGGGTTATCTGTAACCAGGAGTACACGCCATGGAAAGGTTCTTTTTCCTTGGGTGATGGCTATGTAATCGGCAAATTCACTGACATGAACTTGTTTCATATAATTGGTGGAATCTTTTGGAAATTCCTCCTTAAGTGGATAGGCTGAAAAGGTTGTTGAGATTTTATTTTGAGATGTATTTTGCAAAATCATACCCGGATAATCTGTCACATCCGATTCACCTATGGCGATGTATTTTTCGTTGGCAGTCTGGATAAGGGCAGGGGCAAATAGAAAAGATTTATTTTTGATTTCTGAGAGCTTTTTGTTTTGATATTGAGTTTCAAAAGCACTTTCAGAGGGTGCTTTTTTCCCTTTGAAATAGTTGCTGACAAGTAAAATATTTCTTTTTATAAAATTGATAAATCCTGGAGAATCACTGGCATCTTGTTCATATGCGGCATAAAAAAGGCTTACATCACTAACAGGGTTTACTTCAAAAGTTTCGTTGAGCACCTTTAAGTCATGATTGGCCTTGCTTATCCACCTAAAAGCCAATCCTTCGTCATACATCCTAATTTCTAATGCCAATGCTTGTTCAAAGTTGATAAGAATGCCATTATAATGGTCTCTGAAGATTTTACGTTTCGCGGCAATAACAGGTGAAAAGAGCGTATCTACTTTAAAAGCTTTGATATTCTTGATAGTTAATTGATCAAAGGATTGCCCTTCCAGATCCATTGAGAAGCTTGATTTATCTAGTAGCGTGGTATCACGAAAGCTTATATTGTATTGAAGAGAATGCTGATTTTTTTCGTCAAAGAGCTGGAATTTTAATTGTTTATTGGGGGAAAATAGTTCGGTTATTTGATGACTGCTTGGCTTTTGACAAGTATATAACAGGGTAATTAGAATAAAAATGGGGAAAAGGATTATTGGGTATTTTTTTGATTTCGGATGATTTAGGAGCATTATCTAGTTAGAGGAGATTGGACTTTGAAATCAAATTTTATAAGTTCAAAGTAACAGGATTTTAAGATGTATAAATGTAAGATTTTTATCTAAAAATTGGCCTAATATAGGAGTAAAATGAGGGCATAGTTATTGCCACCTAAAGGTATATATGGAAGGCAAAATGGACAAAATATTTCCAAAATTTTATTGGGAGACCCGCATTATTCTCAAGATTTAGCCGCTGGAAATAGGATTTCATTTTAAGAGAAAGATGACCATTTAATCATCATTTTAAGCCCCTTTGTCATGGAAATGAGGTAGTCAATCTCAATTTCATTCTATTGCCATATGTTCTCATTATATTTCAATAAAATCTGTTCAATTTAAAACCATTGTCAATGAAAAAATCCTTATTATCCATGATTACCGCATTTTTGGTAATTATTTCAATTCAAACTTTTGCTCAAGAGGTTGGGCAAGTGGAGCGATTGGTTTCACCTGAAATATCTTCCACGAACGATGTTATTTTCCGTTTAAAGGCGCCTTTGGCAACATCTGTTAAATTATCTGGAAACTGGATGCCCATGGTACCAAATGCCAATGGACAAGGAGCTAGCAGAAAATTAGTTGAAATGGAAAAAGGCAGCAATGGAATTTGGACCACAAAGGTTCAGGCCTTAGAGCCAGAGTTATATGGGTATACGTTTATTGTGGATGGAGTAACAACCTTAGACCCGGCCAATTTAAAGGTAGCTAGAGATGGCACCTTCCGTACAGAAAGTTTATTATACATTCCAGGAAAAGCATCTGATTTGTATTGGGCAAAAACAGGTCCTAAGGGAAGTGTTCGCCAAATTTGGTATGAATCTAAGTCCTTGAATTTGACACGTAGAATGCAGGTATATACTCCTCCAGGGTATGATGATACCAAAGACACTTACCCTGTACTGTATTTATTGCATGGTGGTGGGGGAGATGAGGAGGCTTGGCCGACCTTGGGTGTAGCTCCCAATATTTTAGATAATTTAATTAATTCCGGAAAAGCCAAGCCAATGATTGTGGTGATTACCAACGGTAATCCTAACCAGGCAGCAGCTAATGTAGTTAGTCCAGTGATTCCGACTTCAGATTTGCCTGTAGGAGGAATGGGAAGTATGTTGTTTGAAAAAAGTTTAGTGGCTGATGTAATTCCTTACATAGAAAATCATTTTCGGGTAAAGAAAAACAAGGAAAGTAGAGCATTGACTGGGCTTAGTATGGGAGGTTTACAAACCATCAATACCACTTTCGAGAACCCTAATTTATTTAATTATATCGGGGTAATGAGTATGGGATTTGCGGATATGAGTAGATTTGGCGTGAAGGTAGATGTGTCTAAAAGAGATCAACAAATTGAGGATTTAAAAAAGGCCAACCCAAAATTATACTGGATTGCCTGCGGTAAAGAAGACTTTTTGATAGAGAGTGTGGTTACGATGCGCAATACATTGGATAAGCACCAATTTAAATACGTGTACCGTGAAAGCGGCGGTGGCCATACATGGACTAATTGGCGTGTTTATTTATCGGAATTTGCGCAAATGATATTTAAATAAGCCTTCGCTCCAGGGTAGACGCAAGCTAATTTTTCCTTAGTTCTATCGGAGGTATAAAAGACAAATCACATTTTATAATTTCAACCATAAAACCGCCTCTAAAGGGTGGTTTTATGGTTTTTAAGGGAAAAAATGGAGCAAGCCTGACCTACCTTGAAAAGATAATAACCCACGATTGTCATTGCATTCGTTTTTGGCTATTTCAAATATTTTCTGGCCCTAGTTTAAAGTCCATTGGTTTTTGATCGAATGTCAATAGAATAAAATTATCAAGGATTTAGTTAAACAAACATTTTGAGAATTTTGATGCAATCTACGTTTGTTTAAAAATGAATGTTGTGCTAGTTTATTTGCTAATGTATCTTAATGGTGAAACTGACTTTGTTTATTTTTAAATGATTTTTTGTTAACTATTATAAATAGTGGAAACCTAGGTCAAATACCGTTGGTTGAACAAATAATTATTATATTTGGTTGAATTGTTAAATTTGTTCGTCATGAAAAATAGAATATTTAGAAAAGATGTAGCCCAAACAAATCTCTTGGTTAAGGTTGGGAAAACATGTGGAAAAAATGCTGTTCGACGTTCCAAGGCAATGGATTTAGTAGTTACCTATATTGAAAAGGGTGTAGTTTATGAAGAACTGCCGAATGGATCAAAAATTAAGATTGGTTTGGTAGATAGAAATCCTACTAAACTTTCCTTGAAAAAGGGGATGGTTTTACATGGCAAGTAAAAAGAGAGTTCGGATTTTTGCGGGTCCTAATGGATCAGGGAAGAGTAGCTTATTCCGAGGAATTCAACAAGAAATTAAGGAAAAGGCAGGCATTTTCATAAATGCGGACGAAATTGAATCTAGGTTAAATCAATCATCACTTATCGATTTACAATTACTAGGGTTAAATGCAACTCAAGAGACATTAGAAGAATTTACCTCTTCTCACGATGCTCAATCTTTGGTTGCAAAAGCCACGGCTTCGGGCCACAATATCGATTTACAAATCAAGGAAAATTGTTTAGTTGATTATTCGAAAGGCTCACATAGTTATGAAGGTTCGTTCATAGCATCGTTCATTCGTCATCTTTTGGTAAAACAAAATAAATCATTCAGCTTTGAAACGGTGATGAGCCATCCCTCAAAAATTTCAGAGATTGTTGAAATGAAGCGAAATGGATATAACCCATACCTTTATTTTGTTTGCATAGATAAACCAGAAGTCAATATATCAAGGATATCCAATCGAGTTGTATTAGGTGAACATGATGTTCCGAAAGATAAAGTAATTCAACGCTATCAAAGAAGTCTGGAATTACTTCACAAAATATTGCCATTATGTTATCGAGCCTATTTGTTTGACAATTCTGGGAAAGAATTCGAGCTAATTGCTGAGTTTTATAAAGGGGATCTAGAGATAAAGACGGATCATTTACCTAGCTGGTTTATTCAATATGTATTGCCTTACTACGAGTAGGAATTATTTGGTCAGATTTTTTCTTTAACCCTAAATAGTCAGTTAATTAGGGACACTTCCACTTCGAGTTGGATGATATTTTTTATTCTGTTTGTTTTATTCTAAATGAAATTTATATCATTTATTTAGTTGTTAATTAATATCAATTGCTTCTTTTCATTGTCAATAATTACCTTTCCAAATCGACTTAGGAAATTTTGACCTAAAAGTAAACTTGCATTCGGATTTTCAGAAAAGGACCCTTTTACATTTTCCAAGGTTAATCCACCAATTTCTACCTTTTTAAATAGTATGGTGCGAGAAGTATGGCTATCGCCTGTTGCCAAACTGTATATATCTTTCCCTATAATATCTTGGTTACTAATGTATTTGTTTTTAATCATGAAATCGAACTCCGTTTGAGATAGTGATATATTACTTGCTCCAGTATCAAGTATCATCTCTAATGTCATTCCATTGATTTTAATGATAACTTTCATTAGTCCTCCACCAGTAGATTTAAATGGTATCCGATACGTACCTACGACTTTTTTGCTTCTTTTTTTAAAATCAATATACTTTGACTCCTGAATTTTAGCTATTTCAATTTTTGATTTCCACCTTTTAATGAGAGAAATAAATAATGGAAGTCTGCGGATATTAACAAGATCAGAATCAGTTGAAATAAGTTCAAATTGTCTAAATCCTTTTTGAAAGGCCGTATCTAAAAAGGCTAAGGCCAAATTTTGTTTGTTCATTAAGGAATAAAGACACGCTGCATCATAATAATTTTCATCTTCAGGAAATTGTTGAATTATTTTCTTCATCCAATCCTCAGCCTTATCAAACATCCCAAGCTCGAAATATCCATAATGCTTGATACTACTATTAGTTTCTATTAGTGAATCTAGTTCAATTACTTTTTGGAAATCTAATTGTGCTTTTTTAGCGTCTTTTTGATGTGATAAATAATATCTTCCTCGATGTAGATAACACGATATACAATTACTATCAATTTTAAGCCCTGAATTAAAATCCTGTAAAGCTTCTGTTGGATTGTTTAAAAATTTATATTTTAAAAGCCCTCTTTGGTCATAGTAGGAAGCTTCCTCTGGGTTAATTTCTATTGCTCTGTTTAAATCTGCCAAAGCTTTGGAATATTGCCCAGTGAGTTGATAAGCATAACTTCTGTTACTATAATCATTTGAATAGCTTGAATCCATGGATATCAATTTAGTCAAATCCTTAATTGATTTATCCAGCAATCCCATATGACCAAATAAAATGGCTCGGTCTTGTAAATAAAAATTGACGTAATTATCAGGTGTATTTTCAAATATGACATCCAAATCTCCCAGGGCATTTTTAAAATCTTTTTTGTTTTGGAATAGCTTGGAACGAACATACCTTAAATCGTCTTTACGAGGATATTCTTTGATTAAGGTTGAAATTTTTGAAATCGCTAGGGGATAATTTTTCCCGCCTAGTTGAATGAAATTTTCTTGAAATGTAGAATTGTCTTCCTCCAAACTAAATGCCTCAAATGCATCTATGATGGCTAAATCGAAATTTTCAAGCTTGGAGTACACTTTTGATCTTTCTAAATAAGCTTGTGCTGTGGACTCAATTCCCAACACATGATTTAAAATGGTTAATGCGTCGTTTAACTTATTTTGTTTGAAGTAAATACTAGCTAATAATATTCGAGCTGGAGAATTTGCCTCATCAATTTCAGTGATTTTCAATATATCAGAAATTGCCAAATCATATTGTTTTCGTTCCTCATATTTAATGGCTCTTTCATAAAAAATATCAATGTCAAAAGGTTTAATTGAAAGTGCATTGGCATAGGAGGATTCGAATTGACTAAATTCTTTATTATGGTAGTGAATATCTCCCTTAAGCTTCCATGATAATGCTAATAAACTATCTTCTGTAAATAAATTGTTTATTGCCAAATTAACTTGTGATAATGCTTGAATGTAGTTCTCCTTCTTAACATGTGCTAATGATAAGTAATAATAAGCTTTCCCTTCTTTAGGGTGTTTGATAATTTCCTTTTCGAGGAATTCTAAGGCTTCGTCGTACTTATTCTCATGGTAATGGTTGATTCCTGATTGGAGATTATAGGATTGAGATAAAGTGTTAAATCCTACAACTAGGAAAATAAATAGAAAGGTGTATTTCATAAAGGGCTTTTAAATGGATTTAAATTATTCTAGAGTAGGGAAGTAATCCTCGTAACGTGATCTTAGAATATAATAAAACAAATTATCCCTTAGGTGGTACATTGATTCTTCTTCTTTAAATGATAGGAATTCATCCCAGCTTATATCCATGTATTGTTTTAATAGATAGGCATATTGCTCACCATATAATTTCGAAAACTCAAAGATTTTAGCCATATCATCATTATGAATATGAATGCCTAAGTGGCTAATTCGGTAGTAATCTGGGTTGTTGCAATCACAATCAGTATTGAAATTAAGATGATAGGCAATAGTCTCATTCAGATCTTGATAGGCAAATAACCAATTGGTTAAATTTCGTTCGATACTCATGTCAAACTTACTGTAGTCATCCAAGGCAAAAAAAGCATCTCTGTGGTTTTTGTCTAAAAACTGATAAGCAGTTATCAATGCATCAAATAGGTACATGAACTCATCATATCCCTCAAATTGGGTTATGTGTTTGTCAACCTCATTGAATAGCTCATCGTATTTTTCCAGAATCAATTTCAACTCATTTTTTCGATAGTTTAAAACATCCCCGGTAAGAATTTCAGCACAAGCATCATTGCAGCGATTCAACAGTTGGGTATATTCTTCTGAGGGGATAAAATCCTTTTTTGTATCCAAACCAGGCAGGGGTTCAAATGGATCTTCCAATCGATTAAATTCTTTTTCATTCATTTCGAATTATTTGAGTAATAGTAAATTCAATTTTAAATTCCTGGGGTTTTAATGAATGAATTCTAAATTCCATGAAATAAGATGCCGATTTTAATTTTGTAAATGAAAACTATTATTTTTTACTAAATAGACTAAAAATGAAAATCACCACAAAAGCCGCTATTGACATGAAAAACACATACAAAATTCCATGGACAATCAATGTTAAAATAAACTTGATTATAAAATAAGCTACAGGGATAAAAAGAATAATAACTAATATACCAATCAAAGCACCGATTATATTTTTCATTTAATTGGCTTTTAGAATACTATTCTTAACAGATGTGAACATCATGATTCGGTCCTTGAAAAATGTTAATTCATTTTTAGTTCTACTTATTGTTATGGTCATATTATCAATATTGGCACCATAAATCCTATCTCTTTTGGCTAAAGGGAAGGGGAGAGAAGCGTTTACTAAATCAAGAGTTGATTTAGGGACATCAATGTCGTTAGATTCTGGAATCAAGTTATAAATGGTCATTACAATCATTCCGTTTTTTACACCAATCACGATGTCACCTATTTTTCGATTGAAATAATACGTATCTGAAATAATGCCAACATATTTATAAGTTGATACATTCGTTTTTGAAGAAATCCCCAATAATTTAAATTCTTTAGAATTTCCATTGAATTGATCTCCTAAATAAAATTTCTGGGAATAGGATGTAAAGGTCACGAATAGGGCCAAGATCATTAATCGGGTTCTATCTCTCATATGAATTTGTTTTATTTTTGCTATCACTTCTTATTAATAAGTAACCAGGTAAAAAAGTCAATAAACTAACCCCAAATAGTGCTCCCATTGTTTCTGCAAAATCTCTTCCCAAATTGGGATAGCGGCTTAGTGATACAAGTCCAAGGATAATTAATCCAAATCCAATGAATGTTTTCATGTTTTTAAAATTTAAATGATAGTATAATAGTTAATATAGAAGAACCTCAAAAGTAACCATGGGGTCTTACTTATTTTTTAAATTCAATAATTTGAAAGTATTTAACATAATTGCATATGCTGGACTAGTCTCGTCTAGATAGGTTTCAATAGAACATGCATCAATAGTTAAAACCTTATTACCATAGCTATAGATAAATTGTTTATGATACAATTGCAATCCATTTTGAAATGGAGTAAGTAAGTGGATGAAATAAAACTCTTTTGAATCTAAGGGAAAAGACCCCCTTTTTAGAATTTTAGTCGTGCCATATATTGCATTTAATTGTTCTTCAAATTCATAATTAGAAAAGTCCTCCATTTGTTGTTTCGCGGTCAATTTAGTGGCAGTATGGAAAGTTTTGATCGAAACTATAAAGGAGTTCCCCTGATCGTCTACAATCTTAGCGTCCACTTCAGGAGTATAAATTTTTTCTTTTATGTACCACCCATCAGGGATTACGAAGGAATAATTATATTTATTACTTACGAACTTTGTTTGAGAATAACTGTTAAATGAAAGGAATAACAGTATAATTAATAGCTTTTTCATATTATTGTATTACATATTTTCAAGGTTTTTTCTAACAGTTTCTAGGTAAGTTTCATTTAGAATAAAATTGCCCTCGGAATCTTTTACGTAGATATCTACATCTTCTACATAAATCTTTTTGCATTTTAGTTGTACATTTTTTTGATTCAGGATAGGCAGATTTACTATTTTAGCACTTGAGAAGAATGGAATTGCAATAGATCCTTTTTTGTTAAATTCTACTTCTTTTACATATTCAACGTCTTTATAAAAAAGGGTGCCAAATACATATTGATTATAATTTATCCGAAATGTATTGGTAACATAACCACTCCATGTTTTGGAATATCCAATGCTCAGTTTTACGATGTTGTTTGGTAATATTTCGTATGAAGTTAAATGTAAATTAGCTGGTTGAAGTAAATATGGATTTCTTGGGCAATTGGCGTCTGATTTTTTTAGATCATAAAATTTCAAAAGCATTTCCTTTTCTTCTTTTTCTAATCTAGCTAAGAATCTTTCGTCTGCAGCGGTGTTTTGATATTCTATTTTTTAGTTGTGAGGTTGAATAAATTTTCTTTCTATACTGGTTAATACTTAAATCTTGAAAAGGTAACCCTAGTTTTTATTTTTTATATTCCAACCTCTAAATAGTCTTCATAGCAAACAGAACAAGGTTTAAAGTTTAATCGCTCTAAAAGCTTGCCATCAAAAGAAAGCTCTGAATTGTATTTTACACGATAATAGTGAATGAGCAATTCTTTGATTGGTTTTTTGAATTTAAGTTCATATTCAATCAGAAATGCTCTTAATTCATCATCTGATAATTCAGTGTCATTCATTATTTCTAAACTGCTTTTTTTATAGGCGAGGAAGGTTAGTTTTTGGAATCTCCTGATGATATGTTGACGATCTTTATGTTGATTAAAATATTGGCCAGCCGCACTTATAATTTTGTCTATTTCATTTTCTAATTTTGCTAGATCTAAGTTTTTCACAGAATCAATTCCAGTATTTTCTTTTTCTACTTCCTTTAGATTTCTTTGAATGTTCCACCTAATGTCAAGTTGTCTTAAAAACTCCTTTGTGTCCAATAGGAACAAATTATAATGTTCCTTGAACCACTTTCTGAAAATAGCAACTTGTTTTTCTATGAGAATAAGAATTTCAGCTTCACTTTTACCTTCTTCCTCGGCTTTTTGTCTTACTCTCTCTTTGATTTCTGAAGGTATTTCAAAATTTTTATAACTGGATTGCAAGCGTGGACAATTGTCCTTATCATGATAACATGGAGGTTGTAAACTTTCATATACGTATTGAAAAGTATCCTTTTTAACAATGGGTTTATAGATTTCAAAGGCAAATTTTTCAGGATCTTTCAACAAGGTTTGCATGGATTTCAAGTAGGTTATTTCATTTTTATTTAAAAAGTAAATCGGTTTTTTATAAACCTCTCCTTCAATTTCTCCAACTTCTTTCAGGTTGATTAAACCGATCATTTTTTTTGAGTTTGCATTTGTTATATAAGCCATAATTTTATTGTTTAAATTTTAGGAAATAGCTCTTAAACAGAGTTTAAGAGCTATTTAGTACATACACAATCAAACAAAATCAGTAATTAACGGAACTATTAATCGTTGTTTAATAGTTAATAGCGAAACATGGAAAAGGTAACCCTTGAGTGGGTTATTTTTTTAGAAAAAGGCTTATTCTGAAGGTGGATTTGATTTAAACTCCTATCGAAATAGAAAATTGGGGGATTAGCGGAAGCTGGTTCCAATAGCAATAGAGGGTGATCGATGCTAAGAAAAACTTAATGCTATATTATGTTAAAAAAGATCCTTGAGGGCTAAATTAGTATTTGTAAGTGCTTATGAAAACCATATATTTGGCTTCGAACAATTAAATTGACTTTTATGAAATCTAATTTTAATCTTACCATTATTTATAATGAACAACCCACGGAAATAAATGTACAAATACTTTCAAATGAATTCCCTAGAATAATTTATGTGGTTAAATTGAAGAACCCCAAATCAGTTAAACATTTTGAAAATATTAAACAATTCAATTTTCATATTAATTCAGAAATTGTTGATAAAAATAAATTGGAAATTAGAAATTTCGTTGTTTATGATTATAAGATATCAGGAAATGAGATAAAGGACGTAAATTTTGAATTTACTGTATGGAATAGTTTACTGTTTAATAAGATGTAGTTTTAGAGTTGTTTACTCCAACAATACAAACCCTGCCCAATAATATGGGGTGTATTTTAGTCTCATTTTAGCCTGTGCGGATTGGAAAGCCTCATGAATGGTTTTACCGGCAAAGCATTCTTCATAAAATATTTCAAAAAGTTCCGCAGTTTGAGTATCTGGAACTTTCCACAAACTCATAATGATATTTTTTACTCCCGCCATTTTGAATGCTCGTTGAAGACCAAAAACGCCTTCACTTCCTTTAATCTCACCAAGTCCAGTTTCACATGCACTTAAAACTACCAATTGGCATGCGCTTAAATCTAAGTTAGAAATTTCACTGGCAGTTAAAATACCGTCTTCTGATGCTATATTTTCATTTACTTTTCCCCAATATTTATTTGCCCCCGAAAATAATAACCCTGAACGCATCATTGGATCATCTGAGGCCTTATAAATTTTTGACTTCCCTTCTAATCCAAATATATCCAAATCATTTTCTTTCACTGGATCAGGAAAAAAGAAACCATGTGTTGCTAAGTGCAATAAAAAAGGGGCAGTTCTCCCATCTAATTTTTTGATGCTTTCTTCTGTAGCATTTCTATCGTCTAAAATGCTTGTTTTAAAACCATTTTTGGTACCCTTTGATTGGATAGCGGTCACTTCCTTTTGCGAACCTATTAAATAGCCAAATGAATTAATTCCACTTCTCGTTTGAATGTCTATTAATTCATTCATTTGCTGAGTTTTCGATGTGTCTGTCAGGGAGGTTATATTTGTTTTATCATAATTAATACCCCCATATAATAGTAGTTCTAGCTTAGTGTTTTGTTCCAATTTTGCTGGTTTAAAATCAACAATTTCTGCAGGAGAACTTATAATATGTACTTTGTATTTTTCACCTAACAGTAAATTACCCTCAATAGGCAATGCGGCAAAATTAATTTGATGAGATAACCCTGATGGAGATATATAAATAGTATTGATTCCGTTTGTACAAACCCCTTATTACTTGGACACATTTGTAGAAACAGTTGTGTAATAATTGCTTGTTTTTTCGTTCAAATTTTGTTTAAGGTATTGATAATCTTGGTTTAAAACATCACTAGTTTCGTGTTGGTTTTTGTACAAATTTTGTTCGACACGTTTTTGGTTTGTGATGTGGATATGCTGATCCCATTTTTCGCTCGGGGTCATTTTGATTGCTTTATGGAACCTGCGGGTGTTGTACCAGATCGTGTGAGCGAATATAGTTTGTTTGGCATCATAGTATCCCGTGAACTCGTAACGGTCGATTACTTCTCGTTGAATGATGGAGTGAAAGGCTTCGATGTAGGAATTTTCTTCAGGCGTTGCAATGTGTGTAAACTCTTGATTGGCTTCAGCTGTACGGAGAAATTGCTTGACGTTATTTGCTATAAATTGTGACCCATTATCATTTCTAATGGTTACTCCTTTGATTCCGTATTCGTTGTTTATTCGTCTAAAGGCATTGATTACATCCATTTGTTTGATGCTTTTTTGAAAAATCTGATCTACGATTTTGCGAGAAAAAACATCGATGATGGTCAAGAGGTAAAAATTCCTTTTTTCACCGTGTACATAGACATACTTGATGTCCAAGCATAAGTATTCCATCGGGTAGTAAGCCTTAATTTTACGATGTTGGACAAATTTACGTCTGCCGCTCGTTCGTATCACTTTCCCTAAAAGAAGGTTGTGTTCATCCATTAAACGGTAAACTTTCTTCTTGTTAATGTAATAGTCAAGTTTGCGTAATTCCCCTGTTATGTTTTCATAACCATAGCAACAAAACTCTTGGGAGAGAATGTCTTTTATTTGCTCGATAACGACTTGGTTTTCGACCAAATCTCCATCTTGTTTCCAAGTGTGAGAACTCGCTTTAACGCCCGGTTTTCCGCCTGTAGACTTGTAATAGTAGACGCTGGAAGGAAGATTCGACCAAGATAAAAGCATCCGTGTGGGAGCCTGCTGATTGTATTGTAAAACAATCATCTTCTTGTCTTGATTAGCACAGGGCTTTTTTTTAGAAGCTCTGATTTAAATTCAATTTCCAAAGCTTGTCTGGCGATGATTCTTTTTAAGCGTTCATTTTCTTCTTCTAAAGCTCTCAGCTCAGGATCTACTCGCTTGTAAGCAGGCTTTAGCCCTTCTACTCCTTTGGAAAGGTATTTATTCTTCCACTTAGCATACAGACTAGGTGCTAAATTATACTTCCGGCAAGTAACCGTACTTCCCTCTCTTTGACCTTCTTGAATAATAGCTAGACGGTCTTCTGGACTGAATACTCTTCTTTCTCTTTTCATTTTCCCTAATTTAATTGGTTCTAAACTCTTTTTAAAATTTAGTCCAGTCTATTAGGGGGTTAGTACA